>NZ_JBUXKP010000002.1:0-744694 GCF_055502675.1 Pseudoduganella sp. jia 12
GCTGGCACGAAGGCGGAGGCAGCGTGGAACATGAGCGCCTATGCCAAGGCGCCGAAGATCGAGAACAACACCCCCGGTATCGAAGATATCGCCACCGACGAACACCGGGCCCGCCAGCAGCAGCGAATCGCCATGCTGGCCCGCCTGCAGCAGTAATCGCGCTCTCGCGCCAACAACCAGCCGCCCACCGAGGCGGCTTTTTTTCGTCCCACCGGCCGCGAGAGCGGACCAAACCCTGAGGAAAATTCATGTCGAAACTCGCACAACTGCGCGAACAGCGCGCTGCCGCTGCCAAGAAGGCGCAGGACCTGAACAACAAATACCCGGCGAACCAGCGCATGCCGGCCGCCGAGGCCGCGCAGCTGGACGGCTTCCTGGCCGAAGTCGAGGCGATCGACAACGAGATCGCCCGTGAACAGCGCCTGGCACAGCTGGCCGGCGACAACCCCGGCGCCGAGCACGAAGCCGCGCTGAATGCAGCAATGCGCGATCGCGGGGGCCAGACCGACGAATCCACCGCGCTGCGCGCGATGCTGAGCGGCGGCCTGGGCGCGCTGACGGCGGAACAGCGTACCGCCATGAACAACCGCGTCAACCCCGACATCCGTGGCGCCATGTCGACCACCAACGGGACCGAGGGCGGCTACACGGTCGCGACCGAATTCAGCCGCACCCTGTACGAGGCTATGCGTGCGATGTTTGCCGTGCGCAGCGTGGCCACCGGCATCCGCACCTCGACCGGCGCGCAGATGTTGTTCCCGACCGCTGATTCGACGCAGGAGGAAGGCGCGATCGTCGGCCAGAACCAGCAGGGTGGCAACGCCGATACTACGTTCGGCCAGGCCTCGATGGACGTGTATAAGTACACGTCCAAATCGATCGCACTGCCGTTCGAGCTGCTGCAGGACTCGATGTTCAACATCGAGGAATACATCCAGACCGTGCTGCGCCTGCGCCTGGGCCGTATCCAGAACCGCCACCACACGGGGGGCACGGGCACCGGCCAGCCGCGTGGCATGGTGACGGCAGCATCCGCCGGCAAGATCGGCGCGACCGGCTCCACGGTCACCGTGGCCTACGACGATCTGGTGGACCTGGAACACTCTGTCGATCCGTTCTACCGTCCGTCCGGCCGCTGGATGATGCACGACGACACGCTCAAGGCTCTGCGCAAAATCAAGGACGCAAATGGCCGTCCGATCTTCGTGCCGGGCTACGAGCAGGGCAATCCGGGCGGCGCTCCGGACCGCCTGCTGGGCCGCGAGATCGTGATCAACCAGCACATGGCTTCGATGGCGGCAAACGCGAAGTCGGTCCTCTTCGGCGATTTCAGCAAGTACCTGATCCGCGACGTGATGGACGTCACGCTGTTCCGCATGACCGACTCGAAGTACACCGAGGCTGGCCAGGTTGGTTTCGTCGCCTTCTGCCGCTCCGGCGCGAACCTGGTCGATGTCGGTGGCGCGATCAAGTACTTCCAGAACTCGGCCACCTGATGATCAGCTGCGGTCGGGCAACCGGCCGCAATGAAAGGAATGACCTGATATGGGAAAAGCAGCAAAAACCAGTACTACCAGCGCGGCTGCCGTCGTTGAGCAGGCTATTGTCCCGACAGCCGGCCCCTCCGACGCGGAGCAAGCGGCCACTGGCGCGACTGCCCTGAAGGGCGACGTCGCTGTGACCGATTCGACCATTGGCGAATCGGCCCCGCCGACCGACAACACTATCGCAGCGGAGCCAGTCGGTGATCAGCCAGCGGCACTCGAGGAGGCTGCCGCCCCGCCAGTCGATGTGGCCAGTAGCGTAACTGCCGAACCTGACGTCGAGCAACCGGCGGATCTGGCCAGCGCCGCTGCTATCGACCCAGCCCCGCCAATCGCGCCCCGCACCGTGCGCGCCCGCGTTCTCGCGTTCTGCAATCTGGGCGCGCCCGACGACGTGATCGACATCGACCCCGACCAGGTCGAAAAGCTGGGCGACGTGATTGACACGCATCCGGCAGCCGTCGCCTACGCCGAATCGCTGAAGGCTTGACCATGGCAGCTGTTTGCACGACGCCAGCCGCCGTGCTGGCGGTCTCGATCAACGACGCCCGAGAGAAGATCCGCGCAACGGCAAATGACGGACTGGACACGCAGCTCGATCTGTCGTTGCGAGGCTTAATTGCCGAGGTCGAGCACGAAACCGGCCACTGCCTGATGGAGTCCGGCTGGCGGGTCACGCTGGACGAGTTCCCGCAGTGCCCTGGCAGCGAGCCAACCATCCGGCTTCCGCACCCGGCCCGCGCGGCGCAGTCGGTGACGTACGTCGACGGCACCGGTGCCGAGCAGGTGCTGCCCCCTGCTGCCTACGAGGTGGTCGTGGAGCGGTACCGCTCGTTTCTGGCACCGGTGGCCGGCAGCTGGCCAGCGACAGCGGTGCGGCGCCGCGCGGTGCGGATCGAATGTACGGCCGGCCACGGCACCGAGCCGGCAGCCACGCCCGCTGCCGCCCGCCAGTACATTCTGGCGCGCCTCGAGCTGGAGTACTGCCCACCGCTGCACGCGCCGACCGTGGAGCAGCTGGGCCGCATGCTGTCGTCGCTCACCGTCTACGGGTGACCCATGGCGAAGAACAGCAAGATCCGTATCCAGCGGCAGGCAGAAGGCCAGGCACCTGACGGCCAGCCGATCACGGATTGGGCCGATATCGGCCCGGCCGTGTGGGCAGACATCCGCGACGTCAGCGGCCGCGAGTTCGTTGCCGCCGGCGCCGAGCGATCGGAGGTAACGACACGCATCCGGATCTGGCGGCGCGCCGACGTCACTGCGGCGATGCGCGTGCTGCGCGGCGATACCGCTTATGCGATCAAGGCAGTCCTCGAGGAGGGGCGCGATACAACCCTGCTGATGTGCGTGAGGAGCGTCCCATGAGCTTTTCTGTCGACCTGTCCGAGCTAGAGGCCCTGCCTGCGCTGCTGGAGGAGTTCGGCGACTTCGTGAAGGGGTATGTCGCGATCGAGGGCGCCGCAGCGTTCGCAAAGGTGATTTACGACGAGGCCCGTGTCCGCGCGCCGATATCGGAGAAGGCCCACCTGTTCTACGGGCGCAATTCGACGAAAAACGGTGTGGTCTATCGGTTCGAGCCGGGCAGCCTGCGCGGCGCGATCTACCGCAAGTTTTCGGATGAGAAGTCGACCGACACGCTGAAGGTCTACCGCATCAGCTGGAACAGAAAGAAGGCACCGTACGGCCACATGGTTGAAATGGGCACCCTGCACGCGGCGGCCCATTCGTTCCTGGGCGCCGCGTTCTACGCGCGGCAGCAGGACGGCGGCGCGGCTGCGCTGGCGGCGATGGCCGCGAAGATCTCGGAATTCGGAGGCATGACATGACGCAGGACGAACTGATTTTCACCCTGCTGAAGGGGCTCGCGGGCAACCGCGTGTACCCGGACATCGCGCCGCAGGAGGCCGCAACCCCGTACATCACGCACCAGGACGTGGGCGGCGATGCCGTCAATTTCATGGACGGCGCGATGCCCGGCAAAAGCAACACCCGCTTGCAGGTGAACGTCTGGTCGAAAACGCGGGCCGAGGCCAAGGCGATCGCACTCGAGGTGGAGCGCACGCTGCGCGCCGCGCCGGCGCTGGCCACAACCGTACTCGGCAGCGTCATGACGACGGCCGACGCGGCGACCGGCTATCGCGGCACCATCCAGCACTTTTCGATCTGGACCGACACGTAACGGTCCTGCAGTACCAATTTCGGCCCTTCGTGGGCACAACCCAGCTGCCCTGAGCAGCTTTTTTTTCGCCCGAAAGGAACCAACATGGCTGTATCCCTGCCCAATGGCACCACGTTCTCCCTGGCGACGGCCTATGCCGCCGTCCTGTCCGTCACCGCGGCCACCAATGCAGCCGAAAGTGTGCTGTCCGTTACCAACACCCTCGCCCCGGGCGATATCGTCGAATACACGAGCGGCTGGTCGCGCGCGAATAGCCGCCTGTTCCGCGTGAAGGCAGCAACCGCGAACAACATCACGCTGGAAGGTCTGGACACGACGCTGACCAACCTGTTCCCGGCCGGCAGCGGCACGGGCAGCGTTCGCAAGGTCAACACGTGGCAGCAGATCACGCAGGTGCTGGAAAACACCAGCTCCGGCGGCGAACCGCAGTACCAGACCTACTCGTTCCTCGAGCAGGACTTCGACTCGCAGATCCCGACGACCACGTCGGCCCAGTCCATCGCGATGACGATCGCCGACGACCCGACGCTGCCTGGTTACATCGCGCTGCGTAACGCTGCGCTGACCCGTGCGAACACGGGCCTGCGTGCAAACCTGCCGCAGGGTGGCGTGATCCTCTACAACACCCTGGTCGCGTTCGACGAAACGCCGTCGATGACGAAGGGCAACCTGATGTCGGTGAAAGCAGGCTTCGCCCTGCAGAACCGCCCGGTTCGCTACGCGAACTAACTGTGTCTCCGGCGCCCGCACGTGCGGGCGTTTTCACGCCTGGCCGGTAGCTCCGGCCGGGTCTTTTTATTCCCCTGAAAGCCCAAAATGAAAAAACTGAAACTCGGCGGCAACCCAAAAACCTTCACGAAAACCATCGACGTCGTACTGCTGGAGGGCGGCACCGCGCCGCTGAAGATCACCTACAAATACCGTACGCGCAGCGAGTTCGCCGCGCTGGTGGACGAGAACATCGCCAAGGCCAAGGCCGAGGCCGAAGCGCTGGCAGCGAAGGAGCAGGAATCGACGCCGGCCGACGCGCCGCGCGTGACCGTGGCGGAAAACTTCGCAACCCTGGACACCGCCCGCGCGCAGCACGTGCTGAAGATCGCCGAAGGCTGGGACCTGGACGACGAGTTCACCGAAGCGAACCTGGTGCAGTTCGAAGACGAATACCCGGGCACGCTGACCGCCATCACGGCCGCCTATGCGCAAGCCGTCGCGGAGGCCCGCGTAAAAAACTAGAAGCCGTCGCCGCCGCGATGTACGAGAAGCCTCCGAGCGCCGAAGAGCTGGCTGCATGGGGGCTCACTCCCGACGACGTGGCGACGGTGATCGACGTATGGGAGGAGAACGAGCAGGCATTCCTGCTCTTCCAGTCGCTGCAAACGCAGTGGCGTGTGGCGATGAGTGGTCCGTACGGTCTGGACATGATGGTGGCGTACCACCGCATGGACCGGATGGAGCTCCTGTCGGACGAATACGACGCACTGGAAAGTGATCTGCGCGTCATGGAATACGCCGCGCTCAGCGCAATGAACAGCAAGTAGCCGCCCACGAGGCGGCATTTTTTATTCGAGGTCGCATGGAAAACGAAATCGGCGTTGCGCGCGTAGGCGTAGAGGTGGATGCCAGCCGCGCTGAGAGCGGTTTGGCGCGCGTGGAGGCCGCCACCACGCGCACCGGTCGCGCTATCCGCAACTTCGGCGCCCAGGGCGCTGAAGCTTTGGGTAGCGTGGGCGCCGGCGGCGCGGCTGCGGCCGCGCGCATGGACAGCGCCGCGCGCAGTCTGGTGTCGTCAATCGAACGCACTACTGCCGCGCTCAATGCCGGCAAGAAGGGAACGGCCGAGTACTTCGAGGAAATGGCCCGCCTGCGGGGTGTGAGCCTGGATAGCCTCACGCCAAGCTTGACCGGCTTGCGCGAAGCCGAGGCAGCACAGGTGCGCCTGGCGGAAGCGGCACGCCTGTCCAGCGTGGCCCAGGAGCGCGCCGCACAAGCTGCGCGCGCAGAGGCACAGGCGCAGCGCGAAGCCGCACAGGCGGCGGCAGGCCGCGAGCAGTTCGTCGCAGGCCTGCGCGAGCAGGTTGCCCTGTACGGCCAATCACAGGAAGCGGTGCTGCGGTACCGTGCGGCGCAGCTCGGCGCGGCAGAGGCGGCAGAGCCCCTGATCCGCCAGCTGCGCGAGCAGCGCGAGGCACAGGAGCAAGTCACGTCCGCCGCCATGGCCACGGCCCAGGCACAGCGCGAAATGGCCCTGGCCCAGAACACCCGCGACACGTTCGTCGCCGATCTGGAGCGCCAGGCCGAAGCGATCGGCCGCACGCGCGCTGAACTGCTCGAGCTGCGCGCGGCGCAGCTGGGCGTGTCGGATCAGGCCGCGCCGTTCATCCAGCGCCTGCGCGAGCAGGAGGCGGGCCTGACCAACGCCGGCAACTCTGCCCGGCAGACGGCCGCGGCGCTGCGCGGGGTGCCGGCACAATTCACCGACATCGTGGTATCCCTACAGGGCGGCCAAGCTCCGCTTACCGTGCTGCTGCAGCAAGGTGGTCAGCTGGTCGATATGTTCGGTGGCGTACAGGAAGCGGCGCAGGGAATGGGCCTGCACCTGCGGAAGCTGATCAATCCATACACGGCACTCGCGGCAGCCATCGCTCTGGGCGGTGTGGCCTACCACGATGCGACCGAGGAGACCGACGCGTACATCCTGGCGCTGGCGAAGAGCGGCAACCAGGCCGGCCTGACTGCTGACAAGCTGGCCACAATGGCCGACAAGATCAGCGACGCAAGCGGCACGCAGGCCGCGGCGGCTGAGGCACTGGTCACCATGGTCGGCGCAGGCAACGTCGCGGCCGCCGACATGGAGCGGTTCACGAAGATCGCTATCGGTTCGCAGAAGCTGCTCGGCATCGCTGTCGCGGATACTGCTGCGGCGTTTGCTGACCTCGGCAAAGACCCATCGGCTGCCGCGCAGAAATTGGATGCGCAGTTCAACTACCTGTCCCTGGCGATTTCGCAGCAGATCAATGATTTACAAGATCTGGGCGACTACGAGAAGGCTGCTGCGCTGGCGCAATCCAGCTTTGCTGATGCTTTAGAGCAGCGCAATGCCCGCGTTAAGGCAAGCATGGGGGCGCTCGAAACAGCATGGGGCGCATCCGTTGGCGGTATGAAGAAGGCCTGGGATATGTTCGTCGGCGCATTCCGGGGCGATACCCTGGCCGAGCAAATTGAAAAAGCGCAAAGCGCCGTGGCGCGTGCTCAAGCCGCGCGCTATACCTTCCTCGGTAGTGGGGCGGATGGGGCAAAGGCTCTAGCAGAGCGGAAAAAGCAGTTGCAGGACCTGCTAGATATGCAGGAGAGAATGAAGCGCATTGGCGATGCCGAAGCCAAAAACCAGGCGCTTAAAGAGGCCGGCGTGCGCTGGAAAACTGTCGTAGACCAGTACAAAACTCCGACAGCCAAGCTCAAAGAGGAAGAGGAGCGAATCACCAATCTCGGCAAGGCAGCCGGGGCGACCGAACAAATGATCAGCGATATGGTTGCCGCCGCTCGGAAGAAAAACACGTCCAACAGCGGCATCGATGCAGTTGACCTTCAGATCTCAGCCCTGCAACGTCGTGGCGCCGTCGAGGAGGAGCAGGCCAAGCGCTCGCGAATGCTGCTGGAATCGAAGCACGCCTCCGGCATCGTCGCGGAGGAGCAGTACATCCAGGCGCTGGAAACGCTGGATATCGCCGCGTCCGAGCGGGAGAGGAAGCGCCTGCACGACGAACTGCGCCTGACGGCCGGGAAGAAGGACAGCGGGCGGGAGCAGATCGAGCTGCGCGGCCGCATCGCTGTGCTCGACGAGAGCATCGCTACGCGCCGGATGCAGACCGAAAACCAGCTTAACGAGCTGGAGGTCAAGCGTGGCCGCACTGCAGCGCAGAACTATGCTGACACCATCGATCGGGCTGCCGGCGCGCGCGATTCGATCACGGGGCAGTTGACTGCCCAGCTCGACTATAACGAGAGCATCGGAAAGACGGCGCAGGACTTGGCAGAGATCGCCGCCGCTCGTCTGATGGACAGTGCTGCAACGGCTGAGCAGAATGCCGCTATTGCGGATGGCTTGGACTTGTCGGGCACGCTGTCGGGCATGTACAGGAAGCAGGCGGAGGAGCTGCGAGCCTTGGCCGGCGCCAAGCTGAATGGGGCGGAGCTGCAAAGCGTGGCCCAGGCTGCCAAGGATTTGGAGAGCTTCCTCGACCCCTCGAAGCCGAAAGCGTTCGGTGATGCTCTGCGCGACGCATTCGGCGGCGCAGGCAATTCCCTTGTGGCCTTGACGACCGCCCTTGAAAGTTTCGGCATTCAGCAGGCTGAGATTGATAAGCAGCGCGGCAATGCTGCCCTGGAGCTGCTGAATGGCGGTAGCGAGAAGAAGTACTTGGAGGACATTACCGCACTGAACAAGCGCCAGACGCAAGACCGTCTGCGCGGGTATGGCGACATGACGATGGCGGCCGCCGGCTTCTTCGGTGAGCAGAGTCGTGGCTACAAGGCACTGCAGACGGCCTCTCAGGTGTTCCATGCTGCCGAGTTGGCGGCAACTGTGGCTGAGCTGGTGCCGAAAGGTATCAGCGCTGTCCTGACGCAAGGCACCGGTGATCCGTACACCGCGTTCGGTCGCATGGCAGCCATGGCAGCAATCGTGGCAGGCCTGGGCGTTGCCATCGGCGGTATCGGTGGCTCGGCTGGCGGCGGCGGGATGTCTGCGGCGGACATGCAGAAGCAGCAGGGCACCGGCAGCGTGTTCGGCGATTCGAAGGCGCAGTCGGATTCGATCGCGGCATCGCTGGAAGCACTGGAGCAGAACTCCGACAGCCTCATTCCGATCAACAAGGGCATGCTGGACGCCCTGCGCGCGATCGAGGCCTCGATGACGGGCCTGACGAACCTCGTCGTGCGCGTCCCTGGCCTGGTCGAAGGCGAGAACCTCGGCATCGCCACGGGCACCACGCTCAACGGCTCCGGGGCCGTGGGCAACGTCGTCACGCACCTGAACCGCGCGCTGTTCGACTGGGCCAACATCGGTATCGGCGATTCGATCACGAAGGCGATCTTCGGCAAGACGACGAAGACCATCGTCGACTCGGGCCTGCAGTTTGGCGGCAGTGTGCGCGACCTGGAGCAGGGCATCGGGTTCGAGCAGTACGCCAGTGTCGATACAACGAAGAAGAAATTCTTCGGCCTGTCCAAGAAAACGAGCAACAGCGTCGAGGTGGCCGGCCTGAGCGACGAACTCGCGAACCAGTTCGGCCTGGTCTTCACCAACGTCGAGAAGGCGCTGGAGGCCGCCGCCATCGGCATGGGCGTCGGCGCTGATCACGTCACGAAGGTGCTCGACTCGCTGTCGATCGAGATGACGAAGGTGTCGCTCAAGGGCTTGACCGGTGACGACCTGACCGCGGCGATCAGCGCAGTGATCTCGAAAGCCACGGACGACATGGCCTCGGCCGTATTCCCCGAGCTGGAGTCGTTCCGGCAGGTGGGGGAGGGCTATGCAGAGACCGTCATTCGCCTGGCCTCGAATTATGGCCTGGTGGACGCCGCGCTCGAATCCTTGGGCATGCAGTTCGGCGCCGTTGGCCTGGGCAGCCTGGCCGCGCGCGAGCGGCTGATCGGGCTCGCCGGCGGCATCGACGCGCTGACCGAGCAGGCATCGTCCTTCGCGGACAACTTCCTCACCGAGGCCGAGCGCCTGGCACCGGTGCAGAAGTACGTCGCGGAGCAGCTGGCCGCGATGGGGCTGGCATCGGTGACGACGAAAGACCAGTTCAAGGCGCTCGTACTGGGCCTGAACGTGTCGACGGAGGCGGGCGCCAAGCAGTACGCGGCGCTGATGGGCCTGTCCGACGCTTTCGCCGCGGTTGCGGATGCCGCCAGCAAAGCGGCAGAGGATGCCGCTGAGAGGGCCGCGGCGATCGCAGACGAACGCGGTGGCCTCGAGATGCAGTTGATGGAACTGCAGGGCAATGCTGTTGGCGCCCTGGCGGCTCAGCGCGCAATCGAGCTGACTGCGCTGGATGAATCGAACCGGCCGCTGCAAGAGCGGATCTATGCCCTGCAGGACGAGAAGACGGCAGCGGAAGCTGCGGCTGCTGCATTGCGTGCAAGTGCCGACGCGCTCAAGCAGAACGTGACGTCGGCATTCGAGCTGGTATCGCGATCGGTGGCGGCGGAAAAGACCGCACTGCAGGATGCGCACGATGTGGCGTTGAAAGCGCTGCAGGCGCAAACGGACGCCGTCACGGAATCGATCGGCAAGATCAAGTCACTGGCCGATTCGTTGCGTGGCGCGCTCGATGCGACCGAAGTGGCCAATCCTGCAGCCGCTCGCAAGACGGCGCAGGCTGAAATCTCGGCGGCGCTGGCCATCGCCCGTGCCGGCGGCATTCTGCCGGACGCAGACTCTCTGAAGGTGGCGCTCGACACGCTGCGTGAGGATTCTGCCGGCGGCTTCTCGTCGTATGTTGATTATCAGCGCGACCTGTATCGCACCAGCAATGAGATCGCAGCCTTGGCCGGGCTGGCCGACGTGCAGTTGTCGGTTGACGAGCGACAGCTCGCCGCGCTGAACGAGCAGACCTCGCAGGAAGAGAAACGCTACGACGCCGAGGTGAAGCGTCTGGACGGCATGCTGGAGCTGGCGCAGAGCCAGCTCGATGTGCTGAACGGCGTCAACAAGGGTGTGGTAGCGATCCCTGTCGCGCTGGCCGGGCTGTCGGCTGCCATCGCCGCGGCGATGCAGAACCCGGTCGCCGCAGCCGCCTCGCAGGCGCAGGCCGCTTACCAGCAGCACCTGGGCCGCGATGCCAACCAAAGCGAGGTTGCGTACTGGCAGGGCCAGGCTGCCACCGGTGCCAATGTCTCAGGCTCGATCGCAGGGTCGGACGAGGCGAAGATCCAATCGCTGTATCAGGAGCTACTCGGCCGCGCTGGCGATGCGGCCGGTGTCGATGCCTGGGAAAGCGCACGAGCGGCTGGGCAGAGCTGGGAGGCAATCCGCGCGGGCTTCCTGGCCAGCGAGGAATACAAGAAGCTGCATCCCTTCGCGGTGGGCACGAACTACGTGCCAACCGATATGCCGGCACTCATCCACAAGGGCGAGCGGATCATCCCGGCGGCAGATAACCGTGAGCTGATGGATCGCCTTCGTGCCCCTGCCGCGGATAGCGCGCAAGTGGCCGAGGAAGTGCGGGCACTGAAGACCGAGGTAGCGATGTTGCGCAGTGTGGCCGCGCAGCAGGCCGAAAGCGCGCGCGCCACCCAGCGGCTGCTGGACCGCCTTTCCCAGGGCGGCAGTTTCATTCGAGTGGAGGTAAAAACATGACGGCGATGATTACGATCTTGCGGCCGATCGCCATTACGGAAGCAATGCTGAAAAGCACGACGGCCGTGGAGACGGTCGATCCCTTCAATCCGGTCACCACCTACGCCGTGGGGATTCTGTGTCGAAGTGACGTTACGCACCGGATCTACGAAAGCGTCCGCGCCGGCAACGTGGGGCACGATCCTGCGGCTGCCGAGAACCTCGCTGGCAGTACGCCCTGGTGGGTCGAGGTGGGGCCCGCGAACGCCTGGGCGATGTTCGATAACGACATGGGCAGTCAGACGGTCGCGGACTCGCCCTTTACGTATGTCGTCCAGCCAGGATTCTTCAGCACGGCCGAGTGGTTTGGCCTGGACGCCGATGAAATCCATGTGGTGATCCGTGACCGACCCGGCGGCGAAATCATCAAGGACATCGTGCACGTACTGGAGGGCTCGGAGCCTGCTGACTACGACGAGTATTTCTGGGATCCGTTCAAGCCAGAGACCGACTTCACCCTGACCGACGTCGAGCAGTACTACAAGGCCGAAGTCACCGTAACGCTCACGAAGGCCTCTGGCCAGGTGCGGTGTGCGGCCTTCGTGGTCGGTGACGAGCTGTCGCTCGCCCGGACGCTCAGCCAGCCGAAGGTATCGCCGCTGACATACGCAACCATCGAAACCAACAAGTTCGGGGTCACCCAGATCAACGACCGGCGCAACACCACCGATCTGCAAATGAGCGGACTGCTGGACGTTTCGGAGGCCGAGATGGTGCGCAAGACCCTGCAGCAGCACCTTGGCATCCCCTGCGTCTGGAAGGGCAGCTCGTCCATCGAGTATGGCGGTCTGCGGCAACTGGGCCTGGGCTCTGGCGACCTCGTCTACGACGTGGCGCCTGGCAAGTGCCAGCTTTCAATCAACGTACAAGGAATCATCCAATGGCAGCTGTAACCCCACCGGAAATTACTCCGCCGCCAACGCCGGCGCCGCAGCGCGGGAACCGAAGCCTTTTTCGGGAGCAGGTCGATGCCTTCATCACGTGGATGATCGCCTCCGTGGCGCAGTTCATGGCATTGGCGCAGAACGTCTACGCGAACGCGCTGGATGCGTTCAATAGCGCCGGCGCCGCAGCTGGAAGTGCGACAGCGGCGAACGGCAGCGCCGGGCAAGCGCTGGGGTACCGCAACACCGCCAGCACAAAAGCAGGCGAAGCAGCGGACAGTGCAACGGCAGCAGAGGGTAGTGCAACGGCCGCTGCTACCAGTGCGGCGGCGGCGGCGAGCAGTGCCACGGGCCTGACGGCCACCAGCACGACGTCGAACACTATCGGCGGCGGCTCGAAGTTGTTTGTGGTACCGGGCGGCAAGCAGTTCACGCCAGGCGTGGACGTCAAGGCCGTGAGCGCGAGCAATCCGGCAAACGCTATCTACGGAACCGTGGCCGGCTACAACGGCACGAGCCTAGCGATTGCCGTGTCGACGTTCGAGGGTTCCGGCACCGTCGCCAACTGGATTATCTCGGTGACCGGCGCGCGTGGCGCTCGCGGTCCGGAGGGCCGTGGCGTTGTGTTCACTGAAACGAACATGACGGCCGGCGGCACGTGGGTGACCGACGCCGAAGATTTCAAGATCGTCCTGCAGGGGCCTGGGTCGGGCGGTAGGCAGCTGCTTGGCGGATCGGCAGGCGGCTACGTCGAGAAGACGTTCAGGGGCGTGCCGCTCGGCACGGTGTGCACGTACACGCAGGGCGCAGCGGGACTCGGCACGACCAGCACGAACAACAACGGTACCGATGGTGGCGATTCTACATTTACCGTGCCAGGATTCGGATCGATCACCGCAGGCGGGGGAAAGGTGAATGCCTCACGCGCAGGCGGTACGGCTACAGGTGGCGACTTTAATACTCCTGGGCAGATTGGTGATGATGCGGCGGTCTGGGATTACTACGGCCAGCCGACGGTCTCCTTCCCTAAAAAGGGCGGCAACGGGGCGCAGTCACAGCTTGGTCGAGGGGGTGTCGGTCGCTCCAATGGTGAAAGCGCCATAGCTGCGGTCGGGTACGGGGCGGGCGGTGGCGGGGCGAGCGAGAGCAGCCCATCGCAAGCAGGTACTACTACGTCCAACGCTTCCGCCGGTGCTCCCGGCATCCTGCGCGTCATTCGATAGAGGAGAACGAAATGCCCCCAGTAGCACCCCCACCATACCCCTGCACCGGTGACGAGCCGGTGATCGACCGCATAGAGCTGCTAAACGCAGCTGGTGAGCGCGTGAACATGATTTGCGGCTCTGCGTGCTTTGCTGACTGGTACGCGCCGCAGGTTGACTGCACCTGGCGAATCTACCTGCCACCTCCGGAAGAGCCGCCGATCGATCCGGCGCCGGTCGATCCGCAATAACACGCCCCCAATTTCCGTATCAACCAAGGCCACCTCCGGGTGGCTTTTTCATTCCTATCTATGAAAGCTCACCCCATGAGTCTCGAGACCGGCGGCATTGCCGCGGCTATCAAATTTTTCGGCGCGACCGTCATTGCTTCGGCACTGGCGACGGCAATCGGCTTTGCCCTGATGTGGCCACGCAGCGCGCGCGAGGCCGCCGTTCGATTCACATGCGCGCTCATCAGCTCCTTCACGTTCGGCCCGCTACTGGCGATCGCTGCGCACTCCTGGTACCCGACTTACTTCGCGTCGGCGCGCGAGGTTGGCGCGATGTACGGTGGCGACCAGCTGGCCGGCTTGCTCGTGGCCGCGGCCCCGTTTCTCGTCATCGCCGCGCTGCCGGCGTGGTGGCTGCTCGGCGGCCTGGTGCTGTGGCTCGAGCGCCGGCGCGGCAAGGACCTGGGCGAGCTGGCCATCGATGCGGCAACCACTTTCAAAACCGTGAAGGACAACCTGTGATGAGCCCGAACCTGAAAGCATTCCTCGACACGATCGCCTGGAGCGAGCTGGGCGACAAGCTCATGGAAAAGAGCGACCGGGGTTACAACGTGTGCGTGGGCTCCACGCCCGCGAAGCCGATCCTGTTCCGCTCGTATTCCATGCACCCCATGATCCGCTGCAAGGCGCTCAACAGTGACGCGGCCGGGCGGTACCAGTTCATGGGCCGATTCTGGCCGTACTATCAGAAGCACCTGGCGTTGCCGGACTTCGGCCCCGAGTCGCAGGACAAATGGGCGATCCAGTTGATCCGCGAGTGCCGCGCGCTGCTGGACGTGGAAACTGGCCGGTTCGACATGGCGATCGCACGCTGCTCCAGCCGCTGGGCCTCGTTCCCAGGCGCCGGCTATGACCAGCCCGAACACTCGATCGACATGCTGCGCAAGCAGTTCGTGCGCTTCGGCGGGAAGCTGGCGGCATGAACATCCAGGCGCTCATGGCCGCCGTGCTGCTGTGCGTGGCTGGCACGGCCGGCGGCTTCTGGTACGGCACGACTGTCGGCCGCGACGCCGAGATCGCTAGCCAGGCGAAGGCCAAGCAGGTCGCTGACGACACTCGCAAACTCGCAATGGAAGGGGCAGCAGATGCCATCGCAAAAATCGTGGTGCGCAACACCACCGTGCAGGGACGCGTCGAAACGATCGTGCGCGACAACCCTGTCTATCGCGATTGTGTGCATGACGCTGGCCAGCTGCGCAACATCAACGAGGCCATCACCGGTCGGGCCGGACCCGCTGGTGATCGCGGCGTGCCCGAAGCTGACGCCGCTGAATGATCCGTCGTTCGGTACCACGACGACGAAGCTCGTCCAGGTGGCTGGGCAATACAACGTGTGCAGGGCGGCTGCACTGGCTGGGCACGGAAGAGACGAATAATAGCGGGAACCTTACGCTCCGTCGTACAGGCCTCTTCGGTCAGCTTCCTGGCCGGATAGAACTCTAACGATGGTCGCTTGAGAAACGCCTGCATCAGTCAGCATCTTCTCCGCATGCGCAATGCCTAGAATGTCTCTGATAACTATGGCAGCGTCGATAATTCCAGCGAGGGTAAAATTGACGCGTAGCATTAAAGGCCTTAGTAATTGGACATCACAGTCTTACACTATACACAATCAAACGTCGACAAATTGCGCGTTTAGGTAACGTGGTCATATCCAGAATCACGGCACCTCGCATTTTCTAAGCTGCTTGGCATTTGACGCGGATCAACCGTCGTCGCCCAAGAGAGCCTACCCTGCGTGTAGGAGGTCACATGGAAAAGTCAGAGCGTATGACGATAGAGGCTGGAGGCGATGCGCTGAGCAACTTGGCGCAAGAGCTAGACGCGACACATGCTCCGCCGTTTCGTGCGTGCTTTTTCGACGAGCACTGGGATGCAATCGAGCGGGCGCTCGACAGGATGGTCAACGCCAACTGATCAGCATGCCTGCCGACTGGCACTCCACATCGTGGTCGAACAGGGCCGTTGGATCATCTGGATGGCGCCGCCGTTGTCCCAGCGGGGAAAGCACGCGGTTCGCTACACAGAAAGCGACGCCCTCGTCACGAAGAAGCTGAGGTGCGCGTTGCAGTCGGCCGTCACCTGCAAAGCGGATTGCTGCCTCGATAACGGCAGCATGCACATGGTTTCGGCGACGGTCTGGAATCATGATGCACAGCGTATCCATAGAGGTTGTGACAACGATAGCACAGCGTGACACGGGATGGCGCCATCGAGGATATTTGGCAGATGCCAAATATACAGTATCGGTCGGCCATGAGCCGCCTTTGCTAACTACCTGATTCAAATAGATATTTCGTCCTCGGCGGAAACGACGCAAGCATGCAGGTTCTGCAACCGTGCGCTGTTGCGCTTGTTGATCAGCCCATCGACCACGGCCAGTGCCTTGTCGAACTGCTTGTCGCGTAAGTGGCTCAACACCAGCAGCGTGCTCGCACGCTCGGGGCCGCTGCCTCCTTCGACCGCGCGTTCCAGTTCGGTGATCGCCTTCGAACTGTCGCCCTTCTGCAGCAGGCTGAGGCCGTGACCGAGCCGCAGATCCGAGCGCTCCGGCTTCAATTCGCTGGCCTTTTCGAAGTAGGCCGCCGACTGTGTGAAGTTATGGGCCTGCATCTCCGCCTCGCCGGCCAGCGCCAGCAGATCGGCATCGTTCGGCGCCCCCTTCAGCGCGGTGCGCATCATCTTGAGCGCGTCATCCCGCTTGCCACCTCGCAGCGCAACCGTTGCCAGCAACTTTGTCGCGTACGCATGGTTGGGATTTGCCAGCAAAAACTGGTTCAGATGCTGCTCGGCCCGGGTATCCGATCCCGTCAGCACCGATACGGCGCCAGCCAGCAGCACGCTTGGCATATGCTCGGGTGCCGCGCGCAAAACCTGCTGAACCTGTTCCAGGGCGGACTTGTAGCGCTTCTCGCGAAAATCGAGCAGGGCCTGCGAATAAGCAATCAACAGGTTCTTCGGCTGCGCCTTGCGGGCCAGCTTGATTTGTTGGCGTGCATCATCGAGCCGATCTTCCTGGATCGCCAGGTTGGCCAGGTCGAGGTAGGCCTGCACATTGTTCGGTTTGACCTCCAGGATACGTTCATAGGTCTTGCGCGCGGCTGCAGTGTCATTGCCGGCACGCTGCAGGTCGCCCTTCAGGCGCAGCGAGTCGATGCTGTCCGGATTTTGCACGATTGCCTGTTCCACCAGGTGCCTGGCCTGATCGGTCTTTTCTCCGATGAGCGCGAGTTTCGCCAGGCCGAGTGTCGCGTCAGAGAGGTTCGGTTTCAGATGCAGGGCACGTTCGAAATGCAACCGGGCCTCATCCAGCCGGTTCAGGCCAAGCAATGCCTGGGCCCGCAAGGTCAACACGTGCGCGTTGCCTTGATCTTCCGGAAATTCGTCCAGCAGGCGTTGGAACTGCCCCTGCGACAGCAGCGACTTGCCGAGCGCGGGCTGCACGGCATCGGCTTGCGCCCCCAGGTCGCGGGCCCGCCGCAATTCCTTCTCGGCCGATGCCATGTCGCCGGTGTCCAGGTACATTTGCCCCAGCATCAGCCGCGCCGGCGCATGTTCCGGCTGTTGCTGCACAACGTTCTTGAGCTGGATGATGGCCGCCTTCGGATCGCCCTGGTCACGGAAGCGGCGCGCATCGGCCATGAGTTCGTCCGCGGGCAACGGGCGGCTGCAGGCGCCGAGCGCCAGCAGCAGGGGCAGGGCGGTGACGGCCTTGCGGATACGTGTTGAACGGGTGGGGGCGATGAGAAAGCGATTCGGCATGACGGTCTCCATTGCAGGCTGAAATGCCAGCGTAGGAAATTACCGGAAAGGCTCGTTGATCGCCCTCAACGAAGCCTGCCGAAATGAACATGGTTATTGCATTGAGGTACCGGAACGCTGCGGGCGTCCCGGCAATGTTGCGGCAATGCGGCTTCCGCTACCGATCAGGCCGCGCTGGGCGGCGACGACGACCGCGTGCGTGCGTGCCGTGGCTTCGAGCTTGCTCATCAAGCCTTTGACGTGCGTCTTGACGGTCCCCACGCCAATGCCCAGTTCCCGCGCAATCGATTTATTGCAGCAGCCCCTGGCGAGCAACTGCAGCACGTCGGTTTCCCGGCCTGTCAGTGATTCCCGGCTCAGGCTGTCCGCAACGCAGCGTGTGACGGCTTCGGCCATGTATCGCATTCCCTGGCTCAACTGCTGGACCGCGCGCACCAGCTCGTCGGCTTCGCAGCACTGCAGCAGGTAGCCATGCACGCCGCTGTCCATCGCCGTGCGCACCTGCCATTCCTTGTCGAGCTGCGTCATGATCAATACGCGTGGAGCGGCGCCGAAACGGTCCGGCGCCAACTGCCTGGCCAGCATGATACCGCTATCGTAATCGGCAATGATGACGCGGGCATGGGCCTGGCCCTGCGGCTGGCGTTCGTGCATGGTCAGGTGGAACTCGCCGCGCTCGGCGAGCAATGCATGAATGCCGGCCGCCACGACGGCATCGGCGTGCAAGATATGGACGGAAGGCTGATTGGCTTGCATTTCTTTCTCCTGTTCCGCAACAGCAAACGGCTGTTGCTTCTCATGCGTCCATGATGGAACTGCAATGTGGAGAAGGCAAGTTAAGTGATGTTAAAGGCGTTAAACACCCCGGCCAGCAGGCCTGGCGCGTCTACTGTAACGCATCCGGGTACCGCCGCCCTCTGCCATTGGCGATAGACGCCATGCGGCACGTCACTTGATCCCCGAGGCGGCAAGCCATCGTGCGGCCTCCTCGCTACCGTCCCTTGCCAGTGACGCCAGGCGCAACGTCGCCTTCGGGTGCCTGTGTACGGCCGCCTGCGCGTACAGAGGCCAGGCCTTGTCCGGCTCGTTGCGGGTGCCGTCGGCGGCGCGGCGATACATTTCGGCCAGCTGGAAAGCCGATTCCGCATCGCCCGCGCGTGCCGCTTCCTCAAACAGCCGCATCGCTTCGCCGCGGCGCGGCGTCTTGTTCTGATACAGCATGCCGAGTTCGCGCTTGGCGACCACCGAGCCCTGTTCGGCCCATTCGCGCAGGCGCCGTTCAGCGGCAGCACCACCATGGGCACTCAAGCGCTGTGCCACGGCTTCGACCACGGCGGCTGGAGGGACTGACTCTTCCTTGGCTTGGCACGCAATCAAGGCCCCGACCATGACCAGGGCCGACGCGATCAACGCTCCCGACTTGTTGAATAATTCCATGTTTTTTTTCTTGCCTTATCCAGGTCCGCACTGCGTGCCGTGCATGGCGCAGTGTGTGTGTCGATTTTGCGTGTCGCGATTGAAACGGTGCCAATGATACTGCCGAACTGTCGAGCAAGGCGCACGGACACCGTGGGGAAGCATCGTAGGGCCGGGCTTCCGATCAGCAATCAATGCTGGATCGATGTCGATCTTAGCATGTTGTCTTTACGGAAAAGCAGAGGCGCGTCGCGCAGCGACGGTAACAATTGTAACGAGACGTTAGTATAGTCCAGCTCGCTACTTGAACGCCGATATGAGGCCGGCCCGCAGCTGCAGCTCAGTTACCCAGGGCCGGCGTTGCGAACGACAGACTAGCGTTGCGCGGCTCGACCGGCATGCTGGTCCAGCCAGATCCCCGCATGCTCCATGACAAGCCGCAGTTCCGTCTCAGCGGCCGTGAACAGCAGCGGTATCTCGACAACGCGGCCTTCGGCCAGTGCCAGCTCGAGCGCCAGGCATGCGCCGATGAAGCGGCTTGCACCCAGTTCGCTGATGTCGTTGCGCAGGTTGTGCAGGATGCGCCGTGCTTCCATGAAGCGGGCCTGCTGCACCGCTTCGCCGGCCAGGTTCAGCGGATCGATGCCGTTGCCGATGCATTCGCGTACGCGGCGCACCACCATTGCCTCGGCACGCGCATCGCCGCCCATCCGATCGGCCAGGTCGTCGACGGAGAAAATGGCATCGTCGAAGGCACTTGCATATGCCGTCATGGCATTCTCCTAATCATTGATTGACCAATGGCGGCCAACAGACGCATCGACAGCCTGCAAGCCGGGGCGCCCGGCTGCCGGCTGCCCGGCAATCAGCTGCCGGATATCGGCCAATACCGAGTGACCCGGTGCCGTTCGCGGCGCGCCCGTAAAACTGGTATCGACGGCGCTGGCGTCGATTGTCTGCACGCCGGCAACCGGCACCAGTGCCGCGCCGCCATCGCCGGCACGTGGAAAAGCACGCGTGCGGTGGGCCGCCCGCAACGCATCATCCTCGGACGATGCATACAGCGTGACGGCGGCTCCCGCCGCCGCCAGGGCCGGCGCGATGTCGCGCTGGAATGCGCCGGCGTCGATATCCGGCGCGGCCAGGATGATCTGTCGCAAGCGCGGTGCCAGGCCGGGGCGGGCGGCAAGCGCGGCAACGGCCGCACCCGCCAGCGCCCGCGCACCCATGCCGTGCCCCAGCAGCAGCACCTCGCCTGGCGCCGCCTGCTCGATGAATTCGATCAGGAATGCCGACAGCCGCGGCTGCGCCCACTCGACATTGGTTTCGTCGACCATGTAGCCGGACAGCCGGCCTTGCGATGGCCAGCTGTAGAACACGGGTACGCCGGAAAATTGCAGCCCTTGCGCGATCTGCGCCGTGCGCCGTGCCGCATCCTCGAAGCTCGTGCGGTAGCCGGGCACGAACAGCAATGCGCCGCCGGCAGCCTTGCCGATGCTGTCGGCCAGCATGGCGAAGTACTGTTCGCGCGGCACGACATCGGATCGCAGCAGCATCGCATGGCCATCCGGATCGGGGCGGGCCTGCAGGCGCAGCAATGTCGGCAGCACGGCACCGTCTTCGTGGCCGCTGTGCGGGATGCTGACCTCGCAACTGCCATAGCTGAGCTCACCCCGGGCCGCGCCGAACTGGCGTGCCGGGTGCCGGTCGCCGGTCGCCTGCCGGTCGGTGGCAAAGAATACCTGCAGCACGGCGTAGTTAGGCTGGTCCCCCGACCCGGGCGCGGCGCGCAGCGCACGGCGCCGGTCCACTTCCTCGACCAGATTGCGCGCGGCGGCGCGCAGGTAGCGGTCGCCGGCCAGGCCGGCCGCAGCCAGCGCATCGGACACAGCGAACTGGCGTGACAGGGAACCGGGATCCTGCTCGAGGTCGGCGATGGCCTCGTCCACGCGTGGCGATTTGCCGGTCAGGCGCGACTTCAGCATCTCGTACGCGGCGCCAGTACCTCCATCGGCGATCGCGGCGGTCAATGCGGTGGTAAGGACGTCCATGCGGTCTGGCTCCGTGCTGCGGTAGGACGTATCTCACCACAGGCCGCATTGCAAGTCCAGTCAGAAGTCAAGCGTGCCGGACACCGCCAGCGTGCGTGGCGCGCCCAGCACCAAGTAGCCCGAGCCGGAGGCACCGCCAGCCGACGCCCAATAGTTCCGATCGAATACGTTATCGATGCGCGCCCGCAGCGTTAGCGCCCGCTCGCCGATACGCGTGAGATACCGGATCCCGATATCGGCGCGGGTCCACGACGGCACCCGTTGCAGGTTGGCGGCATCGAGGAATTGCCGCGACGTGTAGGCCACGCGGCCATCCACCGCCAGTCCCGTCACACCCGGCACGTCCCAGTCCGCGTTCAGGTTCAGCTGCGTGCGGGGCACGCCGATCGGCTCGTTGCCGTCGCTCAGGCCGCCAGTCGTGCGGCGCTGCTCCGCATCGAGCAGGGTCAGGCCACCGAGCACGCGCAGGCCGCGCAGCGGCTGGCCGAAAACGGAGAATTCCAGGCCACGGTTGCGCTGTTCACCGCTGGGGCCGTATATGCCATCCACGACGGCGGCCAGTGGCTGCCCGGTCGTAAACAGGGCCGCATTGAAGCCGAAACGGCCGGTATCGATCTTCGCGCCGATCTCCCTCTGGCGCGACACGGTTGGCGCGAACGTTTCACCCACATTGGTCACGCCGGCGCCACTCGCGGTCAAGCCCTTCTGCAAGCCTTCGATATAGTTTGCATACAACGAAACATGCCTGACCGGCTTGAACACGATCGCGGCCGCGGGGGTGTTGCGGCTCATGTCATACGCGGCACTCTGCGCGCCGGTGTTGTAGTCGTAGCTGTAGTCCTTGATGCGCTGGTGCCGCACGCCGACCGTGAGCAATACGCGGTCGTCGGCCAGCGCCAGCGTGTCCGCCACCGCGTAGCTCGACAGGATCGACTTGCTGGTCGTCAGTGGGGCGTCCAGCCTGCCGCCAACAAGGTACGTTGCCGCGGGTTCCGCCACTGCCACCGGTGTGTAGACGTTCGTGCGCAGCACGCCTGCGCCGAAGTCGCTCATCGCGTAGGCATTGCGCGAGTCGCTGTGGAAGCCGGTCGCCGTCGCGCTGATGCTGTGACCCACGCCGCCGGTGCGCAGTGCCGCGCGCATGCCGACTTCGCCGGTGCGCACCGTGTCTTCGCGTTCGTTGTCGAACCGGTAGACGGTGCCCCCGCCATCCGCCGCGGTCACCGTGGGATTCGCCAAGACGTTCGATTCGTTGCCTGAACGGGCGCCGAACGCGGCCCAGGCCACGGCGCCGGGCGCCAGGTCGAGTTCGCCGCGCAGCGTGCCGAACGTGTCGCGTTCGTCGGAGTGCGTCCACGATTGCGCAAAATTGCGATCGCCGCCGGGTGCCGTGGGGAGCGGCACGCCGGCGCCGACCCGCACGCTCGGGCGCGGGGCAGCCAGGCGATGGTCCTGGTAGCCGGCATCGGCGGAAAGGCGATAGTGTCCGCCGTTCCAGTCGACTCCCACGCTGGCCAGCGAGAGTTCGCGGCCTTCGCCCTCAATCGCCGTGTCGCCGTCGCGGCGTACCGCATTGAAGCGGATGCCTGCCCGGTTGTCCGGTCCGAACCGGCGGCCGATGTCGAAGGCGGCATGGCGCTGGCCACCTGTTTCGATGCCGGCCGACAGTGCCGTCACCGGCGCATTGCCGGCACGTTTCGGCAGCAGGTTGATCGAGCCGCCGATGCCGCCGCCACCCGGTGCGGCGCCGTTCAGGAACGCGTTCGCGCCGCGAAACACCTCGACCCGCTCGAGCAGCTCGGTCGCCACGTACTGGCGCGGCAGGATGCCATACAGGCCGTTGTAGGCAAGGTCGTCCGAGTTGGCGGCAAAGCCGCGGATCATGTACATCTCCTGGTAATTGCCGAAGCCGCGCGTTACCCGCACGCCCGGATCGTTCTGCAGCACGTCGGCCACGCTGCGCGTTTGCTGGTCCTGGATCAACTGCTGCGTATAACTGGTGGCGTTGAACGGCGCATCCATCATGTCGACATTGCCGAGCAGGCCGAGGCGTCCGCCGCGTGCTACCTGGCCGCCGGAATAGGACTTCGACAGGCCGGCGGCGGACGCATCGGCCGATGCGCTGACGACGACCGTCTGGATCGCCGGGCGATCGGCCGGTACGCTGTCCTGGGCATGGGCGGCACCGATTGCGAGCAGGGCGGCGGCACAGGCGAGGGGAGTCAATCGTGGAGCTGGCTTGAACATGGCATGCAATCGTCAACAGGAAATCCCGATATTATGGTAAATGCGAACAGTTTGCATTATCATTCCCGAATGTTCCTCCTTTTTGCCGCATTCTCCGTCCTCCCATGACACCTGTCGCCATCCGCCGCTGGGCCTGGATCCACAAATGGAGCAGCCTGGTCTGCACCGTCTTCATGCTGCTGCTCTGTATTACCGGGCTGCCGCTGATCTACCACCATGAAATCGGTCACTTGCTCGGCACCGAAGTCGAGGCCAGGCCCATGCCAGCGGGCGCGCCCAAAGCCAGCATGGATGCCATCGTGGCCGCCGGCATGGCGGCCTATCCCGGCAAGAAGATGATGTACGCATTCCAGGAAGCGGATGAGCCGAACCTGTGGCACCTCACCCTGGGCGACCATGGCACCGACGAGAACTACAAGGCGACCGCGGTCGACGCCCGCACGGCCGAGGTGCTGCCCACGCCGCAATTCGAAGGCAGCTTCATGTCGGTGATGTTCCACCTGCACGTGGACCTGTATGCCGGCCTGTGGGGCAAGCTGTTCCTAGGCCTGATGGGCTTGCTGCTGCTGGTGGCGATCGTGTCCGGTGTGGTCCTGTATGCACCGTTCATGCGCAAGCTGGAGTTCGGCACCGTACGTCGTGCCCGCACCAACCGCACCAAGTGGCTCGACCTGCATAACCTGCTCGGCATCGTCACGCTGACCTGGCTGTTCGTCGTTGGCGGCACCGGCATGATCAACACATGGGCCGACCTGATGCTGAAGTACTGGCAATCGACCGAGATGGCGGACATGGTGGCGCCGTACAAGAACGCGCCTCCGATCAGCCAGTTCGGGTCGGTCGAGGCTTCCGTGAAACGGGCCCAGGCACTGGAGCCGGGCATGAAGGTGGGCTTCATCGCGTTTCCAGGCACGCCGTACACGAGCGAACACCACTATGGCGTGTTCATGCACGGCGACGCGCCGCTCACCTCGCGCCTGTACAAGCCGGTGCTGATCGATGCCCAGACGACCGAAGTGACGGATAGCCGCGACCTGCCCTGGTACCTCACCGCGCTGCTCGTTTCGCAACCGCTGCACTTCGGCGACTACGGCGGGCCGGTGCTGCAGTTCCTGTGGGCCGTGCTGGACGTGCTGACGATCTTCGTGCTCGGCAGCGGGCTGTACCTGTGGCTCAAGCGGGGCGTTCCGGTTCCCGTCCGCGCAACGGACGAACAGGAGGCGACAGCGGAAGGGGCCGGCGTGCCGGCGCTGGCCCGGGGAGACGCGCGATGAGCCCCGCCTTTCTGCGCCTGTGGGGCGTACCGATCTTGCTGGGCGTCCTTACCGCGATCGGCCTGGTTGCCGCCTTGCTTGGCGACGGCATGTGGGACGCCGTCTCGGGCGTCGCTCTGGGCTTGCCCGTGCTGCTGGGGATCTGGCACAGCCTGCGCAAGCAGGGGCGCTGAGCCGCACATCCGGCCCACACCGCGTGCGCACGCTGCACGCTGGCGCTTGCGGTCTTCAGCGTCCGCGTTCGGCCTCAGTGCTGGTCCACATGCGGCAATTCGCCGATGATCCTGCCATATTCGGCCGTGGCGTCGGCGAGCGGCGTTCCCTGGAACGCGACCTGCAATTCCAGCGCCTCCAGCCGCGCCGCGCCCGCCTGGCAGCGCGCCAGCCGGCTCGTCACGTCGTGCTGGCGGTGCAGGTTCGTGGCCACGGCCGCCAGCAGCGAGCAGATACTGGCCACGCCGCACAGGATCCGCCAGCTCGGGGTGTCCGGGCCGGCCGATCCCAGTGCCCGGGTCAGCTCCGGCCCGCCCATCGCCGGGCCGGCCGTCAGCACCGTTGCCACGGCGCTGGCAATCACGCTCAGCAGCGTCAGCGCACTGTCGCGCCGGCGCAAGGCGTCCGCGGCCTGGGCCGCGGCAAGCCGCCGGGCCCGTACGATCGCCACGAAGGCCGTGCGTTCGTCGGGCACCGGATCCGCCCGTGCCTGGGCACTGGGCGTCGATCCAGCGTTCCCGGATTCCTGTTGCCGCATAGTCCTCCCGCTGGCCAAGCCCTCGATCACTTCAGCATAGTCCGAAGCGCGGGCAAGTCCAGTGCCTACTGCCCCGGCATGTCGGGTTGCTGGGCCAGCGATTGCGGCACGGGGGGTGTCAGCACGGGCGTTACGGCTTCCGGCAGGGGCATGCGCACCGGCTGGTCGGCCGAGTCGGGCACTGCCTGCCACTGCGGCGCTTCGATGCCTTCGAAGACCTGGCGCAGCTGTTTGCCCCAGCTGCCGCGCAGCATCTGGAAATAGGCATTCCCTTCGTCGATGGTCACGAAGCGCGTCACGGCCAGGCTGTCGTGCTCGTAGACGAGCAGGTCGAGCGGCAGGCCGACCGAAATGTTCGAGCGCAGTGTGGAGTCCATCGAGATCAGCGCGCACTTGACGGCATCGTCCAGCGACAAGGCCGGCTTCACCACGCGGTCGATGATCGGCTTGCCATACTTGGCTTCGCCGATCTGGAAGTACGTATTTTCATCATGCGCCTCGATGAAATTGCCGGCCGAATACACCTGGAACAGGCGGCATGCCTCGCCACGGATCTGGCCGCCGAAAATCAGCGCCACATTGAACTCGATATTGAATTGCGCCAGTGCCTGCGCCTCGCGCAAATGGATGGCGCGCACCGCTTCGCCCACGATGCGGGTGGCCTCATACATGTTCGGCGCGCTCCAGATCGTGAAGCCGTTGCTGCCCACGTAGTCGTGCAGCAGTTGCAGCACGGATTGGGAAATCGACAGATTACCTGCCGTCATCAGCACCAGCGTGCGGTCGCCGGGGTTTTCGAACACGTTCATCTTGCGGAACGTGCCGATCTGGTCGACGCCGGCATTCGTGCGGGTGTCGGAAAGGAAAACCAGTCCGGCATCCAGGCGCATGGCCACGCAGTAAGTCATGAAAACACTCTCCGGCAGGAACGTTGTGAAAAGAGGGCAGCGTCGCCGTCACTGCTGGACGATGCGGACTTCGACATCGAGCGCCTCCTGGCCGCCGCCGTGGCGCACGCCGCGCACGGGGGCCGCAGCCTCGTAATCGCGGCCCACGGCAATGCGGCAATAGGCATCCGTCATCAACCGGGCATGCGTCACGTCGATGCTGAGCCATCCTTCGTAAGCGGGGTCGCTGACCCAGGCATCCACCCAGGCATGGCTGGCGGCATGTCCCGTGTCTTCCGGGTCGATATAGCCCGACACGTAGCGCGCCGGAATGCCTCGCGCATGACAGCAGGCAAGGAAAATATGCGCATGGTCCTGGCATACCCCTTGGCCCAGTTGCAGCGCGTCGCCGGCCGCGGTCGTCACCTCGGTCGCACCGCTTTGATACCGCACCGCACCAAAGATGTGCTCGGCGAGCTTCATCAGGTGCCGGGTGCGGGCGCGGCCATCGGGCAGGCACGCGGCAGCCAGCTCGACGATGCCCGGCGCGGCCGCTGTCAGCCGCGTCGGCATCGTATAGATGAGTGGCGACAGTGTATCGTTGGCGGCGATGCGGCCCTGCCACGGGACGCTGGTTTCCACGACGCCCTCGGCCACGATCGACAGCGCGCCATGGCCCTGGTCGAGTGTGAGCATGTGCGACAGGTTGCCATAGGCATCCGTATAGGCGTTCAGGTGGCCGGGCGCCAGCAGTTTCCAGTGGAGCGCGTGCTGCTGGGGCTCGATGCGCGGCGTCAGGTGCAGTTGCTGGATCGTATATGCCAGCGGTTCGGTGTACGTATAGCGGGTTTCATGGCGGATCGACAGTTGCATGGGGTCTCCTCAGGCGGCCAGGGGCACGAGGAAGTCGCGGCTGACGCGGTTCCCCAGTTCATAGATGCGGCGCAGGAATCCGGTCAGGTAATCGTGCAGGCCGTGGTGCAGGATGTCCTCGATGCGGGCGAAGCGCAGCTCCGCGTGCAGCTGGCCCGCCAGCCGCTCCGTCTCGCCGGACGTGGCGTTGTGCACTTCGCCGAGGTTCTCGACCAGCGCTTCCATGCAGGCCAGCAGAGAGCGGGGCATGTCGGCTCGCAGCATCAGCATTTCGGCCACCCGTTCCGGGGTGATCACGTCGCGGTACATCTTGCGGTAGATCTCGAAGCCCGAGACCGACCGCAGCAGCGCCGCCCAGTAGTAGAAGTCGCGCCGCCCGCTGTCGTCGCCGCCGCCATGGTATTTGACGTCGAGGATGCGTGCGGTGTTATCGGCCCGTTCGAGGAACGTGCCGAGGCGAATGAAATGCACCGCCTCATCTTGCAGCATGGTGCCGATCGTCACGCCGCGTGACAGGTGCGAGCGGTACTTGACCCACTCGAAGAACTGGCCCGGGTCGCGCTCGTGCAGCCGGTCGCGCAGCTTGAATTGCAGGTCCAGCCATGTCTGGTTCTGCACTTCCCACACCTCGGTCGTGAGCGTGCCGCGCACGGCCCGGGCGTTTTCGCGGGCACCGTTCAGGCACGCGGCGATCGACGACGGGTTTCCGGGGTCCCGCACCATGAAGTCGATGACCTCGCTAGGCGCCAGGACAGCATGGCGGCTGTCGTAGGCCTGCTGCAGCTCGGAAATCCCCAGGATGGCTCGCCATGCCTGCTGGGCATCCGCATCCGACTGCGGCAGCAGCGCGGTCTGCACGTTGACGTCCAGCATGCGGGCGGTATTCTCGGCGCGCTCGGTATAGCGCGCCATCCAGTATAAATGGTCGGCGGTGCGACTCAGCATCTTGTTCTCCTCAATTTTCCAGCACCCAGGTATCTTTCGTGCCGCCGCCCTGCGATGAATTGACGACCAGCGATCCTTCCTTCAGCGCCACGCGCGTGAGTCCGCCGGGCACGATCGACGTGGTCTTGCCCGACAGGACGAACGGGCGCAGGTCGATATGACGCGGCGCCACGCCGGAAGCAACGAAGGTGGGGCAATTCGACAGGGCCAGCGTCGGCTGGGCGATGTAGCCTTCCGGCCGTGCGAGCAGGCGCGCGCGGAAATCCTCGATCTGCGCCTTCGTTGATGCCGGGCCCACCAGCATGCCGTAGCCGCCCGCGCCGTGAACCTCCTTCACCACCAGGTCCGGCAGGTTCGCCAGCGTGTACGCGAGATCCTCCTTCTTCCTGCACTGATAGGTGGGCACATTGTTCAATACCGGCTGTTCGGACAGGTAGAAGCGGATCATCTCCGGCACGTAGGGGTAGATCGATTTGTCGTCGGCCACGCCGGTACCGATCGCGTTGGCCAGCGTCACGCGCCCGGCACGGTACACGGAAAGCAGCCCGGGCACGCCCAGCGACGAATCGGCGCGAAAGGCCAGCGGATCCAGGAAATCGTCGTCCAGGCGGCGGTAGATCACGTCGACGCGACGCGGGCCGCGCGTGGTGCGCATGTACACCGCGTTGTCGCTGACGAACAGGTCCTTGCCTTCGACGAGTTCGACACCCATCTGCTGCGCCAGGAACGCATGCTCGAAGTAGGCCGAGTTGTACATCCCCGGCGTCATCACGACGACTGTCGGGTCGGCGACGCCGACCGGCGCCACCGAGCGCAGGTTGTCCAGCAGCAGGTCCGGATAGTGGTCGACCGGTGCGACACGGTGCCGCGCGAACAGTTCCGGATACAGCCGCATCATCATCTTGCGGTCTTCCAGCATGTACGACACGCCGGACGGTACCCGCAGGTTGTCCTCGAGGACGTAGAACTCGCCTTCGCCGGCGCGTACGATGTCGACCCCGGCGATATGCGCATAGATGTCGGAGGCAACGCTGATTCCCTGCATTTCCGGCCGATACTGCGCATTGCGGTAGATCTGCTCGGCCGGTATCACGCCGGCACGGATGATGTGCTGGTCATGGTAGATGTCGTGGATGAACATGTTCAGCGCCTGCACGCGCTGGACGAGGCCGCGTTGCAGATGCGCCCACTCGGCGGCAGGGATGATGCGCGGGATCGCATCGAACGGGATCAGCCGCTCGGTTCCCGCGTCGTCGCCATAGACGGCGAAGGTAATGCCCACACGGCGGAACGTCAGGTCCGCCTCGATGCGCTTGCGTTCGAGTGACTCAGGTGTCTGCCTGGCCAGCCAGCTGTCGAATTCCCGGTAGTGGGGCCGGACGCCTTCCGGCGAGATCATTTCGTTATAAAACTGCATTATTGTTTCCTCCCGCGAATGTGGAAGTTTATGCAATCGCTGTGCCAACCTCGTGCACGATTGAAATGTCACACCCCGTGTGGGAAAAACTTTACAGATGAGTTTCCCTGGTGCATCATTGCGTGTCGACCCAA
This sequence comes from Pseudoduganella sp. jia 12, assembly GCF_055502675.1. Taxonomy (NCBI): domain Bacteria; kingdom Pseudomonadati; phylum Pseudomonadota; class Betaproteobacteria; order Burkholderiales; family Oxalobacteraceae; genus Pseudoduganella; species Pseudoduganella sp. jia 12. Next base: position 29,262 of record NZ_JBUXKP010000002.1, read on the forward strand.
TCAATGTCCGGCATGCGTAGTTTACTGACAACCTTCCGATTGGGCCCCCATGACAGTTACCCTCCCGCGTCTCGTGCTACCCGCCAATGCAAACCGACCGCAACAGGCCGAGATCCGGCATGTGTGGGCGGGTGCGTTCGCGGTCGGCACGGGCGACATGGTGTTGACTGCGCTGCTGGGGTCTTGCGTCGGCATCGGCATCATCTGGCGCCGCAAGAAGCGCTGCGCACTGGCCCATTGCCTGCTGGCCGAGGCGCCGCTCGGCGATACCGGCGTCGACATGCGCTATGTCAGCAATGCCGTGCCCGGAATGCTGCGTTCTCTTGGTGCGCGCCCGGAAGACTATGCCGAGCTGGAGGTGGTGGCGGCCGGCGGCGCGAGCCTGTTCGACCACACGCAGTCGCCGCTGCGGGTAGGCGAACGGAACATCCTTGCCTTCGAGCGGGCCATGGCGACGTTCGGCCTGCGTGTCATCCACCATTTCCTCGGCGGCACGCACGGCTCGCGCATCACATTGCACTGCGCATCGCTGACATTCGAGACGAAACGCCTGAACGCGGGCTGAGCGAGCCGGACTGGGTGCGTCGCCGCACGGAATCGCGGCTGTGGGCATGGCACGCTGCAGATTCACTTGCCACCAGGACTTGCGATGAACAACAACAAGGTACGCAGTGCCAGTGTATTGCTGGCGTTGATGGCGCTGGGCGCCGGCGCGGCTGCACAACAGGGCGACGGCACGCGCGTCGGCATCGCCACCGCCGTCTGGAAGCCGGCCAAGGTGGATGCGACGCAGGAACGCATCGCCGCACTGAAGGCGCCGGCCGGCTTTGCCGTCGCGCCGTTTGCCACCGGACTGAAAAATGTCCGTATCCTGGTGGTGGCGCCGAACGGCGACGTCTATGCCAGCCGCAGAGACCAGGGCGACGTGCTGCTGCTGCGCGACAGCGACGGCGACGGGCGTGCCGATGGCGCACCGGTGATCGTTGCCAGCCGAGCCGGCATGCACGGCCTGGCAATCCGCAACGGCAAGCTGTTCCTGGCCACCGTCAAGGAAGTGTTCGTGGCCGACATTCGACCCGACGGGCGCCTGGGGGAGCCGAAACTGATCATCGGCGACCTGCCGGATGCCGGCCAGCACGCGAACCGCACGCTGGCATTCGGGCCGGACGGCATGCTGTACATTACGGTGGGGTCCACCTGCAACGCCTGCAATGAAAGCAATCCGGAAAACGCGACGGTATTGCGTGCATCGCCGGACGGCAAGCATCGCACCATCTTTGCCAGCGGCCTGCGCAACACCATCGGCATCGACTGGCACCCGCGCACAGGCGAATTGTGGGGGTTCGACCATGGCATCGACTTCCTGGGCGATGACGAGCAGCCCGAGGAATTGAACAAGCTGGAGCTGGGCAAGCAATACGGGTGGCCGCACGTGCATGGCAGTGGCGGCATCTACCCGCAAAGCACGCCGCAGGGCGAGATCAGCAAGGAGCAATGGAAAGAGCGCAGCGTGCCGATGACACTGGGCTACACAGCCCATGCCGCGCCGATGCAACTGGTGTTCTACCGGCATGGCGCCTTCCCGGCCGAGTACGACGGCGATGCCTTCGCGACGATGCGGGGATCATGGAACCGCAGCACTGCGTCCGGCTACGAGATCGTGCGCGTACGCTTTGCCAACGGGCAGCCAACATCGATCGAACCCTTCGTCACCGGTTTCCTGACCGATGACGGCCGCACCCATATCGCGCGCCCGGTCGGCCTTGCGGTGGCGAAGGATGGCGCCTTGCTGATGGCGGACGATGCCAACGGCGCGATCTATCGTATTGCTTACCAGGGCGATGCCCGCGGCACCCCCGGGCCGGCGGCGCCCGCCACGGTAATGGAACGGCAGGCAAACAAGGGCAACGGCGTGCCGCTGGCGAAAGACCGCGCGGAAACCGGCACGCACGGGAAAATGACGGTGACCTCGACGGCGATGCGCGACGGCGGCATGCTGGACATCCGCTACTCGGAATATGCCGATGGCGTATCGCCGCCGCTCGCCTGGCATGCGGTACCGGACGCGAAGTCGTATGTCGTCATCGCGGAAGATCCGGATTCGACACCGGTGAAGCCGTTCGTGCACTGGCTGGCCTGGAATATCCCCACTGGCGTGACACAGCTGCCCGAAGGCGTGCAGGAGCAGCCCCGGCTCACCGAGCCGGAAGGGGTACTGCAGGGACGTACCACGCGGGGCTCGATCGGTTACTACGGGCCGCGGCCGCCGGTCGGCGATCCCGCACACCGCTATCACTTCCAGGTATTCGCCCTCGACCGCATGCTGGACGTGCCGTTCGGCGCCGACCGGGAGCAGTTGCTGGCGGCGATGCGCGGCCATGTCGTGGCGAAGGGCACGCTGACCGCGCGCTATGCGCAGAAAGTCAAGCCGCCGAAATGAGGAAGGCCGGGCGCCGTCGCTACAATGGCGTCCTTTGACTGCGGGAGCTCACATGAAAGCGATCGTTACCGGCCACAGCCGCGGACTGGGCGAAGGCATCGCCCGTGCGTTGCTGTGCCAGGGCGTGGAAGTACTCGGCATCGCACGCCACGGCAACCCGGCGTTGCGCGGCATGCACGGCATGCGTGAAGTGGCGCTGGACCTGGCCGATGCCGCCGCATTGTCGGCCTGGCTGGAAGGCGGCGAGCTGGCGGCCTTCCTGGCCGGCGCGAGCAGCGCGCTGCTCGTGAATAACGCCGGTATCGTGCAGCCTGTCGGTGCGCCGGGCGGGCAGGGCGCCTCGCGCCTTGCGCTGGCCGTTGCGGTGAATGTGACGGCGGCCCTGGTCCTGACCGATGCGTTCGTGGCCGCGACGTCCGGCTGCGGCGACCGCCGCGTCGCCCATGTGTCCAGCGGGGCGGGCAGGGCCCCCTATGCAGGCTGGAGCACGTATTGCGCCACGAAAGCGGCATTGGACATGCACGCGCGCGCCGTCGCCCTCGAAGGCGTGCCAGGCCTGGCGATCGCCAGCATTGCCCCCGGTGTCATCGATACTGCGATGCAGGGAGAAATCCGCGCAACGCGGGATGAGGATTTTCCGGCACGCGAGCGTTTCCTGGCATTGAAGCGCGACGGCGGACTGGTGGACCCCGGCGCGGCCGGGGCGCAACTGGCAGCCTACGTGCTTGGTGCGCGCTTCGGCAGCGTGCCGCTGGCGGACCTGCGCGACGTGGGCTAGGCCTGCGCGACGAAGGCGCCTACCGGCCCGCGGCGCACACCCCGGCGGCCAGTCGCGACACCAGGGACAGGTCGCCGCTGCCGATGCCGGGCCAGGCAAAACGCGCGCCTTCGGTGGCGGCGCCGGCGAAGTCGCCATGGCGGCAGATACTGCGGGCGAAATCGGCGCCGTCGGCGCGCGCATGCTGCAGGCGAGCGCCGATCAGGCTGCAGAACGGGAAGTGCGCGCCATCGAGGATGCTTCCACTCAGATCGGCAGTGCCAAAATCGGTGCGCACGAAACGGCCACACGACAGGTCCGCACCGGCCAGCCGGGCGCCATGGAAATTGCAGTCGACAGCGCGCGCTCCGCGCAGCACCGCGCCATGCCAGTCGGTGCCGGCGGCCGCCTGCAAGGCATCGAGCTCCGCGTACTGCCACGTGCTGCCGGCCAGGTCCGCGCCGCTGAGGGCACAGTCGCGCAGGCGGGTCTGGCGAAAATCGCTGCGGGTCAGGTGCGCGCGCAGCGCCAGCACCTTGTCCCAGCGGGCACCGCGCCAGCGGCTGGCGTCGGCGCGGGCGTCGAGCAGGACCATCGCCGTGGCGCGACTGCGGTCCAGCACGGCGTGGGAAAGCGTGATGCCCACGGCCACGAATTGATCGAGGCGGGCGTCGGAAAGATCGGCGCCGGACCAGCAGGCATCGTTGGCGCGCACGCCGAGCAGCGACGCCCCGCACAGCCGCGCATGTTCGGCGCGGCTGCCATCCATGCAGGCACCATCGAAGTGTGTGCCCGAGCAATCGGCGTCGTCGAGCAGTACGCCGGTCAGCAGCGCATGCCGAAGCAACGTGCCGCGCAGGCTTGCGCCACGCAAGTCCGCCCGCTCCAGCACTGCACCGGACAAGTCCGCGCCATCGAGCACCATGCCGCGCAAGTCGGCGCCGGACAGGTCGCGGCCCGCCATGGGCACACCGCAACGTAGCCATTCCTGCAGGTGCGCAGCGGCAGGGGCGCGCCCGGCGGGGGGCGAAACGCAGGGAGCAGGACGGCACAGCCGGCCCCACAGCGCTGACGGAAAGAATTTCATCACCGGCCTCCATCGTCGGGCATGGTTCGCCCATCGGGCCGATTATGGACCTGTCACGCCGTTTCCTTAAGCCTTTGGCTTAGCCAGATGTGATAGTTTTGATAAAACGCAAACAAATTCCGGGAACGTTGCGGCGCATCGCGCTCAGAAGTTGCGCGTATAGCTTGCCGAATACGTGCGGCCGCGTCCCGCGAAATACGTCAGCGGGTCTTTCAGGAAAACCGATTGCGGGTAGTAGCCGATGTACTGGCGATCGGTAAGGTTGTCGATGCCCATGCCGAACCTTCCCCAGCGCGTGTCCCATGTGGCCGCCAGGTCGGCCAGCGTGTACCCGCGGAAGTGCTCTTCCAGGTTGATGGTGCCGGCCGTGCGGCCGATGTTGATGTCGCGGTCCGCCAGCCGGGTTGCCTGCAGGCGCAACTGCGTGCGCGGCAGCGGCCGCCAATTGGCTCCCAGCACCAGTTTGTCCGGCCCCTGGGCGCGTGCGCCGAGGGCGAGATCCATCGGCGCGCCAGCCGCGGCTGCCGTCCTGCCGATCGTCCTGGCATACGTACCGGAGACGGACAACGTGCTGGTCGGGCGCAGTTCGGCCGCTACTTCCCAGCCGCGCACGGTGGTCGGCACGCGGTCGAGCACGCCGAAGCCTTCGGCATCGATCCGCATGACGGTGCCGAGCTTCGAGCGCGAATCGTAGAACGAGGCGCCGGCACTACCTTGCTTGCCACGCCAGTTGATGCCGATTTCCTGGTTGCGGGTAATCACGGGCTGCAGTTCGAACAGCGTATCGACCGACTGGCCCGGGCGGTTCACGCCGCGTAATACCACGCCCACGTCCGGCAAGCCGAAGCCCTCGGACGACGACACGAAGGCCGTCCAGTCGGGGGCGAAGCGCCATACGGCGCCGATATTTTTCACGGCCTTGTCGAAAGAGCGCTTGCCGCCGCCTACCTGAACGCCCCCGTACGACCACAGCGTGGTGTACGCGTCCACGTTCAGGCGCGCCGATTCCCGGCGCACGCCGGCCCGGACCGTCACGGTGCCGATGTCGTATTCGAGCTGCAGGAAGGGCGCCGTGGAGGTGAAATCGAGCGTGGGCACCCACGTGCGGTTCGTCAGCGCCATGCGTTGGCCACTGCGGTCGCGCAGGTGGTCGATGCCCAGGGTCCATTCCAGGCCGGGCACCAGCAGGTCGGGGCGCACCCAGGTGACCTTGGCGCCATGTTTTTCCGCATTGATCTCGGACTGGTCGAACAGCATGCCGCGCGGGGCCAGGCGTGGATCCTGGAATGTGATCGGGTTGCTGCCGCCGTAGAGCGCCATGAAATCCTGGCTGAACAACTGCGCCGTGAATACGCCATCGAGCAGGGCGTCGTGGCGGTAATCGAGCGACGTGCTATGCACTTCGTTACGTGCCGGATTGCCGGGCGGACGGCCGGGGGCGGAGGAGGTGGGTGTGCCGTGCGCAAAATCGGCGGGCACGGCACGGTAATCGAGTTCTCCCCGGAAATTGAAACGGTTGGCCGTCAGCTGCAGGCGCTGGTTGCGAAAATTGCGGCCGACCTTGATGAAGACATCGTGACCACCGGCGTCGAGCGTGTCGCCCTGCAACGCGTCGATGCCGACCGGTCGTCCCTTGCCGTCGTATGCCATGCCCCGCCGCTGCACGCTTGCATAACCCAGCAGGTCGAAGGCCTCCGACTTGTGGGAGACCGACACGCCTGTCTTCCAGTCAAGGTTGTCGTGCCGGAAGCCGGTTGCCGCACGGGCGTGCAAGGCAAACGCCGTGCCGTCCTGTCGCGGTGTCTTCGTGATGTAGTTGATGATGCCGCCCGTGGCGCCCATGCCCTGGATCGCCGAAGCGCCATTGATCACCTCGATTCGTTCGATGATCGCCGTATCCGCGAAATAGCCTTCGCGCATGCCGGCCCGCAGCGGATTCGATTGCGGTATGCCATCGAGCAGGATCAACGGCGTGCGTCCGCGCAGGGATTCGCCGGTCGACGAAATCTTTTGCCGGCCCGGCGAATAGCCGGGCACATAGGTAGCAAGGGCGGCGGAGGGATCGTCCGCCAGCAGGTATTGGGTTTCCAGTTCGCGTTGCGACACCACGGTGACCGCGCCGGGAATCTTGTCGACCGCCTTGGCATTGCGTGTCGCCGTTACCACCACTTCGGTCACCGGCACTTGCTGGCCGTACACAGGCACATGACCAAGCGCCAGGCACGCCAACGCCACGGTGTGCTGAATGGAAGGCGGCTGGACCATGCCATGGCTCCTGTAAAGGTACGTGAAGAAAGCTGTCGATCATAACCGTTCTATAAAGCAACGGCAAATGTCGAGGCGACCCCGACAATGTACCAAAGGATTGATCTCGGCGTTCTCGAAATGCGGTGCCCGCAGAGAGCTCACTGCGCGGATTATCCAACACGCAGCCTCGACAGGCGAGTACTCGGAAATAATACATAAAACGTTGTATTATTCCAGTATCGATGAGGAGGATGAATGGAACCTGTGCAAACCGCCGAAACACAGTTGCTGAACGACGTGGAAGCGTTACGGGCGCGTTATCCGAACACCCAGGAGCTCTACCGCGAAGTGTGCGCCGTGATGTTTTTTCGCTACGGGTTGACGCCCACCGCCAACCGGCTATACCAACTGGTTCGCAAGGGGAGCATGTCGGCACCGGCCGAGGCACTGGCCAAATTCTGGAGCCAGCTTCGTGAGCGAAGCCGCGTAACGATCGAAGGGCCCGACTTGCCGGATTCGTTGCGCACCTCGGCTGGCGAGCTCGTGTCGGCATTGTGGCAGCAAGCCCGGGAGAGTGCGGCCGCGTCACTGGCGATACTGCGGGAAGAGGCGCAAGCACAGGCCGCGTCGGCACGGCTGGCGGAGGCTGGCGCAATGGCGCGTGCCGACGAACTGGTGGCCACGGTGCAGGTGGGGCGCGAGGCGCTTGGCGCTGCGCGCCAGGAAACGGCGGCGCTGCGCCACCAAGTGGGCGTAAGCGAAGCATTGGCCGGTAAACTGCGCCAGCGTGTCGATGACGCGCGCAGGGAGCTGAATGAACAGCATGCCTGGTTCAAGACCGTCGAACGCGACCACGCCGCCGCACTCGACAAGGTGCGCACGCAGCTGCAAGCGGCACGCGAAGCGGCCGACAGTGCGCGGCTGCAGGCAGCGCAGGAACTCGAACGTGAACGAACCGCGCTGGCGAAGCTGCAGCAAGCGTTCGACGCCGAACGCGCTGGTGGGCAAGATGCCGCCGAACGCCACCGGGCCGAGCTGCGTGAATCGTTGTCGCAGGTGGCGGGGCTGCATCAGCGCATCGGCGCCCTCGAAGCTGCCTGCGCCGCCGCGGTGAGTGCCCGTGACACGGCACTGGAGGAACTCGCGGCAGGCCGTCATGCACTGGCGGCAGCGAATGCGCAGGCCGCAGCGGCGGCCGGTCGTGCCACGGCGTTGGAGGCAGCGCTGCGTCACGCAACAAGTCGTGCCGAACACGCCGGTGCACGCATCCATGGCCCGGTGGACTGAAGCAATGCACGTAAATGACCGGGCGCTGCCAGCGTTCGCCATGCGACGTGCAGGGTAGCGAAACTTCTTCGAAAACCGACGTAGCAGTCCTGCTTTTGCTGACACCAACGTAGCCAGTCAGCCCGGGACCGGCAACGCGTTCGCGTCGAGCACCCGCAGCCATGTGGTGCAATGGGCGGCTTCTGTTGCGGATATGGTACGGGCTCGCGCCGGCCTCCTGGCAAGTCACGCCATGCGCAAGGGTACCGGTCAATCAATCAAAGGGTGATCAATATGCCATCACCGGGTGATCGGTATCCGTCGCGATGCGTGGGATTTAATCCTTTTAAATCAATGTCAAGTTGCCCTGTGATCGTTGCATCCAGCAAGGACCCGGATCGCTTGGAAAGGAAAATTGCTCTTGTGCACGAATGGACTGGGATTCAAACCATATCAGTTTCGACATCGGAAACCGTAAAAAAGTCATTGGATCGCTCTTGCTGTGCTTACTACTATTGGCGCGCAGTATCAAGTTGACAGTGGTAGCACACGTCTTTGACAAAAAATATAAAGATCAGGAGATCCTCGATGACATCGACTTCGTTCGGTCACACTCCCCCATCGCATCAAATGAAAATGAAGCTCTCCGTTGCCATGCTGGCCGCAGCAGGCATCCTGAGCAGCGCTTCCGTGTGGGCGCAGAATGCCCAGGCCGTCGCGGAAGCGCAGGCGACCGCGGAACCTGTCGCGGTCGTGGTCACCGGCGTACGCCGCGCCGCGCAGAGTGCGCAAACGATCAAGCGCAATTCCGATGAAGTGATCGATTCGATCGTTGCCGAAGAAGCGGGCAAGTTCCCCGACAAGAACGTGGCCGAGATCCTGGGCCGCGTGACCGGCGTGCAGATCCGCCGCGCAGGCGGCGAAGCCAGCGATGTGATCATTCGCGGCCTGCCGGGCCTGACCACGCTGCTGAACGGTCGCGAGGTGTACACCTCCACCAACCGCAACCTGCACCTGGCCGATATTCCGACCACGATGCTGCAGCGCGTCGACGTGTACAAGACCCAGGGCGCGGAAATGGTCGAGGGCGGTACTGCCGGTGTGATCGACGTTCGTACGGCGCGCCCGTTCGACTTCAAGGGTTTCTCGGCGAGCCTGGTCGGCCGCGCGGAAAACCGCGACAAGGCGGACACCACCGATCCGCAGGTGTCCGGCATGATCTCGAACCGCTGGAAGAACGATCTGGGCGAATTCGGCGCCCTGTTCGGCGTGTCGTACCAGAAGGGCCACTATTTCGATGAGGTGACCTGGAACTCGCCGCCGGACAATACGGTCACCAACAACACCAGCAAGCCGAATGCCGCGGTCACCGGTCCGGTCGACCTGGGGCACTCGAGCACGACCGGCGTGCGCGAGCGTTATTCCGCCAACTGGGCATTCCAGTTCAAGCCGGCGCGCAATCTGGAACTGTATGCCGAAGGCTGGTCGACGCGCATCGATCACGACCGTGAAAGCCAGTTCTTCCTGGGTAACCTGGGCTGGGGCCCGACGACGCAGTACACGCTGTTCCCGGGTACCAACCAGGTCGATACGGTCACGTCGTCCGGCAGCCCGCTGGCGCTGAGCTCGAACCAGACGCCGCGCGACGACTCCGAAACGCACCAGGGCGCGATCGGCGCCAAGTGGAACGTCACGCCGGACCTGCGTGTTTCGACCGAGTTCGTCCGCACCACCGCCCGCTGGAAGCAGGACATGCCGATCATGGAGATGCTGGCGCATCCGACCACGATCGTCGGCCAGACCTACGTGAACGGCGGCGCGCGCTTCGACTACCCCGGCTACAACATGCTGGACCCGAACAATTACACGCTGCATAACTTCATCGACAACTGGCAAGCCTCCGGTGGCCAGTCGAAGGACTGGCGCGCGGACGCGACGTATTACAACGGCGAAGAAAACTTCTTCCGCGAGTTCAGTGTCGGTGTGCGCCTGGCCAAGCGCAGCGCGCGCTACCAGCACGAAAGCCTGAACTTCCTGCCGGCGGTGCCGGGACTGCCGGCCGTCAGCTCGCTGCCGGGCCTGACCTGCCCGTCGCAACGGTTCTCGAACGACTACGGCATGAACCAGTGGCTGACCATCTGCGGCAACTACCAGCACGCCAATATCGACGCATGGCGCAAGCTGTACGGCCGTGATGGCCGCACGGCGCCGGATCCGTACTCGCTGTACACCAACAACGAAGACACCAGCGCGCTGTACGGCAAGACCCGCTTCGGCTTCAACGCCGGGCCCGTGCCGGTCGAAGGCACGGTGGGTGTGCGTGTCGTCAAGACCAAGCTGGACGTCAACGGCTTCTCGAACATCAACAACAGCCCCGTTGCTGTCAACAAGAAGTCGTCGGACACCGACGTGCTGCCGAACCTGACGCTGAAAGCCAGCCTGACGGACACGCTGATCGGCCGGATCAACGCCGGCAAGACGATCCAGCGGCCGGCCTTCGGCGACTTCAATCCGGGCATCTCGCTGGGTGCCACGCCGGATGGCCTGGGCATCTACGGCGGTTCCGGCGGTAACCCGGACCTGAAACCGGTCACGGGCAAGAACGCCGACGTGGCGCTGGAATGGTACTTCGCACCGACCGGTAGCCTGACCGCTACCGTGTTCAAGCACAAGTTCGAGAACTACATCATCCGCTCGGTGGCGATGGAAACGTTCGACGGCAAGCAGTACCGCATGGACCGGCCGCGCAACGTCAACGCGGGCCAGCTGGAAGGCATCGAGATCGGCTACCGCCAGTTCTACGATTTCCTGCCGGGCTGGCTGGGCGGGTTCGGCATGGAGGCGAACTACACCTACATGAAGGGCCACTTCGACGACAACGGCGTGGAAGCGCCGTTCCAGGGCATGTCGAAGAACGCGTTCAACGTCGTCGGCTTGTACGAGCGCGGTCCGTGGTCCGCTCGCCTGGCCTACAACTATCGCAGCCGCTTCGTCGACACGTTCAACTACCGCGCTATTCCGGCGCCGATCGGCCCGATCGACCTGATCGTCGATCCGATCGAGACCGTCGATGCATCGCTCTCGTACAAGATCAACGAGAACATGGGCATCACGCTGGACGTGGAAAACCTGACCGACCGCACGTACAACGACTACCACGGCATCGCGAGCAATCCGCGTGACGTTCGTCGCTACGACCGCGTCGTCGGCCTGACGCTGCGCTGGAAGCTGTAATTCGCCGTTGAATACGCCCTGCGGGGCGGCACATGAAGCGCGTCGCGCGGCTCCGGCCGGCGGCGCGCTTTTTTTTGGCCCACATGCCGCGCGTTGGCAATGATCCGTAAATAGTCCGACATTGCAGTTGGCCCCGCTTGCAACGACTGCTAGAATGCGAATCATTCGCATTTATTTCGCAGAGTTCGCCTGCCGCCGGCACGAAGCGACAACGCGCCAACCCACCGGATTCCGCCATGGCCGCCTCCACCGTATCTTCCTTCCACATCGTTTCGCGCACGGCTGCAGCCGTGCTCGGCGGCTATGCCTTCACCTGGGGCGTGGTTGCGTTCGGCACCGCGCTGCTGTTTGCGGCAGGCATGGAATTCCATGATGCCGAGCACCTGGCCTATATCGTCGGCTTCCTCGTCTTCCTGGTCGCGTTCCTGCTGTCGTTCGCGGCGCGCAGCCTGCCGCGCGTCTGGCTGGTACTGGCTGGTGGCGGCGCATCGCTTGCCGGCGCGGCGTCGCTGTTGCAGCAACAACTGGTATAAGAGGGCGACCATGTTCCAGAATTTTCGCCTGGCGATGGCCTGGCTGCACACGTGGTTCGGCCTGTTCCTGGGCTTCGTGCTGATGGTGGTGTTTTTCTTCGGCGCGCTGTCCGTGTTCGACCGGGAAATCGACCGGTGGGCGATTCCCTCCACGCGTTTCGAGCCGCAGCCGATGCCGTCGTTCGACAAGCTGCTGCGCCCCGTGTTCGAAGACATGCAGCCGCTGGAGGATGCCCGTGCGGCCATGAGCGGCCAGGTCAACGGGCCGCTGCCCGAACGCTTCGACACCGTGACGCGACTGGGTGCCTACACCACCCACCGCGACCCGGTGCTCGGGCTGTTCGTCGGCTACGAGGTGCCGAACGCAAAGGAGAAGGAAACCACGATCTTCGCGCTGCGCACCGTCGATCCGCGCAGCGGCACCGCGCTGCCGGACGATCGTCTGAAGATCGGCAGCGGCTTCTTCTACCCGCTCCACTACAGCCTCACGGTCGAGTGGAAGAGCCTGGGGTACTGGATCGTCGGCTTCGCCGCGCTGATGATGCTCGTTGCACTCGTCACGGGCGTGGTCATGCACCGCAAGCTGTTCCGCGAACTGTTTACGTTCCGGCCCAAAAAGAGTACCCAGCGCAGCATGCTGGACCTGCACAACCTGACCGGCGTGGTTGCGCTGCCGTTCCACTTCTTCTTTGCTTTCACCGGGCTGGTGATTTTCGCCGGCATCTACTTTCCCGTCACGCACACCCAGCTCGAGCCGCTGCATGACAAGCACGAGCGGATCGAGGCGCAGGAAACGGGTTTGCCGCATGAACGCGCCGGCGTTGCCGCGCCGCTCGCGTCGGTGGACACGATGGTCGCCGAAGCGCAGCGCCGCTGGTCCGCGAAAGGCATGGCGGGCGATGTCGGCTTCCTGGGCGTGCAGTTTCCGGGCGATGCCAACGGCTATGTATCGGTCTACCGGGCCGGTACCGACCGCATTGCCCTGACGGGCGAGGGCATCCATTTCAAGGCGTCCACGGGCGAACTGCTGCGGGAGGATCCGCCACCCACGCTGGTGGGCCGGATCAACGAATTCCTGACCGGCCTGCACCTGCAGCATTTCCGCCATTGGCTGCTGCGCTGGCTGTACGTGCTGGGCGGGCTTGCCGGGTGCGCCTGCATCGCCACAGGCTTCCTGTTCTTCGTCGAGAAACGCAAACGCCAGCATGCCAGGGCCGGGAGTGCCGGTGCACGCATCGTCGATGCCCTCGCAGTCGCCACGGTCACCGGGATGATGATCGCGGCGCTCGGCATGCTGGTCGCCAACCGCCTGCTGCCGGACACGATGCCGGCCGGCTGGCCGTGGCGCGGCGACATGGAAAAGTACTGTTTCTGGGGGATATGGGCGCTCGCGACGGTACACGCCGTGTGGCGCACCGCACCGGTTGCCACGGGCCGAATGGCGCCGGCCTGGCGTGAACAGTGCCTGGCGATCGCCGCGCTGGGCGTACTGGCGCCTGTGTTGAACTGGCTTACGACCGGGGACCATCTCGTGCGCACCGTGGGCGCGGGCTACTGGCCCGTCGCCGGCGTCGACCTGTTCATGCTGTCCGGTGCCGGCCTTGCCATGCTGGCCGCGCGCCGGTTGCAGCGCCGTGCCGCGGTCGCGGCGCCGGGCAATGCCATCGCCATGGAGGCTGGCCATGCGTGACGGGCTGATGTTACTGGCGGCACTCGTTGCATGCGTGGTCGGCATGGGCTGGCTTGCGCTGTCGCTGGAGGCGCACTGGCAACAAGTGCGCGGCACGGCGTCGCGACCCGCGGCGCTCGTTCGGAACCTGCGCTGGCTTGGCGCCGTCGCGCTGGCCGGCGCACTCGTTCTGTGCCTGCTCGTGGACGCGGCGTCGATCGCGGTGCTGGTCTGGCTGATGGCGCTGGCCGCCGCCGCACTGGCCGTGGCGTTGACATTGTCCTGGCGTGCCCGCGCACTGGGCGTGCTGGTGTTCTGGGCAGGGCGCTGAACGTCAACCAGCCCGCGCGCCGCGGATGCGGCGCCAGGCATGCGCGGCCAGCAGCCCGAGGCCGCCAAGCAGCATCGTCCAGGTGGAGGGTTCTGGGATGGGCGCCAGCGGCAGGGGTCCGGTGATTTCCCGCCCGGGTCCCGGGTACTCCATCCGTGGCGCGGGCGGCAGCAGCGCGCCGGGCCCGACCCATGACGGCATCGGTTCGCCGTCATGCGGGACCACTGTGAAGACCGGCACGGGGGCTAGCGCCATCGGCGGGAACTCGACCGGCGGGTTTGGCGACCCGCCGCCCGTCGTGCCCGGGGAGCTTGTCCCGGACGTCTCGATCCGGCGCACACGGCTGACATTGCCGCACACGTCCGGCACCAGCACGCATTCTTCGCCGACGCAGTAGACGGCGCCTGGTTCCCGGTGCGCTGCCCGCCATTTCGCTCGCGTGACCGTGCGGCAGATCCGGCCGGCGCCGAAATGCATATCCGCGATCCGGCTTTCGTATTGGTAGTCGCCGGCGATGGCCGTGCGGCTGATCGATACCCTGTCGTCCGGAATACCGGCGGCAATGCGGCGTGCCAGCGCGGCGCGGTCCGCGGCGCCGATATCCCGGTAATGTGCGAGCGCGGCGGCCGGCGTGCCCCGGTAGCGGTCGGCGCCAGGCCGGTCCCAGGAGCATACTGGTTGAATAAGAAGGGCGGCGGTGGCCGCGGCGAGCACGAGGGCCATGGAGGACTCCAGCAGACGATTACCTGGAATGACTCTATCCCCTTTTTGTTTCAGGGAACGTGCTTTGCTTAACGTAATTAATGTGAAACGCCGGCAGCCCATCGGTAACGATTGCGCGATGCTGGTCACGCGGCGAGGGATGTCTCCTGGACGGGCGCCAGCCGCGCGGTCGAGCCTTCGACCAGTTGTGGGGCGAACATGCGCTTTTCGGCCACGTGCAGGCCCTGCGACTCGATCATCGACGTCAGCAGGTCTGCCGCCGCCAGTGCCATGCTATGCATCGGCTGGCGCAGCGTGGTGACATCGCAACTCAGCCAGCTGGCCGGCTCGACGGCGTCGAACCCGGCGACCGACATCGCGCGTGGCACGTCGATACGCAATGCATGGCGCGCCGTGTCGAGACAGCCGAGCGCGATCACGTCGTTGCCGCAGATGACGGCGTCCGGCACCCTGCCCAGGGAACCGATGATCGCGTGCAGGCCGGCCGCGCCACTGGCGTAGTCGAACTGGCCCGGCACGACGACCGGCAGTGGCAGGCCCAGCTCGTGCAACCGGTCGCAGGCACCGGCACGGCGTTCCATGGCGGGCACCGAGCTTTCGGGACCGGCCACGATGCCGAACTGGCGGTGGCCGGCCGCGGCCAGGCGCGTGGCCAGCAGGCGGCCCGATTCATACTGGTCGCACAGCACGCTGCTGACGGTGCGGCCGCGCAGATTGCGGTTGAAGACGACCAGGGGCAAGCGGCGACGCTCGAATTCCTGCAGCTGTCCCTCGCTCAGCGCGGCGGCAATGATGGCGCCATCGACCTGGTACTGCCAGATGTCGCCGAGGATCTGGTCGACGTCGGCCTCCTGCTGCATCGTAAACAGCAGTACGCGCTTGCCGCGCCGGGTGAGCTGCTGCGACAGCTCGGCCAGTGCTTCCGGATGTTGCACGTTGGCCATGTGGGAGATGACCACGGCCACCATGTTCGAGCGCCGCGTGATCAGGCTGCGGGCTGCCGCGTTGGGAATATAGTCGAGCCCGGCGGCCGCCTGCATCACGCGCGCATAGGTCGATGGCGACACGCTCGCACCGGGCTTGAAACAGCGCGATACGGCCGACTGCGATACCCCGGCCACCTGCGCCACGTCATAGGAGGTCACACGCCGGTTTTCACGCGCCAGCGCGGCCTTGTAGTCCGCTGTCCTGGCGGCAGCGACCCCTGCTGCGACAGGTGGTGTCGTTGTTTTTCTCATCGTCTCGTGTACGCCGTTGTCGGCACCGTTGCGGTCGAGTATAACGTGTAAAGTTGCCTTGTGGGAATACTTATATACAGGGAATTGTACGGAACGTGAGCTACCCCGCAATGGCGATGGTCACGGCGATCACCGCCAGCAGGACCCCGGTGGCGCCCGCGCGCCGGCGCCAGCCGCTGCGGATGTGTTCCATCGTGCGGCGGCGCCCCCGGTTCACGCGGCCGATCGTCGATGGTCCTGCCGTCCTCGTTTCTTCGCCCACCTTGTATCGCACCCGCCGCGAACCTCTGCTGTAGCCTTCCATATCGGTCTCCCAAAATGTTGAATTTCCTAGCGTAACTATCTGGGGCATGCGGGATTTGATGCAGCTCAATCCAACTCTCTGGTAAAATTTCGCCCCTTTCAGATGAGGTAGCGATGGCAACAGCGTGCGGTGTCGACTTCGGCACGTCCAATTCCACGGTCGGGTGGATCGAGCCGGGCCGGCCGGTGATGTTGCCGCTCGAGGATGGCAAGGTAACGTTGCCGTCGGTCGTGTTTTTCAACGCTGACGATGACGCGGTGACGTTCGGCCGTGCCGCCCTGGCCGATTACCTGGCCGGCTATGAAGGCCGGCTGATGCGTTCTTTGAAGAGCCTGCTGGGTACGCCGCTGATGGATGGGCAGACGGAAGTTGCCGGTCGTGCACTGTCGTTCCGTGCGTTGCTGGGCCATTTCATTGGCGAACTGAAGCGGCGCGGCGAAAGTGCCGCGGGCCGGCGCTTCGATGCGGTCGTGCTGGGCCGGCCCGTGCATTTCGTCGACGACGATCCGGCTGCCGACCGGCTGGCCGAGGACACGCTGGCCGATATCGCCAGGGCCGCCGGCTTCCGCGACCTGGCGTTCCAGTTCGAGCCCATTGCGGCCGCATTCGACTATGAATCGCAGATCGACCGCGAGGAACTGGTGCTGATCGCCGACATCGGCGGCGGCACGTCCGACTTTTCTCTGGTGCGTCTGGCCCCGTCCCGGGCCGCCAGGGCCGACCGGCGCGATGACATCCTGGCCAATGCCGGCGTCCACATCGGCGGGACCGATTTCGACAAGTACCTGAGCCTTGCAGCCGTGATGCCGCAACTGGGGCATGGCAGCGAGTTGAAGAACGGCAGTGCCGTGCCGTCCAGCTACTATTTCAATCTGGCGACGTGGCACACGATCAACCAGGCCTATACGAAGAAAATGGCGGCCCAGTTGGGCGAACTGGTGCGCGACGCGCGCGAGCCGCAAAAACTGCTGCGGCTGCAAAACCTGATCGAAGACCGGGCGGGCCACTGGCTGGCGATGCGCGTCGAGGAAACCAAGATCGCGCTGTCGGGTCAACCGTCGGTGCACCTCGACCTGGACCGGCTGGCGCCGCCGGTTGTCCTGGACGTCGAGCGGGCGTGCTTTGTCGCGGCGATCGGCGCGCTGGTGGACACGGTCGGTGCGACCGTCGCCCGCATGCTGGCGGAGGCGGGTGTGCGGCCGGAACAGGTCGATACCGTTTTCTTTACGGGCGGTTCTTCCGGTGTCGCCGCATTGCGTGAGCGTATCGCCGCCGCGGTGCCGACCGCGCGCCAGGTAGAAGGCGACCTGTTCGGCAGCATCGGCGCCGGCCTTGCGCTGGACGCCGTCCGCAAATTCGGCTAAGGAACCATCATGTTGACCAAACCGATCGTGATGCTGGACTTCGAGACCACCGGCTTGTCGCCCGACATGGGCGACCGCATCACCGAAGTCGCCGCCTTGCGCATCGCCGATGGCGTCATCGTCGAGCGCTATGTCTCCCTGGTCAATTGCGGTGCGCGCATCCCCGCATTCATCACGAGCCTTACCGGCATCACGCAGCAGATGGTGGATGCTGCCCCGCCGGCACACGAGGTGGTGCCGCGCCTGCTGGAATTCATCGGTGCGGACCCGCTGGCGGCCCACAATGCCAGCTTCGACGAAAAATTCCTCCATGCGGAAAGCATGCGGCTGGGCATGGCGCCTTCGCACGGCGGCACCGTGTGCTCGCTGAAGCTGTCGCGCCGCGTGTATCCGCAGCTGTACAGCTACAAGCTGGGCAACCTTGGCAGCCAGCTCGGCATCCCGTTCCGCGGCACCGCGCACCGGGCCGAGGCCGATGCCGAGGTCGCGGCGGAAGTGCTGTTGCACATCGGCCGCCACCTCGCATCAAACTATGGCATCGCCGCCGTCGAGCCGGCGCTGCTGATGTCGGTCAACAGGCTCGCCGCGGCGAAGGTCCCTGCCTTCCTGCGCAAGCACACCGTCACAGCGGCCTGATCGGATTACGGTTCCCGCTACCGTGCCTCGCGGCGCGTCGTGTACTGCCGCGTCAATCTTTACCCCACATCGTTGACCATGACAAACCGGCCAGCCGTTTGAGACCGCTCAAAAGGCATGCGCTATCGTTTATTAAGCTTTATGCAACATACCGACGTGCTGGAATGGGGAGCTGGCATGAACAACCGTTACTCGAACAAGGATGTCAACGTGTACGCGTGGTTTCGCGAAGCCTCCGAAAAAGGCGACGCGTATGCGCAATTCAATCTGGCGTTGATCTACAAGCGTGGCAAGGGCGTCAACCGCAATGACGATGCGGCATTCATCTGGATGCGGCTGTCGGCATTGCAGGGCATTGCCTTCGCCCAGAATCACCTGGGGGCGATGTACTACAACGGGGCCGGCACGAAGGCGGACGATACCGAAGCCGTTTTCTGGTTCCGCATGGCCGCGCGGCAGGGCGACGCGTCGGCGCAGCAGAATCTCGGGCTCATGTATCGCAAGGGGCGTGGCGTGCCCCGCAGCGATGCCACGGCGCTCACGTGGTTCTGCCGCGCCGCCGAACAGGGGGTCGCCAGCGCCCAGGCGCTGCTCGGCGAAGCCTATGCGCAAGGCCTCGGCACGAAGCGCAACTTCCAGCTTGCGCTGGCCTGGTTCCGCAAGGCCGCGCTGCAAGGCGACGCCACCGCGCAGTTGAACCTCGGCCTGATGTACCGGCGCGGCCATGGCGTGCTGCAAAGCGACACCCAGGCGGTTGCCTGGTATCGCCAGGCCGCCGCGCAAGGCATGGCTGCCGCGCAGCGGCACCTCGGCGTTGCCTATGCCGAGGGCCGCGGGGTGGTCGTCGACCTGGAGCGGGCCTGTTCCTGGCTGCGTCGGGCCGCGGAACAGGGCGATGTGGATGCCCAGTTCAATCTGGGCGTGATGTTGTCGAACGGCTATGGCACCTGCAAGGATGAGGCGCTCGCGTTCGACTGGTACCATCGCGCCGCCTCGGCCGGGCACATGCTCGCGCAATACAACCTGGGCGGCATGTATGCGCAGGGGCGCGGCGTGACGCGGGACCCCGGCGAGGCACTTGCCTGGTACCGGCGGGCCGCCGACCAGGGCGCGCCCAATGCGCAATTCAATGTCGGTGTCATCTATGCGAACGGCCACGGCGTACCGAAGGACGCAGCCCGTGCCGTCGCGTGGTACCGCAACGCCGCGGAGCAGGGCGATGCGAGCGCGCAGAACAACCTCGGGGTCATGTATGCAAACGGGCACGGCGTGCCGCCGGACGATGCCGAGGCGGTGCGCTGGTACCGCAAGGCGGCCGAGCAGGGGCACCCATTGGCCCAGTACAACCTGGGCGGCATGTACGCGGGCGGGCGAGGCGTCGAACGCGATCCGGTACTGTCGTACATGTGGATTTCGCTCGCTGCCGAAGCCGGCGACGAAACGGCCTGCAATAACCGCAAGTTAATCGAACGCAAGCTCACCCGTGAAGAAATCGGTTCCGCCAAGCTGATGACGCGCCGCTGGCGCGATGCCCATCGCGCCTGAGCGCGCAAACGGTATCAACAAATCGTCACCGCGCGGTGCATGGACCAAATAAACTGCGCCGTTGCTGCCTCCGGAACCTTTCATATTTGCCATGCTTGGCGATATCATCGATGGTCCGCCGCGACTGACGTATTTCTCCATCTCAAGGATATCCATGCACCTGAAACGCGCTACCCTCGCTACCGTCGTCTCCGCACTGCTGGCCGGTACCACCGGCCAGGCACTGGCACAAAACTGCCCGGCCCGCATCGATCAGCAACAGCCGCTGACCTACCCCGTCACGAAGAAAGTCGACCAGCGCGACGATTACCATGGCACCTCGATCGCCGATCCCTACCGCTGGCTGGAAGATGCCAACAGTGCTGAAACGAAAGCGTGGGTCGACGAACAGAACCGCCTCACACAGGGCTTCCTCGGCCAGATCCCCGAACGCGCGGCGATCCGCCAGCGCCTCACGCAGTTGTGGAACTTCGAGCGCTATTCGGTGCCGTTCAAGGAAGGAGGGCGTTACTTCTACAGCCGCAACGACGGCCTGCAGAACCAGGCCGTGCTGTACACCCTGAAAACGCTGGACGAGCCGCCGCGCGTGCTGCTCGATCCGAACACGCTGGCCGCCGACGGCACCGTGGCGCTGGCCGGCATCGCCGTCAGCCCGCAAGGCAAGTACCTGGCCTACAGCACGGCGGCGTCGGGCTCCGACTGGAACGAGATCCGCGTGCGCGACATCGACACGGGCAAGGACACGACGGACCACGTCAAATGGGTGAAATTCTCGAATACGGCATGGGCGCACGACGGTTCCGGCTTCTACTACAGCCGCTACGATGAACCGGCCGAGGGCGCGAAGCTGGCCGGCGTAAACTATTTCCAGAAGCTGTACTTCCACAAGCTGGGTACCGCGCAGGAGCGCGACGTCCTGGTCTACCAGCGCGCCGACCAGAAGGAGTGGGGCTTCCAGGCCGAAGTCACCGACGACGGCCGCTACCTCGTCATCAATGCCACCCAGGGCACCGATCCGAAGAACCGCGTGTTCATCAAGGACCTGAAGCAGAAGGATGGCAAGGTCACGGGCCTGCTCGAAGCGTTCGACGCGTCGTACTCGTTCATCGACAACGACGGCACACTGTTCTACTTCGTCACCGACAAGGATGCACCGAAGTCGCGTATTGCCGCCATCGACGTGCGGACCGGCAAGTGGACGGATATCGTACCGGAAAGCAAGCAGACGCTGAAGGGCGCCAACATTGTCAACGGCCAGCTGGTGGCGGAATACCTGGCGGATGCTTACAGCGCCGTCAAGGTATTCGACCTGAAGGGCAAGCCGCTGCATGACGTGGCGCTGCCCGGCATCGGTTCGGCCGGCGGCTTCGCCGGCAAGCGCGGCGACACGGAAACGTTCTATGCGTACACCAGCTTCACCACCCCATCCACGATCTATCGCTATGACCTGAAGTCGGGCAAGAGCAGCGTCTACCGCCAGCCGAAGGTGGACTTCGATCCCGAAGCCTATGAAACGCGCCAGGAATTCTTCACCAGCAAGGATGGCACGCGGGTGCCGATGTTCATCGTCGCAAAGAAAGGCATGAAGCGCGATGGCACCAACCCCACTTACCTGTACGGCTATGGCGGCTTCAACGTCCCGTTGACGCCGGCGTTCTCGGTGGCGAACCTGGCGTGGGTGGAAATGGGGGGCGTCTACGTGATGGCGAACCTGCGTGGCGGCGGCGAGTACGGTGAGCAGTGGCACCAGGCCGGCACGAAGCTGCGCAAGCAGAACGTGTTCGACGATTTCATCGGCGCGGCCGAATGGCTCGTTGCCAACAAGATCACGTCGCCGGCCAAGCTGGCCATCGGCGGCGGCAGCAACGGCGGCCTGCTGGTCGGCGCGGCAATGACGCAGCGCCCCGACCTGTTCGGCGCGGCGCTCCCGGCCGTGGGCGTGATGGACATGCTGCGCTTTCACAAGTTCACGATCGGCTGGGCGTGGACGTCGGACTATGGCTCGTCCGACAACGCGGATGAATTCAAGGCGCTGGTCAAGTACTCGCCGCTGCACAACCTCAAGGCGGGAACATGCTACCCGGCCACCATGGTCACCACGGCCGACCACGACGACCGTGTCGTCCCGGCGCACAGCTTCAAGTTCGCCGCCGCGGCGCAGGCGGCCCAGGGCGGCCCGGCACCGGTACTGATCCGCATCGAAACCAAGGCGGGCCATGGAGCCGGCAAGCCCACGTCGAAGCAGATCGAGGAAGTGGCCGACCGCTGGGGCTTCCTGTCGCGCACGCTTGGCATGAAGGCCAATGCGGTCACGGCATCGAGCACACCGCAGACCACGCGCTGAGGCGCCAGCCCAGTTGATATACGAGGCGCTCGACGCCTCGTGTGCAGGATGTCCGGGTCGTTTCCCGATCAGCTTGTTGCATGCAAGAAACGCGCACAGGGTTTGCACGCTGCTAGTTGCCGCTTGGAATCTTTGCGCGTGCTATGATCCAATCCGGCCGTTCTAAGACCTCCGGAGCAGACATGAGTTTCACCACTGGCAACATCGCCATCGACGCACTTCTCTACAGTAGCTGGAATACCACGGCTCGTACGCCGATTACATTGACCTACGGCTTCCTGACACACGCGCCATTCGGTGCTTCCGCCGATGACCGCTCAGGCTTCGCCGCGATGTCCGCACCCCAGGAGACAGCCGTGCGGAATGCGTTGGCGCAATGGGCGAGCGTGGCGGACATTTCTTTTGTCGAAGTGGCTCGGGATGCTGGCGATCTTCAGTTCGGCACGAACAGCCAGACCGGCAGCAGCGCCTATGCCTACCTGCCGTATCCCGGCATCGACGCTGTGCAGATGTATTCGAATAACAACACTTCCTACATGGCGGATTTTTCGGCCGGCAGTTATGCGCCGACGATCTTGATGCATGAAATAGGCCATATGCTGGGCCTGAAGCATCCTGGCGACTACGATGCTGCCGGGTCCGGGAGCGATGGGCCGTTCCTGCCGTCGGCAACAGACAACGGCGACTATACGTTGATGTCCTATAACGATCCGGTCAGTTATAAGCTCAATTACAAGTTCCAGTCGACGTTGATGATGTACGACATCCAGGCAGTCCAGTATCTGTACGGTGCCAACATGGCCTATCGTGCCGGGAACGATGTGTATGGCCTTGCCAGGAATGCGGCGCCGATGTGCATCTGGGATGCGGGTGGAGACGATACGATCGATTTCTCCGCGTGCACGGGTGCGACCGTGATCAATCTGAACGCCGGTTCATTCAGCGAGACGGGATTAGGTTTGAGCAACGTGTCGATCGCCTATGGCGTGACGATCGAAAGTGCCATTGGCGGATCGGGTGGCACCACGTTCTATGCGAATTCTGCCGGCAACCGTCTGACCGGAGGCGCGGGCTCGGACGTTTTTCACCAGGGTCTGGGCAACGACACCATCAGCGGCGGGGCCGGGCAGGACACCGTGGTGTTCACGAAGAATTTCAGCAGCTATGCGGTGCTGCGCGAAGGCGACAGGCTCACGGTGTCCGGTGACGGCGTGGACCTGCTGAGCGGCATCGAAAACCTGCGCTTTGCCGACCGTACGCTGGGCCTCGATGCTTTTGTCGAGGTTGTCCAGCGTTCGGGCACGGACGGCAACGACATCATGGCCGCACCCGCTGCCAGCGCACGCATCGACGGCGGTGCCGGCCGGGACGTGGTGGTCTTCGGCGGCGCCAGGGCGAATTACGAGGTGCAGGCGGCCGATGGCTACACGGTCCGGGATGCGGCAACCGGTACCGCCAGCACGCTGTGGAACGTGGAGCGTCTGCATTTTGCGGATGGTTCCGGCGTGGCGCTCGACGGTACCGGCCATGCGGGCCAGATCTATCGCCTTTACGAGACGGCGTTCAACCGTGCGCCGGACGTCGCCGGCATGGGCTTCTGGCTGAAGCTGATGGATAACGGGATGGACCTGTTGAACGTGGCGGCGGGATTCGCCAACAGCGATGAGTTCGCAAGCGTCTACGGGAACGGCCATGATGCGCAATTCGTCGCGCAGCTTTACCTCAATGCGCTGGAGCGGCCGCACGAGGAAGCGGGTCTCCAGCATTGGCTGGCCCACCTCGCCAATGGCATGTCCGATGCGCAGTTACTCGTCAACTTCTCCGAATCGAACGAACTCCAGGTTCGGCTGGCCGGGGTCATCGAGCAAGGCGTCGAGTTCACGATCGCGGCCTGAGCCACCGGTCAGGCTACGGCGCCTCGCGGGGCAGGCTGATGCGGTTGCGCCCCATGTGCTTGGCCCGGTACAGTGCCGCATCCGCCGTCGTCAGCAGTTGCGCGGGATCGCATTCCGGCGCAGGCAACGCGGTGGCGGCCCCGATGCTGACGGTCACGAACGGTTTTGTTGCGCCCCGGTTCGGCAACTGCAGCCGTTCGACCCTGCAGCGAATGCGCTCGGCGACGATGGCCGCGCCTTTCAGCGACTGGTTGGGCAGGATCACCGCGAATTCCTCGCCGCCGTAACGCGCCACCAGGTCGTTCGCGCGCATTTCCTTTGACACCGCGCCGGCGATCCGCTGCAGGCATTCGTCGCCGCCCACGTGGCCGTAAACGTCGTTGTATTGCTTGAAATTGTCCACGTCCACCATCAGCAGCGACAGCGGCTGGTGCTGGCGCATGGCGCGCTGCCATTCCGCATGCAGCGTGTTGTCGAAGCAGCGGCGGTTCGCCAGGCCTGTCAGGCCATCACGCGTAGCCAGCTGTTCGAGCGAGATCTGGGCCTGCTTTTCCTCCGTCATGTCGCGCAGCGTTTCCACTACCGCGGCCAGGCGGCCGTTTTCGTCGCAGATCGGGCTCACGTCCGCCGCGAGGTAGCGGCGCTTGCCGGCGTTGGGCATGTCGCACCAGCCTTCGGCGCTCAGGTGGCCATGCTCCTCGCACGCGCGAATGTGCGCATCGTACAGCGACGCCGCTTCGTCGGTGCGCCGCTGCACCACGAGGTCGGCCAGCGTGGGGCGCTCGTCATGGTGGAAGCAACGCCATGTGTCGGCACTGCCCAGCACTTCGTAGCCCGATACCCCTGTCAGGCGTTCGCACGCGCGGTTCCACACGATCGCGCGGCCGCGCCCATCGAGCACGAATGCCGGAATGGCCAGCAGCTCGAGCAGCCTGAACGCCTCGCTTTGTGACTGGCTCGCGTGGGGGAAGTCCATCAGGTGCTCTGCTTTCTCCAAATTGTTCATGGGCGCCCTTGCGGTGGAAGCGATTGTCATGTTGATCGTTATTCCAGCTATTCTTGCGTTGAGTCCCGATTGTGCATTGCGGTATGGCGCCATAATTTGATCAAGAACAAACGTGCGGTCGAGAAGCTCGGAGCGAGCGGGGCGGAAAGTGTGTCACGGCGCGGAGCAGCCGGCCATCCCTGGTGTGGACAGCCGATACCGCGCGGCCGCTACGGCAGGCGAGGCTTTTGGCATATAATCGAGGGTTCGCCATTCGGCCATTGCCGCCTGCCATCGTTGCCGGCGGCCTGGCTCAACAGGATTCAACGTGACTTACAGTATCAAGGAAATTTTCTACACGCTGCAGGGAGAGGGTGCCCACGCGGGCCGACCGGCGGTGTTTTGCCGCTTCGCCGGCTGCAACCTGTGGACCGGCCGCGAAAGCGACCGTGCCAGCGCCATTTGCCAGTTCTGCGACACCGATTTCGTCGGCACGGACGGCGAGCGGGGCGGCAAGTTCGCCACGCCGCAGGCGTTGGCCGCCGTGATCGATGGCCTCTGGCCGGATACCTGGCCGGCCAGCAAATATGTCGTGTTCACCGGCGGCGAACCCCTGCTGCAGCTCGACGCGCCACTGATCGATGCCATGCATGTCGCGGGGTTCACGATCGCCATCGAAACCAACGGCACGGTTGCCGTCCCGCCCGGCATCGACTGGGTGTGCGTCAGCCCGAAGGTCGGCTCGCAGCTCGTCGTGTCGAAAGGCAACGAACTGAAAGTGGTGATCCCGCAGGCAAACCAGGATCTCGCCGACTACGAGCACCTGGATTTCGAGAATTTCTTCGTCCAGCCGATGGATGGCCCGCTGGCCGCCTTCAACACTACACTGGCGATCGAAACGTGCAAGCGCAATCCGAGATGGAAGCTGTCGCTGCAGACCCACAAACTCCTGAACATTCCCTGAATTGCCTCTCCTATGCTGACCATTACCCGCAAGCTGGAATTCGATGCCGGCCACCGCATTCCCGACCATAAAAGCCAGTGCCGCAACCTGCACGGCCACCGCTATACGCTCGAAATCACGCTGGCCGGCGAGGTGATCTCCGCCGAAGGCAATTCCGACAACGGCATGATCATGGACTTTTCCGACGTGAAGGCGCTCGCCAAGGAGCACCTCGTCGACGTCTGGGACCATGCCTTCCTCGTGTACGACAAGGACGGGGCCGTGAAGGAATTCCTCGCATCGCTGCCAGGCCACAAGACCGTCGTCATCGACCGCATTCCCACCGTGGAAAACCTGGCGGCCGTGGCCTTCGGCATCCTGAAGGCGGCCTACAAGGACCGCTATGGCACCGGCCTGAAACTGCACAAGCTCGTGCTGCACGAAACCCCGAACTGCTGGGCCGAGATCACCGATGCCTGAAGTCCGGGCTGGCGGTGTGCCGACTGACGGTGAAACGTTCATGCGTGAAGCCCTCGTGGAGGCCCGGCGCGCATGGGACCTCGGCGAGGTGCCGGTCGGCGCCGTGGTCGTGAAGGATGGTGTCGTCATCGCGCGCGGCTTCAACCAGCCGATCGCCGGCCACGATCCCACGGCGCATGCCGAGATCGTGGCGTTGCGGGCGGCCGCCCAGGCGCTCGGCAATTACCGGCTGCCCGGCTGCGAGCTGTACGTCACGCTGGAACCTTGCGTGATGTGTTCGGGCGCGATGATGCATGCGCGCATTGCGAAGGTGGTGTACGGCGCACGGGATCCCAAGACCGGCGCCGCCGGCTCGGTCGTGGACCTGTACGCGTCGGAGCAGCTGAATCATCACACGCAGGCCGTCGGCGGCGTGCTCGATGGGGAGTGCGGCAACCTGCTGAAAGACTTCTTCGCCAGCCGCCGCGCCGCATCGCGCGCCGCGCGGGCAGAACGCGACAAGGAGATGGGGCGCCAGGCGATCGTCGCCACGCGCCTTGCTGACGGCGGTACCGGCGAGTAAGATGGCCCCGCCCATGACCAGCACCAGCACCAGCCGGGATCTACATTGAACAACATCGGTATCGCGATCGCCGCCCCGGGCGGCTATGCCCTCGACGAAGCCGCGCTCGCGCGCGGCATCGCCCGCCTCGAACAGCAAGGCTGCACCGTCCACGATTATTACCGCCCGGCCGACAAGTTCCAGCGCTTCGGCGGCACCGATGCCGGCCGGCTGGCGCAACTGGAAGCGGCGGCACGCGACCCGGACGTACAGGTCGTCATCGCCTTGCGCGGTGCGTATGGCATATCGCGCATCCTGCCGCGCATCGACTTCGCGCTGATGGCCGACAGCGGCAAGCTGTTTACCGGTTACAGCGATTTCACGGCCTTCCACATGGGCATGTACGCGGCAACGGGGCGCAAGAGCTTTGCAGGCCCGATGATCTGCGACGATTTCATCCGGGACGAACCGGTGGCATACACGCTCGACCAGTTCTGGGACTGCCTGCGCGGCCCGGAGCACACGGTGCGCGGCACCGGTGCCGGCAATCCGGCCGTCGATGTCGAAGGGCGCCTGTGGGGCGGCAACCTGGCCATGCTGAACCACCTCGTCGGCACACCGTACTTCGCGCGCATCCCCAACGGCATCCTGTTCATCGAGGACATCAACGAGCACCCCTATCGCGTCGAGCGGATGGTGCTGCAATTGCTGTATGCGGGAGCGCTGGAAGGCCAGCGCGCGCTGGTGCTGGGCGACTTTTCCGGCTACCGGCTGGCCCCGTTCGACAATGGCTACGATTTCGACGCGATGCTGGCCTACCTGCGCGAAACGCTGCCGATCCCCGTGCTCACCGGCTTGCCGTTCGGGCACGTGAAACACCGCTGCACGCTGCCGTTCGGCGGCCTCGCACGCCTGCAGTCGGATGCCGAAGGCTTCGATCTGACCGTCACCGACTATCCGACGCTGGCCCGGCCGCAACCGTGACGGCCGCCATTGCCTGCCCCGTGCCAGGGAGGCAATGGAAATGATAAAATGCGCGGTTCATTGAAATACATCAACGCAAGGGCTCATCAGTGCTATCCACCGCAAACATCACCATGCAATTCGGCGCCAAGCCGCTGTTCGAGAATATCTCCGTCAAGTTCGGCGACGGCAACCGCTACGGCCTGATCGGCGCCAACGGCTGCGGCAAGTCCACCTTCATGAAGATCCTCGGCGGCGACCTGGAGCCGTCGGCCGGCAACGTCATGCTCGACGTGAACGAGCGCCTGGGCAAGCTGCGCCAGGACCAGTTCGCGTATGAGGAAATGCGCGTGCTCGACGTGGTCATGATGGGCCACACCGAGATGTGGGCAGCGATGCAGGAACGCGACGCGATCTACGCGAACCCGGAAGCCACCGACGACGACTACATGAAAGCCGCCGACCTGGAAGGCAAGGTTTCCGAATACGACGGCTACACGGCCGAGGCGCGCGCCGGCGAACTGCTGCTGGGCGCCGGTGTCGGGATCGAACTGCACCAGGGGCCGATGAGCGCCGTGGCGCCGGGCTGGAAACTGCGCGTGCTGCTGGCGCAGGCGCTGTTCTCGAATCCGGACATCCTGCTGCTCGACGAACCGACCAACAACCTGGACATCAATACGATCCGCTGGCTCGAGGATGTGCTGAACCAGCGCAACTCGACGATGATCATCATCTCCCACGATCGCCACTTCCTGAACCAGGTGTGCACGCACGTGGCCGACATGGATTACGGCACGCTGAAGATCTACCCGGGCAACTACGACGAGTACATGCTCGCTTCCACGCAGGCGCGCAACCAGCAGCTGGCCAACAACGCCAAGGCGAAAGAAAAGGTCGCGGAACTGCAGGACTTCGTGCGCCGCTTCTCGGCCAACAAGTCCAAGGCACGCCAGGCAACCTCGCGCGCCAAGATGATCGACAAGATCAAGGTCGAGGATATCAAGCCGTCCTCGCGCGCCTACCCGTTCGTGCGCTTCGAAGGCGAGAAGAAGCTGCACCGCCTGGCGGTGGAAGTCGACAGCATCTCGAAAACCTACGACAAGACGCTGTTCAATAACTTCAGCATCCTGGTCGAGGCGGGCGAACGCATCGCGATCATCGGCGCCAACGGCGCGGGCAAGACCACCATGCTGCGCTGCATCGCCGGCGAGCTGGCCGGCCTGCAGCCCGATACCGGTTTCGTGAAGTGGGCGGAGAACGCCAACGTCGGCTACATGCCGCAGGATCCGACCGAGGATTTCGCCACGGACGCGAACCTGACCGACTGGATGGGACGCTGGACGAAAGAGGGCGACGACGACCAGGCCGTGCGCTCGATCCTCGGCCGCCTGCTGTTCGGCGGCGACGAAGTGAAAAAATCCGTGCGCGTGCTGTCCGGTGGCGAGAAGGGTCGCATGATGTACGGCAAGCTGATGCTGGGCCGCCACAACGTGCTGCTGCTCGACGAACCGACGAACCACATGGACATGGAATCGATCGAATCGCTGAACATCGCGCTGGACAAATACGCCGGCACGCTGGTCTTCGTGTCGCACGACCGCGAGTTCGTGTCATCGCTGGCCAACCGCATCATCGAGATCAAGGAAAACGAAGTGGTCGACTTCCGCGGCAACTACGAAGAGTACCTGACCAGCCAGGGCATCAACTAAGCGGACCTCGATAAAGCGATTGCGCGACGCCAGCCGCCGGTCTGCGGTACGCCGCAGCGGCGGACCGACCGTACGTAAAGTACGGCTGCGTTCCTCAACCAGGCCTGGCGTCGCTCATTACGCTTTGGCGAGGTCCCGAACAGTTGCGAGAATAATCTGCTAGAGACGAAAGCGATGAACAGCGTAGCCATACCAATAAAGACCGTCGAATACGAAAAGCCGCTGCTGGAGGAGAACGAGCAGGGCGGCAGCTGCGTGGCCCACGCCTGGGCCCGCACGCCGGCCCCGGTGCCGGCCGATGAAAAGATCCTGCTGAAGGAGCGCATCCGCACTTTGCTGCGCGAACGCAATGCCGTGCTGGTTGCCCACTACTACGTGGATGGCGACCTGCAGGACCTGGCCGAGGAAACCGGTGGCTGCGTGTCCGATTCGCTCGAGATGGCGCGCTTCGGGCGCGACCATCCGGCCAAGACGCTCGTCGTGGCGGGCGTGAAGTTCATGGGCGAGACGGCGAAGATCCTGTCGCCGGAAAAAACCATCCTGATGCCCGACCTGGACGCGACCTGTTCGCTGGACCTGGGCTGCGATCCGGATGAATTCGCGTCGTTCTGCGACCAGCATCCGGACCGCACCGTCGTCGTCTACGCCAACACCAGCGCCGCCGTGAAGGCGCGCGCCGACTGGATGGTCACGTCGTCGATCGGCCTCGATATCGTCCAGCACCTGCACGACGAAGGCAAGAAGATCCTGTGGGCGCCGGACAAGCACCTGGGGTCTTACATCCAGAAGCAGACCGGCGCGGACATGCTGCTGTGGCAGGGCTCCTGCCTGGTGCACGACGAATTCAAGGGCGTCGAACTCGACCTGCTGAAAGCCGAGCACCCGGATGCGAAAGTGCTGGTGCACCCGGAGTCGCCCGCCAACGTCGTCGACCATGCCGACGTGATCGGCTCCACGTCGCAGCTGATCGCCGCCGCCGTCAGCCTGCCGGCGAAGAAATTCATCGTCGCCACCGACAACGGCATCCTGCACAAGATGCGCCTTGCCGCGCCGGACAAGACATTCATCGAAGCGCCGACCGCCGGCAACAGCGCCACGTGCAAGAGCTGCGCGCACTGCCCCTGGATGGCGATGAACGGCTTGCGCAACCTGGCCGACGTGCTGGAAAACCTCTCCAACGAGATCCACGTCGATCCGGCCGTGGGCGAACAGGCCAAGGTGTCGATCAACCGGATGCTGGACTTCGCCGCCGCGAAGAAGGCCAGGGTAGCGCCGGGCGCCGACCTGGCAAAGGAAGCACAACTGTTCTCTGGAATCGGACCCGCATGAGTACCTTGTTGAATAAGTTCGCGCCGTTCGATCCGGCCCTGAAACAGGCCTTCGAAGCCAACCTGCTGTCCGCGCTGCTGGAAGACGTGGGCACGGGCGACCTGACCGGCAACCTCGTGCCCGAGGCCAGCCGCTCGGCTGCGCGCGTCATCGTGCGCGAAGACGCGGTACTGTGCGGCGCGCCGTGGTTCGAGGGCATCATGCATGCCATGGATGCGGCGATCGGCATCGAATGGCATTACGCCGAAGGCGACATCATGAAAGCCGATACGCCCGTGTGCACGCTGGTCGGGCCGTCGCGGGCGATCCTGACCGCCGAGCGTTCGGCGCTCAATTTCCTGCAACTGCTGTCCGGCGTGGCGACGGCCACGCGCCGCTATGTCGAGGCGATCGCCGGCACCCATGCCGCCATCCTCGACACGCGCAAGACGCTGCCCGGCCTGCGCCTGGCGCAGAAGTACGCGGTGCGCGTGGGTGGTGGCCAGAACCAGCGGCTGGCGCTGTACGACGGCATCCTGATCAAGGAAAACCATATCGCGGCGGCCGGCGGCATCACGTCCGCGCTGGTGATGGCCAAGCGGGTCGGCGGCAACGTCTCCGTCCAGGTCGAAGTGGAAAACCTCGTCGAACTGGAAGAAGCGCTGACGGCCGGCGCCACGTCGATCCTGCTGGATAACTTCGACCTGGCCTCGATGCGCGAAGCGGTGCAGGTCAACCGCGGGCGCGCACTGCTGGAAGCTTCGGGCGGCGTCAATTTCGACACCGTGCGGGCCATCGCAGAAACCGGGGTGCACCGCATTTCGATCGGCGCGCTGACGAAGGACATCAAGGCCACCGATTATTCGCTGCGCATCGTCGACGGCGCGCTGGGCGCATCGTCACCCCAGACGCAAACGCATCGCCTGCTCGGCTAGGCCGCCGCGGCGCCCGCTCCTGTCCTCCATCGGGACAGGAGCGCCCACTGCCTCGAATCCCATCCGCTTGTAGAGCCGCACGGCCGGCGTATCGCCCACGGTCACGTCCAGTTCCACCGCCTGCGCACCTTGCCCGCGTGCCCAGCCGATCGCCTCCGACAACAGCGCATGCGCGATGCCGCGGCCGCGGTGCTCCGGCGCCACCCACACCTGGTACAGCGTGACGATACCGTCTTCGTGCCGCGCCCAGGCCAGGCCCGCCGGCTCGTCGCCGGCAACGGCCAGCAGCGGCAGGTGCTGCGCCGACGCCAGCGTTTCCGCCAGCAGCGCCTCCCAGGTCTCGTCGGGACGCGCCTGCGCATCGGCCAGCGTTACCGCGAACGCCTCGGGAGAATCGGCCAGCGCTCGCAGTCGCAGGGCGCGCCAGGCGGGCCATCCGGCGAGCGCGAACGGGCGGATCGTCAGGCCAGGTCCACGCATCGGAATATTGTCGAGTTCGTTGTTCATCAGACATTTTAAGGGCGATAGGGAAAAAGTTGCCAAAATTCGGGGACTGTCCCCGCTGTTGTAATACAACCAGTTCGATCGTGCCGACACGAGAAATTTTCGTGAAAAATCAGTCGCCTGGATTTGTTGCTCAAAAACGGGGACAGTCCCCGCCCTTGTCCAGCGTTGTTTTGCGACCAGCCCGGCCGTAAAAAAGGCCACCCGAAGGTGGCCCAAACTGCACGGCGCCGTAGCGCCGTCCCACGAAATCAGTCGGCAGCGTAGATGTCGCGATCCTTGGTTTCCCGCACGAACAGGGCGCCGATCACGAACGTGACGAGCGCCACCACGATCGGGTACCACAGGCCGTAGTAGATATCGCCCTTGAACGCGACCAGCGCGAACACGGTGGTCGGCAACAGGCCGCCGAACCAGCCATTGCCGATGTGATAGGGCAGCGACATCGACGTGTAGCGGATCTTGGTCGGGAACATCTCGACCAGCATCGCGGCGATCGGTCCGTACACCATCGTCACGTACAGCACCAGGATGAACAGGAACAGCACCATCATCGGCTTGTTGATCTGATCCGGGTCTGCCTTGGCCGGATAGCCGGCGTCCCGGATGGCCGCAGTGACCTGGGCCTTGAACGCCGTTTCCTGCGCCTTGCTGGCCGCATCGAAGTTCAGGTTATCGGCCGTCATGGCGGCGTTGAACGATGTCAGCTGCTTGTCGCCCACCTTGATCGA
Organism: Pseudoduganella sp. jia 12; assembly: GCF_055502675.1. Taxonomy (NCBI): domain Bacteria; kingdom Pseudomonadati; phylum Pseudomonadota; class Betaproteobacteria; order Burkholderiales; family Oxalobacteraceae; genus Pseudoduganella; species Pseudoduganella sp. jia 12. Next base: position 61,974 of record NZ_JBUXKP010000002.1, read on the forward strand.
CGCGACCGTGCCGGCCGGCGCATCCTGGCGCGTGTAGTTCACGGACGAAGCCGAGAGGATGCCGGTCGCGATGTCGCACGACGAGGGGAATTTCGAGGTGCCCGTCGGGTTGAACAGGAAGTGGCAGGATGCCGGATCGGCCACCACCACCACCGGCGAGTTGGTCTGGGCGGCTTCGAGTTGCGGGTTGCCGTAGTGCGTCAGCGCCTTGAAGATCGGGAAGTACGTCAGCGCGGCGATCAGGCAGCCGCCCAGGATGATCCACTTGCGGCCGATCCGGTCCGACAGCACGCCGAAGATCACGAAGAACGGCGTGGCCAGCAGCAGCGCCACCGCGATCAGGATGTTCGCGGTGGCCGATTCGATCATCAGGATCTTCTCCATGAAGAACAGGGCATAGAACTGGCCCGTGTACCACACCACGGCCTGGCCCATCGTCAGCCCGATCAGCGCCAGGATCACGATCTTCAGGTTTTTCCATTCGCCGAAGGCTTCGGACAGCGGCGCCTTCGACGTCTTGCCTTCGGCCTTCATCTTGGCGAACGCCGGCGATTCCTGCATCGTCATGCGGATCCACACCGAGATACCGAGCAGCAGAACGGAAACAAGGAACGGGATGCGCCAGCCCCAGGCCTGGAATTCCTCCTCGCCGACGGCGGTCCGGGTGGCCAGGATGACGAGCAGCGACAGGAACAGGCCCATCGTGGCCGTGGTCTGGATCCACGATGTGAACAGGCCGCGCTTGCCTTCGGGCGCATGCTCGGCCACGTAGGTGGCAGCACCCCCGTATTCGCCGCCCAGCGCCAGGCCCTGCAGGATGCGCAAGGTCACGAGAATGATCGGCGCGGCGATGCCGATCGATGCATGGCCGGGCAGCAGGCCGACGATGAACGTGGACAGGCCCATCAGCAGGATCGTGATCAGGAACGTGTACTTCCGGCCGATCATGTCGCCCAGGCGGCCAAACACCACGGCGCCGAACGGGCGCACGATGAAGCCGGCGGCGAATGCCAGCAGCGCGAAGATGAAGGTAGTGGTCGGATCGCCGATGAAGAACTGCTTGGCGATGATCGATGCAAGCGAACCGTACAGGTAAAAATCGTACCACTCGAACACGGTGCCGAGCGACGATGCAAAGATGACCTTCTTTTCCTCCTTTGTCATTGGCGTCGACTTGCCCTTGCCCCCAAGGTTCCGCGGATCCGCGGTGCCAGATGTGCTAGCCATGATAGTAGTCTCCAGTTTATCGGTTGTGCCGTCCGGTGATTCCGGTTTTATGATGTTGGCGTAGTAGGGAATTCGGGAAGCCTCGCTTCACGCCTGCGTAGCGGAGGCGGCCTGCCAGCCGCCTCTCCTCCCCAGGCCAGTGTGGGCGCCGAAACTTACGCGATTCTTTCTTGAAACTTACACGAAACTGACAGATACCGGCTTGCCCGGGACAGCCGCCGGCGCTGTGGTATCCTCCCGCGCTCGTACGCTTATGCAAACAACAAGGATGCAGAATGATCAAGCACATCGTGATGTGGAAGCTGAAGGATGAAGCGGAAGGCGCCGACCGTGCCACCAATGCCCGCAAGGTGAAGGAATTGCTCGATGCGTGCATCGGCCTGGTGCCGGGCATGGGCACGTTCGAAGTGGTGCTGGCCCAGCCGGGCCTGGAAGCCACGTATGACGTAGTGCTGTACTCCGAATTCGCCGACAAGGCGGCGCTCGACGCCTATCTCGACCATCCGCAGCACGTGGCGCTCAAGCCGTTCATCGCAGCGGTGCGCGAAGGCCGCCAGTGCATGGACTACGAGGTATGACATGACGGCCGTGCGCGAGCTCTTCAGCCTGGCGGGAAAGACCGCCCTGGTGACGGGCGGCTCGCGCGGGCTGGGGCTGCAAATGGCGCTGGCGCTCGGCGAACAGGGGGCCGCGGTTGTCCTCAGCGCGCGCAAGCAGGCGGGCATCGACGAGGCGCTGGCTGCGCTCGCGGCACAGGGCGTCGCCGCCCAGGGCGTGGTGGCCGACCTCGCCGATCCGGCCGCCGCCGATGCGCTGGCCATGGCAGCGATCGACAGGCTCGGCCACATCGACATCCTGGTCAACAATGCCGGTGCCGGCTGGGCCGCGCCGGCCGAGGACACGCCGCCCGAGGCATGGGACAAGGTGATGGACCTGAACGTGCGCGGCGTCTTCCTGCTCACGCAGGCGGTCGGACGCCGTTCGATGATCCCGCGCCGTGCCGGCAGCATCATCAACATCGCGTCGATCGCCGGGCTGTCCGGCAACCCGCCGGGCACGATGAAGACATTGGCCTACAACACGTCGAAAGGCGCGATCGTGAATTTCACGCGCACGCTGGCCGGCGAATGGGGCGCCTACGGCATCAACGTGAACGCGATCGCGCCGGGATTCTTCCCGTCGAAGATGACGCATGGCCTGCTGCGGGAAATGGGTGAACGCCTGGCTGCCGACGCGCCGCTGGGCCGCCTGGGCGGCGACGACGACCTGAAAGGCGCCGTCGTGCTGTTCGCCTCGCGTGCCGGGCGGCATATCACTGGCCAGATCCTCGCCATCGATGGCGGTGTCTCGGCCGTCTGAAAGGATTGATTGAAATGAACACATACCAGAGAATCGTGCTGGCGGAACGCCCGCAAGCAGAAGTGAACCCCGGGCATTTCCGCCTGGAGACGGTAGCGGTACCTGAACTGGCCGACGGCCAGCTGCTGATCCGCAACCACTACCTGTCGCTGGATCCCTATATGCGCGGGCGCATGAACGATGCCCGCAGCTACGCGGCGCCCCAGGCGCTGGACGAAACCATGATCGGCGGCACCGTCGGCGAAGTGGTCTCGTCGCGGCACCCGTCGTTCGCCCCCGGGGAATTCGTGGCCGCGATGGGCGGCTGGGCCGAGATGGCCGTCTCGGACGGCACCGGCCTGCGCAAGCTCGATACGTCCAGCGTGCCGCTGTCCGCCCACCTCGGCGTGGTCGGCATGCCCGGCATGACGGCGTGGTATGGCCTGAACCGCATCCTCGAACTGCAACCCGGCCAGACGGTGTGCGTGTCCGCGGCCAGCGGCGCCGTCGGCAGTGCCGTCGGCCAGCTGGCGAAGTTGCGTGGCTGCCGCGCCATCGGCATCGCCGGCGGCCAGGAAAAATGCGACTACGTCGTGCGCGAACTCGGCTTCGATGCGTGCGTCGACTACAAGGCCGGCAACCTGCGCGCCGACCTGAAAGCCGCCGCGCCGGACGGTATCGACGGCATTTTCGAGAACGTGGGCGGCGAAGTCTTCGACGCCGCACTGGCGCGCACCAACCCGTTTGCCCGCGTGGCCCTGTGCGGCATGATCGCCGGCTACGACGGCGCGGACATCCCGCTACGTAACGTGCGGCTGCTGCTGGCGAACCGCATCATGCTGCGCGGCTTCATCGTCACCGAGCACCTGGACTGCTGGCCGGAAGGCCTGGCCGAGCTGGGTGCACTGGTGGCGGCGGGGCGGCTCAAGTACCGCGAGACGGTGTCGCAGGGCCTGTCGTCCGCGCCCGAGGCGTTCATGGGCCTGCTGAAAGGCCGCAACTTCGGCAAGCAACTGGTAAAACTGGTCTAGGTGTCCACATGGCCTCCGGCAAGAGCGAGGAACAAATGACTTCCGTTGAAATCCGTTATGGCGACTGGGCCACGCTCAGCGCCGACGCGCAGGAGATCCGCATCGCGGTCTTCGTGCAGGAACAGAACGTGCCACCCGAAATCGAGATGGACGAGAAGGATGCCGTCTGCCTGCACGCTGTCGCCTACGACGCAGCCGGCATGCCGGTCGGCACCGCGCGCCTGCTGCCCGACGGCCACATCGGCCGAATGGCCGTCGTAAAAAGCGCACGCGGCACCGGCATCGGCAGCGCGCTGCTGCGCGGGATGATGGCGCATGCCCGCGAGCGGGGGCACCCGGACGTGGTGCTGTCGGCCCAGACGCATGCGGCGGCGTTCTACCTTGCCCATGGTTTCGTGCAGGTGGGCGAGGAGTTCCACGAAGCGGGCATCGCGCACGTCGAGATGCGCCACGTCTTCTGACAACCGCCAGTCCGGCGCATCCGCCTTTTCATCACACCAGCTTCGCCACATCCAGGATCGCCTGGGCAAACTCCCGTGGCGCTTCCTGCGGCAGGTTGTGTCCGATCCCGCCGGCCAGGTGCCGGTGCTCGTACTTGCTCCGGAACTTTTTCGCATAGGCCTTCGGGTCGGGATGCGGCGCGCCATTGGCGTCGCCCTCCATCGTGATGGCGGGTACCGTCACGTCGGGGAACGCGGCCAGCTGTCGTTCCAGGCTGTCGTAACGGTCTTCGCCGGGCGCCAGGCCGAGACGCCAGCGGTAGTTGCTGATCGAGATGGCGACATGGTCCGGGTTGTCGAGCGAGCGTGCCGAGCGCTCGAACGTCGCGTCGTCGAACTTCCATTGCGGCGACGCCAGTTCCCAGATCAGCCGCGCGAAGGCATGGGTGTTTTCCCGGTAACCGAGTTCGCCGCGCGGCGTGGCGAAGTAATACTGGTACCACCACTGCAATTCCGCCTTGGGTGGCAGCGGCTTGCGGTTGCCTTCCTGGCTGCCGATCAGGTAGCCGCTCACCGAGACCAGGCCGTTGAACCGGCGCGGCCACAGCGCCGCCAGCGTTGTCGCGATGCGGGCACCCCAGTCGAAGCCGGCCACGATGGCCTTGTCGATCTTCAATGCATCGATGAACGCCACCGCATCCGCGGTAAAGCTGGCCTGCTGGCCGTTGCGCGGCGTGTTCGCATCGAGGAAGCGCGTCGTGCCATACCCGCGCAGGTGCGGGATGATCACGCGGTATCCGGCGGCGGCGAGGATCGGCGCCACGTCGATGAAGGCGTGGATATCGTACGGCCAGCCGTGGAACAGCACGATCGGTTTCGCATCGGCGGGGCCGGTATCGACATAGCCCACGTCCAGCAGGCCGGCGCGGATTTGCCGGATGCCGGCGAAGGTGTTGCTGCCGGGTGGAATGCCGCCCGCGATGGGCGGCGCGCTGGCCGGGGAGGCCATCGCGCTGCCGGCAAGGCCCAGCTGCGCCGCGGCGATGCCAAGTGCCGCGGTGTTCAGGAAGTGCCTGCGGCGCGGGTTGAATGCTTCGTTCACGACTGCTTCGTTCATGCTGATCTCCTTGTTTTTACAGTGACATGCCGCCATCGATCGTCAGGCTCGCGCCCGTCATGTAGCCGGATTCTTCCCCGGCCAGCCACGCGGCCAGGCTGGCAACCTCGCCAGGCTGGCCGACACGCTTCAGTGGAATCTTGTCTTTCAATACACCGATCATGTCCGCGGTCAGGTCTGTCTCGATCGGGCCCGGCTGGATGTTGTTGATCGTGATGCCGCGCGAGGCCAGATCCACCGCCAGGCCCCTGACCATCACGGCGACGGCCCCCTTGGTCATCGCGTACACGCTGGAACCAGGGTGGCTGCTGCGCACGGCCGTATTGCTGCCGATCGTGATGATCCGGCCACCCGCCTTCATGTGGGGCAGCGCCGCCTGGACGGCGAGGAATACGCCGCGCACGTTTACGTCGAGCATGCGATCGAGATCTTCGATCGAAAATCCGGCGACATCGGCGATATGCAGGATGCCGGCGTTGACGACGACGATATCGATCCCGCCGAAGCGCGCGGCCGTTTGCTCGACGGCAGCCCGGACGGCCGGCGCGCTGGCGCTGTTCGCCTGGATGGCCAGTGCCTGCGCGCCGGCCTGCTCGATGGTGCCGGCGACTTGCGACGCCTTCGAGGCCGCCGATGCATAGGTCAGCGCGACGTTGGCGCCGTCGCTCGCGAGGCGCGTGGCGATAGCGGCGCCGATGCCGCGGGAGCCGCCGAAGACAAGGGCGGTCTTTCCTTGCGTGGGACTGGAATTCATCATGATCCTTTCGTGGTGGAAGACGTTGTTGATGCGACGGTTCCATTACACCGCCGCAACGTATCCCCCGCATGTCGCGGCCGAGGCCGAACGCAATCCCATGTGTACGCCGCCGGGGCGGATACACGGGGATACATGTCCGGTGCATGGGCAACTTCGGCCGGCCAACCATCCGTGCGCTGACCGTGGCGCCACGCTGCGAAGATGATCGACTGCCAAAAGAGATGGAGGTAAGGGACGATGGATGAGCTACGGGAACGGGTGCTTGCCGAGCTGCGGCGCTATGCCGCGAACCGGCTGAAGGATGTGGCGCGGGGCGCCGAGACGCGCGAACTGGCGGGCCTGCTCGTGGAGAAATATGGCTACGGGCTGGCCAAAGCGCTGGCCATCGCTTGCGAGCTGGCGGGCACGCCGGCACCGGATCTGGCCCGCGACATCGAAAGTGTCGTGCTCGAGGTGGACCCGGAGGCGGTGGAGCACCGCAGCGAGCGCTGGGACGCCGCGCCGGCCGGGCTGTCGTTGCCGCGGCGTGGGTAGCGGTGTATCCGGCCGTGCGTGCGGCCCAGTATCGAACCCTGTGCCTTGCCTACGGCGGCAAGCCAATCTCCGCGCACCGCTCGGTGAGCAGCGCGTGCAACTGCCGCACGGCGGGCGAAAATTGCCGCCGGTGCGGGCAGATCAGCTGCAACGGCGCCGCTTCGCCCGCTTGACCGGGCAGCACGACCACGAGCCGCCCGGCGCGCACGTCGGCGCTGACATCGAGCCACGATTTGTAGGCGATGCCTTCGCCGGCGATGGCCCAGCGGCGCACCACGTCGGCGTCGTCGCTGGCCAGCGGGCCGTTCACGTGCACGGTGCGGCGTCCCTTGTCCGTCGGGAAGCCCCATTTGTCGTACAACCGTCCGCCCATGTGCCACAGCAGGCAGGAATGACGGGGCAGGTCGTCCAGCGAGCCCGGCATGCCGCATTGTTCGAGGTAGCCCGGCGCGGCCACGAGCACGCGCCGGTTGTCCGGGGCGACGGGCAGCGCCACGAAGCTGGCATCATCGACCGCACCGTAGCGCAGGGCGATGTCGACCGGGTCGCGGAACACGTCCGCCAGCCCGTCGGAGAACTGCACACGCAGCTCGAGGTCCGGATGGTGCCGCCGGAATGCCGTCAGCCAGGGCAGCAGCACATTGCGGCCGAAATCCGACGGCGCGGCGATCTGCAAGGTACCGGACAGCGCATCGTCGCCGCGGCGCAGTTCGTCGCGGCCGCTGTGCAGCAGGGCGATCATGTCCCTTGCATAAGGCAGGTAGCGTTCACCTTCATCGGTCAGGCGCAGGCTGCGCGTGGACCGCGCGAACAGGCGGGTATCGAGGTCCCGTTCCAGCCGCATGATGGCGGCGCTGACCTGGCCCGGCAGCAGGTTCGCCTCCCGCGCGGCCTTGGTGAAACTGCCGCAGGCGGCGGTGCGGACAAACAGGAGCAAGTCTTCGAAACGGATCATGGCACGTGATTTTCATTCGGCGAGAGAAAGTGCTACCCGATTATATGGGTTTTCAGGTTGCCACTAGCGCCATATGATGTTGCCTACTTCTTCAACTGGAGCAAGACATGAAAGCGATTGTGTACACCGAACACGGCCTGCCGATCGACAGCGCGGCATCGCTGGTCGAGATGGAACTGCCGGACCCCGTACCCGGCCCGCGCGACCTGCTGGTTCGCGTGCAGGCGGTCTCGGTCAATCCGGTCGATACCAAGGTGCGCCGCGGGGCCGCCGTCACCGCGCCGCGCGTGCTGGGCTGGGATGCCGCGGGCGTCGTCGAAGCCGTGGGCAGCGAAGTCACCGCCTTCAAGCCGGGCGACGAAGTGTATTACGCCGGCTCGCTGACCCGCCCGGGCTCGTACAGCGAGTTGCACCTGGTCGACGAGCGCATCGTGGGCCACAAGCCGAAGACGCTATCCTTCGCGGACGCCGCCGCGTTGCCGCTGACGTCGCTCACCGCATGGGAACTGCTGTTCGACCGCCTGAAGGTGCCGGAAGAGGGCGGCCAGGGTCGCACCCTGCTCGTCATCGGCGCGTCCGGTGGCGTCGGCTCGATCCTCGCACAGCTGGCCAGCAAGCTCACGGGCCTCACGGTGATCGGCACGGCTTCCCGTCCCGAGACGACGCAATGGGTGCGCGAAGCGGGCGCCCACCACGTCATCGACCACGCGAAGCCGATGAAGGCGCAGTTGCAGGCACTGGGCTTCGAGTACGCGGACATCGTCATCAGCCTGACGCATACCGACCAGCACTATGCCGACATCGTCGACATCCTCGCGCCGCAGGGCCAGTTCGCGCTGATCGACGATCCGGAAACGCTCGATGCGATGCCGCTCAAGCGCAAGAGCATTTCGCTGCACTGGGAACTGATGTTTACGCGCTCGATGTATGAAACGGCCGACATGGCGCGCCAGCGCGAGATCCTCGAGCGCGTGGCGGCGCTGGTCGACAGCGGCACCTTGCGGACGACGGTCGGCGAACACATCGGCAGGATCGACGCGGCCAACCTGCGCCGCGCCCACGCCGTCATCGAAAGCGGCAAGGCGCGCGGCAAGCTCGTGCTGGCCGGCTTCTGATCACCCTTTGCGCGCCGCGCCGGTTCCGCGTTGCCGGAGCCGGCGGCGGCGCAGTACCATGCGCCCATTTCGAACAGCAGAAAGGAAATACCAAGTGGATATCGTTGCCAAGGCGCGCCAGCGCTACACCGTGAAATCGTACGACCGCGAACGCACGGTCCCGGCGGACATCATTGCCCAGCTGCGCGAAGTACTGCGCCTCGCGCCGTCGTCCGTCAACTCGCAGCCGTGGCATTTCGTCGTGGCCGCCACGCCGGAAGGCAAGGATCGCATTGCCAGGGCCGCCGATGCCGGCTTCCAGTACAACGCCGCGAAGATCCGCGACGCGTCGCACGTGATCGTGCTGGCGACCAAGGTCGCACCGGACGAGGCGCAACTGGCCGCCGTGCTGGAACAGGAGGCGAAGGATGGCCGCTTCGTCAACGACGCGGCGAAGTCGTCGCAGCATGCCGGCCGCATGTCGTACACGAACCTGCACCGCTTCACGCAGAAGGACGTGCCGTTCTGGTATGAAAAACAGACCTACATCGCGCTCGGCAACCTGCTGCAGGCCGCCGCGCTGCTCGACGTGGGTGCCACGCCGATGGAAGGGTTCAGCGCCGAAGTGCTGGACAAGGAACTGGGCCTGCGCGACAAGGGCTTCTCCGCGACCGTGATCGTCTCGCTGGGCTACAGCAGCGGCGAAGACTTCAACGCGAAGCTGCCGAAATCCCGGCTGCCGGCCGACCAGGTGTTCACCGACATCTGATACTGTAAAGCAAAACAGGGGACGTACCCCTGTTTCCAGGAAACTATCGACACGCCGTAACGCCCGCGCCCGGCGCATGCGTGCCGTTTCCTCAAAACAGGGGTACGTCCCCAATTTTTCGTCCCCAATTTTTCCGCGGTTTTTTCTAGCGGATCACCTGCTCGTGCAGCACGGCGGGTGCTTGCGCATACAGCTTCACCACGGTCGACGTGCGCGTGCCGTAATCGGGCGACTCGATCTTCACCGCCGACAGCTGCCGTTCGCGCTCAAGAGAAACGCCGGTCTCCGGCAGCCGCTGGTCCGGTGCGCGCGTGGTGTCGGCCAGCATCTCGAAATACGCTTCCTCCGGCGCGCCCAGGCACAGCAGGCTGGCGAATTGCGCCTTCGTGCGCACGACCTTCGGCCATGGCGCATCGAGCAATGCATTCGACAGGCCGTAGACGCCCGGCTCGAGCGGTTGCCCGTTGCGCGGGTCGGCATCGCCGCGGTTCGAGAACCACACGAGTTCCGCGCCGTCGCACAGCACGAGGTTGAAGCCGTTGTAGGCCTGCGCGCCCGGCCGGATCTGTTCGACATAGTCGCGCGCGCTCATCGTCGCCGACAGGAAATTCGATACCAGCATGCCGCGCGAAGGCGCCTGCGGGTTGAAGTCGTGCGGTGCGCGGATGTTGGTGATGGCGGCGAAGCGCGACGGCGCCTGGCCGGCATCCTCGATGGGCGCCAGCGCGCCGCCCTGGCAGCGCGCGCGCAGCGGCGACAGGCGTTGCAGGGCATCGGCGGGCCACTGGCAGTCGGGGCCGTCGGGGCGCGTCACGCCCATCCAGCTGCCGCCGGCCTTCAGGTCGCGGCCTGCGATGACCTGCGGGTTTTCCTCCCACGGCCCAGCCGCGGCGCTGGCGCGGTCAAAGTATTCGTCGCGGTTGGCGGCGGCGATCAGCGGCACGCCGGGTACCACGCGCCAGGCGAAAACGATCAGGCACATGAGGGGATATCCATAAACACTTCGGTATGTCGGGGGCCGGCAACGAGCGGGCCCAGGTTCGACGCCTCGGCGGCTTGCGCCAGCGCGTCCGTGAAACGCGGCGTGGCGGCCGGGTAGACCTCCATCCACGTCTGCATGCCTGCCGCGCTTTCCGGCCGGCGTTTCAGTTGCGGCGCCACGCCATGCGCGGCCGCCAGTCGTGCCTGCATGCCGCGCACGCGCGGCAGCAGCTGTTCCGCATCCTCGTCGCGAACGCGGTAATAGACATACAGGTCCATCAGACGTCCAGCTTGTCCAGCACGTATGGCAGCGGCTGGAACTTGAGCGCCGGACCATCGGCCGCGCCGGCCCGCACGTCGCCGGCTTCCAGCGCATCGAGCTTCATTTCCACGAGCGCGTCGACGCCGCCGGCGCCGTTCGGCACGGCGTTGACAACCATGCCGCAAGGCTGGCCGGGATCCGCCGGCGCGAACACCTCGCTGCCCGCACAGACGCCGGCATCGTCGATGGTCGCAAGCGCCGTGCGACGCTTCAGCTTGCCCAGGTACTGGCTGCGGGCGACGATCTCCTGTCCCGGATAGCAGCCCTTCTTGAAGTTCACGCCGCCCAGCAGTTCGAAGTTGATCATCTGGGGCACGAACTGCTCCTGCGTGGCTGCCGTGATCAGCGGCACGCCCGCATGGATGTCCGACAGGCGCCATGCGTCATTGCCCGCCACCACGAGCCGGTCGGCCAGTTCCGGTGCGACGGTGGTCACGGTTTCCGCTGTCGCCAGCCACAGGTAGCGTGGCGCGCCGAAGGCATCGGCCACGCGCAGCAGGGTGCCGAGGGGGTGGTCCAGCTTCGTGTAGGGCGCCGGAGGCAGGGCGTCGAACCAAGTCTGCAGCACGGCCTCCGCCAGCACGCCGCCCAGGCCCAGCGCCACGCGCTCTTCCGTCACGTCCGCCGCCTTCGTCTTTGCGCGCAGCACGAACATCTGCAGGCGTTTCTGCACGGCCGGCTGGATGTCGCGCGCCAGTTGCAGGTAGATGGACCGTTCGTCCTTCCACATCAGGAAACTGGCCAGCAGTCGCCCCTTCGGCGAGCAGTAACCGGCCAGGCGCACGTCGTTCGCGCCGAGGTGCTCGACATCGTTGGTCAGCTGCGAATGCAGGAACGTGGCCGAGTCGTCGCCGGAAAAGGCGATCAGGCCCAGGTCCGTCACGGGCGCCACGAACCCGGCGGCAAGGGTGCCCGGCGACGGCGTTTCGGCCGGCTGGCCGAGGAGTTGATTCCAAGAGGTCATATTATTGGATACTTTGGCTACGAATTGCACACTGAGGGGCTGTGAAGGCATTATCATTACGGGCTCATTATAAAGATCCCGCGCCAAACGCGCCGGCCACCCCCAAAACGGGTCGCGCGGCCCCGCGCGGGCAGACACGACATGGCATTCATCACAAAAACGATCGGGCTGGGCGTGCTGGTCGCCGCCGTCGCGGCCGGCGGGTTCGCCTGGTGGTCGAAACAGCCCATCGTTGGCGAGGGAGACAGCATCCCGTTTACGATCAACAAGGGCAGCGGTGCCCACGCGGCCGGCCAGCAGATCGCCGAAGCGGGCGTGCCGATCCAGCCGCTGCTGTTCAACCTGCTGGCGCGTTTCACCGGCAAGAGCGGCAACCTGAAGGCGGGCTCGTATGAGCTGAAGCCCGGCACCACGCCGCTGCGCCTGATCGACCAGCTGGTGCGCGGCGAATTTGCCCAGGAAACGCTGACGATCATCGAAGGCTGGACGTTCCGCCAGATGCGCCAGGCGGTCGCCGCGCACAAGGGCCTGAAGCACGACACGCTCGGCCTTTCCGACAACGAGCTGATGGAAAAGATCGGTTCCACGTACCGGCAGCCCGAAGGCCTGTTCTTCCCGGACACTTACCTGTTCGCCAAGGGCTCGTCGGAGCTGCAGATCTACAAGCAGGCGCATACCGCGCTGCTGCAGCACCTGGATGCGGCATGGGCGCAGCGCGCGCCGGATCTGCCGTATACGGACAAGTACCAGGCGCTGACGATGGCCTCGATCGTGGAAAAGGAAACGGGGCAGAAGTCCGAGCGGGCGATGATCGCGTCGGTCTTCGTCAACCGCCTCAGGCTGGGCATGATGCTGCAGACCGATCCCACCGTGATCTACGGCCTGGGCGAGAAGTTCGACGGCAATATCCGCAAGAAGGACCTGGAAACGGACACCCCGTACAATACCTACACCCGCAATGGCTTGCCGCCGACGCCGATCGCGCTGCCGGGCCTGCAGTCGCTGGGCGCGGCGCTGGCGCCGGCAAAGTCCGAAGCATTGTATTTTGTTTCCCGTGGCAATGGCACGAGCCAGTTTTCCGATAACCTGACCGACCATAACCGGGCGGTCAACCAGTACCAGCGCAGGCAATGACGCAAGAACCGATGCACGAACCAACGCAAGAACCGACGCAGAAACCGACGCGGGCAACGACATCGGCACGCGGCCGGTTCATCACGTTCGAAGGCATCGATGGTGCCGGCAAGTCCACGCACATCCGGTACGTGGCCGAGCTCATTCGCGCGCGCGGCGTGGAACTCGTCAGTTCGCGCGAACCGGGCGGCACGCCGCTGGGCGAAAAACTGCGCGAACTGGTGCTGCACGAAGCGATGCACCTGGAAACGGAAGCGCTGCTCGTCTTTGCCAGCCGCCGCGAGCATATCGCGCAGGTGATCGAGCCGGCGCTGGCGCGCGGCGCCTGGGTGATCTCCGACCGGTTCACCGATGCCAGCTTCGCCTACCAGGGCGGCGGCCGGGGACTGGCACTCGCCAAGCTCGACACGCTGGCGAGCTGGGTGCACCCCGAACTGTGGCCGGACCTGACGATTCTGTTCGACGTGCCGCTCGAGGTGGCGCGTGCCCGGCTCGACGCCACCCGCCAGCTCGACAGGTTCGAGAAGGAAAAGGCCGACTTCTTCTTCGCCGCCCGCAACGAATACCTGCGCCGCGCCGCGCAGGAACCGGGGCGCTTCCGCGTGATCGATTCCACGCAGTCGATCGAAGCGATCCGCCTGCAACTGGCCGCCATCCTCGGCGCACTGGAGTGAGCATGGAAACCACTTCCACGATCTACCCGTGGCAACAGGATGCCTGGCTGGCGTTGCAGCAGATTCGCCGGCGCATGCCCCACGCGGTGCTGTTCCACGGTCCCGCCGGCATCGGCAAGGCCGATTTCATCGAGCACTTCGCGCAGGCGCTGCTGTGCGAGGACGTGCGCGCCGACGGCCACCCGTGCAACGCCTGCGCCTCGTGCGGCTGGTTCGTCCAGCAAAGCCACCCGGACTTCCGCCGCATCCGGCCCGAGGCGTTCGACGAGGACGGGGCGGGCGACGGCGAGGAGGGCGAGGAAAAGAAGAAAACCAAGGCGCCATCGAAGGAAATCAAGATCGAGCAGGTGCGGCAGCTGGCCGACTTCATGAACATCTCCACGCACCGGCAGGGCTTGCGGGTCGTGGTGCTGTACCCGGCCGAGGCACTGAACATGCCCGCCTCGAACGCGCTGCTCAAGACGCTGGAAGAACCGCCGCCGGGCACCGTGTTCCTGCTGTCGTCGAACAGCCTGGACCGCTTGCTGCCGACGATCCTGTCGCGCTGCCGCAAGTTCGCGCTGACGTTGCCGTCCCGTCCGGACGCGGTGGCGTGGCTGGAATCGCAAGGCGTGGCGCAGGCCGACGGCTGGCTGAGCGAGCAGGGCGGCGCCCCGCTCGCCGCGCTGGCCCAGGCGGAAACCGGCAACCGCGAGGAAATGGACACGCTGCTGCAATACCTGGCCCATCCCTCGGTCGAAACGGCGTTGCGCACGGCGGACAAGATGCAGAAGGTGCCGCTCACGTCCGTCGTCGCGTGGCAGCAGCGCTGGCTGTACGACCTGTTCTCGCTGAAACTGTCGGGCCGCATCCGCTACTACCCGCGCTACCAGCGCGAACTGAAGGGCCTCTCGGACCGGGTGCCCGTGTCCGGGCTGCTCGCCGCGATCAAGAGCACGTCCGAGCGGCGCACCACGTCGGACCATCCGCTGTCGCCGAAGCTGTTCCTCGAAGACATGCTGCTCGACTATACGTCCTGCTGCACCTGACATGGCCGCCGATGAGCACGCGCCCACCTGATCCGGCCGGCCCCGCCAGTGCCGCCGGCCCGCTCACGCGGCCGGCCGTGCTGTCGCTCGCGATCAAGGAAAAGGCGGCGCTGTATGCGGCCTATATGCCGTTCCTGAAAAACGGCGGCATCTTCGTGCCGACCACCCGGGCCTACAACATCGGCGACGAGATCTACCTGATCCTGTCGCTGATGGACGACCAGGCCAGGTATCCGATTGCCGGCAAGGTCGTGTGGATCACGCCGGCCGGGGCAAACAACAACAAGGCGCAGGGCATCGGTGTCCACTTCCCGGACGACGAGGCGGGCCAGCGCACCCGCGCGCGCATCGAGGAAATCCTCGGCGCGGCCCTGCGCTCCTCCCGCGCCACCCATACACTCTGAGCAAGCGCTTTTTTTCTCATCATTCCCATGTCTTTCCGCCACCGCATCGCCACCCTGGACGACCTGCCGACCATCGTCGACATCTACAACAGCACCATCGCCTCGCGCGAAGTCACCGCGGATACGGAGCCGGTCTCCGTCGAATCCCGATTGAACTGGTTCCATGACCACCAGCCCGAACGCCGGCCGCTGTGGGTCATCGAACGCGCCGGCGACACGTCGGCCCACCCTGAAATCCTCGGCTGGATCTCGTACTCGAATTTCTATGGCCGCCCGGCGTATTCCGGCACGGCCGAGGTGTCGATCTATATCCACGAAGCATGGCGCGGCAAGGGCATCGGCAAGTACGCGCTGACCGAAGCGATCGCCTTTGCCCCGCAGGTCAGCGTGCACACCGTGCTCGGCTTCATCTTCGGCCACAACGGCGCCAGCCTGGCCCTGTTCCGCAAGTTCGGCTTCGAGGAGTGGGCGCATTTTCCCCGCGTCGCCAACCTCGACGGCGTGGAACGCGACCTGATCATCCTGGGCAAGCGCGTCGCCTGAGCAAGCATCCCAGGAAAACCGATGACGGCAGGGGATGGCCGGCACGCTATCTCCGCCACGCTGGCGAAAACGATGCTCCCTGACACCCCTGCTTCGCCACCGGTTTGCCCGGAATGTTTGAAGAAAATCGGTGTCGGTCACCGGTTTGTAATTAGGGACAGACCTTGTTTTTGAGGAAACATTGCAAAAGAACGCGAGCCTCCCCTTTCTTGCCGCTTCGGCTACAATCAATCCATGTTCATCGATTCACACTGCCATATCGATTTTCCGGAGCTGGCAGCCCGGATGCCGGAACTGCGCGCGAAGATGGCGGAAAACAGGGTAACGCATGCACTGTGCGTATCCGTCGACCTGCCCGACTTTCCCCGCGTGCTCGCGCTGGCCGAGCAATATCCGAATATCTTCGCCTCGGTCGGCGTCCATCCCGACTACGAGGACACACCCGAGCCCACGGTCGAGCAGCTGGTCGAGCTGGCCCGCCACCCGAAGATCGTCGCCATCGGCGAAACGGGCCTCGATTACTACCGCCTCGAAGGCGACCTGGCATGGCAGCGCGAGCGTTTCCGCACTCATATCCGCGCGTCGCGCGTATCCGGCAAGCCGCTGATCATCCATACCCGGTCGGCCAGCGAGGACACGATCCGCATCATGCGCGAAGAAGGCGCGGGAACCGACCAGGGCGGTGTCGCCGGCGTCATGCACTGCTTTACCGAGTCGATGGAAGTGGCGAAGGCATCGATGGACATGGGTTTCTATATCTCGTTCTCGGGCATCGTCACGTTCAAGAGCGCGAAAGAACTGCAGGCGGTGGCGCTGGAAGTCCCGCTGGACAGGATGCTGATCGAAACCGATTCGCCCTACCTGGCGCCGGTCCCGTACCGCGGCAGGATGAACGAGCCCGGCTACGTGGCCCACGTGGGCGAGTTCATTGCCAAGCTGAAAGGCGTCACGGTCGAAGAGGTGGCGGCGGCCACCAGCGCCAACTTCTTCAAGCTGTTCTCCGCCGCGGGCGCATGATGAAACTTACCCTGCGCAACCTCCTGAAACGCTTGCGGAAAATGCGTTCCCGCCTGCGCAACCGCATCGCGCTGCGCCTGGGCATCGCCACGGTGGCCGTGGCGTCCGCGATCGTCCCGGCGTCGGTTGCCCATGCCGATGATGCCGTGTCGTTCTTCCGCGCCGCCCAGGTGAACGACGCGGGGCGCATCAAGCCGCTGCTGTCGCGCGGGCTCGATCCGAACGTGCGTGAACCGGAGCGGGGTGAAACCGGCATGATCGTCGCCTTGCGCAACGATGCGATGGCCGTATTCGACCTGTTGCTGGCGCAGCCGAAGATCGACCTGGAGGCGCGTGCCGGTAACGGCAACACCGCGCTGATGATGGCCGCCTTCAAGAACAACATGCCGGCGGTGAAGGCGCTGCTGGCAAAGGGCGCCCAGGTCAACCACCCCGGCTGGACCGCGCTGCACTACGCCGCGGCCGCCGGCGCGCTCGACATCATGCGCGTGCTGCTCGACCACCACGCCTACATCGACGCCGAGTCGCCTACCAAGGTGACCCCGCTGATGCTGGCCGCCCGCGAGGGGCAGGAGGACGCCGTCAAACTGCTGCTGCAGGAAGGCGCGGACGCCAGCCTGCGCGACAGCGGTTTCAATGTCGACGCCGCCGAATTCGCCGAGCGCGCCGACAAGCCCTGGATCGCCAAGGCCATCCGCCAATACCAGGCCGAACAGATCATGGCCCGCTGATACCGCGCCGACGGGCAGGCAACGGGCAGCCGACATTGTCGAGTTCGTGTCCCCGTGCCTGGCACGGGGACACGAACTCGACAATGCCGGGCCGTCACCGGTCGGGCGGATCGCCGGTGCAATGCGGGACGGATTTGACGCAGCCCGGCGCACAGGACGTTGAATTGGCCTGTTTTTCCGGTCAACCTCGGCGTTTTGCCTGGGCAACTCGTTGCACATAATGTCGCTGTCGCCACGAGAAGGAAATGCCATGCTGTCCGAACGCGAACTCGAGAGTTGCTACCTGGGCCAGTTCATCCCGGTTCACTACCATCACAACATGCTGATGGATACGGATCGCATGCACAGCTTCCGTGCAGCGATCGGGCACGTCGTGAAGCCGGGCATGAAAGTGCTGGAACTGGGCGGTGGTACGGGGGCGCTGTCGTTCTTCGCGGCGCAACGAGCCGACAAGGTCTATTGCGTGGACTTCAACCCGGACATGGTCCAGGAAGCGCGCCGCCTCCTGGCGCTGAACGGCTGCGCCGGCAAGGTCGAGGTCATCCATGCCGACGCCTTCGAATACCTGCCGCCGGAACCTGTCGATGTGGTCATCTGCGAGATGATCCACGTGGCGATGCTGCGCGAAAAGCAGGTCGAGGTGATCGAAAACTTCAAGCGCCGCTATGCGCGCAAATTCGGCGGCCAGCTGCCCGTTTTCCTGCCCGAGGCGGTACTGATGGCGGCGCAGCCACTGCAGCAGGAATACGACTTCGAAGGCTTCCATGCCCCGATCGTGCAGTTCCAGCAACCCGCCATCGCCCAGCCGGGCACGGTGGAGATGGCGCAGCCGGCCGTCTATGCGGTGATCGATTTCACCCAGGAGAACGACACCAGCTTCAGCTGGGTGGGCAAGTTCGTCATCGATCGCGACGGCACCGTCAACGCGATCCGCTTCATCACGAAGAACATCCTCTCGGTCGTGCAGGAACGGGCCACCACCATCGACTGGCTGAACCACTATATGTCGTTGCCTTTGGCGCAGCCGGTCGCGGCCAGGGCGGGCGACGTGCTGCAGGTGGACTTTGCCTACCGTGCCGGCGGTTCGATCCCGTCGTTGCAGGCACGCCTGACGGCCCGCGTGCTGTACCAGGCCGCGCTGCAGCCGCAGGTCGTCGCCTACGCCTGACAGCGCATTCCCGACCCGCATTCCTGTCCATTCACGCCCCATTTTCAGCCGTCCGTCGCAGCGCCGTTGAGCCGCATCGCAACGGCCGGCATCATGGCTTCTTCGATGACCGTTGCGAGGACGCCATGCCGGGCTTTATCCTGTGGTTGGTGCTGTTGCTGCTTTGCTGGCCGCTGGCTTTGCTGGCGCTGCTGCTGTATCCGCTCGTATGGCTGCTGTTGCTGCCATTCCGGCTGGTCGGCATCGGCGTCGATGCCGTGTTCGAGCTGCTGCGCGCGGTGGTGATGCTGCCCGCGCGCGTGCTGGGCGGCGGGCGGCGGTGATCAGAAGCCGACGAGGAAGCCGGCGCCCAGGGACATCTGCGAATAGTTGTAGTCGATCAGGCTCTGGCCATACCCCGAGAAGAATTGCACATAGCCCTTCAGGTTCGAACGCAGCGGCGTCGCCCAGCCCAGCTGCAGCGCGCCATGGTCCGTGTGCAGGTTGCGGCGCGCCAGCAGCGAGTATTCGGTGCCGCCGTCACGGTAGACCAGCCGCAGGTCGCCGTGGCCCATGAAGTCGGTAATGTCCAGGTTGTCGTTGTCGGAGCGTGAATTGTCCAGCCGCTTCCAGATCCGCGCCGTCACGGCCAGCTTGCCGTACTCGGCCCCCAGTTCGCCATACACGCGGTTCCAGCTGCGCGACAGCGTCGCCGTCTGGCCATTCGACTGGTGCACGAAGCCCAGGCCCGCGTAGCGGAAGTCCACGCCGCCCAGCCGTTTGCCGATCGGCGCGATGGCCATGACTTCCGGCTGGTAGTTGGTTTCGCGGAACGGGCTCGATTCGCTGCGGTTGTAGGCTTGCCAGAAGCTCTGCTGCGTGTAGCCGAACCACAGGTCGACCGGCGAGCCGGCGATCGTTTCCAGCATCTTCATCTTGAACGACAGCTGGTATGCCAGCTCGACGTGCTTGGCATCGATGCCGCCGGGCGTCACTTCGTTGAACGGCGCAGTGTTGGTGCTGTTGCTGTAGTTCGCCAGCAGCAGGTAATTGTCGCGGTGCGGGCGGAAGTTGAAGACGCCGCGCTTGCTGTCCTGGTCCAGCTCCCACAGCGGTACCTGTACCGACACCACGGCCTGTTCGGCGGCCGGCGTAGTCGGCTCGACCGGTTTCGCCACGGGCCCGCCCGGGAACGCACCCTGCTGCTGGTCCGGGCTGGACGACGGCGCGACAGAGGCGACCGGTCTCGCATCCTGTGCGCGGTTGGCCAGCGCGTCGTAGCAGCCCAGGCGCTCGGTGGGATCGGCCAGCAGCGCGCAGCGGCCCAGGGCCGGATCGACGGCGGCGGGGACATTCTGCGCGGAGACTACGCAAGGGGAGAGGACCAGCATGGCCGAAAGGCAGGGGGCAAGGTGTTTTTTCATTGTCATGATCTTGTTTTTTGGCATCACGCCAGTATAAGCAATGACAGCGCCAATCGGTCGCACGGCAGCGCTTGAAAAAAAGAAACTGCTTGCAAACCGGGCCGACCCGATGCTGCTACAATTTTTGAGCGGGGCCAGAAGGCCGCGCCCTCCAAGGAGAATGCCATGAGCCGCAAGACCCCTATCGAGCGCTACCGGAATATCGGCATCAGCGCCCACATCGATGCCGGCAAGACCACCACCACCGAGCGCATCCTGTTCTATACCGGCGTGAACCACAAGATCGGCGAGGTGCACAATGGCGCGGCCACGATGGACTGGATGGAGCAGGAGCAGGAGCGTGGCATCACGATCACGTCCGCGGCCACCACGGCGTTCTGGCGCGGCATGGCCGGCAATTTCCCGGAGCACCGCATCAACATCATCGACACGCCGGGGCACGTGGATTTCACGATCGAAGTGGAGCGCTCGATGCGCGTGCTCGATGGCGCCGTGATGGTATATGACGCCGTTGGCGGCGTGCAGCCGCAATCGGAAACCGTATGGCGCCAGGCGAACAAATACAAGGTGCCGCGCATCGCGTTCGTCAACAAGATGGACCGCGTGGGTGCGGACTTCTTCCGCGTCCAGCAGCAGATCCACGACCGGCTGAAGGGCAATGCCGTGCCGATCCAGATCCCGGTGGGTGCCGAAGACCACTACCAGGGCGTTATCGATCTCGTCAAGATGCGGGCGATCATCTGGGACGACGACAGCCAGGGCCTGAAGTTTACGTATGAAGCCATTCCCGGGGAATTGCAGGAACTGGCGCAGAAATGGCACGACAACATGGTGGAAGCGGCGGCCGAGGCGACGCCCGAGCTGACGGAAAAATACCTGGAAGGGGAAACGCTGTCCGAAGCCGAGATCAAGACGGCGCTGCGCCTGCGCACGGTGCGCGGCGAGATCGTGCCGATGCTGGCCGGCAGCGCGTTCAAGAACAAGGGCGTGCAGGCGATGCTCGATGCGGTGATCGAATACCTGCCGTCGCCGGTGGATGTGCCGGCGATCGCGGGCCACGACGAGCACGACAACGAGATAGAACGTCACCCGACCGATTCCGATCCGTTTGCCGCGCTGGCGTTCAAGATCATGACCGACCCGTTCGTCGGCCAGCTGGCCTTCTTCCGCGTGTATTCGGGTGTCGTGAACTCGGGCGACACCGTCTACAACCCGACGAAGGGCCAGCGCGAGCGGCTGGGCCGCATCCTGCAGATGCACGCCAACGAACGCAAGGAAATCAAGGAGGTGTTCGCCGGCGACATCGCCGCGGCCGTGGGCTTGAAGGGGGTGACGACCGGCGACACGCTGTCCAACCCCGATCACGTGATCGTGCTGGAGAAGATGGTGTTCCCGGAACCCGTGATTTCGCAGGCCGTGGAACCGAAGACGAAGGCGGACCAGGAAAAGATGGGCATCGCCCTGTCGCGCCTGGCGCAGGAAGATCCGTCGTTCCGCGTCCATACCGACGAGGAGTCCGGCCAGACGATCATGGCCGGCATGGGCGAGCTGCACCTCGAAATCCTGGTCGACCGGATGAAGCGCGAGTTCGGCGTCGAGGCGTCGGTCGGCAAGCCGCAGGTGGCTTACCGCGAAACGATCCAGAAAGCCGTATCCGACGTCGAGGGCAAATTCATCAAGCAGTCCGGCGGCAAGGGGCAATACGGCCACGTGGTGCTGAAGCTCGAACCGCTGGAGCATGGCAAGGGCTATGAATTCGTCGATGCGATCAAGGGTGGCGTGGTGCCCCGCGAATTCATCCCGGCGGTCGACAAGGGCATCACGGAAACGCTGCGCTCCGGCGTTCTGGCCGGCTACCCCGTGGTGGACGTGCGCGCGACCCTGACGTTCGGTTCCTACCACGACGTGGATTCGAACGAGAACGCCTTCCGCATGGCCGGCTCGATGGCCTTCAAGGACGGCATGCGCCGCGCCGACCCGCAACTGCTGGAACCGATCATGGACGTCGAGGTGGAGACGCCCGAGGAATTCATGGGCAACGTGATGGGCGACCTGACGACGCGGCGCGGCATGGTGCAGGGCATGGACGAGATCCCGGGCGGTGGCGGCAAGCTGGTGCGGGCGCTGGTGCCGCTGGCCGAGATGTTCGGCTACTCGACGACCCTGCGCTCGCTGACCCAGGGCCGTGCCACGTACACGATGGAATTCAAGCACTACGCCGGGGTGCCGAAACATGTTCTCGACCAGATCGCCACATCGAAGATCAGGGCTTGATCGCATGGCAGTTTGCTTCGAACCCGGGCATGTCCCGGGTTTTTTCAGGCGCTGACAGCGCCTTTTCGTTTACGCGGACGATGCTGTTGACGCCGCTTTTGCCGCGTCACATCGTTATGAACTTCAGCGCCCCGCCCGGGGAAATGACACTGCCACCGGCTACGCCATCTTTATATCCACCCATGATGCTGTTGACGCCGCTTTTGTCGCGCCACAGCGGTGTAAATTCAGCGACCCGCCCGGGGAAATGACGCTGCCACCGGCTACGCCATCTTCATATCCGCCCATGATGCTGTTGACGCCGCTTTTGTCGCGCTGCTAGTATGATCACCGTAGTGGAATCGATTCCACAGCTTCGTTTCATCGCGGCGATGGCAAAGCCTTCTATGGACGAGCCTGTTTCCCTTATCATAAGCGCATACCAATAAGACACCACAGGTGTCACGGAGACAAGATGAGCAACGCTATGACAGGCGCGGCCGGCAGGGCGGTCGCAGCCGCGCTGGCATCGGCGCTGGCCGTGCCGGCGCAAGGCACGCCCACGGCGCCGCCGCCGGATGCCGCGCCATTGAAGGCCACCGTTTCGCACTGGTGGACATCCGGAGGCGAATCCGCGGCGATCCGCCAGTTCGCCGACGCCTTCACGCGTGCAGGTGGCCAATGGATCGACCAGGCGGTGGCGGGCGCGGACCAGTCGCGCGCATCGACGATCAACCGCATCGTTGGCGGTAACGCGCCCGTGGCGGCACAGTTCAACACGTCCAAGCAGTTCCGCGACATTGTCGACCAGGGCTTGCTGAACAACGTCGACGACGTGGCGGCGCGCGGCAACTGGGACCGCATCCTGCCGCAGACGATCATCGACGCCATCAAGATCAACGGACACTACTACGCGGCACCGGTGGACATCCACATGCCGGCCTGGTTCTTCTACTCGAAGGCTGCCTATGCGAAGGCGGGTATCAAGGCCGAGCCGGCTTCCTTCGACGAATTCATGGGCCACCTCGACCGGCTCAAGCGGGCCGGCCTGATACCGCTCGCATTCGGCGGCCAGGTCTGGCAGGAAAAAATCCTGTTCGACGCCGTCTTCGCGCTCGTCGGCGGGCCGGACCTGTACCTGAGGATCTACCGCGACCGCGACGTGAAGGCCGTGCAGTCGCCCGCGTTTCGCGACGTGCTCGTGAAATTCAAACGGCTGCGCGCCTACACGGATGCCGGCGCGCCGGGGCGCAACTGGAACGACGCCACCGCGCTGGTGGTGTCCGGTCGCGCCGGCGTGCAGATCATGGGCGACTGGGCCAAGGGCGAATTCACGTCGGCCGGGCAGGTGGCCGGCCGAGAATTCGGCTGCTATCCCGGCTTCGGCCCGAAGGCGCCCTACGTGGTCGCCGGCGACGCCTTCGTGTTCCCGAAAACGGGCAAGCCGCACGTGGTGCGGGCGCAGAAGCTGCTCGCCACCGTGATGACGGCGCCGGGCCCCCAGGTGGAGTTCAGCGCCCGCAAGGGATCGATACCGATCCGGCCCGATGTCGACGTCTCGAAGCTGGACCTGTGCGCGCGCATGGGCATCGAGATCATGGCCGACAAGGCACGGCAGTTGCCGAACACGGAAATGCTGCTCGACCCGGACCTGAACGGCGCGCTGCAGGATGTGCTGACCAATTACTGGAACCGCAACGAGACGCCGGAACGCGCGCAGCAGGCCTTTGCGCAGGCGATGAAGGACAACACGTGGTAGCGGCGCGCCGCCCGGCACGGCTGGCGGTGTGCATTCCCGCGTACCTGGCACTGGTGCCGATGGCGCTGGTCGCGCTCGGCGCCTACGTGCTGACGATGCTGTGGACGGCGCGCGTGTCGCTGTCCTCGGCGCGGATCTTCCCGACCGGCGACTTCGTGGGCCTCGGCCAGTACGAGCGCCTGTTCCGCAACGCGCGCTGGCTGCTGTCGCTGGAAAACCTGGCCGTGTATGGCATGCTGTTCATTGCGGCCTGCCTCGTGCTCGGCTTCCTGCTGGCCGTGTTCATCGACCAGCAGGTGGCGGGAGAGGGCGTGCTGCGCACGGTATTCCTGTACCCGTATGCGATGTCCTTCGTGGCCACGGGGCTTGTCTGGCAGTGGATCCTGAATCCCGGACTCGGCATCCAGCAGGTGGCGCGCAGCCTGGGCTTCGACGGTTTCACGTTCGACTGGATCGTGCAGCAGGATACGGTGCTGTACACGGTCGTCATCGCCACCGTGTGGCAGGCATCCGGACTGGTGATGGCGCTGCTGCTGTCCGGCCTGCGCGGCATCGACGAGGAGTTGTGGCAAGCCGCGCGCATCGACGGGATTCCGAAGTGGCGCGTCTACCTGTCCATCGTGCTGCCGATGCTGTGGCCATCCGTGTCGACGGCACTGATCCTGCTGTTCGTGATGGTGGTGAAGCTGTTCGACGCGGTGGTGGCGATGACGCAGGGCGGCCCCGGCACGGCCAGCGAGGTGCCGGCGAAATTCATCATGGATTACCTGTTCGGCCGCGCCAACGTGGGGCTGGCCTCGGCCGCCTCGATCGTCCTGCTGCTGACGGTGCTGGCGATCGTGGCGCCGCTGTACTACGCGCGCGCCAGGGCGCTGGAAAGGAGCAAGGCATGAGACGCGACGCCGAAGTCGCCGTGCTGCCGGCCGTGTTGTCGTCCAGCCTGCGCGCACGTCCCCGCAAGCGCTTGTTCACGCCTGCGCGCGTGGGCATCTATGCGTTCCTGCTGACGGCGGCGCTGTTTTTCCTCGTTCCGCTGTATGTGATGCTGGTGACTTCCGTGAAACCGATGGCGGAAATCCGGCTGGGGAACATCTTCGCGCTGCCGCTGGCACCCACGCTCCAGCCATGGCACAACGCATGGCAGGCGGCATGCACGGGACTGGAATGCGAAGGCATTCGCGGCGGCTTCTGGAATTCCGTGAAGATCACCGTGCCGAGCGTGCTGCTGTCGATCGGGCTGGGCGCGGTGAACGGCTATGCGCTGTCGTTCTGGCGGCCGCGCGGCGCCAATGCGCTGTTCGCGGTACTGATGGTGGGCGCCTTCATCCCCGGCCAGGTGATGCTGTATCCGCTGGTGCGCGCGCTGGCGGCACTGGATCTTTACAGCTCGGTGCCGGGCATCGTGATCGTGCACGTGATCTTCGGCATGCCGATGATGACGCTGCTGTTCCGGAATTACTATGCATCGCTGCCGCAGGAATTGTTCAAGGCCGCGCGCATCGATGGCGGCGGCTTCTGGCGCATCTTCCTCGAACTGATGCTGCCGATGTCGCTGCCGGTGATCGTCGTCGCCGCGATCATGCAGGTGACGAACATCTGGAACGATTTCCTGCTCGGCCTCGTATTCGCCGGCTCGGACAACCTGCCGATGACGGTCCAGCTGAACAACATCATCAACACCACCACCGGCGAGCGGCAGTACAACGTGAACATGGCGGCGACGCTGCTCACGTCCCTCGTGCCGCTGGCGCTGTATTTCTTCTCCGGCCGCTGGTTCGTGCGCGGCATCGCCAACGGCGCAGTGAAAGGGTAGTTCATGGCCAATGTTTCCATCCGCGACCTGCGCATCGAGCTGGGCGCGAATACCATCATCGATGCCCTCGACCTGGAAGTGCAGGCCGGCGAATTCATCGTGCTGCTGGGCCCATCGGGCTGCGGCAAGTCGACGCTGTTGCACAGCATCGCGGGGCTGAACGACGCGGCCGCCGGCAGCATCTGCATCGGCGGCCATGACATGACGCATGCCGACCCGAAGGACCGCGGCATCGCGCTGGTGTTCCAGTCCTATGCGCTGTATCCGACGATGAACGTGGAGGCGAACATGTCGTTCGGCCTGCGCATCAACGGCACGCCGAAGGCGGAAATCGCCCGGCGGGTGGCGCGCGCGGCAGAGATGCTGCAACTCGAACCGCTGCTGAAACGCAAGCCCGGGCAACTGTCGGGCGGCCAGCGCCAGCGCGTGGCGATCGGCCGCGCCATCGTGCGTGAAGCGGACGTGTTCCTGTTCGACGAACCGCTGTCGAACCTGGACGCCAAGCTGCGCACGGAACTGCGGCGCGAGCTGAAACACCTGCACGGGCGGCTGGGCGCCACGATGATCTACGTGACGCACGACCAGGTCGAGGCCATGACCCTCGCCGACCGCATGGCTGTCATGCGGGGCGGGGCCATCCAGCAGTTCGACACGCCCGATGCGATCTATCGCGCGCCGGAGAACCTGTTCGTCGCCACCTTCCTCGGCTCCCCCGGCATGAACCTGTTCGACGGACAGCTCGACACCGCCAGCGGCATCGCATTCCGCAACGAGCACCTCGCGCTCGACGTGTCGCGCTACCCGTTCCGCCAGCCGCCCGTGCACGGCCAGCGCGTCGTGCTGGGCGTGCGTCCGGAAGACGTCGACGTGCGCGCCGACGGCCCGTGCCGCGCCCCCGTCACGCTGGTCGAGGCGATGGGCGCCCACCGGGTACTGTGGCACGGCTTCCACGGCCGTGAGGTGGCCGCCATCGTCCCAGACGACCGCCCCGGCGGCGCCTTCGCGCTGCGGCCGGACAACGTCTCGCTGTTCGACGCGGATACTACCCAACGGCTATGAGCCGGGACCGGTGAAAATCCGGTGGCCGAGATCAAAACTGGGGACAGACCCTGGTTTCCAGGAAATTTCCTGACAACAGGGGTACGTCCCCAGTTTTGGTTTTTGGGCAGAGGATGCTGTTGCCCGCTTGTTGGTTCAGGTAAAATAGACGATTGGTCCGAACATTCGTTGACACTTGAACATGCAATCTCAGCCACTTTCCCGTCTTACCAAGCCCGCCGACGCATCGCCAGCACAAGGTTCGCCAGCACAAGGTTCGCCAGCACCCAAGGTGGGCTTTGTCTCGCTCGGTTGCCCGAAGGCGCTGGTCGATTCCGAACAGATCCTGACCCAGCTGCGTGCGGAAGGGTACGAGACCGCCAAGTCGTATGCCGGCGCCGATCTCGTCATCGTCAACACCTGCGGCTTCATCGATGCGGCCGTGCAGGAATCGCTCGATGCGATCGGCGAGGCGCTGGCCGAGAACGGCAAGGTCATCGTCACGGGCTGCCTGGGCGCGAAGAAGGATGCCGACGGCAGTGACCTGATCCAGAAGGTGCACCCGAAAGTGCTGGCCGTGACCGGTCCGCACGCGGTGGGCGAAGTCATGTCGCAAGTGCACACGCACCTGCCCAAGCCGCACGAGCCGTTCATCGACCTCGTGCCGCCGCAGGGCGTGAAGCTCACGCCGAAGCACTATGCCTACCTGAAGATCTCCGAAGGCTGCAACCACCGCTGCTCGTTCTGCATCATCCCGTCGATGCGCGGCGACCTCGTGTCGCGCCCGATCGGCGAACTGATGATGGAAGCGGAAAACCTGTTCAAGGCCGGCGTCAAGGAACTGCTGGTGATTTCGCAGGACACGTCGGCCTACGGCATCGACGTGAAGTTCCGCTCCGGCTTCTGGAACGGCCGCCCCGTCAAGACGCACATGACGCAGCTGACCGATGCGCTGGGCCAGCTGGCCAAGCAGTACGGTGCGTGGGTACGCCTGCACTACGTGTATCCGTACCCGCACGTGGACGAGATCATCCCGATGATGAGCGGCGGCCATGTGCTGCCTTACCTCGACATCCCGATGCAGCATGCCCATCCCGAAGTGCTCAAGCGCATGAAGCGCCCGGCCTCCGGCGAGAAGAACCTGGAGCGCATCCTGAAGTGGCGCCAGATGAACCCGGACCTGACGATCCGCTCCACGTTCATCGCCGGCTTCCCCGGCGAAACGGAAGCCGAGTTCGAGTACCTGCTGGACTTCCTGAAGGAAGCGCAGATCGACCGGCTGGGCTGCTTTGCCTATTCGCCGGTGGAAGGCGCGACCGCCAACGACATCGCCAACCCGGTGCCGGAAGAAGTGCGCGAGGAGCGCCGCGGCCGCGTGATGCTGCTGCAGGAGGAAATCTCCAAGGCGCGCCTGAAGGCCAAGGTCGGCAAGACCGTCAAGGTGCTGATCGACGAACTGACCCCGTCCGGCGCGATCGGCCGCTCGGCCGCCGACGCGCCCGAGATCGACGGTGTCGTGCACGTGAAGAAGCCGTTCGAGCCGCACAAGAAGCTGGCTGTCGGCCAGTTCTTCGATGTCGAGATCACGCGCTCCGACGCGCATGATTTGTGGGGCACGGCCTGAGTCCACAAGGGACTCGGGGCGTGTCACACGAGGCATGGGGCGCGGCCTGAGTCCACAAAGGACTCAGGGCGTGTCGCACGAGGCATGGGGCGAAGCGCGGTAACACGCGTCACGGCTACAATACGAGGCGGACCACGATGGTCCGCCTTTTTTATTTGCGCAGTGTTGACGACCATGACGACCAAAAAATCCCCGCAGACCTCGCTGATCCACTCCGACTACGCACCGCCCGCCGGCTTCGGCGCCTTCCCGCCGGCCATCCACCACGCGTCCACCGTGCTGTTCCCCAATGTGGCCGCGCTGCGCTCGGGTGACTGGAAGGACAAGAGCGCCTATACGTACGGCCTGCACGGCACGCCGACCACGTTCACGCTGGAGGCGCGGCTTGCGGAAATCGAAGGCGGCAGCGACTGCCTGCTCGCGCCATCCGGACTGGCGGCGATCGCGATGGTCGACTTCGCGTTGCTGAAGACGGGCGACGATATCCTCCTGCCGGACAATATCTACAACCCGAACCGCGTGCTCGGCAACTGGCTGCAGGACACGATGGGCATCACGGCGCGCTACTACGATCCGCTCATCGGTGCGGGCATCGCCCAGCTGATCCGCCCGGAGACGCGGCTCATCTGGGCCGAGGCACCCGGCTCCGTGTCGATGGAGGTGCCGGACCTGCCGGCCATCTGCGCGGCCGCGAAGGCAAAAGGCGTGGTCGTCGCGCTGGACAACACCTGGTCGGCGGGTATCGCATTGCGCGCGTTCGACCTCGGCGTCGACATCGTCGTGCAGGCGCTGACGAAGTACCAGTCCGGCGGTGCCGACGTGCTGATGGGCGCCGTCGTCACGCGGGACAAGGCCCTGCACGACAGGCTGGCGCTGTCGCACATGCGGCTTGGCTACGGCGTGGGTGCCGACGATGCCTATCTCGTGATGCGCGGCCTGCCGACGCTGAAGCTGCGCTTCGATGCGCACGACGCCGGCGCGCGCAAGGTCGCCGCCTGGCTGAAGGCGCGGCCCGAGATCACGAAGGTGCTGCATCCGGCCTTCGAGGATTGTCCGGGACACGACACGTGGAAGCGCGACTTCACGGGCGCCGGCGGCCTGTTCTCGGTACTGTTCGACGCGCGCTACACGGAGGAACAGACCGACCGCTTCGTCGACGCCCTGAAACTCTTCAAGATCGGCTTCAGCTGGGGCGGCCCGAACAGCCTGTGCGTACCGTACCGCATCCAGGCCATGCGCCGTGGCTGGCCCGATGCCGGCATCCTTGTCCGCTTCAATATCGGCCTCGAGGATCCCGACGACCTGATCGCCGATATCGAGACTGCACTGGCGTTGCTGCAGTCTTAGCCGCTGCCTATCCGGCCGATCAATCAATACAATCGATTCCGGCCTTTCAATACATGACTCCGGCTGCTTTAATGAAGGGAGAAGTCTTGCCAGCCCTTCATTCATAACGACAAGGAGGAGTCATGAAAGCTTCGATGGTGTTTGCCAGGACCGCGGTCGCCGCCGCGTTCGCCGTTTCCCCGGCGCTGGTGTGGACGCAGGACGGCAAGCCCAAGCCGCCGCCGCAAACGCCCACGAGCTACATGAAGGTCGATATCACGGAGCCGTTCCAGGTGACGATGGAGCGGATGAAGGCAGCCCGGCCCGCGATCGAGCGCCGCCAGCAGGAATTGCTGGCGCAGCGCTACGACCTGGCGAACCGCCCCGCGCAAGGCGTGACGATGTTTCGCGGGAAGCCGGTGCAGGAAGGCGTGCGCGTGAAGCTGCCGCGAGGCGTGACATGGCAGCAGCTGGCGGGGATGAGCCCCGACGACGTGAAGGCGAAAGGCCTGTACCCGGCGGGCTTCCTGCCGCTGTCGCACCCGAATCATCCGGAAGGCGGCATGCTGTTCCCGCAGTTCCACATCGACGAGATCCTGCGCCAGGAGCGGCGCGACCTGAATCGCTTCGACCTGTCGTTCGACCTGCCGGATCATATCCTGCCCGAGTTCCCGGCACCGATCTTCCTGACCACGCATCCGGAAATGGGCGACGTCTCCAGGGGCCGGCTGCTGACGATCGATAACTACTACGAGACCTTCAACGGCCTGCTGAACCCGAAGCAGATCGAAGGCTTGCGCCTGCTGCTCACGCCCTTCCCGCAGCAGCAGTTCAACCAGACGGAAGACCGGCGCTCGGCACGGCCCAGCATGGGCGTGTCGTGCTTCGACTGCCACTCGAATGGCCACACGAATGGCTCCACGCACCTGGTCGGCGACATCCGCCCGCAGGAGCTGCGGCACCGCATCGAAACGCCCACCTTGCGCGGCCTGAACGTGCAGCGCCTGTTCGGTTCCCAGCGCGCGCTGAAGACCGTCGAGGATTTCACCGAGTTCGAACAGCGTGCCGCCTACTTCGACGGCGATCCGGTGATCGCGACAAAGAAAGGCGTCAACATCCTCGAGCGGGGCAGCCAGGTGCACTTCATGGCCGAGTTCCAGGCGCTGATGGACTTTCCGCCGGCGCCGAAGCTGAACGTGCTGGGCAAGCTCGATCCGAAGAAGGCCACCGCGCAGGAACTGCGTGGCGAGGCGGTCTTCAACGGCAAGGGCCAGTGCGTGTCGTGCCATGCGGCGCCGTACTACACGGACAACCTGATGCACGACCTGAAGACGGAGCGGTTCTATAAAACGCAGATGGTGAACGGCATGAAGGCGGTCGGCGACGGCAAGATCAAGACCTTTCCGCTGCGGGGCATCAAGGAGTCGCCGCCATACCTGCACGACGGCCGGCTGATCACGCTGGAAGATACGGTGGAGTTCTTCAACCTCGTGCTGGAGACGAAGCTGACCGATGGCGAGAAAGCCGACCTGGTGGCGTTCCTGCGGGTGCTGTAGGGCGGGGGCCGGGCCGCAGCCCGGCACCCCGCATCAGGGGATCGGCTCGTTATTGTTCAGTGCAATGAAGCCGCGGATGATCCGGTAGGCCTTCCACAGCCAGGCGCCGATGAAGGGGATCCACGCGATCAGCACGCCGATGAGGGTGAACACCAGTATCCAGCCGACGACCACCCAGGCCACATACCACCAGAACGAGCTGATCTGCCAGTTGTGGTGGGTGTGCACGAACGTGCCTTCCGATTCCGGCCGCTTGACGTAGTTGAAGATCAGCGGAATGAACGACAGCGTGCCCAGCGTGAACAACAGGCACACCCCATGCGCGATATACAGCCCCTGCGCCCAGCTTTTGGCCGAGTCGGTGCGGGCGTCGAGAACCAGGTCCTGGACCATTTGCACTCCCTGTCTTGAAATGAAAGTAAGGCCAAGTCTATAGCAAATTTGCCAAGCCCGGTGTCCGTACCGTCCAGCTCAATAGCCGCGGCCGTCGCAATGCCGTAGCGGGAGCGCGCCGGGATTCGACCGCCACGATGCCGCCGTGGCGGCTACCCTGCAAGCAGCAATGCTGGCGGCAGTGCGCGTCCCCGGATCAGGATTGATCGCTGCCGGCATATTCGGCCGCGGCCTTGGCGGACCACATTGCTTCCTTTTGCGAAGGGTACGGTTCGTCGTAGCCTTCGATGCTGCCGTCGTCGCCGATGAACCACAGCGTCCAGCCGCCTTCGATCTGCTGGATGGCGATGTCGCCGGGGCGGCAATGGGTACCGGGTTCCTCGCCGGTGTCGAGGGTGACGATGCGTGTGCGGCGGTGCGTGATCGTGGTGGACATGGCTATTGGTATTGGCGCAGGTAGGCAAGCAGGTTGGCGATCTTGCGCTCGTCGGAAAAGCCCCACAGGCGCATCTTCGTTCCCGGCACGACGTCGTCTGGATCGCGCAGGAACGCGGCCAGGGTCTTGTCGTTCCAGACGACCGGCGATTTCTTCATCGCGGCGGAATAGGCATACTGCACGGTACCGGCCCGGCGGCCGAACAGTCCGTTCAGGTGCGGGCCGAACGCATTGCGGGCGCCCGGGCCCACCTGGTGGCACGACGCGCACACCCTGAAGGCCGCCGCGCCGGCCTTGGCGTCGCCGGGAGGGACGTTCGCCATCGCGCGGGCATGCGCTGCGGGATGCATGGCGAGCAGCATCGGCAGCATCAGCGCCGCAATCAGGTGAAGGCCGGGTCGTTTCATGCGGCGATTATAGACCCGCCGTGGCCGCCCGTGCGCCGTGCAGGGGCCGCTCCTGCTACAGTTGGCATTCCTCCAACAATGCGCCTGCGTCATGGATACCCACCGCCTCGCCGTCAACATCAAGCACCTTGCCGGCTGGCTGCTGGTCACCTTCGCCGCGGCGGCGCTGGGCGCCTGGGCATCGCAGGATGCGCCGCAATTCTATGCGCAGCTGGACAAGCCCGACTGGGCGCCGCCCGCCGGCGTGTTCGGCCCCGTCTGGACGGTGCTGTACCTGCTGATGGCGCTGGCCGCCTTCCTGGTCTGGCGCATGCGCGGCTTTTCGACGGCGCCCCGCACCCTCTGGCTGTATCTCGTACAGCTGGCCGCGAATGCGCTGTGGAGCTGGCTGTTCTTCGCATGGCAGATGGGCGCCGCGGCGTTTGTCGAAGTGCTGGTGCTGTGGGCACTGGTGCTGGCCACCACGGCCGCATTCTGGAAGGCGCGCCGCATCGCCGGCCTGATGCTGCTGCCTTACCTGGCCTGGGTCACGTTCGCGAGCGCGCTCACCTTCGCCTGCTGGCAGCGCAATCCGCAGCTGCTGGGGTAATTGCCCCTGGACGGCGGCGGCGCCGTTGTCTATCCTCCCCGGATTGACCGGATTGCATCGGAGGAGACAGCATGAGCGGCCCCCTGGCTGGAATAAAAGTAATCGAGATCGGCGCGCTGATCGCGGCGCCGTTCGCGGCGCGGCTGATGGCCGAATTCGGCGCCGACGTCATCAAGATCGAGGCACCGGGCGACGGCGACCCGATCCGCAAATGGCGCAAGCTGCACAACGGCACGTCGCTGTGGTGGTACCTGCAGTCGCGCAACAAGCGCTCGATCGCGCTGAACCTGAAAAGCGCGGACGGCATCGCCATCGTGAAGCGCCTTCTCGAAGATGCCGATGTTCTCATCGAAAACATGAAGCCGGGCGCGCTGGAAAAGCTGGGCCTGGGCTGGGACGTGTTGCACGCCCTGAACCCGAAGCTGACGATGGTGCGCATCTCGGGCTACGGCCAGACGGGGCCTTACAAGGACCGGCCGGGCTTCGGCGCCATCGGCGAGGCGATGGGCGGCATCCGCTACACCACCGGCGAGGCGGGCGGCGTGCCGGCCCGCGTCGGCGTCAGCCTGGGCGATTCGCTGGCGTCGCTGCACGCGGTGATGGGCGCGCTGATGTCGGTGCTGCGCGTGAAGACGGGGCAGGGCGATGGCCAGGTCGTCGACGTGTCCCTCGTCGAGAGCGTGTTCAACCTGATGGAAAGCCTCGTGCCGGAATACGACCTGCTGGGCCATGTGCGCGAACGCAGCGGCGGCGCGCTGCCCGGCATCGCGCCATCGAACACGTATCCCACGCGCGATGGCGCCTACGTCGTCATCGCCGGCAACAGCAACCCGATCTACAAGCGGCTGATGGCGGTGATCGGCCGGCAGGACCTGGCGGACGACCCCCGATTCGCGCAGAACGACGGCCGCGCCGCCCAGGCCGTGCTGATCGACGCGGCCATTGCCGGCTGGACGTCGCGCCACCCGATCGACCACGTGCTGCTTGAACTGGAAGCGGCCGAGGTGCCGGCCGGCCGCATCTACTCGGTGGCCGACATCGTGGCCGACCCGCACTACCAGGCGCGCGACATGATCCTTCGCCAGAAGCTGCCCGATGGGGTCGAGGTGGCGATGCCGGGCATTGTGCCGAAACTGTCGGCAACGCCGGGCGCCGTGCGCTGGCAAGGCCCCGCGCTGGGCGAGCATACCGATGCGGTGCTGGCCCAGCTGGGCATGACGGCAGCCGATATCGCCCGGCTGCGGGGGAGCGGCGCGGTGCAGTAGCCGAGCCTGGGCTCACCGCAGACAGGAGACCGGGCAAGGCGGTGCTGGCCGCCAAGCCGGCACCGCTTCGCAGGTCCGGCATGTCGGCCGGGCGCTACCTGAACGCGTAAGCCAGGGCAGTGTAGAACTGGCGCCCCCGCGGATCCGTATAGCTGGGATCGAAACCGACCGCGAAACTGAACAACTGGTTCGAGCGTGGCGGATTCTTGTCGAGCAGGTTCTTGATGCCGGCACGCAGTTTCAACGCTCCCGTGATTTGGTACGCGCCGGTCAGGTCGAGCAGCGAATACGAGTCGACCCGGTGGACCGAGCCGTCGGCCAGCAGGTTCTGGTCGCGATAGCCGCTCAGGTAGGTTTGCTGCAGCGTGGCACTGAGCGGACCGCGTTCGTAGTCCAGGCTCAAGGTATGGCGCCAGCGCTGGACGATCTGGTCGTTGGTGTATTTGCCCAGCGCACTGACGTCGGGGCCGTCGTTCGCCTCGCGGGTCTTGTACTCGTTCACGTAAGTGCCGTTGAGTGTCACGGCGAATTTTCCCAGGCTCGTGGCCGGCAGGCGCCAGTTGAGGCCGAGATCCACGCCCGAGGTTTCCAGCGCACCGATGTTGCGCAGCCGCGAATCGATCGACAGGATCATGCCCGGGATGCCCGGCAACGCCGGATCGGGAACGTCGCGGATGATGTAGGCGGCGTTGCGCACCGGGTCGGTGAAATAGGAGCCTTCCGGCGAAACGATCACGTCCGTTTTCTTGATGCGCCAGTAGTCGAGCGTGGCCGTGACGGTGCGGTGCGGCTCGAGCACCAGGCCCACCGAGAACTGCTTCGATTCTTCCGGCCGCAGCAACGGCGAGCCGCCGCGGAGCTTGTCGGGCTGCAGGCCGCAGTAGTCGGGGTTCTCCGTGTTGTCGATGGCCCCGACCTGGATGCAGCCCAGCGGGTCGTTGTAGATGCCGTTGGCCTGGCCCAGGCGCACCGGGCTGTACAGGTCGGCCAGCGAGGGGGCGCGAAAGCCCGTGCCATACGAGCCGCGCAGCACGACCTGCTTCGTCGGATTCCAGCGCACGCCGATCTTCGGGTTGGTCGTCGAGCCCACGTCGTCATAGCGGTCGTGGCGCAGCGCCAGTTGCGCTTCCAGGTTTGCCAGCAGAGGCAGGTTGAACTCCGCATACACGGCCTTGACATTGCGGCCGCCCGAAAACGGCGTGGCCTCGCCTTCGCCGCGGATTTCCCCGGCCGCCAGCAGCGCCGATGGCGTGAACGCCATCTTTTCGCGCCGGTATTCGGCGCCAAGCGCCATGGCGGCGCGGCCGCCGGCCATGTCGAACAGCTCGCGCGTGGCCTTGATGTCGAACGAGCTCGTGGTGCCGCGCGAGTGGCGCGACGGGTCGTTGACCTTGGCAGCGGCCAGCAGCGCCAGGCCTTCGGGTCCCGACGGCCCGAAAGGATTGATCTGGCCGGTAGCAAACGCCTCGTCGAACAGCGTGGTCTTCACGTAGCCATCGACATATTTGTCGTCGACCTTGTTGACGCTGTGGTTGAGCGCCACGTCGTAGTCCCATCCCAGGGCCACGCCCTTGGCGCCAAGCACCGCGCGGGTGGCCGTCGCATCGATTTCGTTGGTGCGCGGCCCGCCTTCGGTCAGGCGCATGTTGACGTTGAGCGGCGTCTTGTCGGTCGTGATCAGCGCATGCGGATAGTACTGCCCGGCCAGCGGATAGATCGAACCGGAAATCGTCAGTGCACTGATGCGGTACGTGGTGGACGTTTCGTTGACGAGGAATTCGCCGTACAGCGTCGTGTCCTTGTCGAGCGCGAACTCGCCACGGGTAAGCAGCGACACGCGTTTCGATTCGGGGAACAGTTCGGTGTCCTGCATGTAGTCGTACATGCAGGCGGCGGGGCCGACAAAGCTCTCCGGCGCATACACGGTTGCCGGCGGATTGCAGGCCGGCGCACTGGGATTCATCCGCGGGCCGGTTGCACTGGTGCCATTGGGCCGCGTGCGGCGCACATTGGCAGGAAAGGTGTTCGAGCTGCCCGAATCGAGATTGATGTCGGGCTGGTAAGCCGAACCGATCCAGCTGCGCTGCGAGGAGCGCAGGCTGGCCGTATCCTGGTAGTCGAACACGGCCAGTACGTTGTACCGGTCTGTCGCCAGGTTGCCGATGCCGCCCGACAGGGTCGCCATCGCCTTGCGCGCGCCACCGTGCTCGGTGTCGGCATAATAGGCGCTTGCGTCCACCCCTTCGTAGGTGCGGCGTGTGATGAAGTTGATCACGCCGCCGATCGCGTCGGTGCCGTAGATGGCCGAGGCGCCGTCCTTGAGCACTTCGACCCGTTCGATGGCCGCGGCCGGGATCGCGTTCAGGTCGACGCCGGCGTTGCCGCCCGGGGAGGCAAAGTTGGCCAGGCGCCGGCCATTGAGCAGGACCAGCGTCGACGATACGCCGATGCCGCGCAGGTTGGCGCCGTTGAAGCCGCGCTGTCCCGCGATGTCGCTGAAACTGGCGCCATCGGTCAAGGCGGCGGTGTTGGCGGACACCTTCGAGAGCAGTTCGGCAGCCGTGGTGACGCTGCTCTTTTCGATCTCGGCACGGGTGATCGTTTGCACCGGCAATGCGGTTTCCGCATCGAGGCGCTTGATCGACGAGCCGGTGATTTCGACCCGCTGCATCGGTTGGGCGTCTTGCGCGGCGGCCGGGGATGTCACCGAGGCCAGCAGGCCCGAGGCCGCGGTGGCGCTCAAAGCCTGCAATACATTGATGACAACGCGCTTTCGCGCCGGACGCGTTCCGTGCTGATGTGGCATGCAATTACCCCCAGGTGATTTTATTCGCGGACGGTGGCGCGATGCGGCGCGCAACGTCGCAGCGATGAACAAACAAATATCGATGCAAGGCTTTCGAGTTTCGTTTGCTCTACACTAGCGGGGGGAGATCAATTAATCAATTGATTCGGCAGTAAATCGCCAGGACGGCCGAAGTGTGTAAAAAATAATACATCTGCATCGGCGGCCGGGAGTCCCTAATACCAGTCGGCGGGATATAAGGTGCCAGCACTCACGTCCAGATGTTCATATACCGGAACGCCAGTCCAGTCGGTAAGATTGAAAACAGTATCCGGGTCGGCCAGCTTGCGGACCTCGACGGTGGAAATCGTCAGCGGTGTTTTGGGCTCGCATACGCTTGGCGGGACCGAGGGGCGGACGAAATACACGGCGCTTTCCGTGGTGGTCGTATCGTTACTGATCCGTTTCGCCGTGACTGGTTTGCCGCTGCCATTTCCCTGCACGAGCAATGCCGTCTCGACACCGATGCCGATGCCACGGGCGGTCGCGTTCCCGCTGGACGATGCGGGCAGTACGCCACCTGCGCATCCAAAGGATCCCCCGGATTCGGTCGTCGGCGCGACGATGCGGGAAAGAAAAGCGATCAACCTTCCCATGCGATCGCGGCTGTCGAAATGCGAATCGAACATCATGCTGGCCAATGCCGGCGGCGCGATGAAGCCGCCCTGCAGACTCAACGGGTTCGGATCGAACGTGATGTCCTTGTAATAGGGATCGAGCATCGACAGCTCGGACGTCGCCGATTTGTAGAGTGCGGAGTAATCGAATTGCCCCATCACGGCGAGGCCGGCGCTGGTGCCGCCAACGGGAACGTTTTTTGCCATCAATGCCTTCAGCGTCTGTTCCAGCGCGGTGCCTTTCCAGAAACGGATGTAATGACTCTGGTCGCCACCGGCGATGAAGACGACATTGGCTTTCGCCACGATGGCATTGACGGCTGCGTTATTGGCCGCTTTCACGCTGGGAATCACCAGTGTCTCCACCGAGGTCAGGCCCAGGGAAGCACCGCCTACCCACAGGTCGGCAATGGTGGTGGAGGTCGACAACGTTTCGTCGCTGTAGAAAATATAGGGGTTGTAAGCTTCGGTTCCGGTTGCCCGGATGACGACGAACCGTCCTCCCGTGCCCGGCTTGATGCCGGCCCGCTGGATCAGCCATCGAAACGCGGGATCCACGTCCGGACCGCCGCCCATCAGGACGAAAGACGGCGTGGGAAGCGTTGACGGTGCGGTGACCGCGGCGTCCACATCGCCTGTCGCAAAATAGGAATAGAGCGGGACCGGTTGGGCCGCTTCGAACTTCGGTCCTGCGAACGCAGGACCGGCAGCAAGAACCGATGCGAGTGCGAGCGTGATCGCGCCGTTACCCGAGAAAATCCGGACGATGAGCTGGTTAAAGGACTGGTAAAGAGAGCGTGGCGACATTTTTCAGGCTCCATGACGATTGATCCAGGGACTGTTCACTCGCGGGCAACAGATGTCAAAAATCGTGCAGATACGGATTTCAATCGCGGCGCCGCCTGATTGCACGGGAGAGCACCAGCAAACCACCCAGCATCATCGTGACGGCAGCCGGCTCGGGCACCTGGGAAATGCCAAAGGTGAGGGTGCCGGAGTTCCATATGCCTTCGGGCTCGTCGAATGCGAGATCCTTGAAGCCGTCATGGAATTCGAGTCGCAGGATGCCATCGGTCCCTACATGGAACGCCAGCCCGACGTCGTTCAGATCCTGGAACCCGGCGTAATCCATCGTCCCATCGAAATCGTCGCCATCGCCAGGGGTGAACGTGACGCCATTGCCGGCCGTGTCGCTGAAAGTGACCTGCATCTCGGACAAATAACTCCCTGGATAACTGGTCACGTTGACGTTCCAGGCCAGGCTCGTGATCAGCGCGTTGGGCCCTGCGTAAAAGTCCAGGACGACATTGCTTGCCGCGCCCCGCTCGTCGTTATTCAGGATGCCGGCGGTTTCCACCTGCAATTCATGAACGGGTATTTCCTGCGCTAATACATCGGCATTGCCGGCCGCCTTGACTTGCGATATTCCAAGCAACATCACCACGGCAATGGCAAGAAAAACGGGGAAACGCTTTATAGGATGAACGGTTGCCATGATCTTTTCCTTTGGATAAAAATCACTGCATGAGAGAACGTCGCTCGATGGAAATCGTCACACCGGGGATGGGGAAGGCGGCGGTCATTGATTGGCATGACTCGCGCTGATTGTATAGCTAACTCGTGCTATTGGAACAGCGGCTTGCAAAAAAATTATGACGCTGCTTTATGGATGAGAATAGAGCTCGGGAAAAGCCGGCGACATAAATAATTCGGGTAGGGAATGATATGTGGCGGAATGCATCGCTATCGGCGTTGGCGCCATTCATTCGCCGCGAAACAGAGGGAAGCGCAGCTGCCGGAGACACGCAAGGAAACGCACCGCGCACGAGCATGCGCGGTGTTCTGTGCAGCGCAGAAACTAGTCCAGCAGGTTCAGGATCCCGTCCAGCCCCACGAAGTTCAGCGCGACAGTGGCCTGCTCGCGCACGACCGGCTTGGCACGGAACGCCACCGACATGCCGGCGATGCCCATCATCTTGAGGTCGTTGGCGCCATCGCCCATCACGATGGCCTGCTCCGGCGCGATGCCCAGCGAGGCGCACACCTGTTCGACGGTGGCACGCTTGGCGTCGGCGTCCACGATGTCGCCCACGACCTTGCCGGTCAGCTTGCCATCGACAATTTCCAGTTCGTTCGCGCGCGTGAAGTCCAGGCCGAGGCGCTCCTTCAGCCGGTTGGTGAAGTAAGTGAAGCCGCCCGACACCAGCAGTGTCTTCAGGCCGGCGGCCCGCACGGCCTGCAGCATGCGTTCGGCGCCCGGCGACAGGCGCAGGCGCTCGTCATACACGCGCTCCAGCGCGGTGGCCTCCAGCCCTTCGAGCAGGGCGACGCGGCGGCGCAGGCTCTCGGAAAAATCCAGTTCGCCGCGCATGGCCGCCTCGGTGATCGCGGCGACCTGCGGTTTCAGGCCCTGCATGTCGGCGATCTCGTCGATGCACTCGATCGTGATCAGCGTGGAATCCATGTCCATGGCCACGAGCTTGTAGTCGGCCAGGTGCTGGGACCCCATCATGTAGGTGGCATCCAGCTCGGCCGCATGGGCGGCCACCTCGATGGTCTGGCGCAGCGCCGGCGAGAACGTGATGCCCTCGCAGCGCAGGGCCGTAGCGGAAATGCGCACGGTGCGCTGCGGGGCCGCCAGCGCGGCAATGCGCTCCAGGCGCGGCTGGCAATCGTCCAGGCCTTGCAGGACGAGGTTCATGGTCATGTCTTGTACTTGATTCATCTGCTTTTGTTCGTCAGGCGTGGCATCACGCGGAAGTCAGTTGTTTGATGGCGGTCTTGATCTGCGCGACACGTGCCGCCAGGTCGGGCATGCTCGCGGTGATCTTCAGTTTGTCCTGCCCGTTCAGCTTGATGTGCTTGTGCTTCTGGATCAGGGTGATGATGCGCATCGGGTCGATGGGCGGCTGCGGCATGAATTGCAGGTTCGCTGCTTCTGCGTGGGCATCGATTTTAACAATGCCCACGGTCTTTGCGGCAATCCGCAGCCGGTGCGTCTCAACGAGCGCCTTCGTCGCCTCGGGCAACTTGCCGAAACGGTCGATCAGTTCTTCCTGCAGGCCGTCGATCGCTTCCTGCGACGTGCAGTTGGCCAGGCGCTTGTAGATCGACAGGCGTTCGTGCACGTCGCCGCAGAAATCGGCCGGCAGCAGCGCCGGCACGTGCAGGTTGATCTCGGTGGTGGTGGACAGCGGCGCCGCCAGGTCGGGTTCCTTGCCGGCCTTCAGCGCGCGCACGGCCTCGTTCAGCATGTCGGTATAGAGCTGGAAGCCCACTTCGAGCATTTCGCCGGACTGGCTTTCGCCCAGCACTTCGCCCGCGCCGCGGATTTCGAGGTCGTGCATGGCGAGGTAGAAGCCGCTGCCCAGTTCTTCCATCTGCTGGATCGCGTCGAGCCGGCGCTGCGCCTGCTTCGACAGCGATTGCAGGTCGCTCACGAGCAGGTAGGCATAGGCCTGGTGGTGCGAGCGGCCCACGCGGCCGCGCAGCTGGTGCAGCTGCGCCAGGCCGAACTTGTCGGCGCGGTGCATGATGATCGTGTTCGCCGTGGGCACGTCGATGCCGGTCTCGATGATCGTCGTGCACAGCAGGATGTTGTAGCGCTGCGCCACGAAGTCGCGCATCACCTTTTCCAGGTCGCGCTCGTGCATCTGGCCATGGGCCACGGCGATCCTTGCCTCCGGCACCAGCTCGACGAGCTGCGCCAGCCGGTTCTGGATCGTTTCCACCTCGTTGTGCAGGAAGTAGACCTGGCCGCCGCGCTTCAGTTCGCGCAGGATCGCTTCGCGGATGATCGAGCCGTCCTCGCTGCGCACGAAGGTCTTGATCGCCAGGCGCTTCTGCGGCGCGGTGGCGATCACGGAAAAGTCGCGCAAGCCCTCCAGCGCCATGCCCAGCGTGCGCGGGATCGGCGTGGCGGTCAGTGTCAGCACGTCCACCTCGGCGCGCAGGGATTTTAGCGCCTCTTTCTGGCGCACGCCGAAGCGGTGTTCCTCGTCGATGATGACGAGGCCCAGGCGCGTGAAATTCACGTCGCTCGACAGCAGTTTATGCGTGCCGATCACGATATCGAGCGTGCCGTCCGCCATGCCTTTCATGGCGCTGGCGATTTCCTTGCCGGTGCGGAAGCGCGACATTTCCGCGATTTTGACCGGCCAGTCCGCGAACCGGTCGGCGAACGTTTGCGCGTGCTGCTCGGCCAGCAGCGTGGTGGGCGCCAGGATCGCCACCTGCTTGCCGCCCATGACGGCGATGAAGGCGGCGCGCAGCGCCACTTCCGTCTTGCCGAAGCCCACGTCGCCGCAGACGAGCCTGTCCATGGGCTTCCCGGACGTCATGTCGCGGATCACGTTGAGGATGGCCGCCGCCTGGTCGGGTGTCTCGTCGAAGCCGAAGCTTTCGGCGAAGCGCTCGTAGTCATGCGAAGAATATTCGAATGCGTGGCCCTGCCGCGCGGCGCGGCGCGCATACAGGTTCAGCAGTTCTGCCGCCGTGTCGCGCACCTGCTCGGCCGCCTTGCGCTTGGCCTTGTCCCACTGGCCCGACCCCAGCGAGTGCAGCGGCGCATCTTCCGGCGCGCCGCCCGAATAGCGGGAAATCACGTGCAGCTGGGAGACGGGCACGTACAGCTTGGTGTCTTTCGCGTATTCCAGGTGCAGGAATTCGGTTTCGCCTTCGCCCAGGTCCATGCTGATCAGGCCCATGTAGCGGCCGATGCCGTGGTTGATGTGCACCACCGGATCGCCGATCTTCAGCTCGGACAGGTCGCGCACCATCGATTCGACCTGCGTGACGGCTTCCTGCTTTTTCTTGCCGACGCGGCGGCCGGAGCCGGCATACAGCTCCGTCTCCGTGATGAACACCATGACCTCGTCGCCGGCATGCAATACGAAGCCGGCCTGCAGCGGCGCCACCCCCAGCACGAGGCGGTCGTGCGACGCCATGAAGCCGGCGAAGCCGTCGACGAGGGCGGGATGCAGGTCGAATTCGGCGAAGTACTGCTGCAGCGTTTCGCGGCGGCCCGCCGAGTCGGCGCAGATCATCACGCGCAGTTCCGGGCGCATCACATACGCGCGCAGGTTCGTCAGCGGATCGTCCAGGTGGCGATTGACGGCGATGTTCGGGATCGGGGCCGACAGCTCGGAAGGTTCGCCGTCGAGGCTCTTGCCGATCGTGATGCGGGCATGCAGCTTGGCGCACGTGAAGAACGCCTCGTCGCGCAGGAAGATCGCTTCCGGCGCCAGGATCGGGCGTTCGCGGTCCGCCTTCAGGAATTTGTAGCGGCTTTCGGTATCGCCCCAGAAGCGGCGGATCGCGCCATCGATGTCGCCGACCAGCGCCAGCGCGGCGCCCTCGGGCAGGTAATCGAACAGCGTGGCCGTTTCTTCGAAGAACAGCGGCAGGTAATATTCGATGCCGGCCGAGGCGATGCCGCTCTTGATGTCCTTGTAGACCACCGAGCGGGAGGGATCGCCTTCGAACGTCTCGCGCCAGCGGCTGCGGAACGTGGTGCGCGCCGCCTCGTCCATCGGGAATTCGCGGCCCGGCAGCAGCCGCACCTCGTTCACCGGGTACAGCGAGCGCTGGGTATCGGCGTCGAACGTGCGGATCGTCTCGATGGTGTCGCCGAACAGGTCGAGCCGGTACGGCAGCGCGGAGCCCATCGGGAACAGGTCGATCAGGCCGCCGCGCACCGAATACTCGCCGGGCGACATCACCTGTGTCACGTGGGTATAGCCGGCCAGCGTCAGCTGCGCCTTCAGCTTCGCCTCGTCGAGCGATTCGCCCTTCTTGAAGAAGAACGTGTAGGCGGCCAGGAACGACGGCGGCGCCATGCGCACCAGCGCCGACGTT
The DNA here is from genome assembly GCF_055502675.1 of Pseudoduganella sp. jia 12. Taxonomy (NCBI): domain Bacteria; kingdom Pseudomonadati; phylum Pseudomonadota; class Betaproteobacteria; order Burkholderiales; family Oxalobacteraceae; genus Pseudoduganella; species Pseudoduganella sp. jia 12. Next base: position 105,382 of record NZ_JBUXKP010000002.1, read on the forward strand.
GCCGGTACCAGCATCACGTCGCACTGGCCGCTGCGGATCTCGTGCAGCGTGGCCAGGCGCTCCGATACCAGGTCCTGGTGCGGCGAGAACGCGTCGTAGGGCAGCGTTTCCCAATCCGGCAGCAGGTGGCAGCGCAGGCCGGGCGCGAACCACGGGATCTCGTCCAGCAGGCGCTGGCCGTCGCTGGCCTGCGCCACGACGATGGCCAGCATGCGGCCCTGGCTCTTCAGTTGCAGCGCCGCCTGTGCCAGCGCATAGGAATCGGCGGAACCGTACAACGCGGGCAGCGCGAAACGATTACCGGGTTTGGGAAGTGCTCGTGTGAAGTCGAAGGGCATGCGGCAGGAAGGCTGACGTGACTGCTGACTGATAAAGCTGACCGGGAGGCCGCTGGGCGGCAACGCAACATTATAATCGAAGCATGATCGGGGCGCCGCTCACGTGGCGGGACAAACAACCGTCAATCGCCGCAGCGGAGCAGCACCGCCGTGATGTTGTCGCGGCTGCCGTCGCGCTTGGCCATCTCCACCAGGTCCGCGCAGCATTGCTGCAGGTTGTCGCGCCGCGCGCCGGCCAGCACGGCGCCGATCGCCGCGGCCGGTGTATCGCCGTGCAGGCCATCGCTGCACAGCAGGTAGACATCGCCCGGCGCCGGCATCCACGTGGACAGGTCCGGCTGCACGGCGGGCGAAGGCCCCAGCGCCTGCAGCAGCAGGTTGCGGGGCGGCAGCGGTTCGTGAGCGCCCAGGTCGATGGCCTGCTGGTACAGCGTCTGGTCCCGCGTCAGCTGCTGCAGCGTGCCGCCGCGCCAGCAGTACAGGCGGCTGTCGCCGACATGGAACACGTAGGCCGGCCCCTGGGGCACCGGCTGCCAGAGGCCCGTCAGCGTCGTGCCCATGCCGAAGCCGTCGGCATGGCGGCCGGCCACGTTTTCCCCGTACAGCCGCGCATTGGCGAAGTCGATCGCGCTGCGCAGCCGGGTCAGCGCGCCGGCCGGCGCACCCGGCCACGTTGCCTCGGGGTCGTGGCCCGTGCGCAGGTGGCCGCACAGCAGTTCGAGCGCGCCGGCGCTGGCGATCTCGCCACCCGCATGGCCACCCATGCCATCGGCTACGGCCAGCAGGTTGAGCTCGCGCGAGACGATGAAGTTGTCCTGGTTCGCGGCGCGCACCGTGCCCACGTCGGTAAGGCCGCATGCGGCACCGATGTCGAGCGTATCGCATTGCAACGGCGGTAGTGGCTTCCAGCTGTCCAAGGCTGCTCCTGCAAGGCGTGGATCGGTGGAGCAAGCATACCAGCAAGCAGCGTCCGGCGGCGTCGCTTCAGTGCTCAGTTCAGCGCTCAGGTCAGCGCTCAGTTCAGCGGCGTGCCGGGTGGCGGCTCGGGAATCGCCGGCTGCGCCGGTTCGGCGCCTTCGAGCGGCATGGCCGGTTCGGCACCGTCGAGCATTCCCGGGTCGATGTCGATCGCGCGCACGGCGGGATCGTTCGCGTATTCCTCGAGCATCCAGTCGCCGTTCACCTGCACCACGCCTTCCGGTACCGGCCGTTCCACGAGCGGCCGGTCAGCCAGCGCGGCGCGCATGTAGTCGATCCAGATCGGCAGTGCCAGCGTGGAGCCGAATTCGCGTCCGCCCAGCGATTTCGGCTCGTCGTAGCCCATCCATGCCACGGCGACGATGCCGCCGCCATAGCCGCCGAACCAGCCGTCGAACGCGTCGCTCGTGGTGCCGGTCTTGCCGGCGATATCCGGGCGGCCGATGCGCTGCACGGCCGCCGCGCCGGTACCGGTGCGCGCCACTTCGTGCAGCATGCTGTCCATGATGAAGGCGTTGCGCGCGTCGATCACGCGGGCCGACTCGTCCGGCTGTGGCGGATGTTTCGCTGCGTGCAGCACCTTGCCGTCCGCGTCTTCGATGCTGGCGATCAGCCATGGCTGCACGCGGTAGCCGCCATTGGCGAAGACCGCATAGGCGCCGGCCATCTGTTCCGGCGTGACGGCGCCGGTGCCCAGCGCCATGGTCAGGTTCTGCGGGTGCTTCGACAGGTCCAGTCCGAAGCGGCCCAGGAACCCGTGCGCATACGGCACCGTGACGGTGCGCAGGATGCGCACGGAAGGCACGTTCTTCGACTTGGCCAGCGAGACGCGCATGGAGATCGGCCCGTCGAACACGAAATCGTCGTTCTGCGGGCGCCACGGTTCGCCATTCTCGCCGCCGGGCAGTTCCAGCGGCACGTCGTCGATCAGCGTGGCCGGGCCATAGCCCTTGTCCACCGCGGCGGAATAGACAAACGGCTTGATGGCGGAACCGGGCTGGCGCCATGCCTGCGTCACGTGGTTGAATTTCTGCAGGTTGTAGTCGAAGCCGCCGACCATGGAGCGGTAGGCGCCCGTGGCCGGATCGACCGACGCAAATGCCGCGGCCACCTGCGGCACCTGCGTAATCGACCAGCCTTTCCGGCTGTCGTGGGCCACGCGGATGATGGCGCCAGGGCGGATGCGCAGCGTGTCCCTCGCCTTGGGCGACAGCGCGGCCCTGGCGAGTTTCAGCCCGTCGCCGCTGATCGTCACGTCGATGCCGTCGGCCGTTTCGGCGCGCACTTCGCGCGGGCTCGCGGCCAGCACGACGGCGGCGATCAGGCCGTCGCTGCCGGGGCGGCGCGACAGGGCGCGGTCGATTTCCTCCTCGCGTTCCTCCTCGTCGACGGGCAGTTCGACGAATGCCTCGGGGCCGCGGTAGCCGTGCCGCTGGTCGTAGGCGATGACGTTGCGGCGCACGGCTTCATAGGCGGCCTCCTGGTCCTTGCTGACGATCGTCGTGCGCACCACGATGCCGCGTGTGTACGCCGCTTCCCGGTATTGCGCGAACGCAGCCTGGCGCGCCAGTTCGGCCACGTACTCCGCATGCGTGTCGAACGACTGGCCCTTGCGGTTCACATGCAGCGCCTCGTCCAGCGCTTCCTCGTACTGGGCGTCGCTGATGTAGTTCAGGTCGTGCAGCCGGCGCAGCACCACCTGCTGGCGCGCCTTGGCGCGCTTGAAATTCGTGACCGGGTTGTGGCGCGCGGGATTCTTCGGCAGTCCGGCAAGCATCGCGATCTCGGCGACGGACAGCTCGCCCAGCGACTTGCCGAAATACGTCTGCGCGGCGGCGGCAAAGCCGAACGAGCGCTGGCCCAGGTAGATCTGGTTCATGTACAGCTCGAGGATTTCGTCCTTCGTCAGCGCGGCCTCGATCTTGTAGGTCAGCATCACCTCGTTGAGCTTGCGCGAAATGACTTTTTCGCGCGTGAGGTAGAAGTTGCGGGCCACCTGCATCGAGATGGTCGATGCGCCCTGGCGGAAGCCGCCGGCGAGGTTGGCCTTCACGGCGCCCAGCGTGCGCACCCAGTCGACGCCGCCATGCTCGTAGAAGCGCGTGTCCTCGATCGCCAGCACGGCCTTCTTCATCATGTCCGGTATCTTGGCGACCGGCACGAAGTCGCGGTGTTCCTCGCCGAATTCGCCGATCAGCACCTTGTCCGCCGTGTAGACCCGCAGGGGGATCTTCGGCTTGTAATCGATGACGGCATCGAGATCGGGCAGCCTGGGTCGCACCACCAGGAACAGGTAGCCCAGCAGGAGAAGGGCGGAGAGGATGGCGAGGCCGCCGGCGACGATCGCGCCGACGGCGACGGTGCGGCGGTTCAGCCAGGTTGGGAGCTTGCTCAAGACTTGGATTCCACGGTATCGGTTGCAAAAGCGCGGGCCATTATAGACCAGCGCACCATGGGCCCCGGTTGTCGCTCCGCTGCCACGCTTGTGAAAAAAACATCGGTTACCTCCTTGAAAACAGGGCCGTGGCGCCGAGCTTGGCGGCATGTTCAAGACTAAACTCAATTGGAAACGGCCGCTGTTCTACCTGCTGTTGCCCATCTTCCTGGTGATGGTATTCCTCGGCTTCCCGATGCCCGTGGCGCCGCCGCCCGCGACGAAGCCGGCGCAGGAACAGTCCGATACCGTAAAGAAGCGGGACAAGCGGCGTGGCGTCGAGAGGCTGGACGAATGAGCGGGACAGGCCGGCACTTGCACTGCCGGCCTTAACTGTCGTATCTTCGAGAAATGAAGTGGCCGGAGGTCCCATGGCGGCGGCAAGGCAGGATGTCGATTGCGACGTATTGGTGGTAGGGGGCGGCATCAACGGCGCGGGGATCGCCCGCGACGTGGCGGGCCGCGGCCTGTGCGTGGCCCTGTGCGAGCGTGACGACCTGGCGTCGCACACGTCGTCCGCCTCCACGAAGCTGATCCATGGCGGGCTGCGCTATCTCGAACATTACGAATTCGGCCTCGTGCGCAAGGCACTGGCCGAGCGCGAAGTGCTGCTGCGCGCCGCACCGCACGTGGTGCGGCCGCTGCGCTTCGTCATGCCGCACACAGGCCAGCGCCCGGCGGCACTGATCCGCGCCGGCCTGTTCCTGTATGACCGCCTGGCGCGCCGCGAGCTGCTGCCCGGTTCCGAGAGCGTGCAACTGTCGGCGCACCCGGCTGGCCGGGTGCTGCGGCCCGCGTTCCGGCAGGCGTTCGTGTATTCGGACGCCTGGGTCGACGATGCCCGCCTCGTCGTGCTGAACGCGATGGATGCGGCGCAGAAGGGCGCATGCATCCTGACGCGCACCGCCTGCACCGAAGCGCGCCGCGAGAATGGCGCGTGGCGCGTCACGCTGCGCAAGGCGGACGGCACGCACAAGCAGATCGCGGTGCGCGCCATCGTCAATGCCGCCGGGCCGTGGGCGGCGGCGTTCCTGGACGGCGCGCTGCACCGGCCGGGAACCGCACAGGCGCACACCCGCCTGCGGCTCGTGAAGGGCAGCCATATCGTGGTGCGGCGCATCTTCGCGCACGACGATGCCTACCTGTTCCAGCACGACGATGGCCGCATCGTCTTCGCCATTCCCTACGAAACGGATTTCACGCTGATCGGCACCACCGACGTGGAATACACGGGCGATCCCGCGGCGGTGGCGATCGACGAGAACGAAATCCGCTACCTGTGCGGCGTGGCCAGCCATTATTTCCAGGCGCCGGTCACGCCGGCGGACGTGGTGTGGAGCTATGCCGGCGTGCGTCCGCTGCTCGACGACGCGTCCGCCAAGGCCAGCGCCGTCACGCGCGACTATCGGCTGCAGCTCGACGGCGATGCGCAGGCGGGTGACGCACCGCTGCTGACTGTCTTCGGCGGCAAGCTGACCACGTACCGCAAGCTGGCGGAAGAGGCCACCGATCTTGTCTGCAAGACGCTCGGCCACCGCACCGGTGCGTGGACGGCCGGCGCCTGCCTGCCCGGCGGCGACCTGTTCGGCGCCGTGCCGGCCAGCCGCTCGGTGCTGGAATTCGACGGCTGGCGCTCGCGGTTGCAAGTGCAGTATGGCTGGCTCGATTGCCCGCTGATCGCCCGCTATGCGAGAGCCTACGGCACCCGCATCCATACGCTGCTGCAAGGGCGCGGTTCGATGGCGGAATTGGGGGAACAGGTGCTGCCCGGGCTGTACGAGGCCGAGCTGGATTACCTGCGCCGGCACGAGTGGGCGGCGACGGCGCACGATATCCTGTGGCGGCGCACGAAGCTGGGATTGCACCTGCCGCGTGATGCGGCGGAGGTGCTCGATGCGTGGCTGCTCACGCACCCTCTGGTGGTGAAGCCGGCCGGTCAATAACAAACGGCAGCCCGCAGGCTGCCGTTTCTTCAGTGCGATGCGCGCTTATTTCACGCCATGCATCAGCTTCTGGATCAGTGGTGCCAGCAGGAACAGCAGCACGCCGCCGATCACCAGCGACCAGAAACCGAAGTTGTAGCCGGACAGCGCCGATTCCACCGACATGCCCGATTCGCCGGAGACGTGCGAGGCGAAGATGCCGGACAGGTTGTTGCCGATGCCGGTCGACAGGAACCAGCCGCCCATGCCCAGGCCCACCAGGCGCGTCGGCGCCAGCTTGGTCACCATCGACAGGCCGATCGGCGACAGGCACAGTTCACCGATGGACTGGATCACGTACACCATGAACAGCGTCCAGAACGGGATCTTGCCGTCGACGACCATCGTCTTCAGCGCGAACACCAGCAGCAGGAAGGCCAGGCCATTGAAGATCAGGCCCAGGCCGAACTTGCGCGGGATCGACGGTTCGACGTTGCGCCGTGCCGTGAAGATCCAGATCGCCGCGATGATCGGCGCGCACGTGATGATGGCGATCGAATTCACGCTCTGGAACCAGGCGGTGGGGAAGATCCAGTCGCCGAAGGCGCGGTTGACGATGTTCTCGGCCAGGAACGTGAACGAGCTGCCGGCCTGTTCGAAGAACATCCAGAACAGGATGTTGAACGCGAAGATGATCATCATCGCCCATACTTTATCGCGCGCCACGGGGCCGTTGCGGTAGCCTTCGACCAGCAGCATCACCGCCAGCAGGATGAACAGCACGGTCAGCACGCCCTGCAGCTGCTGCGCGCCCACGGCCAGCAGCGCGAACACCACGGGGATGGTGGCCAGGCAGCCTGCGATCACGTACAGGATACGTGCCGGGCTCGCTGCGTGCTGTTCCGGCATGCCGATACCTTTCAGCTCCTTGCGGCCGAAGAAGAACCACACCAGCGAAATCAGCATGCCGATGCCCGATGCGATGAACACCACCTTGTACTCGGGCATGTCGCCCGTGTTGAATACATACTGGGCCAGGTGCTGGGTCAGGATCGGTGCGATGAACGCGCCGGCGTTGATGCCCATGTAGAAGATCGTGAAGCCGCTGTCGCGGCGCGAGTCGGCCGCGGCATACAGCTTGCCGACCATCGTCGAGATGTTCGGCTTGAACAGGCCGTTACCCGTGATGATGGTGGCCAGGCCCACCTTGAAGATGGTGGGATCGGGCAGGGCGATCATGAACAGGCCGGCCGCCATGAAGGCTGCGCCGACGAGGATGGAACGCTGGTAGCCGAGCACCCGGTCGGCTACATAGCCGCCGAAAAGCGCCGCCGCATAGACGAGCGCGAGATACGAACCATAGGTGAGGTTTGCGTCGGCCTCACCGGAAGCCGCGCCACCGTGGAACTGGGCGACGATATACAGCACGAGCGCCCAACGGATGCCGTAGAACGCGAAGCGCTCCCAGAACTCCGTCATGAACAACATCCACAGTGGAGCGGGATGCCCCAAAATCTGTTTGAATTCGGGGATGGCCGTTTCTACTGCCTTGCTTGAACCGCTCATGCGGCATCTCCTGAAAAAAATCCGCCATTGTAATGGAGCGACAAAAATTGTCGACGGATTCATGTGGTGCAGCGCAGCAATATGGTTCGTTTGAAAAGATTGCCATCCTTTTACGACGCCGATGTCGTATATTGACAGCCATACGGGGGCAATATGTATTAACTCAATAAAGGATGTACGCACCATGGAACAAGGCTTTGTCGATACCCTGATTTCACCCGAAGGCAAGCTCGAAGTACTGTCGAAAGCAGAGGTGGTAAAACTGCTCGATAGCGGCAAGGGCGGCCTGTATAAAACCTTCCGCCAATGCGCGCTGGCCGTGCTCAATTGCGGCAGCACGATTGACGACGGCAAGGAATTGCTGGACCGTTACCAGTCGTTCGATATCAACATCATGCAGCGCGAGCGCGGCATCAAGCTCGAGATCAAGGGCGCGCCCGCGATCGCCTTTGTCGACGGCAAGATGATCAAGGGTATCCACGAACATCTGTTCGCGGTGCTGCGCGATATTGTTTTTGTGAGCAACGAAGTCACCGACAATCCGAAGTTCGACCTTGCCAGCACCGAAGGCATTACCGACGCGGTCTTCCATATCCTGCGCAACGCCAACGTGCTGCGCCCGCAGACCAACCCGAACCTGGTGGTGTGCTGGGGTGGCCACTCGATCAATCGCGCCGAATACAATTATTCGAAGGAAGTGGGCTACCAGCTGGGCCTGCGCGCGCTCGATATCTGCACGGGCTGCGGCCCCGGCGCGATGAAGGGCCCGATGAAGGGCGCCACGATCGGACACGCCAAGCAGCGCTTCACCAACGGCCGCTACCTCGGCATCACCGAGCCGGGCATTATCGCCGCCGAATCGCCGAACCCGATCGTCAACGACCTGGTGATCATGCCGGATATCGAGAAGCGCCTGGAAGCGTTCGTGCGCACTGGCCACGGCATCATCGTGTTCCCCGGCGGCGCGGGGACCGCGGAAGAGATCCTGTACATCCTCGGCATCCTGCTCCATCCGGAAAATGCCGAGATCCCGTTCCCGCTGATCTTCACGGGTCCGGAATCGTCGCGCGACTACTTCGCGCAGATCAACGAGTTCATCGGCGTCACGCTGGGCGAGGAAGCACAGAAGCGCTACAAGATCATCGTCGACGATCCGGAATCGGTGGCGCGCGAGATGCAGGAAGGGATCAAGCAGGTGCGCGAATACCGCAAGGCCCGCAGCGACGCGTATTACTTCAACTGGGCCTTGCACATCGACGAGGAATTCCAGCGGCCTTTCGCGCCCTCGCATGAAAACATGCGCAACCTGAAGCTGCACAGGAACCAGCCGGTGCACCTGCTGGCTGCGCACCTGCGGCGCGCCTTCTCCGGTGTGGTGGCCGGCAACGTGAAGGCCGACGGTATCCGCGCCATCGAGGCGCACGGCAACTTCGAGATCCACGGCGACGCGGCGATCATGGAACCGATGGACCGGCTGCTGGCATCGTTCGTGGCGCAGAGCCGGATGAAGTTGCCGGGCAAGGCGTATGTGCCTTGCTACCGGGTGGTGATGTAAGGATCAAAACCGGTGAGAAAACCGGTGACAGACACCGGTTTTCCAGAAATATTCCAAAAGAACCGGTGCCTGTCACCGGTTCTGTTTATGTGCGGCCGGGTTACAGCGCGCGGTAGGCGAAATCGCCCAGCGTGACCGATCCCTTGCCGGCGCAGTAGATTCCCACCTTCAGGCTGAGGAAGCCGCCGAACACATTGTGGTGGATGCCCGAGACTTCCATGCGCAGTCCGTGCAGCAGCCAGCTCCTGCCGCCGTCGTACGAGTAATGGAAGGTGACCACGTTGTCCACGTTGGTCAGCCGCACCCGCACGCTCTTCGTGGCGCGCTGCGCGCGCATCCACTGCTGCTCCTCGGCGTATTCCCATGTCTTGACGGTATCCGGCGTGAAGCCGACGCCGACGAACGCCTTGTGGTTATAGAACAGCAGCAGGCCCGCTTCGGCGGGGCCGTCGAGTTCCAGCGTCACTTCGGCCTGGTATGAGCGGTCGCCGACGCCGCAGGTCAGCGGCGCGCTGTCGGCGGGCGTCGTGCCCTTGCCCTGGATGCGCAGGCCGGGTTGCAGGTAGCGCACGCGCGCCATCTCGTCCGGTTCCGGGTCGTGGAAGCTCCACTGGACGCCGAAGCGGTCGCGCGTGAAATCGTCGGACAGCGGCTGGCCGCTGGGGCGCGCCTTGATCTGCCACCCATCCTTCCCGCGGGGTTTCGGCAGCGGCTTCGACAAATCGCCGCCCTTGGCACGGAACCAGCCGTCGGCCGTCCATTCGATCGGCTCCAGCAAGGCCTGGCGGCCCAGCGTGCGGTAGCCGTTCTCGTAGCCGTGGTAGACCATCCACCAGTCGCCGCCCGGACCTTCGACCAGCGTGGCATGGCCGCGCGACCACCACGGTTCGGCGGTGCTGACGGTGCGCACCAGCGGATTGTGCGGACAGTGCTCCCACGGACCGTGGATCGACTTTGCGCGCGCGGCGATGACCATGTGGCCGGTGACCGGACCTGCCGTGCCGCCCACCGCGGTGACCAGGTAAAACCACCCGCTGTGGCGCAGCAGTTTCGGGCCTTCGGGCGCGAAGTTTTCCACCACCCAGTCTTCCGGATAGCGCCATGGCTTGTAGGCTTCCTCCAGCTTGCCGGCCGTGGCCAGGCCGTCGTCGGTGAGCCGGATCTTGCGGATGCCGTTGACGAACAGGTAGCGCTTGCCGTCCTCGCCCACGATGTGGCCAGGGTCGATGCACCCGGCGATCTTCAGGTCGACCGGATCGCTCCACGGGCCTTCGATGCGGTCGGCCCAGATCGCGTAGATCGACCAGGCATTGCCATCCGGTGCGGCGGGGAGGTAGATGAAGTAGCGGCCATCGTGCTTGCACAGGTCCAGTGCCCAGATCGTGCCCAGCGGTTTTTTCAGCGCGGGCCCGACGGGCGCCCAGTTCACCAGGTCCGTCGAATGCCAGATCACGATGCCGGGATACGAGTAGAACGACGAGAACGTCATGTAGTAATCGTTGCCGTCCTTGAGGATCGTGGGATCCGGATGGTCACCCGCGACGATCGGGTTGATGAACGTGCCGTCGCCCAGGTCGGCCTTGCGCTGGCCTTCGATGCCGCGCGCCCATCGCGGTGCCGCCGGCACACTTTGCGGCGCGGCCGGCTGACCAAGCACGTGCGCGGCGGGGAGGGCGGCGGTGCCGGCGAGGATGGTCTTGAAGGCGTTGCGGCGGGACTGGTTCGTCACTGCTGTCTCCGGATCGTTATTGTCGAGGCTGTGGCAGGTTAGCTGAAAACGATTTCAGCGGCAATGCGAAAGCCGGACATCGGGAGAATGGTTTTTCAGCACAGCGATGCATGAGTCCGTGTCCCCGTGCCAGGCACCGGGACGCGAGCTCAGGCACAGAATGCGGTGTCCTCGTGCCAGGCGCCGAGACACGCGAAAGCCGGGAATCCGGGGGATGGTTTTTCAGCACAGCGATGCATGAGCCCGTGTCTCCGTGCCAGGCACCGGGACACGAGCTCAGGCACAGAATGCGGTGTCCCCGTGCCAGGCACCGGGACACGGACTCAGCCACGGAAAGGCGAAAAAAAACGCGCGGTGGAAGCCGCGCGTTTCGGGGGAGGGCAGGGAGACGTCAGTCTTCCTTGCGCAGGTGCGGGAACAGCAGCACGTCGCGGATGTTCGGCGAATCGGTGAGCAGCATGATCAGCCGGTCGATGCCGATGCCGCAGCCGCCGGCCGGCGGCATGCCGTATTCCAGCGCGCGGATATAGTCGGCGTCGTAGTACATCGCTTCGTCGTCGCCGGCTTCCTTGGCCGCCACCTGGGCCAGGAAACGGGCCGACTGGTCTTCCGCGTCGTTCAGCTCGGAGAAGCCGTTGGCGATCTCGCGGCCTACCATGAACAGCTCGAAGCGCTCGGTGATGCCCTTGCGGGTGTCCGATGCGCGTGCCAGCGGCGACACTTCTTCCGGGTAGTCGATGATGAACGTCGGTTCCCACAGCTGCGCTTCGGCGGTTTCCTCGAACAGCGCCAGTTGCAGCGCGCCCAGGCCCGAGTGGGCGTGCGGCTTCACGCCGAACTTCTTCAGTTCGGCCTTGATGAACTCCGCGTCTTCCAGCTGCTCGTTCGTATAGTGCGGCGCGAACTTGTTGATCGCGCCGACGATCGTGAGGCGGTGGAACGGCTTGCTCAGGTCAAGCTCGCGGCCGCCGTAGGTCAGCACCGCGGAGCCGTGCGCATCGACGGCGGCCTGGCGGATCACGGCTTCCGTGAAGTTCATGATCCACTGGTAGTCCGTGTACGCCGCATAGAATTCCATCATCGTGAATTCGGGGTTGTGACGGATCGACACGCCTTCGTTGCGGAAGTTGCGGTTGATCTCGAACACGCGGTCGAAGCCGCCCACGACGAGGCGCTTCAGGTACAGCTCGGGCGCGATGCGCAGGAACATCTGCATGTCCAGCGCATTGTGGTGCGTGATGAACGGCTTGGCCGCCGCGCCGCCGGGGATCGTGTGCAGCATCGGCGTTTCCACTTCCATGAACTCGTTTTCCTGCATGAAGCGGCGGATCGACGAGATGGCGGCGGTGCGCGCCTTGAACGTGCGGCGCGTGTCCTCGTTCATGATCAGGTCCACGTAGCGCTGGCGGTACTTCGTTTCCTGGTCGGCCAGGCCGTGGAACTTGTCCGGCAGCGGGCGCAGCGACTTGGTCACCAGGCGCAGTTCGCTGACCTTGACGGTCAGTTCATCCGTCTTGGTCTTGAACAGCGTGCCTTTCACGCCCAGGATATCGCCCAGGTCATAGGTGCGGAACGCTTCCATCGCCGCTTCGCCCGTCGCGTCCAGCGTGACGTAGATCTGGATGCGGCCGTCGCAGGCCTTGCCGGACGAATCCTGCAGCGTCGCGAACGCGGCCTTCTTGCCGGCTTCGCGCTTGAGCATCATGCGGCCGGCCAGCACCACGGGCACGGGCTCGGCTTCCAGTTCCTCGCGCGACTTGCCGGCGAATTGCGCCTGCAGGTCGGCCGCCTTGTGCTCGGGGCGGAAATCGTTCGGGAAGGCGATGCCCTGTTCGCGAATGGCGGCCAGCTTGGCGCGGCGCTCGGCGATGATCTTGTTGTCGTCGAGGCCCGGCGCCTGGTCCTGGGGTTCCGCTTGGTTTTCGGTCGTCATGATTACTGTGCTTGTTGAATGTTGTTGGTCGTGTCGAACAGCGTGGCGATGTCCAGCTCCGAGAAGTCGCGTGCGACGCAGATGACGTTGTCGAATTCGGCGAACGCCTCGGCCGGCAGCGTGGTGGTCAGCACCACGGCCCGCATGCCGGCGCGGCGCGCGGCTTCCACGCCCAGCGGCGCATCCTCGAACACGATGCAGTGTTCGGGTGCCACGCCGCAGCGTTCGGCCGCCAGCAGGAACACGTCCGGATTCGGCTTGCCACGGGCCACGTCGGCCGCGCCGACCACCGCGTCGAAGTGCCGGCGCAGGTCCAGGCCATCGAGCGTGAACACGATGTTGGCCGGCGGCGCGGCCGTGGCCACGGCCAGGCGCACGTCCTGCTCCTGCGCCGCTTCGATGAACTGCTCGAAGCCGGCCACCGTTTCCAGGTGCGGCGCGTACAGTTCGCGGTACAGTTCTTCCTTCTCCGCGTCGAGCAGCACCGTGTCGTCCTTCGTCAGGTCCGCGCCGAGGTAGGTGCGCATGATTTCATGGCCCTGGCGGCCGGCGGTCGCGCGGAAGAAATCGTCCGCGTCGATCGCATGGCCGCGCCGCTCGAAGAAGGCCACCCACGATTTCGTGTGGAAGGCCATGTTGTCGACGATCGTGCCATCCATGTCGAAGATGAAGGCGCGGGAAGCATGATGGGTCATGCGTCAGACCCCTTGCTTGAGCGAGGCGGCGATGAAGTCGTCCAGGTCGCCGTCCAGCACGTTCTTCGTGTTGCCGGTCTCGAAGCCGGTGCGCAAGTCCTTGATGCGGGACTGGTCCAGCACGTAGGAGCGGATCTGGTGGCCCCAGCCCACATCGGTCTTGGAGTCTTCCAGCTTCTGCTGCTCGCTCATGCGCTTGCGCAGTTCCTGCTCGAACAGCTTGGCCTTCAGCATTTCCATCGCCTCGGCCTTGTTGCGGTGCTGCGAGCGGTCGTTCTGGCACTGCACGACGATGCCGGACGGCGCGTGCGTCAGACGCACGGCGGAGTCGGTCTTGTTGATGTGCTGGCCGCCGGCGCCCGATGCGCGGTAGGTGTCGATGCGCAGGTCCGCGGGGTTGATCTCGATCTCGATCGAGTCGTCCACTTCCGGGTAGACGAACAGCGACGTGAACGACGTGTGGCGGCCGTTGGCGCTGTCGAAAGGCGACTTGCGCACGAGGCGGTGCACGCCGGTTTCCGTGCGCAGGTGTCCGTAGGCGTAATCGCCCTCGACTTTCAGCGTGGCTGTCTTGATGCCGGCGACTTCACCGTCCGACTGTTCCATCACCTCGACCTTGAAGCCCTTGCGTTCGCAATAGCGCACGTACTGGCGCAGCAGCATCGACGCCCAGTCCTGGGCCTCGGTGCCGCCGGCGCCGGCCTGGATGTCGACGAAGCAGTTGTTCGGGTCCATCGGGTTGTTGAACATGCGGCGGAATTCCAGGCCTTCGATGACCTTGGCGATTTCCGCCGTATCGCCGATGACGGATTCCAGCGTGTCGTCGTCGTTTTCTTCCTTGCCCATCGCGAACAGCTCGGCCATGTCGGCCAGGTCGCTTTTCGCTTTCGCCAGCGTGTCGACGATGGCTTCCAGGGCTTTCTTTTCGCGGCCCATGTCCTGGGCCTTCTTCGGGTCGTTCCAGACCGCCGGATCTTCGAGTTCGGCGTTCAGTTGTTCCAGTTTCTCCGACTTCACATCGAAGTCAAAGATACCTCCGAAGTTCGTTCTCGCGGGCCGTCAGGTCAGCGAGCTGGGCGGCGAGGGAATTGATGCGTTCTGCTTCCATGATTTTTATGTCTCTTGAGGGCGATCAAACCTCCGATTATACCCTAGGCGGCGACGCGCCCGGGCTGCCCATGCCCGGGCGCGTCGCCCGGCCCTCAGCGTCGCGTGAACGTGGCCAGGAATCCGGCCAGGGACGACAGGGCGAATGTGTACAGCACGACGAGAACAGCAAACCCCAGGCTCGTCGGCATGTAGCCCATCCAGCGCCATTCAGCCAGGCCGAACTGTTCCATCAACGGCGTTCCGAGCAGGAGGGCAAGCAGCCCCGGCGCGGCGAGCGCCTTCATCAGCACACCGGGGCTCGGGCTGGTCGTGACGAAGTACACAAGAACAAAATAGAAGAGCGTGATCGCCCCGGTCAGCGGGGCGCACCATTGGCGAACGAACATACGGCCTCCATGCATTGGCCGGCAGTGCCGGCGGGAGGGCGAGTATGCGGGCGTCCAGGCGCACGGGCACTGCGCGGCATCACATCCTGGCAATGATGGTTGCTGCATGGATACTTCCACCGTGACCGCCACCAAAATCACCAGCATGGCTTTCGAAATTTGCCAATGAGCTGCCAATGAGCTGCCGGTCGTTTACGGGAGTTAAACGATTAACTAGAATCGGTACCAACCATATGAGGGCGCCCATGCAACGAAGAGATTGCCTTATCACCTTGTCCATGGTGGCCCTGTCGGCTGCCGGTTGTGCCGGTGCGCCACGCGGCAGGCAAGCGGCCCCGATGCTGCCGCAGGAGGGCAATCCGCTCAACGGCGAGCTGGCGTCCTATCGCCGCTGGCTCAGCGGCAGCACCGACGCCGCCACGGCGCTGGCCGAAGACCGGCGCCTGGCCGACCACATCGCCTCCTGGCAGATGCCGCATGGCGGGTTTTACAAGGAAACCAGGTGGTACGCCCACCCATGGAACGGCACGGCGCCGCGTTCCGGCTGGTTCGGCGCCGGCGGTGCCGAGCTGGGCACGATCGACAATGGCGCCACCGTTGCCGAGATCTGCGTGCTGGCCGATGTGTACGGGCGCGGCGGCGATACGGTCCATCGCGACGCGGCGCGCAGGGCGATGGACTTCCTGCTGCGGATGCAGTACCCGTCCGGCGGCTACCCGCAGGTGTACCCGGCACGCACCGGCACGGTCTACTCGAACAACGTCACGTTCAACGACAACGCCATGGTCCGCGTATTGAAACTGCTGGACGACGCCGCCAGGCAACGGCCCCCGTTCGTGGGCGACGTCTTTACGGACCGGCAGCGCACCCGCATGGAAGACGCGATCGGCCGCGCCGAGGATTTCATCCTGAAGGCGCAGATCGTCCAGGATGGCGTCAAGACCGTGTGGTGTGCCCAGCACGACCCTGTCACGCATGTGCCGGTCACGGGCCGCTCGTTCGAACTGCCGTCGAAGAGCGGCCAGGAATCCGTGCTCGTGATCGCCTTCCTGATGAGCCGCCCCCAGACCCCCGCCGTGGCCGCCGCCGCGAAGGCCGGCGTGGCCTGGTACCGCCGCAGCGCGGTGCAGATGCGGGACATGGCATTCGACCCGCATGCCACGCGGCCCACGGGCGCGAATCCGTTCGTGCACCGGCCGGGGGCGACGAGCTGGTACCGCTTCTACGACCTGGCCACGGATACGGGCTTCTTCTGCGGCCGCCAGCCGACCGACAAGCCACCGGGCGTGGGCAAGCAGTACGACATCATGAAGATCGGCGTGGAGAGCCGGTACACGTACCAGTGGGGAGGGCACTACGGGGACCGCATTCTTCCTTATGCCGGACGCGTAGGGTATTGAGATGGAGCGCGAACGGCGCCGTCCGGGCGGACAGCGCCAGGCGGTCATCAATGCTGCTTGCGGCGCAGCGCGATGCCCAGCATGCCCATGCCGGCCAGCAGCATGCCGTACGTCGCCGGTTCCGGGACCGCCGAGATCGTCAGCGTGTAGGCGCCGGAGCCCTGGTATTCGGTCAGCGCATACGTGCCGGGCGCGTACGACGGGGTGAGGCCGTCGCCGGCATAGATTTGCGGGCCATCCGCCACCAGCAGGTATTCCCCGGTGACACTGTCTTCCAGGCTGAGGCCGCCGCCGAAACCGCCGTAGAAGAACGATACGTGGGCGTATCCGGAAGCTGCGCCGTCGTACGAGCCGGCTATGTCATAGTAGGTGAGCCCAAGCTGCTCGATCACCACGTCGGGTTCCACGTCCGTATCGAGTTGCCAGGTCGCGGAATAGTCACCCGTGACGGTGAACTGGTACAGGTCGGCCTTTGCTGCGCCTGTGAACAGAAGTGCTGTCGCGACCGCGGTGGTGCCCAGGAATTGCTTCAGTTTCATTGTGTGCCCGTGAGTTGGTGGTTGTCGATATGCTGCCCTTGTAGAGCAGTATTGAGGTTATCACGTTGCAATTGATCTATTGTTCAGTTTGCTGTTTTTTCGTCATGGCGATAAATATAGTCTGGCCGTCACGCCATTCCTGCCGCCTCTTGTCCGTGCACCCATCCGTTGCGTATCATGACCTTTTCCTTTCCTCCTTCAGTAATGAAAAATCCGGTCCTGATTTCCCTGCCGCTTTTGCTGGCCGGCTGCACGGTTCTGCCTTCCGGCGTGCCCGCCGGCAGCCAGGCCACGGTTGCCATCCTTGAAACGACGGACCTGCATGGCAACGTGGTCAGCTACGACTATTACAAGCTGTCGCCCGAACCCACGCTGGGCCTCGAGCGCACCGCCACGCTGATTGCACAGGCACGCGCCGAGTTCCCGAATAACGTGTTGCTCGATAACGGCGACACGATCCAGGGCACGGCGCTGTCCGATTACCAGGCCATCGTCCAGCCGCTGGACTGCGGCGAAACGCTGGCCATCTACAAGGCCTTCAACGCGCTGGGCTACGACGGCACCGGCATCGGCAACCACGATTTCAACTACGGCCTCGCGTACCTGAACCAGGTGTCGGGCAGCCGCTTCGACGTCGACGGCGTCACCGCCACGCAGGCATGCGCCGGGCCGAAGTTCCCGCAGGTGCTGAGCAACGTGGCCAGCACCAAGTCGCGCCAGCCGCTGTTCGCGCCGTACGCGATCATCGACAAGCGCATCGTCGCCACTGCCCCGGACGGCACGGCGGTGCTGGCCACGCTGCGCGTCGGCATCATCGGCTTTACGCCGCCCACGATCCTCACGTGGGACAAGCGCTGGCTGGAGGGCAAGGTGTACACCACCGGCGTGCGCGAAGCGGCGCAGCGCTACATTCCGGAAATGCGCGCGAAGGGCGCGGACATCGTGGTGGCGATCTCGCACGGCGGCCTCGATGCGGCGGCGTACTCGCCCACGATGGAAAACGGCAGCTGGCACCTCGCGCAGGTGCCCGGCATCGACGCGATGCTGATCGGCCATTCGCACCAGGTGTTCCCGAACGCGGCCAGCACCGTGCCGCAGTTCGACCTGCCGGGCGTGGACAAGGCAAAAGGCCTCGTGCACGGCGTGCCGACCGTGATGGCGGGCCTGTGGGGCAAGCACCTGGGCGTGATCGGCCTGCACATGGCGTGGAACGGCAAGGCCTGGGTGATCGACAAGGAACGCACCACGGTAGAGGCCCGGCCGATCGCTGCCGGCCGCGATGCCGTTGCCGCCGATCCCGCGATCGCGCCGCTGGTGCGGGCCGAGCACGAGGCCACGATCCGCTATGTGAAGACACCGATCGGCAAGACCGACTTCCGCATGTCCACGTATTTCGCCGACGCAGGCGACGTCAGCGCGATCCAGGTCGTCAACGAAGCGCAGGTAGCCTACCTGCGCGAGTACGTGAAGGCGAACCTGCCGCACTACGCGCAATTGCCGGTACTGTCGGTATCTTCGCCGTTCAAGACCGGTTCTGCCGGCGTGACGGACTATACCGACGTGCAGGCCGGCGCCATCGCGCTGAACAACGCGGCCGACCTGTACCTGTATCCGAACGCGCTGTACGGCGTGATGGTGGATGGCGCCGGTCTGCAAGCCTGGCTGGAGAAGGCGGCGGGGCGGTTCAACACGATCGACCCACAGCGCACGGAGCCGCAGGAACTGGTGAACACCGGCTTCCCCGGGTATAACTTCGACATGCCGTCCAGCACCGAGCTGCAATACGAGATCGACATCACCCAGCCGCCCGGCCAGCGCGTGAAAAACCTGCGCTTCCGCGGCATGCCCGTCGGCCCGGACCAGGCGTTCCTGGTGGCGACGAACAACTACCGCGCCAGCGGCGGCGGCGCCTTCCCTGGGCTCGACGGCAGCAGCACGGTGGTTGCCGCGCCTGACAACAATCGCGATGTGCTGATCGAATACATCCGCAAGCAGGGAAGCCTGACCCGTGCTGCCCACGGCGACAGCCGCAGCTGGCGCTTCGAGCGCGTGGCAACACAGGGCCCGGTGGTGTTCCACTCCGCACCCGGCAAGGCAGGGCTGGCGCGGGAAGCCGGCCTGGACAATGTGCGCGAGCTGCGCCCCGACGATGGCGGCGGCAAGGGCTTTGCGCTCTACGCGATCGACCTGGCGCGATGAAGGGGGCCACGCTGGCGCTGGCCGCGCTGCTGCTGGCCGCCGCTCCGGCATTCGCGGCTGACCTGGCCTCGGCGCATGCGGCGCTGGCCGGGCCGCCATCGGGGTGGCCACGGGCGCTGGCCGATTTCGGGAGCGCCGCGCGGGCGGGTGACGCGCGCGCCGCCTACTGGGCCGGGCTGATGGTCCGCAACGGCAAGGGCACGGCGCCCGACAGCGCGGCCGCCATCTGCTGGCTGGAGCAGGCCGCCCGCGGCGGCGTACCCGAGGCCATGTTCTTGCTGGCCAATATGCTGATCGCGGGCGAGGGCGGCGCGGCCGACCCGGTTGGCGGCCATGCGTGGCTCGAGCGTGCGGCTGCGCGCGAACACCCGGCCGCGCTGCAGCAGCTTGCGCAGATGTCGCACGAGGCAGGGGACGGCGAACGTGCCAGCGCATTGCTGAAGACCTTGGCGCATGCGTTGAAACATGGTCGATGACGGTATCGGGTGGTTCGCTGGGAGCGCTGGGGTCTGGCCATGCGCATGAAGCCAGCAGCCAGGACGCCACGGAGACGCTGTTGCCTTGACGTTGGACGACACATCCGCTTGCACGTGGAGGGTACCTAAATCAACTGCTTAGAATGTTCTGCGACAGATCCAGTTGCACGTAACGACACATCTGCTTGCACGGTGATCAGAAAGCGACACAACTACTTGCACGGTTTTCTGCAACAGGCATTTGCGTAGACTCTTCAAGGCCCGCACCGAAACTTTGTCTGTGTGGCTACCAAGAACTATCTTTCCGCCGTCAGGGGAGCGCCTTCTTATTACCAATACGGTGTTCGTATTCTAAAAGTCATCGTACGGTAGGCATTGGCAGCGCTTGTATGTGCTTCTCATCCGTAAGCGTCGCCCCAGCACCGTCTTGAGCTGACTGCCGATTTCCTAGATGATGGCATTACACCGCTGGGAAGCGGCGTGTTTTTAGGCAGGTGCCAGCTGCCCGGCGCAATGCCAGGGCAGGAACTCGTCAACGCGGTTGACGGGATGATCGGCGATGTGGGCTAGCATATGGCGCAACCAGGCTTCGGGGTCGACACCGTTGAGCTTGGCCGTCCCGATCAGCGAGTAGAGTGCGGCTGCGCATTCGCCACCCGGTGTCGGCGCCGGTGAACAGGTAATTGCGCCGACCGATAGCAACGCCGCGCAGCGCGCGCTCCGCGGCCGAGTTATCGATTTCAATCATCCCGTCGTCGCAGTAGCGGTAAGAGGTTCCTGAGCGGCGTTGTATCGTTCGTTTTTTCAAGCCGGAACAATCCTCTCCGAGTTCAACGACACGGAGCAGGGCATGGAAAAGCTGGAATCTCCTCAAAGGAAGCCGCCTGGCGTACCCGCTTGCTTCGGCATGCGCAGAGCGGCAAGACCATCGCTGCCTTCTGCCAGGATGCATCGGTGTCGACGGCCAGCTTCCATATTTGGCGGCCAATCCCACGCAGCCGGCATTCAAGCCGAACTCATACTCGCCCCCCCGCAATGCCAAGCGCGCCTCGGGCCATCAATTACAGATGGATTGTTACTTGTGTTACGCGTGACATTGCTTCTAACCTGAAACTG
The DNA here is from genome assembly GCF_055502675.1 of Pseudoduganella sp. jia 12. Classification (NCBI taxonomy): domain Bacteria; kingdom Pseudomonadati; phylum Pseudomonadota; class Betaproteobacteria; order Burkholderiales; family Oxalobacteraceae; genus Pseudoduganella; species Pseudoduganella sp. jia 12. The sequence goes on from NZ_JBUXKP010000002.1 coordinate 125,758, forward strand.
CAGCGATTAGATAATACCGGTTCAGCAAGTCGACGGACCTTGTGCGGCGGGTGCCGATGCGAGCAACTGGCTGGCATGAGGCAAGCAAACCACCGTGTAGCCAATTGAGCGTGACCACATGCGACAAGCGAGATCAAGATGACCCCAACAACGCGTTTCCCCCCGAAGGTTGTAAGACGCGCACTTGTTTCAGTCGAGACAATTGTCCAGAAAAGTGCCAATACTCCTACTCAACTCATCAATTTCGATGTTGATCCGGCGTTACGGAAACAGCTGACCCACTTCTACGGGGCGCTCGCGCGAGACGTCAAGGTGTTCGTCACGGGCGAGGAATTGCCTGGGATGCCAGAGGCATATTGCGAAGCACGGACCGTTGTTCTGCAGCGCCGAACCCTTGAGCGTGGACGTGACAATCTGCATGCAGTGCTGGCGCATGAATTCGCGCATGTGGTTCAGCAATGCACCTGGCACGCCGGGCCGGGCGGTCTGTTGTCGGTGCTCGACAGTGACGAGCTTGAAGATGAAGCAGATCGTGCTGCCATGGCCTTCATGGCTGGAGCGGTATTACCACCGTTGACGCTCCTTGCCCCGAATGAATTCGGTGGCCGGGCCATTCGGCAGTGTCAAAACCATGGTGGCCTGGCCCAGCATACACTCGACAAGACAAGGACATGGCATCCGCCGAATGCTCCTGCAACCCATATTTATGCTGCCACCGCAAGCCGCAACGAGATATGGGCGAGCCGCCAGTTGGCATTGGCTCGCACTAAAAGTCTCGCAGGCGTGAGTCGCAATGCACGGCGGACATACCATTGCGTCGCTCTAATTGCACACAATGAAGGGGCGCAGATCAGGTGCCAAGTGCCTGCTGGCGATGCCCGGCAAGGAAGGCTATTCGATTACGGCGGTGGTCCCCGAGGTCGATTGTTGATTGTTGAGCACACCAATGACCTACATGCCCAAGTGTCATGGGGCAACCCGTTACTAGCTAGAACGCGCGTCGGCCACTTTCATATTTGCACCTATGGTCAGCATAACGACTTGGATAACAGAAACTACAGTCCGCAACTGAACCCCGCTCTCCCAGGGGCCCCATACCGTACCTGGCAATCGTTTGATCGGGATTTGATGTTCATGCCGTATTTCAGCCTTCCATACACGGCGGGATTTCAAACCGACGTGGCGCTACGCAACTACGTTCTCGATGCCCATTTTGGTGAGGCAGACAGCGACGCGCACCATATTTATTACCAATAAGATCAGTGATTGTTTCGGCTTGGCAATTCCGTAAATGAGCGAAATACGGCGCACCGGTTGCCGGCGTAAGACGCCCGAACCGGCGAACTTCCCTGCGGCACCCCAAGCTTTTCCAGAGCCTGTGCCGAAGCGCCGACTTTCCGGAGATCATGCAGCTGCGCGCCACTAACAGGAGGATCGTGAATATGCCATTTCGCAACCCATTTAAATTTAACTTCGAGAATGGGGACCTGATTTATGGTCTCGCTCCAGAGCGGCCGAAATTGGTCAGCCATTTTGGTGAGCAGATCATTAACGCCGGGGGCGTCGCTACGGTCGATCAATACCGCAAGAGTCTGGTGGAGCAACGTGGCCCGGCAGCCCATAAGGTTTGGCAGGAATTTCTTCGCGCTAATGAGGTGCACAGAAAACATAGTAAGTACATGGTCATGATTCGTGCCTTCAATTGTGATGAGGAATTATCCGCTGGAAGTGCCACCCCTGAAAAAGTAAATGCCGCCTGGCGCGCCAAGTCAAAATTCGGAATGGCATGGACGATAGGCCAGCAACGCGGGCATATTCATTTCGTACTCGATAGCATCGATATGGGCGCAGTCGTTACGAAGACCCACCTTTTTGAAGGCGAAAATGGTGCTGTGCTGGCCCGTGATAGGCCGCATGGCAAAGCACTTGACACCAATGATAAAGAACGTACGATCACGCATTCGGAATTGCGCTGGATTTACCGAAACCGGGACAACCCGTTGGTGCAAGAAAGGGTGCAGTTCTGGCAATTAGCGGGATTTATTCGACCGTGCGTTCCACCCTGGGACAATCACGTGAACATGACATCGTCTCCGTCGGGTAGAGTAATTTCTTGGGCAACGGCCTGGCGTGAATATGCGCCGGCCACCGTGAGAGCAGCTTTCTAGGTTCTGGCGGAAGCCCTTGCCGGGGGCTTGCATCCCGCGCCGTGCTCGATAGGTTGGCGAGCGTCGGGCTGTTCAAAGCCTTTAGATCCGTCGGCACGCGTGAGTTCGAGCTCTATCTAGACGTCGAGAACATGCTCGAGGGCGCTGCGGGGGAAGCGAGCGCCCAGGAACGCGTTGACGACATTCGTTGTAAGCTCGCTCGCCTCGTACGCCGCGGCTCGACTGTGCACTTGCGCCGCATTGTTCCAACAAGCTATCCCGGCGCTGCCGCGATTGCAAACGAAGCACGTACCGCTCCCGGAGGCCTTGCGTGATGGCTTAATAGTCACCCACGCAAGCGATTTATCGTCGGCCGCCGTTGAAAGGGAGGCAGCGACGCTCGTTATTTCGGGCTGCATGGACGATACGTATGAACTGATGGGTATCAGCCGCGATCTACGGACCGTACATCCGGAGGCAGCATTACATACGTCAGTCCGATTTTCAGGGCCAGCAGTGACTTGGAACGTCGGCGCGTGGAATCGAACTTGACTTTCGGCGACCAGGGGCCAAAAACATTCGCTCTTCTCGCCGTAGTTGCCATCGATCTGCCGCCGTGTGCGCCGGATCACAGTTGGCAGCGCGAGTTTGCGCGGTTGCAGGAATTGCGCTACTGGTGCGACGTGGCTGGATACGAGGTCCCCACGCTGATCGCCGAGCGTATCGAGCTGCTCCGGCTGGCGCCTAGCGCAGGATTGATGAACGACCTTTTCTGGTCGCCACCGGGCGGAGCTCCATTAAAGCTCGCTGCGGATTTCACGCTGATCCCCACGTACGACGGCTGCCGTGCCATTAGCCAGGCCGATACGTTTGCGATCATCGCTTCGCTGCTCCACAAGTATCGTCAAGGCATCACCAAGAAACCGAAGCTTGTATATAAAACATATGAACGCACAGTAATTTCGCCGGAGAGCTTCCAGAGGTTTAGTGACGGCGTAATTCAGGCAGCGTTTCTTCGCGCGGCGCGGGAAGGAGAAATCGCCTACGGCAATTGCGATGAAATCGTCAGCGAGCGGATGCTCGCCTTCCAGTCGGGCGAAGTAACTGCCGCAGGGCAGGGCGGCGGACCCGCTTTAAAGGAATACCTGGTTGCTCTGATGGTGGGGCGATTGACACTGCACCCCAACCATGTACTCATGTTTCTAAATAAAGTGATCGATTCCCGCATCGCAGAACACATCACTGTGGTCGCGCAATTTCTAGTGGCGCGACTGAACAAAAACGGCGCGGAAGTGGGGCTTAGTGACGCTGCACTTGAGTCAATCCTCTGATCATTCGCGGGTGCTGGGCTGGTGCGGGTGCAGGTGGCCATCCACCTGAGACAGGCGCGGTGTCAATTTATCGAACGAAGTGTTGCGCCTTGCAGTCGTTGTGTTGACACGAACCGACCTGGTTCGTCGCATTAACGCTGGGGCAGACGTGTCAGAAGTGCAGCCTCACCATGCATTCCCCTTGGATCCAACGATGTGCCTAGACTCACCGTGCAACTGCTTATGTCGTTGCGTGCAAAGGGATGTGTCGCTAGTGCAAAGGGATGTGTCGTCCAACGCTTGACTGCGCTTGCGCCCCGGATCAGCGGCCTGACGCGTGTGCCCAAGCGGCCGGCAAGAAGTACGCGGGAGCGACCAGTCGCTGGAGCGCTCTCTGAACGATTGCAGGTTATCCTTCCCGACCGTGCCGGACGATCAGGAAGGGCGGAAGATAATGTGGTCTACTTCGGCATTCCCTTGCTGTGTCTGACACGTTGACCGCCAAACACCAGTAGCGCGGCCATCAGCATCGTCCACGTTGCAGGTTCCGGCACAGGTGCCGGCGCGATGTCCAGTTGCGATACTTGGGGCTGATCCCACTGGCTGGCGCTCCAGATACCCGCCACACCGCTTGTCGCGTAGTGGAAATCAATCCATTCATTGGTATCACGGTGCCACCTGAGCCAGAAGTCATCCGTTTCAGTGTAGATCGCACTTCCCGCGTCTGGGTCGTTCAGCACACCCGAAATCATGACGGTGTTCCACGGAAAATCGCCCGGGGGCGAAGTCTGCGTCACGACATGAACTTCATCGACCGAGTACGCATGTCCCAGGATGGTCAAGTCGATGGCGGTTATTTGATGGATCGGTCCGAACAGCGAATCCGCTTCCCAACTGATGGTCCCACTCACTGTTTCGACGGGAGAGCCACTCTGAAAGCCGCCCATCGTGAAGGTTGCAATGTAGGGCGAAGCGGTTGCGGCGCTGCACGTCGCCAAGCAAATAGCAGCGCCGGTTACAAGCCTGGACAACATGGATGGCATCTCAAACCTCCCGTAATTTTATGTCAATAAATTGTAGCATTGCTAATATTTATCTCATAGCCAAAAACTTCGGGGCGCTCTGGCGGCGATTGGGGAGGCCGGCCAACATGGCTGGTCGGGCTGGATACCCTGCGCGCCATGGCCATCGTGCTGGTGCTGATGTCCCTCTATCACGGCTTTGTGAGCCACGCGCTGACCTTCGGCGTCGCCGGCCGCATCGGCTGGGCCGGGGGCGACCTGTTCTTCGTGCTGAGCGGCTACCTGATCGGCAATCAGTTGCTGGCGCCGGCAAGCCGCGGGGAGAGCCTGGCGCTGAAGACGTTCTTCGCGCGTCGCCTCCTGCGCACGCTGCCGAACTATTTCGTGGTGTTGGCCATGTATGTTCTGCTGCCGCACAGCCCGATTGCCGGCAGCACCATGGCGCCGCTGTGGCGGTATCTGACTTTCACGCAGAACATCGGCCTGGAGTATGGCCAGACGTTTACGCACTCCTGGTCGCTGTGCACCGAGGAGCAGTTCTATGTGGCGCTGCCGCTTGCGGTACTGGCGCTGGTCGGCACCAGCCGGTCGCCGCGCCTGCTGTGGTGTGCGCTACTTGCCGCGATCGCCGCCGGCATGGCGGTGCGTGGCACGGCCTTCATGGACGGCAATGACATGTTCGCGGCGCCCGTGTATTACGCGACGCTGTGCCGCTTCGATGAACTATTGCCGGGTGTCGCCATCACGATGCTGAAGGATTTCCATCCCGCGGCATTTGCGCGCGTGCTGCGGTACGGGAATGCGTTGCTGGCTGCCGGCCTGTCTGCGGCAGGCGGCGTGCTGTATGGTGTGATGAACGAGGCGCCAAATGCTTTTCTGGCCTCCACCTTCGGGTTCCCGCTGCTCGCCGCCAGCTTTGCCTTGCTGGCCTGCGCGGCACTCAGCCCCGCGTCGCTGCTGTACCGCCTGCGTGTTCCCGGCGCGGCCCGCCTGGCCTTGTGGTAGTACGCGATCTATCTGGTGCACAAGCCCGTGTTCATGGCGTTGCGCCCCGAACTGGTCTCGATGGGGATCGACACGGAGGCGCCCGCGACGATTGTCGGCGTCATGGCGGCAGGCATGTGCGGAGGCTGGCTGCTGTATCGGGCGGTGGAGTCGCCATGCATACGGCTGCGGGCGCGCTGGTATCCGGCGAAGCCGTCGGAGGTGCGCCTGCCTGTCGCTTCCGCAGCCGGAGGGTGATTCCGAGGCCCTCGGGCGCCGTTCACTCCGGCACGTGCACCCGCGCCTTCACATGCTTCAGGTTCGCCACGATGGTGAACGTCATGATGACGAGCAGCGACCACGCGCTCCACTTGCTCACGTGGACGACGGACCAGGCGCCCAGCTGGTTCGGGTAGCGCCACACGCCCACGAACGTGCCCAGGTTTTCGGCCACCCAGATGAAGAAACCGGTCAGCATGAAGCCCAGCAGCAGGGGCATCCTGCGGTCGCGGTCGAGCGGCCGGAAGATCACGGTGGTGCGCGCGTACAGCCCCAGCGCGCAGGCGGCCAGGTACCAGCGGTAGTCGCCGATGTAGTGGTGGGTCCAGAAATTCACGTAGATCAGGATGGCGATCGCGGCCGCCATCGGATACGGCGGGTGGTGCCGGATACGCAGGTCGAGCAGGCGCCAGGCCTGGATGATGTAGCTGCCGATGGCCGCGTACATGAAACCGGAAAACAGCGGCACGCCGAATATCTTGGTGTAGGCGAAGTCCGGATAGGCCCAGGAGCCGACCTGTGTCTTGAACACTTCGAGCGCGAAACCGACCACATGAAACAGGCCGATGGCCTTCACTTCATCCCACGTCTCCAGGCGCGTGGCCAGCATCCACGCCTGGATGGCCAGGGCCACGGCCAGCAGCGCGTCGTAGCGGGGAATCATGCCGAACAGGCCGGCGCGCGGCATGCAGAACATGGCCAGGAAGAACAGGCCGGCGAACAGGCAGGCGCGGGCTTCCTTGATGCCGAAATACAGGAACTCGACGAGCGGGCGCTGGAATGCCCGCAACTGGCGCGGGCGCGCATCGGTCAGGTGGGCGTCGAGCGGGGCAAGCATCGGTACGCCCGCCCGGTCAGTGCGGCTTTTTCTGCTGCTGGACGAGGATGAACGGGCTGACCACGCAAGCCCACAGCGAGGCATCCGTTTCCAGCCATTCCTGCGCCTGCCGGTCCGAGACCTTGGCGATCTGGCCGGCGGCCATCCACTGGCCCACGCTGGCCTTGTCGTCGTGGGCGATGCGCACGGCCACTTCGACGAGGTCCATCTCGTCGGCGATCCACACCACGTTGCCGGAAGCGAAGTGGCGCATCAGTTCGCTCCACGGCAAGCGGCCCGTTTCACGGTTCACCTTCTGGCGGAGTTCGGTATCTTTGTCAGGATTCAGTTGCATGCTGGGTTTGCTGGGTTTTTGCTGTGGATTTTGCTGTGGATTTTGCTGCGGTTCACGGGGTGCGCGGCTCGACGACGGGCACCGGGCTGCCCCGCCATGTTAACCGATAGGCCAGCCCTTTGCGAACATTGCCCACCAGCGCCGGCCGGAAGCAGGCGAGGCAGGTGCCGGTGGCGCGCCGCACGCTGGGGTAGATGATGCCGGTCGCCCCGGCCGCGAGCAGGCGCTCGGCCAGCAGTTGCGACGTTTCGTAGCTGTCGGGCGCGAGGCAGGGCGCGAATTCAGGCAAGCCGCGGATATCGTGGAACGGGGCCGTGAAGTCGGCCAGCATGGCCTGGTAGCTGACGCTGTCGTCGAAACGGTCGATCTCCGCATATTCCACCGTCTTGTGGAAGATGACTTCGGCAAGCGCCGTTTCCGGCTCGAACGCGCAGTACCAGGCGCCGCGCTCGCCGTCGTTGAAGCGGCTTCCTTCGGGGCGGGGGTAGGTAAACGCGGCATTGACGATGCGGAAGTTCGGCACCCGGGACAGCAGCTCGTCCACGCCGATGCCGGGCGCGCCGCCATGTTCGGCCAGCAGCCGCGCGTTCGTGGCGTTATCGAGCTCGAACAGGTCGGCGAGTTCGGCGTCGTTGTCGGCCAGCGGCGCCAGCACGGAATCCTCCACGTCCGCAAAGCGCGAAGGAATCAGCCGGCAGGTGTCGAACTGGCGCAGCTGCCGCAACGGCGGCACGGGCAACAGCGGGATGCCCGGCAATTACAGGCCTCCCCGGCGCGCGTCGACCAGCTTGCGCACGGTCTGCATCGCCAGCAGGCCGCCGGCCAGCATGTAGGCCAGCGGCGTGCTGCCCCTGAAGATGGCATTCTTGTTGGGCAGGTGGATCCATTCGTCGGCGAGCTGGTCGCCGTAGATGATGTGCAGGGATTTGTAGATGCCGAGCAGGTAGGAGATGCGGGTGATGCGGTCCACTTCGAGCACGCGGGCGGGATTGCGCTTCCATTCGTAGAAGGCACTGCTGGACGGGCCGCCCAGCAGCTCGCGCGCATCGTCGTCGCGCACGTTCCACGCATCCTTCAGCTTGAAAAAGCCCTTCAGGGCCGATTGCGACAGGCGTTCCCGCTGTTCGCGGTCGTTCAGGTCGACGGGCGCGACGGGCTCGTAGCGGGACTTCGGATAGACATACGGAAATGCGTTGGGTTGCGCATGAGGTAAGTGCATAATTCCTCCATATCTGGAGTCTTTATACTCCGTTTCCGGATCGACCGCAAGCGGCACAATGGTCATGGCGGATGGCGGAGCCGGACATGCCGGCCGGCTCAGCCACCATCGCGGCACTTCAAGCCGGTTCGGCGTGCTCGACCATCAACTGCACGCGCGTGGTGCCGTTGTATTCGTTGGCATCGAGCCGGAAGGCGATGCGGGCACGGTCGCCGAGCGCATCGGTGCGGCCGAACCAGATCGCATCGTAGCGGGCACCGTTCCGTTCCAGCAGCAGCTTCAGGTGGCGATCCTTCAGGATACGCTGGCTGATCACGCGGAATTCGTCGCAGAACACCGGCGGCGCGAAGCCCTGGCCCCACACGATGCCATCCATCAATTCGATGAAATCCGTGGTGAAGTAGCCATCTTCCAGCGGGCCATCCGTTTCGACGACCCGTTCCAGCTGCTGTTCCGTCAGCCATGCGCGGCCGACCGTCTCGAATGCCGCCGAAAACGCGTCGAACGCATCGGCGCGGATCGACAGGCCGGCCGCCATCGCGTGGCCGCCGAACTTGTCGATCAGGCTCGGCGCCCGCTTCGACACCAGGTCGAGCGCATCGCGCATGTGGAAGCCGGCGATCGAGCGGCCGGAACCCTTGATCCAGCCGTCGCCGGCCGGGGCGAACGTGATCGTGGGCCGGTAGAACTTCTCCTTCAGGCGCGAAGCCACGATGCCGATCACGCCCTGGTGCCACGTTTCGTCGAACACGCTGATCGTGGAACTCTCCGATGGCTGGAAAGCATCCAGGTGCAGCAGCGCCGTATCCTGCATCTCCGCTTCGATCTCGCGGCGCTTCAGGTTGATCTCGTTGAGCTGCTGGGCCAGTGCCCAGGCGCGGCCTTCGTCGTCGGTGACGAGGCATTCGATCCCCAGCGACATGTCTTCCAGCCGGCCCGCCGCGTTCAGGCGCGGCCCCAGCGCGAAGCCCAGGTCGAACGGCGTGGCGCTGCGCGCCTGGCGCCCGGCCACGCGGAACAGCGCCGCCACGCCCGCATGCATGCGCCCGGCCCGCATGCGTTTCAGGCCCTGCGCCACGAGGATGCGGTTGTTCGTGTCGAGTTTCACCACGTCCGCCACCGTGCCCAGCGCCACCAGGTCGAGCAGCGAGTCGAGCTTGGGCTGCGTTTGCGCATCGAACACGCCGCGCCGGCGCAATTCCGCGCGCAGCGCCAGCAGCACGTAGAACACCACGCCCACGCCGGCCAGGTTCTTCGACGGGAAGCCGCACGCCGGCTGGTTCGGGTTGACGATCACGCGCGCATCGGGCAGCCGGTCGCCCGGCAGGTGGTGGTCGGTGACGACGACCTCGATGCCGCGCCGCTTGGCTTCTTCCACGCCATCGATGCTGGCGATGCCGTTGTCGACGGTGAGGATGATGTCCGGCGATTTCTCGCGCGCCGTCAGGGCCACGATCTCGGGCGTGAGGCCATAGCCATACTCGAAGCGGTTCGGCACGATGAAGTCGACGTTCGCCCCCATCGCGCGCAGGCCGCGCAGCGCCGTGGCGCAGGCCGTGGCGCCGTCGCAATCGTAGTCGGCCACGATGACCATGCGCTTGCCGGCGGCGATCGCATCGGCCAGGAACACGGCGGCGGCATCGATGTGCAGCAGGCCCGACGGCAGGATCAGCGCCGACAGTTCGGAAGACAGGTCTTTCGGATCAGTCAGGCCGCGCGCCGCGAACAGGCGGGCCAGCACGGGATGGATGCCTCCCTGGCGCAGCATTTCCGATTCGCGGAACGGGCAGGGGCGGTGGGTGATACGGGTCATGAGGTTGGCTTTGGTCCAGGAATTCAGGTGAGGAGGTGCTTGAAGTTCTCGGCGCGCCAGAACTTGTTCAGCGCCAGTTTCGTCGCGGTGGTGTCGGTCCAGCCGCGCCGATTGGTCAGCACGAGGCGCACGGCGGACGTTTGCCCCGAGCGCAGCGCGCCCAGCAGCGGCGCGAACCACTGGTCTTCGAGCTGTTTCATCGATTCCAGCCAGCCGGGCCAATCCTCGGCCAGGCCGGCACCCGCGAGGTGGCCCAGCACGGCCACGCGCTCATGGTCCTTCGTTGCCAGCCATTGGACACAGGTGGCATCGCGCAGTTCCGGCGTGGCCAGCGCATTGACCCAGGCTGGAGAGGCGCTGGTGGCCAGCGCCAGTTCCGGGCGCGGCTGCGAAGCCGGCCCGCCGGCCCACAGCCAGAACGAATTGACGGGTTGCCGGCGCGCTTCGTTCACCGGGTGCGCGTGCCACAGCATCTGCACTTCGTTCAGCAGGCGGCGGAAGTCGCGCGCCGCGGCGCCGGCCGGCAGCCACGGGTGCAGGTTGTCGCCCGTGGCGGCATCCGGCGAGGCCGTTGCCAGCTCCGCCCAGTCGTCGGCGCGCAGGAACCACGTGTAAGCATCGCCGTAGACGAGCGTCTTGCCCAGTTCCTCGAACAGCGGCAGCGCGGCATCGAACAGCGCGCGAGACTCCTCTGCGCTGATCCGCAAACCACGCAGGTCAGGCATCATCAGGTGCGTGCCCACCACCACGTGCACCGGGTGGAAGAGGAACCAATGGCCGGCATCCGGCGCCAGGCCCAGGCCGCGCATCACGGCGGGCGCGAACGGCGCGGCCGGCGCATTGTCCGCCGCAGGCGCCAGGCCGAGCGCGTGCGCCAGCCATGCCTCGTGCGGCAGCATGCGCGAATCGGCGTCGAACGCATGCACGGTGTGCGTGGAATTGCGGGAAAGTAAAGTCGCCAGGGCAGGGGCCTGCAGCGCGCGGACGAGGTCCGGCGCCATTTCGGCCGGCGGCAGGCCGAAAGGTAAAACGAGGGTCGTGGAAGCCATGCCACATTATAGAAGATCGGCGCCCGGGGCGCCCGGGAGCGATGTCCTTCCTGCCCGGATCGCCGCCTTCCCGCCCGGCTGCTCAGCTGTATCTCCGGCAATGCTGTTTATATGGCAAACTGCGCACTTTGCACCAGGAGCCCTCCTTCTCCATGAGTTTCATGCACAAGATGCCGTTCGAATGGCAAGTCGGCCTGCGCTACACGCGCGCCGGCCGCCGCAGCGGCCGCAACAGCTTCATCTCGTTCATCTCCGCGATCTCGATGGCGGGGATCGGCCTGGGCGTGGCCGCGCTGATCATCGTCCTCTCCGTCTACAACGGCTTCCAGAAGGAGGTCACGACGCGCATGCTGTCCGTGCTGGGACACATCGAGGTCTACCAGATGGGCGGTCCGATGACGGACTGGCGCGCCACGGCCCGCAATGCCTTCGCCAACCCGGAAGTGAAGGGCGCCGCCCCGTTCGTGGAGCTGCAGGCGCTGCTGGCGCATGGCGGCGACGTGCTGCGCCCCGCCATCGTGCGCGGCATCCTGCCGGAAGAGGAGGGCAAGGTATCCGATATTCCTCGCCAGGTGAAGCAGGGCAGCCTGGCCGGCCTGAAGGCCGGCGAACAGGGCATCGTGCTCGGCGTCGAGCTGGCCAGGGCACTGGAAGTCAAAGTGGGCGGCAAGGTGGCAATGGCGCTGTCCGAAGGCGGCTTGTCCGGCGGTGCGCCGGCGATGCGCACCTTCACCGTGGTCGGCATCTTCGAGGCGGGCCACAACGAATTCGATTCCTCGCTGGCCTACGTGCACCTGGCCGACGGCCAGCGATTGCTGAACCTTCCCGGCCCCTATGGCCTGCGCCTGAAGATCGCGGACATGGACCAGGCGCCGGAAGTGGCGTTCCAGCTGAAGCAGACGATGCCGGGCGACCTGCTCGTGCGCGACTGGTCGAAGCTGAACGCCAACTGGTTCGCCGCCGTGCAGACGCAAAAGCGCATGATGTTCATCATCCTCACCTTGATCATCGCCGTGGCCGCGTTCAACCTCGTGGCTACCCTCGTCATGACGGTCACGGACAAGCAGGCCGATATCGCCATCCTGCGCACGCTGGGTGCCTCTCCCCGCTCGATCATGAAGGTGTTCATGGTGCAGGGCGCGCTGGTCGGCGTGGTGGGCACGGCGCTCGGCGTGGCCGGCGGCGTGCTGCTGGCGCTGAACGTGGACGTGATCGTGCCCGCCATCGAAAGCGTGTTGGGCATGAAATTCCTGTCGAAGGATATCTATTTCATCAGCGCCGTGCCCTCGGACCTGCGCTGGGGCGACGTGGCGGCGATCGGCGGCACGGCCGTGGGCCTGGCCTTCGTCGCCACGCTGTACCCGAGCTGGTGGGCGGCGCGCGTGAAGCCGGCGGAGGCGCTGAGATATGAATAGGGCAAACTTGTGGCACACTTCGGCTCCCTCAATGCATGGTGACCGATGAGCTTTGTTAAGAATCTACCGTATGAATGGCAGGTCGGCCTGCGCTATACCCGCGCCGGCAAGCGCGGCGGGCGCAACCGCTTCATCTCGTTCATCTCGCTCATTTCGATGGCCGGCATCGCGCTCGGCGTGGCCGCGCTGATCATCATCCTCTCCGTAATGAACGGCTTCCAGAAGGATGTGACGAACCGCATGCTCTCGGTGCTGGCGCACGTGGAGGTGTTCGACAAGACCGGCGGCATGCCGGACTGGCGCCAGGAGGCGCGCAATGCGCTGCGCCATCCGGAAGTCAAGGGCGCCGCACCGTTTTCGGAAACGCAGGCGGGCCTGATGCATGGCGGCGAAGCGCTGCGCCCGGCCATGGTGCGCGGCGTGCTGCCCGAGCAGGAACCGGCCGTGTCCGACGTGACGAAGCACATCAGGATGGGCAGCTTCACGGCGCTGCGGCCGGGCGAATTCAACATCGTGCTGGGTATCGACCTGGCCCGGTCGCTGAACGCGGGCATTGGCGAGAAGGTGACGATGGTGCTGCCGCAGGGTACCGTCACGCCGGCCGGCCTGGTGCCCCGCATGCGCTCGTTCATGGTGGTCGGCATCTTCGCCGCGCGGCACCAGGAATTCGATGCCGGCATGGCCTTCATCCACCTGGAAGATGCGCAGCGCATGCTGCGCATGGCGGCCCCCGCCGGGCTGCGCCTGCGCCTGGCCGACATGCACCGCGCGCCGCAGGTGGCCGAGGAGCTCAAGAAACTCATGCCGGCCAACCTGGAAGTGCGCGACTGGTCGAAGCTGAACGCCAACTGGTTCGCCGCCGTGCAGACGGAAAAGCGCATGATGTTCATCATCCTCACGCTGATCGTGGCGGTGGCGGCGTTCAACCTCGTATCGACGCTGGTGATGACGGTGACGGACAAGCAGCCGGACATCGCGATCCTGCGCACGCTGGGCGCCTCGCCCCGCTCGATCATGAAGATCTTCGTCATCCAGGGCGCGCTGGTGGGGCTGCTCGGTACCGTTCTGGGCGTGGGCGGCGGCGTGCTGGTGGCATCGAACATCGACGTCATCGTGCCATTCATCGAACAAACATTGGGAGTGCAGTTCTTGTCGAAGGATATCTATTACATCACCACCGTGCCATCGGACATGCGCTGGCCGGACGTGGCCACGATCGGCACGATCGCCGTGCTGCTGGCCTTCGTGGCCACGATCTGGCCGAGCCGCTGGGCCTCGCAAGTGAAACCGGCGGAGGCGCTGCGCTATGAGTGAAGCCATGAACGCCATGAACGACAATCCCGTCCTGTCGTGCCGCAACCTGGGCAAGACGTTTACACAGGGCAGCTACGCGGTGCCGGTATTGAAAGGCATCGACTTCGAGGTGCGGCGCGGCGAACGCGTGGCCATCATCGGCGCCTCCGGTTCCGGCAAGTCCACGCTGCTGCACCTGCTGGGCGGCCTCGACACGCCCACCACCGGCAACGTCACGTTGCAGGGCAAGGATTTCGCCACCATGTCCGAAGCGGCGCGGGGCGACCTGCGCAACAGTGCGCTGGGCTTCGTCTACCAGTTCCACCACCTGCTGCCGGAATTCTCGGCGCTGGACAACGTGGCCATGCCGCTGCTGATCCGCCGCATGAAGCGCGCCCAGGCCGAGGAAGCGGCGCAGGCCATGCTGGCCCGCGTGAACCTGGCCAAGCGCGTCACGCACGTGCCGGGCGAACTGTCCGGCGGCGAGCGGCAGCGCGTGGCGCTGGCCCGGGCCCTCGTCACGCAGCCGGCCTGCGTGCTCGCGGACGAACCGACCGGCAACCTCGATCACACCACGGCCGAGGCGATCTTCGACCTGATGCTGGAGCTGTCGCGCACCCTGGGTACCGCCTTCGTGATCGTCACCCACGACCCGGAACTGGCGCGCCGCTGCGACCGCGTGCTGCGCCTGACGGACGAAGGCCTGCGGCCGGCATAACACCATGTGGATCGACACGCACTGCCACCTCGATGCCCGCGAATTCGGCGGAGACTCGCTCGGCGTGGCCGCCCGCGCGCTGGAGAAGGGCGTCGGCATGATCGTCATTCCGGCCATCGACCGGAGCAACTGGGATGCGGTACGCGCGCTGGGCGCCGCTGCCGAGAACGCCTCGTATGCGATCGGCATCCATCCGATCTGCGTGCCGAACGCCACCGAAGACGACCTGGCAGCGATGCGGGAAACAGTGCGCGCCGCGCTCGGCGACCCGAACTTCGTGGCCATCGGCGAAGTGGGTCTCGACTTCTTCCTGCCCCAGTTGTGCACCCCGGAGATGCGCGACAAACAGGTGCAGTTCTTCCGCGAACAGTTGAAGATCGCCCGCGAATTCGGCCTGCCCGTGCTGACCCACGTGCGCAAGTCGCAGGACCAGGTACTGAAACACGTGCGGCAGATCCCGCCGGCCGGCGGTATTGCGCACGCATTCAACGGCAGTTTCCAGCAGGCGCAGGGGTATATCGACATCGGCTTCAAGCTGGGCTTCGGCGGCAATCTCACCTTTACGCGCGCGCTACAGATCCGGCGGCTGGCCGAACAACTGCCGCTGTCGGCCATCGTGATGGAGACGGATGCGCCGGATATCGCGCCGCAGTGGGTGCATCCGGGCGTCAATACGCCGGACCAGGTGCCCGGCATTGCCGGGGTGCTGGCGCAGCTGCGTGGCATTCCGGTTGACGAACTTCAAGGTATCACCACGGCGAATGCGCATATCGTAATGCCTCGGCTGCGCGCCCTCACGGGCCTGTAGCGTTCCGGTACGCCGCGCGTGCCGCTCTCCCGGGAGGTGGCATGCGCAGCGCGATTCTTGGTTTCGTTGGCGGAGCGGCATTCCTGCAGACGCAGGCGGTGCTTCCTTCGTATCCGCTTTACGTCCTCATCCTGCTGCTTGCGCTGGCGGCGATGCTCGCATGGCATGCCTGCGGCCGGCTGGCGCCATTCGCCGGCGCTGCGTGCGGCGCAGCCATCGGCTTTTACTGGGCCGCGCTCCTGGCGACGCACGCACTGGCGCCGCAACTGGCCAAGGCCGACGAAGGCCGCGACGTCATCGTCACCGGCACGATCGACAACCTGCCGAACCACAACGCCCAGTTCACGCGTTTCTTCTTCGCTGTCGAACAGTCCGAAGGCGTCGAGGTGCCACCCCGCATCGCCCTGTCGTGGTACGCCGGCTTTCGTGGCGAAACGCAGCCTGTGCCCGATTTGCGGCCGGGCGAACGGTGGCGCCTGAAAGTTCGGCTGCAGCGGCCGCGCGGCAACGCCAATCCGCACGGCTTCGAGTATGAATTGTGGTTGCTGGAGCAGGGTATCCGCGCCACCGGGTATGTGCGCGCCGAAGGGCCGCACGAGCGGCGCGAGGATTTCGCGTTCAGCCTGCGCAACGTCGTCGAACGGCTGCGCCACGGCCTGCGCGACAAGATCCGGCGCGCGCTGGCGGGGCGCGACTACGCGGAAGTGATCGTCGCCCTCGTGGTGGGCGACCAGCGCGGCATCGACCAGGACGACTGGCAGCTCTTTACGCGCACCGGCATCGGCCACCTCGTGTCGATCTCCGGGCTGCACATCACGATGATCGCGGGGCTGGTCGCGTGGGCCGCTTCGGCGCTGTGGCGGCGCTCGTTTTTCCTGCGCCGCGCGCAGTGGCCGCTGCTGCTGCCGGCGCAGAAAGTGGGCGCGCTGGCAGGTATCGTGGCGGCATTGCTGTACGTGCTGCTGGCCGGCTTCGGCGTGCCTGCCCAGCGCACGCTGTACATGCTGTGCGTGGTGGCCCTGGCCCTTTGGCTCGATCGCATCGCCTGCGTGTCGCACGTGCTGGCGCTGGCGGCGGGACTTGTCGTGCTGCTGGACCCGTGGGCCGTGATGTGGCCGGGATTCTGGCTGTCGTTCGGCGCGGTCGCCATCATCCTGTATGCAACGGTCGGGCGCACGGCGGTGCACAAGAATCCCGGCGACGATGCGGCCATCGATCCCGATGCCCGCCGGGCGACGCCGCTGAGCCGCCGCCAGCGGGCGATCGCGGCGCTGGCCGCCGCGGTGAACACGCAATACGCCGTCACGCTTGGCCTGGTGCCGCTGACGATGCTGCTGTTCGCGCAGGTATCCGTCATCAGCCCGCTCGCCAACGCGATCGCCATCCCCGTCGTCAGCCTGCTCGTGACACCGCTTGCGCTGGCCGGCGGCCTGCTGCCGGAACCGCTGGCAGTGCCGCTGCTGGTGCTGGCCCATGCATTGATGCAGTGGCTCGCCGCGGCACTGGAATGGCTCAGTACCGCGCCGCTGGCCGTGTGGCATGCGCCGGTGCCGCCGTGGTGGCTGTTCGCGCTTGCGTTGTCCGGCACCCTGTGGCTGCTGGCGCCGCGCGGCTGGCCGGCCCGCTGGCTGGGCGCATTCACGTGGCTGCCGTTGCTGGGTGCGCAGCCGGATACGCCGCTGCCCGGCACGGCGCGCGTCACGGCGTTCGACGTGGGGCAGGGCATGGCGGTGCTCGTCGAAACGGCCGGACACCGCCTGCTGTACGACACCGGTCCGGCCTACGGCCCCGATGCCAATGCGGGCAGCCGCGTCATCGTTCCCTACCTGCGGGCGCGAGGGATCGGCAGGCTCGATGGCATGATCGTCAGCCATGGCGATACCGACCACGTGGGCGGCGCGCTGGCGGTACTGAAGGAAATCCGGGCCGGATGGACGTTGTCGTCGCTGCCGCCGCGGCACCCGGTGGCACTGGCGTCGACCACGCACCGCCACTGCGCCGCCGGCCAGCGCTGGGAATGGGACGGCGTGCGCTTCGAGATGCTGCACCCGACGGCCGCCAGCTATGCCGATGCGTCGCTCAAGACCAACGGCCGCAGCTGCACGCTGCGCATCGCTGCCGGCGGCAAGGCCGTGCTGCTGGCCGGCGATATCGAGGCGCGGCAGGAAGCCGAGCTGCTCGCCCGCTCCGCTGCCGTCTTGCGGTCGGACGTACTGCTGGCGCCGCACCACGGCAGCGGCACGTCGTCGACCGAAGCGTTCCTCGATGCCGTGCAGCCTTCGGTCGCCGTGTTCCAGGTGGGATACCGGAACCGCTACCGGCACCCGAAGCGGGAAGTCATGGAACGGTACGAGAAGCGACAGGTCACGGCGATGCGCACCGATGCGGCGGGTGCCATCCGCATCGACCTCGCCACGCCGTTGCGCGTGGACGGGTATCGGCTGTCGCGTCCGCGCTACTGGCACGAGTGACGCTCCAGCCAATCCGGTCATCGTCTTGCGCACGGCGGCGTGTTCCGATCAGATCGATCGTCCGCGCGCTCACCTGTCATGACCAAAAGCTTACGGTGCAGTACACAACCGCCTGATCAGCGCAGTTGCCTGACTGCCGTTACTTTAGTCATCCCCTTGAGCAGTTCCCGCATTGACGCGCTCGTCCGAAGGTTCATACCATCAGTTACGTTCACGGCTGCAAGCTGCTTCAAGAACTGCCGGAGCATCGGATGGTGAAACACTTCATTTTCGATTCGGGGGCGACAGCATGGCACATCAGCAGCGCGGCAGCAAAAGGAAACTCCAGCAACGGAGGACGATATCGGCAGTGCTCATTGCCACCTGCACAACCGGCATATCCAGCGCGCAGGAGGCGCCTGCCGTGCCCCTCGAAGACGCCAAGGTCGTCATCACCGGCACCCGCCTGGTCAACCGCGGCTTCCTGGCGCCCACGCCCGTCACCGTGCTCGATGCGCAGGAGCTGAAGGTGACCGGCACGCAAAACCTGGAAACGCTGCTGACGGATACGCCGCAGTTCACAGCCAACCAGCTCAGTAGTCCCACGGCGAATACGATGCAGGCGGGCCAGCCGTCCGGCACGGCCACGCTGAACCTGCGCAACCTGGGCCCGACCCGCAACCTCGTGCTCGTCAACGGCCGCCGCTTCGCGATCACCGGGCCGGACTTCACCACCGACATCAACGCCATTCCCGCCGCGCTGGTGCGGCGCATCGAGACCGTCACCGGCGGATCCTCGGCCGTGTACGGGTCCGACGCCATTTCCGGCGTCGTCAACTTCATCCTGCGCGACAATTTCGAGGGCGTGGAAATCAACGCCCAGCACACGCGCGACCAGCCAACGAGCACGCCCACGAACAGCGTCGACCTCACCGTGGGCGGCAACTTCGCCAACAACCGCGGCAACGCCGTGCTGTCGCTGAACTACATGAACCGCGAAGGCATGACGCGCGGTGAGCTGGGCGGCTACGCGATGCCGTCGATGGGCGACGGCTGCGTGACGCCGGCATCGTGGTCGGCCACGCGCCCCGGCACGCCGTTGCCGGTACCGGCCGGGCAGACGTGCCTGTCCGCCGGCGGCCGGCCGGGCCTCATCTACAGCGGTTCGTCCACCGTGCCAACGGGGCGGATCGGCAACCTGCCCGTGATCGGCTCGGCGGCGTCGAACCCGGCACTCGATGCCGCGCTGCGCGCCGCCGGCCTGCAGGGCATGGGCACGCTGGGCGCCATCTTCGACGCAAGCGGCAAGGCGGTGCGCCCGTATGTCGCGCCCGACGATGGCTTCGACATCGGCCCGCTGTCGTATGTCGTCACGCCGCAAAAGCGCTGGATGGGCAATGCGTTCGCCCATTACGACTTCAACGAACGCGCGACCGGCTACCTGGAGATGCACTACAGCAGCAACATCGCCAAGGTGCAGATCGGCCCGACGAGCGCGAGCGGCAACTTCCTCGTCAACGCGAACAATCCCTACCTGGGCGCACCGATGCAGGAAGTACTGCGCCAGCTCGACCTGCGCGAAAGCGGCACGCTGCGCGCCACGAATGGCTCGCAGACGTTGACCACGGTCGCGGGCGATGGCCTGGCGCTCGTCAACCTGAACCGCCGCCTGTCCGACCTCGGCACCCGGCTCGCCGAGACCGACCATTCCGTCTACCGCCTGGCCATCGGACTGCGGGGTGAACTGCCCGCCGTGTCGGAGCACTACCTGAACGACCTGAAATACGATGTGTACTACACGAACGCCCGCACCACCGAATCGCAGTACCAGGCCGGTTCGATCTCGCTGAGCCGCTTCCAGAACGCGCTGCTGTCGCAGAACGGCGCGGCGCCGGTATTGAATCCCTTCGGCCAGAACCTCAGCGACGCCGCGCGCGAAGCGATCCTGATTTCGTCGAATTCCGATATCGTCGCCGAGCAGCAGGTCGTGGCCGGCAACGTGACGGGCAGGCTGTTCGAGCTCCCTTCTGGCCCAGTGGACTTTTCGGCAGGCTTCGAACGCCGCCATTCGTACAGCAAGTACACGCCGGATGCGTTCCTGGCGTCGGGCGACGTGTCGGGCTGGAACGCCGCACGGCCGACGGAGGGCGAAGCGACCGTGAAGGAATTCTTCGGCGAGGCGCGCGTGCCGCTGCTGAAGGACAGGGCGTTCGCGAAAAGCCTCAGCGTGAGCGGCGCGTTCCGCCGTTCCGATTACGATGTGGAATCCGTCGGCAAGGTGTGGACGAACTCGATCGGCACGGAGTGGGCACCCGTGGACAGCCTGACGTTCCGCGTGCAGAAGCAGAAATCGATCCGCGCGCCGAACGTGGGCGAACTGTTCGGCGGCCAGGGCCGCAACGGGCCGACCGCCATCGACCCGTGCTCCAGCCGCGCCCCGGCCGGCCAGCAAACGGCCGCCGTGCGCGCGCTGTGCGAAGCCACCGGCGTGCCGGGTGGACTCGTGTTCGATGCTTCCGTGCAGCCCACCCAGTTCCTCACGCAGATCCTCGGCGGCAATCCTGACCTGACGGCGGAAACGTCGCATACCACCACTATCGGTGCCGTGTTCGCCCCCACGGCGGTGCGCGGCCTGCAGGTCAGCCTCGACTACTACAAGATCACGCTGGACAACGCCATTTCCACGCTGGGCGGCGGCGGCATCCAGTCCGTGCTGGACCTGTGCTACCTGACGATCCAGAACGTGGACAGCGTGTACTGCCGGGCGATCAACCGCGATTCCGTCACCGGCCAGATCGCCGCGCCGACGTACGTGATGACGACCGCTGCGAACATCGGCGGCATCAAGACCCGCGGCGTGGACCTGGCGGCGCACTACGGTTTCAACACCACGTGGGGCCTGCTCGGCGCGGGCACGCGCTGGAATCTGGACACGAACTGGACCTATGTCGACGAACTGACGTTCACGCCGATCCAGGACATTCCCGACGTGACCAACGAATGCGTGGGCACGTGGGGCGGCACGTGCGGCCAGCCGGTGTCGAAGTGGAAGGGCACGGCGCGCGTGACGATGAACAGCGGGAAGCTGATGCTGTCCGCACGGGCACGCTACAGCGGCAGCGTGACGACGGATGCTTACTTGATACCGCAGCGCCGGGGTGTCACGCCGCCGGCCTACGAATCGCTGACCAATCCGCGCATCGGCTCGTATACCTACCTCGACCTGACGGCCGGCTACGACTTCAGCAAATCGGTGAACTTCACCGCCGGCGTTCGGAACGTGACCGACCGGGATCCGCCGGTACTGGGGTCGACCCAGCTGCCGTCGAACAACACGGTATCGGCCAGCTTCGATCCGCTGGGACGCACGTTCTTTGCCACGCTGAACTTGCGGTTGTAGGGCGCTACAGTTTCCCGATGCGCATATTGATGGGCCAGCGGATCGGACGGCTGCGATGCGGATCGCCCCAGGCATCGGCGATATCGGCGGCGAAGCCCGTGAGCAGCGCCTCCTTGCCTGCCTCCCTGGCGCTTCGCACCGCGGACCAGGTTTGCAGGTAGCCCAGGAATTCCGGCAATTGCCATTCGAGCCGGATTTCCTGGGCCGGCGCCTGCAGCTCGTTGAAGGGAAAGTCGAGCGTCGCATAGCCGGTATCGACAAGCTTGCGCTCGGGCGGCCACCAAGGGCCGATGTCCTTCCAGTAGAAGTCCTGGAAGCGGCCATCCAGCGCGGGTTCCAAATTCAGCACCCCGTAGCTGATCAGGGCCAGGATCGCCCCCGGGCTGGCGACCCGGCGCACTTCGCCATAGAACTTCGCGAGATCGAACCAGTGGGCCGCCTGCGCCGCGGTGATCAGGTTCGCGCTCGCATCGGCCACGGGCAACTGCTCGGCGGGCGCGCATTGATAACGGATGCGCTGATGGGCCACCGTATTGGCGATCTGGTCGGCGCTCGGGTCGAGGCCGATGACCTGGTCGAAGTGGGGCACCAGCAGTTGTGTCAGCTGCCCGTTTCCGCACCCGACGTCCACGGCAAGACGGCATGCCGAACTCGTCGAAGCGAGGAAAGCGGCCAGGCTGGCCGGGTACTCGGGCCGGAAGCGGGCGTATGCCTGGCCACCCTGGTCGAACCAGTTGCGTTGTGAAGATGTGTTGCTGGACATTTGAAAGCGCTCCTCGTGTGCTGCTTTTCACGGCAGGCAGGTGGTCGGAAAGCCCCTGGCAGTCCGGTCCCGCCCCTTTGGCCGTCGAAGATTGCGGTTTCTCCTACCTTAGCACCCGCACCCTGAACCAGTCCACGTCGACATAGTTGCGCTGGATCTGGTGCACGGGCCGATCCGCCCTGGCTTCATCGCTATCGGCCCGGATATAGGTAAACACCGCCGGCCGGCTGCCTTTCCACCACGAGAATTTTGCCAGCTCCGTGACCGGGCCGAACGCCGTGAAGGGCTCGCCCTCGCGCAGCGCGTAAGCAAACTGCACGGTCTGGTCGTTGCGCACGCTGGCCCGCAGCACGATGGCGTCGCCGGCGATCCTTGCGCCGCGGGTTTCCTCGCCCGCATCGGCATAGGTGACGTAGTTGGTGCCGCCGTCGCGTACGATGCCGATCCACGGCACCTTGACACCGAAGAGGGTCAGCCCGGCACGCTGACCTTCCGACAGCCCTTGCAGCTCGATTCGTGTCGTGATCTCGGCGGCCGGCCCCTGCAGCACCTGCGTCAGCGTATTGCGTGCACCGACGAGATACCTGGCCCGGTTGCCCTCGATGCGCAGGAAACCCGGGCGCTGCTCGAGGCTCCATCGCGCCGGATCGGGGTTGTGGTTCCACGACCATTGCAGGCCAAGCGTGGTGCCGGAGAACTCATCGGAGTCCTGCAGGCGGTAGTCGGGTGAGCGTGCAACCGTGCGGGGCGCGGCATGCTCGGGCACCGGCAGGCCGCCGGCACCCATCACCGGCCAGCCGTCCTGCCACGTCACGGGCTGCAGGTGCGCGATGCGGCCGAACGCACCGGTGCTGTTGAAGTGGATGAACCAGCCTTCGCCCGTTGGGGTCTCGACATAGCCACCCTGGTGCGGGCCTTTCAGGCCGTTGCCCGGATGGAGCACGGTGCGGTGTTCGTACGGCCCCTGGATCGTGCGCGAGCGCAGCACGGCCTGCGGGCCGGTACCCACGCCGCCGATTGGCGCGAAGATGTAGTACCAGCCGTCGCGCTTGGTGACTTTCGGGCCTTCCAGCACCGGCAGGTTGATCTTGTCTTCGACGATGGTCGTGCCCGCATCGAGCAGCCTGGTGCCGTCCGGCGTCATCGCGTGCAGGATGATCGGGCCGGCGCCGACCTTTGAATGGACCAGCCATGCTTTCCCGTCGTCGTCCCAGAACGGGCACGGGTCTTCGTAGCCGGCACCGGCCAGCACGGTCACCGGTGGCGACCATGGCCCGGACGGGGATGTGGCGGTGCTCATGAAGATGCCTTCGTCCGGCGTGGCCCAGTACACGTAGAAGGTGCCGTTGCGATGGCGGATGGCCGGGGCCCACACGCCGCCGGCGTAGCGCAGGCCCGGGCCCACGGGCTTCGAGATACTGTCGGTCAGCGTGTACGGCGGCCCCATGTCGTAGGAAGGATGAAAGCCGAGTGTCGGCAGCACGTGGCCGGCGATTTTCCAGTGCACCAGGTCCTTCGACTGCAACACCGGCAGGCCTGGTGAAAAGTGGAAGCTGGAGGCGACGAGGTAGTAGTCTTCGCCGACCCGGATCACGTCCGGGTCGGAGTAGTCGGCATGCAGGATCGGGTTCCTGTATTGCTGCACCGGTATGTGCTGCACCGTTATCTGCTGCGCCGGTGCTTCTGCCAGTGCGGGCAGCGCCAGGCAGCATCCCCCCAGCAGCCCGGCAAGGGTACGCATCGTGGTCATCGTTGTCTCCATATTGTCGTGAACCGCTGCCAGCCAGTAGATGCGGCCCGGCCGGCGCTGTCAATACGGAAGCGATCAACCCGATGAGCGATGTGCCGCGCTGGCGCCTAGCGCGCTCCCCGGTGTGCCCAGGCCGTGGAACGCCGCTCGACCACGGCGAACAGCTCGTACATCGCCATCGCCATCGCACCGATCACGCCCAGCCCCGCGAACGCCAGCGGCATCTTCATCGACGAGCCGGCCGAGACGAGCAGGTAGCCGATGCCCTCGTTGGCCGCGTTCATTTCCGACACGGTGGAACCGACGAACGCCAGCGTGATGGCCACCTTCAGCGATGCAAAGAAGTAGGGCATCGAGCGCGGCAGGCCGACCTTCAGCAGCACGTCCAGCCGGCGTGCGCCGAGTACCCGCAGCACGTCTTCCAGCTCCGGTTCCAGCGTGGCCAGGCCCGTGGCGATATTGACCATGATGGGAAAGAACGAGATCAGGAACGCGGTCAGGATCGCGGGGCCGGCGCCGATGCCGAACCAGACGACCAGGATGGGCACGAATGCCGCCTTCGGCAACGCATTGAAGGCCGTCATCAGCGGATACGCGGCCGCGTACATCACCGGCGACGAGCCGACCAGTACGCCGAGCGACACGCCGACGGCGACGGCGATGCCGAAGCCGGTCATCGTCACCCAGAACGTCTGCCATGCATGTCCCGCGATCGGGCCGGCGAATTCGATCAGCGCGGCGCCGATCGCGGCAGGGCTGGGGAAGATGAACTCCGACACGTCGAACGCGCTGCAGATGGCCTGCCAGAGCAGCAGGATGGCGAGCAGCAGCAGCCAGGGTGCAAAGGTCTTGATGGTCTTGCTGTTCATGGTGAATCCTTCAGATGCCGATGTCATGTAGTCAGGTACTGCGCACGCGGCCGATATGCTCGCGCAGTTCGTGCACGAGGGCGCTGAACGGCTCCGTGTACGTGGTATCGAGGTCGCGCGGCCGCGGCAGCGGGTTGACGCGGCGGGCAACGATGCGGCCCGGCCGCTTGCTCATCACGTAGATCGTGTCGGCCAGGAACGCCGCTTCGCGCAGGTCGTGCGTGACGAGAATCACGTTGAAGCGGCGCTCGGTCCACAGGTCGCGCAGCACGCACCACAGTTCCTCGCGCGTAAAGGCGTCGAGCGCACCGAACGGCTCGTCCAGCAGCAGCATCTTCGGTTCGTGGATCAGTGCGCGGCAGATCGAGGCGCGCTGCTGCATGCCGCCGGACAGCTCCCATGGATACTTGTTCGCATAGCCATCGAGGCCCACGGTCTTGAGCAGCGCGAGTGCGCGCTCCACGTGCTTCGCCCGGTCTTTCCTGAACGTGCTCCGGTAAGGTTCGACGATTTCCAGCGGCAGCAGCACGTTGTCCAGCGTGGTGCGCCAGGGCAGCAGCGTGGGGGCCTGGAACGCCATGCCCACGAACTTCAGCGGGCCGGTGACCGGTTCGCCACCGATGTGGATGGTGCCGCGCGTGGGCGCTTTCAGCCCGGTGGCCAGCTTCATGAACGTCGACTTGCCGCAGCCCGATGGGCCGACGATGGCGATGAATTCGCCGGGCCGGGTCTGCAGCGTGATGTCCTCCACCGCGCATTCGCTGGAATTGTCGTAGGCAAGGAAGACTTCGCGGAAGTCGACGAAGGTCTCGCCGGCCAGGGCATCCGGGAGCGCGCTCATTTCGGGAACACGTTCAGTTCGGCCGCCGACGGCAGGAAGGTGGAGACCCACACGGCCTTCGGGTCAACGCGCGTCTTCGTGCCATACACGTCCGACACCTGCGAAGCCATCAGCGACAGGCGCGGTGCGGAGACCTGGCCGAAGCCTTCCGCCTTCGCGTTCGGCGTGGCGATCGCGCTGGCGATGGCCAGCTTCAGGCGGCGCAGTTCGAGCTTTTCATCGATCAGGCCATCGCGTTCCTTGACGGCCTTGATGGCGCTTTCCGGATTGGCCATCACGTCGCGCGCCGCTTTGGCGAACGCGCGCAGGAAACCTTTGATCGCTTCGGGCTTTTCCTTGACCAGCGTATCGGAGGCGATGATCGCATTGCCGTACAGCCGCACGCCGTACTGCGGATACGGCATCACGACGATATCGGCGTCCTTCACGCCGCGCGCATTCAGGTTGAGCAGCGACGTGAACGAAAAGCCGGCGATGGCCTGCACGTCGCCCCGCACCAGCATCGTTTCGCGCAGCGCCGGTTCCATGCTCGTCCAGCTTGATTTCGCCGGATCGAGGCCGTTGGCCCTGGCCAGCAGCGGCCAGGCACGGCGGCCCGCATCGAAGACTGGGGCGCCCAGCTTCTTGCCCGCCAGGTCGGCCGGCGACCTGATCCCCGATTTTTTCAGCGCCATGATGGCGGCGGGCGTGTCGTTATACACCATCATCACGCCGACCGGCTTGCCGGGCGCGGTGGGATTGTTGGCCGTGAATTCCATCAGTGCCGCCATGTCCGCGAAACCCATGTCATAGGCGCCCGAGGCCACGCGGTTGACGGCGTTGCCGGAGCCGCTGCCGGCATCGATCGTCACGTCCAGCTTTTCCTGCGCGAAGTAGCCGCGGCTCTTCGCCACCAGGAACAGCGCGGACGGGCCTTCGAAGCGCCAGTCCAGCTGGAACTTGATCTTTGTATCCTGGGCCAGCGCGGGCAGGGCCAGCACGCCCAATGCCAGGGCGGCGGCGATCCGTGACAGGCGCGAAGAGAATGAAGAGCGGGTGGGAGAACGCATGATGCTTCCTTTCGGTGGTGAAGGCGGGCGAAGCGCCGCCGCTGAATAGTTGATGGAAATGGTCACGCCTTGCCCAGGGCACTGCGCAGGTCGAAGGGCGCCGGCACGCGGGCGAGCAGGCGGCACGCGCACTGGTCCAGATGCCGTGCCATCTGCGCCCTGGCGCGGCGGCTGTCCGGCTCGCGCAGCGCATCGATCACGGCCGCGTGCTCGTCGAAGGAGCAGGGTTGCCGGCCGGCGGTATCGAGGTTCGAGATGAGCAGCGTGGTGCGCGACACCAGCCGGCGCAGCGCATCGACGATCAAGGCGTTGCCGGCCAGTTGCGCCAGTTCGATGTGGAAGTCGGCGGACAGCCGCACCCACAGCGGCCGGTCGCCGCGCATCCACGCATCGCGTTCGCGCGCGATCATGTCGCGCAGCGCGGCGTCGTCCGTCTCGGTGAGATGCCCGGCCAGCTTGTCCATCACCTTCGCTTCGAGCACCTGGCGCAGCTCGAACATGTCCTGCGCCTCGCGCGCGCCGGGGCTGGCGATGCGGGCGCCGCGGTTGCGCTCCAGGTCCACGAGGCCGTCGGCGGCCAGCCGGGCCAGCACGCGGCGCACGTGGTGGCGCGCCAGGCCGTAGATGTCGCCCAGCCCCTGCTCGGTGAGCTTCGTGCCGGCGTGGAGGCGGTGCGCCATGATGGCGTCGTACACGTCGATATACATGCGCTCTTGCGGGGCGATGGCGATCGATGGGGCGGAGGGTGATGCAGCGGGCATGGCGTTGATTTCTGGTTGGCTCAGGGATTGATTAGCAAGCGGCGTGCCACACATGCGAATGTCGACAATCCGCATTGGTCGCCTGCGCTGGAAAGCGCATGCCGCCAGGGTTTCGGGCGATGGCAGGGCTGCCGGACGTGGCTTCGGGATCAGTAGCGCTGCAGGGAATTGTCGACAATCGGACCGGGCGACATGCCCCAATATCTTGCGTGGCGTGCACCGAAGGGATGCGCGAGCGCGGCGATGGCGGGAGGCGGACGGTGGAAGGCGGGAAGCGGGAAGCGGGAAGCGGAAGACTTGCGGGGGAGCGTGGGAAAAGACCGGAACGGGCTGGCAGTCGGCTGACTTGGTCCGGGTAAGGAGGGAACTGCGGAGGGAACTGCGGAGGGGACTGCGGAGGGGACTGCGGGTGCTACCGGGGGATCAGTTCAGCGCGGCTTCGTAGCGGCGCGCCACTTCATCCCAATCGATGATGTTGAAGAAGGCGGCGATGTAGTCCGGGCGCCGGTTCTGGTAGTTCAGGTAATAGGCATGCTCCCACACGTCGAGGCCGAGGATCGGCGTACCGCCCGACAGGCCGGCGAACTGGCCCATCAGCGGGCTGTCCTGGTTGGCGCTGTTCTCAACGAGCAGCTTGCCGTTGGCATCCACGGTCAGCCATGCCCAGCCGCTGCCGAAGCGGGTTTGCGCCGCTTTCGTGAAGGCTTCGCGGAATTTTTCAAAGCCGCCCAGGTCCGTTTCGATGGCCTGCGCAAGCTTGCCGGATGGCGAGGAGCCCGCGGGCGTCAGCACGGTCCAGAACAGCGCATGGTTGGCGTGGCCGCCGCCATTGTTGCGCACGGCCGTCTGGATCTGCGCGGGCAGCTTGTCGATCGCGGTGATCAGCTGCTCCACCGGCACGGCCTCGACCCCCGCGTCGGCGAGGGCGTTGTTCAGGTTCGTGATGTAGGTCTGGTGGTGTTTCGTGTGGTGGATTTCCATCGTGCGCGCATCGAAATGCGGTTCGAGCGCGTCGTAGGCATAGGGCAGGAGTGGCAGGGTATAGGTCATTGGCGTTTCTCCAGTGCAATTGGTTGAAATGACGGCGTGCCGGCGGTGTTTTATCCTCGACCAGCGGCAGTACCGTGCGCCATGATAGCCCGTCGGCGAGCTTCCTGCGCGTGCGCGGCCGTTCCGGGCGCCGGGCGGGGCGGGGCGATGACACAATCGGGCTTTCATCCGCCGGAACCGCATGATGGACGCGCTCTTCACCGCCGCATTTCACCGCTCGCCGATCGGGCAGTACCTGCTTGCGCCGACCGACAGGCTGGAAATCATCGCGGTCAACGACGCGTTCCTGAAAGCGGTCGCCCGCAGCCGCGAAGAAGTGCTGGGCCAGCCGCTGTTCGAGGCGTTCGCCGAAGATCCCGGCGATACGGGCGACACGGGCGTGGGGCCGCTCGGGCGATCCATCGCCATGGCGATCGCCACGCGCATGCCGCACATGATGCCGGCCCAGCGTTACCCCGTCCGCATGATGAAGGATGGAAAAACGTGGTTCGAGGACATGTATTGGACCGCGACCAATACGCCGATCTTCGACGAGGCGGGGCAGCTCCTGTGCATCTCGCACACGACGCTGGACGTGACGGCCGAGGTACTGGCGCAGCGGGCGCTGCGCGGTGCGCGCGAAGACGCGGTGCGTAGCGCCAGGAGCGCGGAAGCGCACCGCGCCTACCTCGCCGCGGTGCTGCGGTCGGCGCCGGTCGGTATCATGATGCTCGACGAGCATGGCAAGCTGTTGCACGCCAACCCGGCCAACGACGCGCTGTTCGGCGCATCGATCCCGTGCATCGACGGCATGCTGGACTTTGCGGCGTGGAACGGCTGGACCTCCAGTCCGGGCGGCGACGGCGTCAAGCTGGCGCCGCAAGACTGGCCGCTGTACCGCGCGCTGGCCGGGGAAACGGTCGACAAGTGCCTGCTCGAGGTGGAGTCGTTCGACCGGAGCCATCCGCGCCGCATCGTGCTGGTGTCGGCGGCGCCCGTCGCGAACGGCGCGGGCAAGCCGGCGGGCGCCACCGCGATCGCCATGGATATCGCCGACCGCGTGGAAGCGGAAAAGGCACTGATCGTGGCGGACCGCCGCAAGGACGAGTTCCTGGCCATGCTGGCGCACGAGCTGCGCAATCCGCTGGCGCCGATCAGCGCGGCGGCCGCGCTGCTGTCGATGGGCCGGCGCGACGAACGGCAGGTGGAACAGACGCTCGCCGTCATCCACCGGCAGGTCGCGCACATGAGTGGCCTCATCGACGAACTGCTGGACGTGGCGCGGGTGACCCGCGGGCTGATCACCCTCGACAAGGCGCCGCTGGACATGAAACGTGTCGTCGCGCAGGCCACGGAGCAGGCCCGCCCGGCGCTCGAGGCACGCCGCCACATGCTGCACGTACACCAGCCGCCCTTGGCGGCGCTCGTGCTGGGCGACGAGAAGCGGCTGGTGCAGGTCATCGCCAATCTGCTCAGCAACGCCGCCAAGTTCACGCCGGAAGCCGGCACGATCGAGATCGAGCTGGCCGTCGACGCGCGCCATGTGCGGACATCCGTCACCGATAACGGCATCGGCCTCGCACCGGACATGATCGACTCCGTGTTCGGCATGTTCGTGCAGGGCGAGCGCAGCCCGGACCGCAAGCAGGGCGGGCTGGGTATCGGACTGGCGCTCGTGCGCAGCCTGGTGGAACTGCACGGCGGCACCGTCGATGCGCGCAGCGCGGGACAGGGCAGGGGAACGTGCTTCACCGTGTGCCTGCCACTGGCCGACAGTGTCGAAGAAGCCTTGGCGCCGCACGCCTGGCAACCGGCGCACAGCGCCACATCGCTGCGCGTGCTGGCGGTGGACGACAACGAGGATGCGCTGGCCATGGTGGAGATGCTGCTGTCGTCGCTCGGGCATCGGGTCGTCAGCCTGGCCAGTTCGCGCGATGCGGTCAGTTGTGCGGTGCAATTGCGGCCCGACGTGTGCCTGCTCGATATCGGCTTGCCGGATATCGATGGCCTGGAGCTGGCCCGGCAATTGCGCGCCGATCCGCGCACAAGCGAAACGCGGCTGATCGCCCTGTCGGGCTACGGCCAGGCATCGGACCGCGCGGCGGCCATTGCCGCGGGCTTCGACCTGTACTTCGTCAAGCCCGTCGATGTCGGCAAGCTCGTTGCCGCGCTGGGCGAAGTCAGGCAGCGGCGGTGATGCGGTTCGGATAGGCCAGGCCCGGAAGCCGATACGGCGGCAGGACGGGACTGGCCAGCACGGCAGCAGCGCTGCGCCGGAAAGGGAGCGATGCCCGCTGAAATCCCGGCTACGCGCCGGAGGGTCCGAGCCCGGCCCTTTGGCAAGGGCTTCTCCGGTCGACGCGGGCCCGGGTCACGTAATGACGAGGCATTCGACGCCATCGGCCTGCTCGCTCAATTCTTCGCGGGCATAGCGCGGATCGTCGAGCCTGCGCCAGGCGATGCCAGGCACCTGGCGCGCCGCCGAAAAACGTTCCCGCATGTTGGCGACGATGCTGCCATCCGCGGGCCAGCCGGTGCTGCCGATGCCCGTCAGGCGGTTCCCGGCGCGCAGCTCGGCGATGACGGCACGCGTCAAGCCTGCCGGGAGGCGCGACGCGAGCCGCAGCCAGCCGGGTGCCGGCGCGTTGGCGGGGCGTTCCAGCAGGCCGGCGATCGCCGCCTGTTCGGCGGCGATGCGCTCGTCCGTCCAGTCACGGGGCGGATAGAAATCGTATTGCAGGGTGCCGTCGCCGCTGTTGTCGATCCACGCCCCGTCATCCGTCGCACCGTCGCCGATCATCGGCCCGCCACGCGCCAGCGCGCGATCGCATGGTGCTCGCCTGGCCTGAGCTTCGCCTTGTCGGCGGGCGAAATGTAGTATTGCTTGCCGCCGCCGGGGCCGAACTGCGGGTTCTCCCGTGCGATGCCCTCGGCAACGCAGAGCGGCTCGGCGGCGTGGTAAGCCCTGACCATTTCGCGCAGTTTGCGCGCCTTGCCTGCCCTGTCCGTGCCGGGGTCGGTCGTGACCTGTACGAGCGCATAGTATTTTTCCCAGCTGCCGCCGGTGTCGCGCAGCGTTTCCTCGGTGACGGCAAAGCCGGGCGCGTCGCCGGGCGTGAGCGAATAGAACACCGTCCCTGCCTTCATGGCGACGTTGGCGTAGGTGTCCTTGCCGGTGTAGGGGTTGTTCGGCCAGGTCGCGGAGATGCCCTGCGTGGCGCTTGCCTCGGTTGCCGGGTCACGGCCCGTGCATGGATCGCTGCCGCCTTGCGCGACTGCGGCCGTGTCGGCCGCGTCGGCCGGGTATGGGCTCGTGGCGGGGACCGTGGTGCATGCGGCCATGGCGGCCAAGGCGGCCATGGCCACCAGCCGGCATGCCGTGCCGAGCGTTGTTGCGATTGCTGTGTTCATCCGGGCCTCCGCGCGAAAGCATCGCTCGCAAAGCGAAAGCCACGGACGTGGCGGCTTCGGCGATGGTGGAGATCGATGATAGGCGGATCGGCGCGGATGAGTTCAGCAATTTTTCTGCCAAAGTGTGGCTATTCGTTCACTCCTCCGACCACAGCTTGCCGCCGGTGGCCCAGTGCTCGCGCTTGATCTCGTGGATGATGATGTCGACGGATTCGGGCGACGAGCCCAGCGTGCTGACGGTGGCTTCCGTCACGGCTTGCACGAAGGCGCGCTTCTGCTCCGGGGTACGGCCTTCGAACAGTTGGACATTAATGGTCGGCATGCGTTGCATCTCCTCGAAAATGGATCAGGGTCGGTATCAGGTGCGGTACTGCGGACTTTCCGCATCCAGCCGGCGCAGCAGCGAAGGCCACTCGAGCGCGCCTTCGGGCGAATGATCGCCCAGCAATTGCTCCTTGGCCTTCCGGCACATGGCATCGGGCGGCTGGCGCAGCGGCACCATGGCCGCCTGCGCACGCAGCTGTACGTGACAGGCGCGGTCCAGCGTTTCCATCAGCACGAACGCTTCGGGAATCGTGCGGCCGACCGTCAGGCTGCCGTGGTGACGCAGCAGCATGGCGTGGCGCGAACCCAGGTCGTGCACCAGGCGCCCCTGCTCGTCTTCGTCCATGGCGATGCCTTCGTAGTCGTGATACGCCAGCTCGTTGTAGAAGCGCAGCGCGTAGGGCGACAGCGCCAGCAAACCATCTTCCTGCATGCCGACGGCGATGCCGTCGACGTTGTGCAGGTGCATGACGCATGCCGCGTCCGGGCGCGCCTTGTGCACGGCCCCGTGCAGCCGGAAGCCGGACTGGTTGACGGTGTACTGCGGCGGGCCGACGACACGGCCGTCGCCGTCGACCTTGACCAGGTTCGATGCCCGCACTTCGTCGAAGCGCATGCCGAAAGGATTGATCAGGTAATGGCCCGGTTCGCCCGGCACGGCGGCCGAAATGTGGGTGTAGATACCGTCGTCCCAGCCGTACAGCGCGCAGAGCCGGTAGCACGCGGCAAGGTCGACGCGGGTTTGCCATTCGGCGGGGGAGGTGATGCCTGGGCGGGCGAGGGCCGCCTGGCCGGGTGTCGAGAGTCTGTCCATGGCGCCAGCGTAGCAGGCAACTTGCCGGTCGTCACGTGGCTGGCGGTATGGGCAGTCCGTATGCAGGATATGCGCGCCGGCAAGGCAGGGCGATATGTGCCTTCCACGCAATGCACGCTGCGAGTCGCCCCGTTTTTTCGAAAATGTTGTTACCAACATCGGCGTAAACGTCGTATCGTTTCAAGGAGCCGTTTCAAGGAGGAGGCCCGCCGTCGCGGGGTGCGACGGCGGGTCTTTCCGGAGCCGGTTTCATGACGGGCCGCCATCTGCCGGCCCAGCACATCGCGGGTCCGGTCCGCGGTGCACGCAGTGCCATGGGGTCCATCATGATCGATCACGATGCTACGCTGAGTTCGCCGGCAGGCGCCATCGACTGCAGCGCGCTCAGCGCGCTGGCACTCACGGTGATCTGGCACCCGGACCTCGCACGCGTTGGCGAGCAATACCTCAGCGACAGCCCTGTCGTCGAGTTGAGCCGTCATATGCCCTTGTTTTGCCGCCCCGGCGGCGCAGCCTCGCCCCTGGGCCATGCCTGCGTCTCCCGCGACTGCCTGCGCTTCGTCCGCGACGGCAAGGACAATGTCACGATCACCTTGCCGGCCAGCCGCATGGTGGCGCAACTGGCCGGCCGCGTCATCGAAGGAACGGCGCAACTGAGCGCCGCGCAGATTGCCGCGGGCCAGATCCTGACCCTGGGGCGGGCCATCGTGTTGTGCGTGCACTGGATGGGCGTGGTACCGCGCCATGATCCCGTGCCTGGCCTCGTCGGCGTCGGCAGCAGCGCCATCGCGCTGCGCGAGCAGGTCCGGATGGTCGCGTCGACGACGCTGCCGGTCCTGCTGCTCGGCGAGACCGGTACCGGCAAGGAGGTGGTGGCGCGCGCGATCCATGCGCTCAGCGAGCGCAGGGGCGCAAGGCTCGTCACGGTGAACATGGCTGCGCTGAGCGAGTCGCTGGCGCTCGCCGACCTGTTTGGCGCCGTCAAGGGGGCATACACCGGGGCGCAGGCCGAACGCAAGGGATTGTTCGCCGAAGCGGAACACGCCACGCTGTTTCTCGACGAAATAGGCAATGCGCCCGCCAGCATCCAGCCCATGCTGCTGCGGGTACTGGAGGGGGGCGACTTCAGGCCGCTTGGTGCGACGCACGACCGGCGCGCCACCGCCCGCCTGATCGCCGCGACCGACCAGGACCTGGATGCGGCCACGTTCAACCAGGCACTGCTGCGGCGGCTCGAGAGTTTCACGATCCAGCTGGCGCCGCTGCGGGCGCGGCGCGAGGATATCGGCGTCCTGATCGTCCATCTGCTGCCATCACGGGAACTGCTCGCAGCGCTTCCAGGGCAGTTCGTCACCGAGATTGCCTGCCATGACTGGCCCGGCAATGTCCGCCAGCTTGCCCACACGCTCAGGCGCGCGGCCCTGCAGCTCCAGTGCGGCGGTACCGTACAGCTCGATCAGTTGATGCGTGTGCCGGGCCGCGCCTTGGCACCGGCCCCGGCTTCCGCCGCGGCACCGCGCGTGGTGCCCGGGCCGCCGCGCGAGGATGCGTCCCAGCGCAAGAAGCCCGCCGACCTGTCGGACCAGGACGTGCTGGACGCGATGCTGCACAACGGGTGGACGATCAAGGCGGCAGCGGTGGCCCTCGGGATCTCCCGCCCATCGCTCTACAAGCTGCTCGAAGGTCACCCGCACATCCGGCGCCTGGAGCATATCCCCGCGGAAGAGCTTGCGCAATCGATCGCCAGCTGCGGTGGCAACATGGCGCGCTGCGCCGCGCAGCTGAAGACACCCGTGGAGCCGCTGCGCCGCCATATCCATCGCCATTATCAGGATGGCGGCCATGCGGCGCCCGATCCGCCACGCGATTGAAACCGGCGTGCGTCCAGTTTGCTGCCGCCCCGGTGCCGCTGCCGAAGCAGGAAGGGAGCGGTGGCCCGGCCGGCGTAGCGGATTCCGCACGGCGAGCTCTCGATAAAAGTTTGACATAAGGCAAACCTAAGTTTCACCGTGTATTGTCGCTGCGCCCGTCGTTCCGGTGCCCCGGCGCCCCTCACAATGAAACCCATCCTGCACTTCTCGCACGCCAACAGC
Organism: Pseudoduganella sp. jia 12; assembly: GCF_055502675.1. NCBI lineage: Bacteria > Pseudomonadati > Pseudomonadota > Betaproteobacteria > Burkholderiales > Oxalobacteraceae > Pseudoduganella > Pseudoduganella sp. jia 12. Next base: position 160,541 of record NZ_JBUXKP010000002.1, read on the forward strand.
TATCCCGCCGGCACTTACCGCCAGTTATTCGAACAGCTCGACAGGGACTTCGACGTCCAGGCGCTCGACATGCATGCCCACAACCCGGCCTTCCCTGTGCGCGATGGCTGGCACGAACTGGTCGATGAGCTGATCGCCGAGCTGGTAACACGCTATCGCGGCGAGCCGGTGATCCTCGTCGGCCACTCGCTGGGCGGGATGCTGAGCCTGATGGCGGCCGAACGGCGGCCCGAGCTGGCACGCTGCGTGGTGCTGCTCGATTCGCCGGTCGTGGCGGGCTGGCGCGCGCTGGCGTGGCGGCTGGTCAAGCGCTTCAATGCCGAGGATCGCTATTCGCCGTCGCGCCTGTCGGTGCGGCGCAGGAATGTGTGGCCCGGCGAGGCGGAAGCGCTGCGCCACTTCGCCAGCAAGGAACTGTTCGCCGCGTGGGCGCCGGGCGTGCTGCAGGATTACCTGCACGCCGGGCTGGCGCCGCATCCGGAGGGCGTGCAATTGCGCTTTTCGCGCGACATCGAAACGGCGGTTTACCGAACGCTGCCCCACCACATCGGACGGCTCGTGGCCGGTGAGTTCCCGATGCCGGTCGGCTACCTGGCGGGCCGCATCTCCATCGAGAACCGCCAGGCCGGCCTGACTGCAACGAAGGCGCTGGTGGGGCGCAATTTCCGGCTGATGCCGGGTGGCCACCTGTTCCCGATGGAGTTTCCCGTGCTGACGGCACAGGCGGTGCGCGACATGGTTTGCGAGCTGACCGGTAGCGAACTGGCGCTGTGCAAGGAAGCCCAGCCGGCGTGAAATCGTGCAAAAGCCTTCAGGGGAAAGGCGAGTTCGCGTAGAATCGCGCCCACGCGGCGTGGCCGCACCACCCACCAACAGACTTTCTAAAGCCTTTGCGATGACGATTAAAAGCGACAAATGGATCCGCCGGATGGCGGAATCGACCGGAATGATCGAGCCCTTCGAACCGGGCCAGGTCAGGTCAGTGGACGGCCGCAAGGTCATTTCGTTCGGCACGTCGTCGTACGGCTACGATATCCGCTGCGCGGACGAGTTCAAGATCTTCACGAACATCAACAGCACGATCGTCGACCCGAAGAATTTCGATTCGAACTCGTTCGTCGACGTCAAGAGCGATGTCTGCATCATCCCGCCGAACTCGTTCGCGCTGGCCCGCACCATCGAATACTTCCGCATCCCGCGCGACGTGCTGACGGTCTGCCTCGGCAAGTCCACCTATGCGCGCTGCGGCATCATCGTCAACGTCACCCCGTTCGAACCGGAATGGGAAGGCTACGTGACGCTGGAGTTCTCGAACACCACGCCGCTGCCGGCCAAGATCTATGCCGGCGAAGGCTGCGCACAGGTGCTGTTCTTCCAGAGCGACGAGGAATGCGAAACGTCGTACAAGGACCGCAACGGCAAGTACCAGGGCCAGCACGGCGTCACGCTGCCGAAGGCGTGAAGCACGCATAGGACCAGGCACCCGCGGGTGCCTTTTTCACGCGCCCTGTACTACACCAGCGGCAGCGCGATCTCCACGCGCAGGCCGCCCCCTTCGCGGTTGACGGCACCGATGGTGCCGCCGTGCTGCTGCACGACCTGGCGGGCGATGGCGAGGCCAAGGCCGTGCCCCTCCACGTCCTTCTCCGTGCCGCTGCTGCGGAAGAACGGCTCGAAGATCGCCTGCAGGTCCTGCGGCGCCACGCCGGGCCCGCGGTCGAGGACCTGGATGCGCAGCGTGGCCGCGTCGGCGGCGCTGTCGACGACGATCGTTTCCCCTTCCGGACTGTGCTTGATCGCGTTGCGCACGACGTTTTCGATGGCGCGTGCCAGCAGGTCCGGCTGCCCGAGCAGCAGCACGTCGACCCTGCCGCGCGCGGCAACGGTACGCCCCTGTGCCGTTGCCTCGAACTGCGCATCGCCGACGATCCCGTGCAGCAGCTCGCCCATGTCGATCTCCTCGCGCGTGCCCACCAGCGCCCCCGCTTCCAGCCGGGACAGCGTCAGCAGCTCGTCGACCAGCTTGTCCATCCGCACGCTTTCCCGTTCGATGCGCTGGAACGACGCCGCCATCCTCGCCGGGTTCTGGTGCGCCAGGCCGATCGCCGCCTGCAACCGCGCCAGCGGCGAGCGCAGCTCGTGGGACACGTCGTGCAGCAGGCGGCGCTGGCCGTCCATCAGGCTGCGCAGGCGCGCGGTCATGCGGTCGAAATCGCGGCCCAGATCCGTCAGTTCGTCGCCGCGCGTGCCCGCGTCGGCGAAGCGGGGTGCGAGGTCGCCGCTCGATGCCGCTTCGAACGCCTGGCGCAGCGAGCGGATCGGGCGCGAGAAATACCAGGCCAGCAGCGCGGCGAACAGCAGGCTTGCGACCAGCGCGGCGGCCACTGGAATGAAAGGTGTCAGCGGCTGGAAGCGGCCGCGCGGGCCGTCCGGCCCCATCGCCATCGGGCCCGGGCCGGCGGCGCCCATCGGCCGCGGTTCGCCACGGCCCACGGGGCCGGGCGGCAAATCGGGTTGCAGGCCCGGCTGGAAGGTTGGCTGGAAGCTCGGCTGAAAGCCCGGCCCGCGCGGCGCGACGTCGGCCATCGGCATGCCGGCGCCGGCCAGCAGCGGGCGGGCGTCGGCGGCGCTCATCGGGTTCAAGCGGTCCTGCGCGGGCAGGAACAGCAGGTAGCGGCGGCCGTTCGGCAGTGTCATGCGGCGCACCACGCGCGTGTCGCCCTTGTCGAGCACGGCACGGGCCGCCGCCACCTGCACTGGATTGACGATCCGGCCCAGCAATTCCTTGCCCAGGTCGTCCACGGCGAACACGCGGTGGCGGTCCATGTTCTCCAGCAGGCGTTTCAGGGACTGCGGGCCGCCGAATTCCAGCGTGGCGGCGGCCGATTCGATCGCCATCGCCGCCGGCGGGCTGAAGTCGATCGCGGGGCGCTTTTCCCGTTCGGCGGCACTGTTCTTCAGCCAGAGGGCGCCGCCGATGCCCACGGTGGCGGCGATCTGCGCCAGCAGGATCGACAGGAAGAACTTCCAGAACAGGCGGCCCACGTCAATCCTTGATCAGCTGGTAACCCATGCGGTAGACGGTCTGCAGGCAGGAGCGCCCGTCGGCCAGCGTGCCCAGCTTGTGGCGCAAGCTGGACAGGTGCACGTCGATATTGCGGTCGAAGCGCGCCATCGGCCGGCCCAGGCCCTGCTCGGACAGCGTGTTCTTGCTGACCGGCTTGCCCGCGTTCCGTGCCAGCACTTCGAGCAGGTTGAACTCGGTGCTCGTCAGTTCCACGGTCGCGCCGGCCCACGTGGCGCGGCGCTGTTCCGGCCACATCGTCAGCTGGCCGACGACGAGCGGCGCCGAGGCCAGCTGATCCATCGGCGTGCCGGCCGTGCGGCGCAGGATCGCGCGGATACGGGCCGTCAGCTCGCGCGGCGTGCAGGGTTTGGTCACGTAGTCGTCCGCGCCCAGCTCCAGGCCCACGATGCGGTCGGTATCGTCGCCGCGCGCGGTCAGCATGAGGATCGGCATGCGGCTGGCCGCGCGAATGCGGCGCAGGGTTTCCAGGCCGTTCATCCGCGGCATCATCACATCGAGGATCGCGATCGCATACTGGCCCGTCAGCGCGGCAGCGGCACCGGCCTCGCCGTCGTGCGCCGTCTTCACGTCGAACCCTTCCTGCTCCAGATATTCCTGGAACATGCTTACCAGTTCGACATCGTCGTCGATCAACAGAACCTTGCTCATCACTTCTTCATCAGTCGGCAAAGGGGGCATGATAGCAGCCGGCCACCCACGGGTGAGCACTGCCGCAACGTCCTTTACCCGCTTTTACAGCGGCGCCCTTTACATGGATTTACCCCTGCCTGACCGCGCTTTACACGCCCCCGCAACAGAATGGCGGCTCCACTGTCACCGAAGGACCGCTGATGAAAAACACAACACAACACCTGCAACGACTCCTCCTTGCCACCGTGCTGGCCCTGCCGCTGGCGGCGCTGGCGCAAGGCAACGGCGACGAAGACCGCGATGACGGCCCGCGCGGCGGCCACCCGGACAGGGCGCGGGCGGATGATCGCCGCGGCCCGGGCCCGGTGCTGCAGGATGACGACGGCCTGGACGACGGCCCGAGGGGCCCGCGTGGGGAGGGGCCGGGCTTCGGTCCAGGCCCCGGCTGCGACGGCGTGCCGCCCTACCTGCGCGGCATCGACCTGAGCGAAGTCCAGCAGGACAAGATCTTCGCCATCGTGCACGGCCAGGTGCCGTACCTGCGCGAACAGGCGAAAGCGCGCGAGAAAGCCGACCGTGCACTGTTCGCGCTGCACGGCGCCGCGAAGCTCGACGATGCCGCCGCCGTGAAACTGGCCCAGGCCGCCGCGCAGGCGGACGCCAACATCACGCTGTCGCACCTGCGCACCGAGCAGAAAGTGCTGGCCGTGCTGACCGCGGAGCAGCGCAAGTCGCTGGAAGAGCGGAACAGCGCCCGGATGCCCCGGCAAGGGGGCGATCGCGAGCCAGGCCGCCCCGGCACCCGGTAAGTCACCACCACCACGATAAGGAGCAAGCGATGGCACATCACGGCCACAGCCTGGAAGAAGACCTGCAAACGATGCTGAACACCACGGCCGGGCGGCGCCAGTCGCTGCGCTGGCTGCTGGCCGGCGCGGCGTCGTTGCCCATCCTCGGATGCGGCGGATCTTCCGATACCGAAGCCAGCACAAGTACAAGTACAAGCGCGGACACCGTCACGACCGCTACCGGGACCACGGGCACGGGTACCACCACTAACACCGGCACGACGGGGACGACGGCCACGAGCGGCAGCTGCTCGGTGATTCCCGAGGAAACGGGCGGGCCGTATCCGGCCGACGGTACCAACAGCAACGGCAGCGGCGTGGTCAACGTGCTGACGCAGAGCGGCGTCGTGCGCAGCGACATCCGCGGCAGCTTCGGCACGATGAGCGGCACCGCGGCCGGCGTGCCGCTGACGATCAGGCTGCACATCGTCAATGCCAACGACAGCTGCGCGGCCGCGGGCAACTTCGCCGTCTATCTGTGGCATTGCGACCGCGAGGGCAACTACTCGCTGTACTCGGGCGGCGTGACGAACCAGAACTACCTGCGCGGCGTGCAGGAGGCGGATACGAACGGCGACGTCACGTTCACCACGATCTTCCCCGCCTGCTACGCGGGCCGCATGCCGCACGTGCACTTCGAGGTGTATTCCACGCTGGCGAAGGCGGCAAGCGCGTCGAACCGCATCAAGACGTCGCAGTTCGCGTTCCCGACCGATATCTGCAACCAGGTGTACGCGACGACCGGCTATAGCGCCAGCGTGCGCAACCTGGCACAGATCAGTTTCGCCACCGACAATGTCTTCAGCGACGACTACTCGCTGCAGCTGGCCACGGTGACCGGCAATGCCACGGATGGCTATGTCGCCACGCTGACGGTCGCCGTCGTGGCTTGACCGCGCACTGACGCATCGCCCCGCCGGCGAAGATCGTTTCGCCGCTATCGCTCCGCCAACGCGCGGGGCGAACATCGCCCTGCCACACCGATACCGGCGCGCGGTGGCCGCAAAAAAAAGCGGCCACGCGGGCCGCTTCGTTGCCGGATACTTCGGCCCTTATCCCTTGACGCAGTCCACGAAGTAATCGCGCTTGCCATTGACCTCGCGCTTGACGAGACCGTGTACATCGGTCTCGAAGCCGGGGAAGCGTTCGTTGAAGTCGCGCGCGAAACGCAGGTAGTCGACGATCGTGCGGTTGAACTGTTCGCCCGGGATCAGCAGCGGAATGCCCGGCGGGTACGGCGTCAGCAGGATCGACGTGATGCGGCCCTCGAGCTCGTCGATGGCCACGCGCTCGATTTCGCGGTGCGCCATCTTGGCGAACGCGTCGGACGGCTTCATCGCCGGCACCATGCTCGACGTGTACATTTCCGTCGTCAGGCGCGCCACGTCGTAGGCCTTGTAGAAATCGTGGATCTGCTGGCACAGGTCGCGCAGGCCCATCTGTTCGTAGCGCGGATTGTTCGCCGAGAACTCCGGCAGGATGCGCCACAGCGGCGCATTCTTGTCGTAGTCGTCCTTGAACTGCTGCAGCGCGGTCAGCAGCGTGTTCCAGCGGCCTTTCGTGATGCCGATCGTGAACATGATGAAGAACGAATACAGGCCGCACTTCTCCACGATGACGCCGTGTTCGGCCAGGTACTTGGTGACGATCGATGCCGGAATGCCGGTGTCGGCAAACTGGCCCTGCAGCGACAGGCCCGGATTGACGATGGTGGCCTTGATCGGGTCGAGCATGTTGAAGCCCGGCGCCAGCTTGCCGAAGCCGTGCCACTCCTGGCTTTCGTCCTTGAAGATCCAGTCGTCCTGCGTGCCGATGCCTTCCTCGGCGAACGTGTCCGGGCCCCAGACTTTGAACCACCAGTCGCTGCCCCATTCCTCGTCGATCTTCTTCATCGCGCGGCGGAAGTCGAGCGCTTCCAGGATCGATTCCTCGACGAGCGCGGTGCCGCCCGGTGCTTCCATCATCGCGGCCGCCACGTCGCACGAGGCGATGATCGAGTATTGCGGCGACGTGGACGTGTGCATCAGGTACGCCTCGTTGAACATGTCCTTGTCCAGCTTCACGGTCTCGGAATCGCGCACCAGCACCTGCGATGCCTGCGACAGGCCGGCCAGCAGCTTGTGCGTGGACTGCGTGGAGAAGATCAGCGATTCCTTGGCGCGCGGGCGGTCCTTGCCGATCGCGTGCATGTCCTTGTAGAAGTCGTGGAAGGTGGCGTGCGGCAGCCAGGCTTCGTCGAAGTGCAGCGTGTCGATCTTCCCGTCCAGCATTTCGCGCAGCACTTCGACGTTGTACACCACGCCGTCGTAGGTCGACTGCGTGATCGTGAGGATGCGCGGCTTCTTGTTCTTGGCCTCGCGGGCGAACGGGTTGTTGTCGATCTTGCGCTGGATGGATTCCATCGAGAACTCTTCCAGCGGGATCGGGCCGATGATGCCGAGGTGGTTCCGGGTCGGCATCAGGAACACGGGAATCGCGCCGCACATGATGATCGAGTGCAGGATCGATTTATGGCAGTTGCGGTCGACGACGACGATGTCGCCCGGCGCCACGGTCGAGTGCCACACCATCTTGTTCGACGTGGACGTGCCGTTCGTGACGAAGTAGCAGTGGTCGGCGTTGTAGATGCGCGCGGCGTTGCGTTCGGAGGCGGCCACCGGGCCGGTGTGGTCCAGCAGCTGGCCCAGTTCCTCGACGGCGTTGCAGACGTCGGCGCGCAGCATGTTCTCGCCGAAGAACTGGTGGAACATCTGGCCGATCGGCGACTTCAGGAATGCCACGCCGCCCGAGTGGCCGGGGCAGTGCCAGGAATACGAGCCGTCGTTCGCGTAATGCACCAGCGCGCGGAAGAACGGCGGCGACAGGCCGTCCAGGTAGCTCTTCGCTTCGCGGATGATGTGGCGCGCCACGAATTCCGGCGTGTCCTCGAACATGTGGATGAAGCCGTGCAGCTCGCGCAGGATGTCGTTCGGGATGTGGCGCGACGTGCGCGTCTCGCCGTACAGGTAGATCGGAATGTCCGCGTTCTTGTAGCGGATCTCTTCGACGAACGCACGCAGCGATTTCAGCGCGTGGTCCGTTTCTTCCTTTGAACCGGCGCCGAATTCCTCGTCATCGATCGACAGCACGAAGGCGGAAGCGCGCGACTGCTGCTGGGCGAACTGCGACAGGTCGCCGTAGCTGGTCACACCCAGCACTTCCATGCCTTCCTTTTCCATCGCCGCGGCGAGGGCACGGATGCCCAGGCCGGAAGAGTTCTCGGAACGGAAGTCCTCGTCGATGATGACGATGGGGAAACGAAATTTCATGATGTCTCCAACAAAAAGAAGAACCGCCCGGGTCTCATGTCGGCGGGCGGGCAGGGGTGCAAAAACGGGTGTGGAAAAAATAAGTCCGCGATTCTCGCAGAATTCGCACCGCTCAGGTAGGAAATTATTACCCGATATGCACGGGCGGCGGCGCCACCGTGGCATGGGCCGCGATGCTCATCCGGCGGCGCGTTCGTAGCGAACGATGTCGAACGCCAGGCCATTGGCCGACTGGTGGTGCGTGCGTTCCCCTTCGCGCCAGGTGGCCGCGTCGATCGGCGGGAAGAACGTGTCGCATTCGAACTCGCTGTCGATCTCGGTGACGATCAGGCTGTCGGCGATGGCCAGGGCCGCGTCGAACACCTGCGCGCCGCCGATGATGAAGGCCGGCGCGTCGCCGACGAGGGCCACCGCCTCATCGAGCGAGTGGACCGCTTCGACGCCATCGCGCTGCCATGCAGCGTCGCGCGTGATCACGATGCTGCGCCGGTTCGGCAACGGCTTGCCGATCGAATCGAAGGTCTTGCGGCCCATGATGATCGGGTGGCCGGTCGTCAGGCGCTTGAAGTGGGCCAGGTCTTCCGGCAGGTGCCACGGCAGCGTATTGCGCACGCCGATGCCGCGCTGGCGGTCGATGGCGACGATGATGGATAGTTGCGTCATATTGTTCGTTCGGAAAGTGCTCCATTATCGGTGATTTTTGCTTCATCCGTGTGACGCGCCGATCTGGGCCACGAATTTGGGCCACGAATTTGGGCCAAGGATATGGACCAGGGATAAGGACCAGGGATACGGGCCGCTCAGGCTTCGCTCAGTGCCCGCACCGCCCCCCGCAGCGCGCCATGCAGGGCGCCGCGCTCCTCGGCCGAGAGGCCGGCGAACATCAGCGTTTCCACTTTCACCACCTCGGCGTCGCAGCGTTCCATCACGGCGTGGCCGGCGATCGTCAGGCTGATCTGGATGATGCGGCCATGCGACGGGTCGGGCCGGCGCTCGATCCAGCCTTGGGCCTCCATCGCCTTGACCATTTCGTTGGCCGACTGCGGCGACACCATCGTGCGCTCGGCAAGCTGCGCGTTCGACAGCGAACCCTGGGCGCGGAACACCGACAGCGCCGTGTACTGGGTCACGGTGAGCCCGAGCGGCGCGAGGCTGTCGCGCAGGCGGCGGCTCAGCACGTGGTCGAGGCGGCCGACGAGGTAGGCAAGGCCGGCGGGCTTGGAGGGATCGGCGTGTTTGGGCATCGGCAATCTGCTTGTCAAAGGGCAAAGAACGAGGTTAGTATGTTTTCAATATCAGGATTCCTGATATCAACTGCGCTGATACCGCGCTGCGGCTGCCATTGTAAGGCGGATCATATTGCCCGTGCCCGCGCGCTTGTACCAACAAGAGGAGACACCCATGCAACCACCGATTTACCGGACCGTGCCGACGGTGCTGGCCCTGGCCGCTGCCCTGGCCGCCTGCGGCGGCAGCGGCACCACCCACGTGACGTCCACGCACCTGGCCGCCGCCAGTGGCGCCAGCCTGGCCAGTTGCCAGGACCTCGCCGCGAAAGCGCCGTTTGCCAGCACGACGATCACCTCGGCCACGCTGGCGCCCGCCGGCAGCGTGACGCAGACGCTCAATGGCGTGGCGACGCCGATGCCCGAGCACTGCGTGGTGCTCGGCAAGATGAACGAACGCACCGGCGTGGATGGCCGGCCATATGCGATCGGCTTCGAGATGCGCCTGCCGCGCGACTGGAATGGCCGCTTCTTCTACCAGGCCAATGGCGGCAACGACGGCAGCATCACCGGTGGCAACGCGGCCTTTGGCAACCTGCCGGGCGGCGGGCCCGTGAGCAATGCCTTGTTGCAGGGGTATGCGGTGATCAGTTCCGACGCGGGCCATGTGCCCGACGCCACGCGGCCCGGTGCGATCGCCGGCCAGGTGTACGGCCTCGATCCGCAGGCGCGCCTGGATTATGGCTACAACGCGGTGGGCCAGCTGACGCCGATGGCGAAGAACCTGATCAAGGCCGCCTACGGCAAGGGGCCTGACCGGTCGTACATGGTCGGCTGCTCGAACGGCGGCCGCCATGGGCTCGTGGCGGCCAGCCGCTACGGCGACCAGTACGACGGCGTGCTGGCCGGCGCGCCCGGCTACAACCTGCCGCAGGCGGCGGTCACGCAGATGTGGGATGCCCAGGCGCTGGCCGGCGCCGCGCCACGCGGCCCCGACGGCCGCCCGAACATCGGCGCCGGCTTCTCGAATCTCGACCTGGCACTGGTGGCGAACCGGGTGCTGGCGCGGTGCGACGCGCTCGACGGCGCGGCCGACGGCATGGTGGCCGATACGGCGCGCTGCCAGGCCACGTTCTCGCTGGAGAAGGACGTGCCGACGTGTACGGGCGAGGCCGACGGCTCGTGTCTCACCACGGTGCAGAAAGCTGCGCTGCAGAAGGTCTACGACGGCCCGAAGAACTCGGCCGGCACGGCGCTGTATGCGCGCTGGTCGTGGGACCCGGGCCTTGCCGCGTCCGGCTGGCGCGCCTGGAAGCTGGGCAGTGCGACGGCGCCGGGCCTGACGGCCACGCTGGGTGCGCCGTCGATGGCGCTGATCTTTTCCACGCCCCCGGCCGAGCCGGCCGCCCTGACGGCAAGCGGCACGGCCTTGCTCGACTACGCGCTGAATTTCAACTTCGACACCGATGCCGCGAAGATCCACGCGACCAGCGGGCGCTTCACGGAATCGTCGATGTCGTTCATGACGCCGCCGACTCCCGGCCGCCTCGACACGCTGCGCAGCCGCGGCGGCAAGGTGCTGGTGTTCCATGGCGTGAGCGACCCGGTGTTCTCGTTCGACGACACGGTAAAGTGGCTGGACGCGTTGAAGGCGAGTTACGCGGATGCGCCGTCGTTCGCGCGCGTGTTCGCCGTGCCGGGCATGAACCACTGTTCCGGCGGCCCCGCGACCGACCAGTTCGACATGCTGGGCGCACTGGTCGACTGGGTGGAGAAGGGTGTCGAGCCGGAAGCGATCCGTGCCACGGCACGCACTGCGAGCGCCAATCCGGGCCTGGGCGCGATCCCCGCCGGCCGTTCACGGCCGCTGTGCAGCTGGCCGAAAGTGGCCACCTATGCGGGCGGCAACGTCGAGGATGCGGCCAGTTTCGCTTGCCGCTGAACGAAAAATCGAAAAACAGGTTGTCAGGCTGCCTGATTCGGTCTAGTATGGACTTTATATCAGGAAGCCTGATACAACGACTAGAGGAGACATGTATGTCCAAATACGAAGCGCGCTGGCAGACCGTGAAAGTGGACGTGGCGGACGGCATCGGCTGGATCACGCTGAACCGCCCGGAAAAGCGCAACGCGATGAGTCCCACGCTGAACCGCGAGATGATCGACGTGCTGGAAACGCTGGAGCTGGACGACGACGCCCAGGTGATCGTGCTGACGGGCGCCGGCGAATCCTGGTCCGCCGGCATGGACCTGAAGGAATACTTCCGCGAAACGGAGGGCAAGCCGGAGATCATGCAGGAACGCATCCGCCGCGACTGCTCGCAGTGGCAGTGGAAGCTGCTGCGCATGTACAGCAAGTCCACCATCGCGATGGTGAACGGCTGGTGCTTCGGCGGCGCGTTCTCGCCGCTGGTGGCCTGCGATCTGGCCATCGCCGCGGACGACGCGGTGTTCGGCCTCTCCGAAGTGAACTGGGGCATCCCGCCGGGGAACCTGGTAAGCAAGGCCGTGGCGGATACGATGGGCCATCGCCAGGCGCTGCACTACATCATGACGGGCGAAACGTTTACGGGCCGCCAGGCGGCGGAAATGGGACTCGTCAACCGCAGCGTGCCGAAGGAAGAACTGCGCGACGCCGTGGTGGCGCTGGCCCGCAACCTGCTGGAGAAGAACCCCGTGGTGCTGCGCTACGCGAAGCAGGGCTTCAAGCGCGCCCGCGAGCTGACGTGGGAGCAGGGCGAGGATTACCTGTATGCGAAGACCGACCAGTCGAACTACCGCGATCCCGAGAAGGGCCGCAAGGAAGGGCTGAAGCAATTCCTGGACGACAAGACGATCAAGCCGGGACTGCAAGCCTACAAGCGCGGCTGAGTTTTCTTCGCCACGCCCCATTTCCCTTTATAGTGCGGGGCCACAGAGCGCAAGCCATGCGCCGGCCCCCGAGAACACAGAGGAGACACCATGTTTGACACCGATTTGCTGGTGGACGGCCAAGCGGCCGCCGCCTCGAACGGCGCCACGTTCGAGCGCCGCAATCCCGCCACCGGCGATACCGCCACACGCGCCGCCGCAGCCAGCGTCGAGGATGCGCAGCGTGCCGCCGATGCCGCCCAACGCGCCTTCCCGGCCTGGGCGGCGATGCTGCCGACCGAACGGCGGGGCTTGCTGCTGAAGGCCGCGGACACGATGGAAAAATACCGCACCGAGTTCGTGGCGCGCGGCATGGCCGAGGCAGGCGGCAGTCCGATCTGGTATGGGTTCAATGTCACGCTCGCCGCCAACATGCTGCGCGAAGCGGCCGGCATGACCACCCAGATCGCCGGCGAAGTGATTCCGTCCGACGTGCCCGGCTCGCTGGCGATGGGCGTGCGCCAGCCCTGCGGCGTGGTGCTGGGCATCGCGCCGTGGAACGCACCGGTGATCCTGGCCACCCGGGCGGTGGCCATGCCGCTCGCCTGCGGCAATACCGTCATCCTGAAGGCTTCCGAGCAGTGCCCCGCGCTGCACCGGCTGATCGGCACCGTGTTCGAGGAAGCGGGTTTCCCGGCCGGCGTCGTCAACGTGATCACCAACGCGCCGCAGGATGCGGCATCTGTCGTGGAAACGCTGGTGGCCCACCCGGCGGTGCGACGTATCAATTTCACCGGGTCCACCCACGTGGGCCGCATCATCGCGCAGCAGGCCGCGAAGCACCTGAAACCGGTGCTGCTGGAACTGGGCGGCAAGAACCCGGTCCTGGTGCTGGATGATGCGGACATCGACGCCGCGGTCGAAGCGGCGGCATTCTCGTCGTTCTTCAACCAGGGCCAGATCTGCATGTCGGCCGACCGCATTCTCGTCGACCGCAAGATCGCCCCGGCATTCCTGGAAAAGTTCGCGGCCAAGACGGCAAGCCTGAAGGCGGCGCATGCAGATGCGCCGCTGGCGGGCATGGTCGACCCGGCCGCCGCGCAGCGCGTGGAAGCGCTGGTCCGCGATGCGGTGGAGCGCGGCGCGACGGTGCTGCCGGCGGTGCCCAGCGCCAGCGGCAACCTGCTGCAGCCGGCGATCATCGACGGCGTGACGCCGGACATGGCCGCGTACCGCGAGGAAGCCTTCGGTCCGGTCGTGTCGATCCTGCGCTTCGACGGCGACGAGGAGGGCATCCGGCTTGCGAACGACAGCGAATACGGCCTGTCGGCAGCGGTCTTCAGCCGCGACATCGGCCGGGCGATGGCCGTGGCGCGGCGCATCGAATCGGGCATCTGCCACATCAACGGGCCCACCGTGCACGACGAGGCGCAGATGCCGTTCGGCGGCGTGAAGGCCAGCGGTTACGGCCGTTTCGGCGGCAAGGCGGCAATCGCCGAGTTCACGGACCTGCGCTGGATCACCGTGCAGACCACGCCACGTCATTATCCGATCTGAGGAGGGCCCATGATCCCAACGCAGATGCCGGGACGGTGCCGTCCCGTGGCCATCGGCCGCCCGCAGGTTGCCGTTCGCCGCGCGGGAGAGGCGTGGTACATGGACGCGGAAACGCCGCTGGGCGACGTGCCGCGCCGCTTCACGGATTGCCTGGTGCGCGGTGCCCGCGACTGGCCGGAACGCACCCTCGTCGCCCGGCGCGGCCCGGACGGCGAATGGCTACGCGTGGGCTACGCCGACATGCTGGAGCGCGCCCGCCGCATCGGCCAGGCGCTGCTGGACCGCGGGCTGTGCGCCGAGCGGCCGCTCGTGATCCTGTCCGGCAACGACCTGCAGCACTACCAGCTGGCGCTGGGCGCCATGTACGCGGGCGTGCCCTACGTGCCGGTGTCGCCGGCCTATTCTCTGGTCGCCACGGATTACGGCCGGCTGGACGAACTCGTGGCGCACCTGACGCCGGGTGCCGTCTATGCGTCCGACGGCACCGCGTTCGGCCGCGCCATCGCCGCCGTGCTGCCCGATGACGCGGAACTGATCCTCGACGGGGGCGAGGTTGCCGGCATCGAGGCGACCCGCTTCGCCGCGTTGCTGGAAACGGTGCCGAGCACCGTCGACGCGGCCAATGCCGCCGTCGGGCCGGACACGATCGCGAAATTCCTGTTCACGTCCGGTTCGACCAAAAAGCCGAAAGCGGTGGTCACCACGCACGGCATGTGGAGCAGCAACCAGCAGATGCTGCTGCAGACGTTCCCGTTCTTCGGCGAGGCACCGCCGGTGCTGGTGGACTGGCTGCCGTGGAACCACACGTTCGGCGGCAGCCACAACGTGGGCATCGCCCTGTACAACGGCGGCACGCTGTACCTGGACGATGGCCGGCCCACGCCGCAGGACTTCCGGCGCACGCTGGACAACCTGCGCGAGATCGCGCCCACCGTCTATTTCAACATCCCGAAGGGCTGGGAAATGCTGACCGATGCGCTGGAGACGGATGCGCAGCTGCGCGACACCTTCTTCTCGCGCGTAAAACTGTTCTTCTGCGCGGGGGCCGGGCTGTCGCAGGCGGCATGGGACCGGCTCGATGCGATCGCGGTGCGCCATTGCGGCGAATCGATCCGCATCATGACAGGGCTGGGGATGACGGAAACGTCGCCCTCGTGCACGTTCGGCACCGGGCCGATCGTGCGCGCCGGCTACGTGGGCGTGCCCGCACCGGGCTGCCAGGTCAAGCTGGCGCCCGTGGGGGGCAAGCTCGAGGCGCGCTTCAAGGGGCCGCATGTGATGCCCGGCTACTGGCGCATGCCCGAACTCACCGCCGACGCTTTCGACGAGGAAGGGTATTACCGCACGGGCGACGCGCTGCGCTTTGCCGATGACGCGCAGCCGGAACTGGGCTTCATGTTCGACGGCCGTATCGCCGAGGACTTCAAGCTGGCCACCGGCACGTTCGTCAGCGTGGGGCCGCTGCGGGCGAAAGTGATCAGTATGGGTGCACCGTATGTGCTCGACGTGGTCGTCACCGGCATCGACCGGCACGCCGTCGGCCTGCTCGTGTTTCCGCGGCTGGAGCATTGCCAGACGCTGTCCGGGCTGGGCGCCGGTGCCACGCCCGCGCAGGTACTGGCCAGTGCGCCGGTGCGCGACTTCTTCTCGGGACTGCTGCGGCGCCTGAACGCCGATGCGACCGGCTCGTCGAACGCGGTGGCGATGCTGCGGCTGCAGGAGGCGCCGCCCTCGATCGACCACCGGGAGCTGACGGACAAGGGTTCCGTGAACCAGGCGGCCGTGCTGGCCCGAAGGGCGGCGCAGGTCCAGGCGATGTACGAGGGCGGCAGCGACGACGGCGCCACCATCAGGGCGCAGTGACTACAACAAATGGAGGAGACACCATGAACGTTCGCACCGAAGCTTACAAGGGCGCTTACAAGGGCGCTTACAAGGGCGCTTGCACGAGCGCCCGCACCATCGCCTGCGCCGTCGCCATCGCCTGCCTGCCGCTGGCGGCGCAGGCCCAGGAAACGATCAAGGTCGGCGTGATCGCGGCGCTGACGGGCCCGTTCGCCAACATCGGCAAGCCGTTCGAGGACGGCATCCGCACCTACCTGCACCAGCATGGCGACAAGGTGGCCGGCAAGAAGATCGAAGTGATCTACCGCGACGACGGCGGTTCGAACGCCGACCATTCGAAGCGCGCCGCGCAGGAACTGATCGCCCGCGAGAAGGTCGATTTCCTGATCGGCTTTTCGCTGACGCCGAGCGCACTGGCCGTGGCACCGCTGGCCACCCGCGCGAAGACGCCGATGATCGTGATGAACGCCGTCACCACCGGCATCACGGAAAAATCGCCTTACATGGTGCGCACGTCGATGACGATGCACCAGATGACGGAACCGTTCGGCACATGGACCGGCAAGAGCAGGATCGGCAAGGTGTATACGCTGGTCAGCGACTACAGCACCGGCGCCGATGCCGAAGCGAAGTTCATCAAGGGGTTCAACGAGGCGGGCGGCAAGGTGGTGGGCTCGGCGCGCGTGCCGCTGGCCAATCCCGACTATTCCCCGTTCGTGCAGCGCGCCAAGGACCAGAAGCCCGATGCGCTGTTCTTCTTTGCACCCGGTGCCGAAGACGGCACCGCGCTGCTGAAGGCCTTTACGGACAAGGGCCTGGACAAGGCCGGCATCAAGTTCCTGGGCGTGGGCGACATGACCAGCGATACGCCGACCCTGGCGGCGCTCGGCGACCGGGCGCTGGGCGCCGTGACGGTGCTGAATTACTCGACGGCGCTGGACAACGATGCCAACCGGGCCTTCCTGAAGGCTTACGCAGCGGCGAACCCGCAGCGGCCGGCGGCGACCTTCGTCACCGTCGCGGCCTACGACACGATGGGCATGATTGCCGAGACGGTGCGACGGCTCGATGGCAAGGTGACCGGTGACGCGGCGATCAAGACGCTGGCGGGCATGAAGTGGAACAGCCCGCGCGGGCCGATCAGCATCGACCCCGCCACCCGCGACATCGTGCAGAACATGTACATCCGCGAAGTGAAAAAGGTCGATGGCAAGCTGGTGAACGCGCCGATCGGCGTGCTGGAGAACGTGCCGCCCCGGTGACCGGGCGCGGCGCAACGGCTATACTGGCAAGCCCAACTTGATGGAGGAGCCATGAACGCTTACCTGGTGGTGGTCGACACGCTGGCCGATTGGGAAATCGGCTACCTGGCGGCGGAGCTGCACAGCCGCCGCTTCTTCGCGAACCCGCTGGCGGACTTCGGCTTTCGCAAGGTGGGGCTGACCACGGCCGAGGTGACGAGCATGGGCGGCGTGACGCACGTGCCCGACCTGGCGCTGGCCGAGCTGGTGCTGGAACCAGGCGACGTGCTGATCCTGCCGGGCAGCGAGCGTTGGGACCAGCCCGGGCTGCGCCCGATCCTCGAGTTCGCGCGCGACGCGCTGGACGCGGGCCACAACGTGGCGGCCATCTGCGGCGCCACCGACGGCCTGGCCAGCGTTGGCGCGCTGGATGCACGCCGGCACACCAGCAACGACCTGGGTTTCCTGAAGCAATCCTGCCCGTCGTACCGCGGCGAAAAGCTGTACCGCAACGAACCCGCGGTGCGCGGCGACAACCTGCTGACCGCCACCGGCCTGGCGCCGCTGGAATTCACCGCCGAGGTATTCAAGATGCTGAAAGTGTGGCGGCCGGAGACGATCCGCGCATGGTACCAGCTGCACAAGACGCGCAAGGAGCGGTGGTACCACGCGCTGGTGGCGTCGATGGGGCCGGCGGCGGAGTAGTGTTAGGCCAGGATTAGTGCTGGCCAGGAGTAGTGCTAGGCCAGGAGTAGTGCCCGGCCGGGATGCCGGCCCGTGTGCATGCCCCCCGATGGCCAAGGTCCCGGGCAGGCCCGGCTTGGGGTTTGGCTCGCCTGATCGGCATCGGGAGCCGCAGGCAGGCTGGCTTGACGGCATTCCCCATGGCTCACGAATTTTGTCGGGCGATTGGCGAATTTCACAATTGCCGGCGCGCCGGCGAACACTGCAGAATCGTTGCGGCGCGGCCATGCCGGTGCGCCCCCATTTCTCCAGGATCGCCATGAAGCCACTCGTCGTGAAATCGTGTTGCGCACTCGTTGTCGTCGTTCTTTCATTCCCGTCGTTAGCGAGGGACACCGCCACGGCGGCGATTCCCGTCTACGCCGTCAACGGCACCACCGGCGCGCCGCTGGGCGGCTTCGGCACCGGCGCCGTCAAGTTCGACGCCAATACGGGCACGTTCGCGGCCATGCTGCGACCGCCAGCCGACGCGTACGATTTCGAACGCCTGAAGAATGCCGGGTTCGGCCTGTCCACGCAGCGGGGCGGGAAGACATCCACGGTGGCCACGCTGAAGGCCCGCGTGGTCGACGGCAAGCCGGATGACGACGCCATCTGGCCGCTGCACCGCGTGAATCTCGGGTCCGCCGACGGTATCGCCGTTGCCATGACGGCGTTTGCGCCGTTCGACCGCCGCGATCCGGGCCGCATGAGCCTTCCCTACGCCTTCTATGAATTCACGCTGACCAACGAGGGAGCCGGCGAAGCGCAGGCTTCGCTGGCGCTGCGGATCGACGTGGGCAATGCGCACGTGACGACCATCGACGGCAAGGGCTTCAGCACGCGGGCCTGGTCGGTGTATGCCGCGGCGGACGGCAAGGCCGCGTCGGTGAACGGCGTGGCCGACACCGGCGGCCCTGCCAGCACGACTGTCAAGGTCACGCTGGCGCCCGGCGAGACCCGGCGCATGCGCTTCGTGCTGGCGTGGTACGAGGATTCCGATCCCGAGCGTTCGTGGTACCTCGGGCAGCACCGCGATTCGTCCACCGTCGCGGAGGCGGGCCTGGCGAACTTCGACAGCCTGAAAACGAATGCCGTGGAACTGGTGGACCGCATGCGCGCGTCGAACCTGCCGGACTGGCTGAAGAACCAGACCCTGAACACGCTGGTGAACCTGTCGACCAATTCGATGTACAAGAAGGATGGCCGGGT
This sequence comes from Pseudoduganella sp. jia 12, assembly GCF_055502675.1. Classification (NCBI taxonomy): domain Bacteria; kingdom Pseudomonadati; phylum Pseudomonadota; class Betaproteobacteria; order Burkholderiales; family Oxalobacteraceae; genus Pseudoduganella; species Pseudoduganella sp. jia 12. The sequence continues at coordinate 179,069 of NZ_JBUXKP010000002.1, forward strand.
CGCGTTCGCGGAGGGACAATGGACGTGCTTCGGCACGATGGACCAGATGTGGCACGCGCGCCAGATCGTGGGCCAGCTGCTGCCGTTCTTCGCATGGGAAGAATTGCGTTACTGGGCGCGCACGCAGATGAAGAGCGGCCAGATCCATCACGATACGAACAAGATGGACGTGGGTGCCGACCGCGCGTTGCGCTCCGCGATGGTGGGCTGGGACGATACCGAGCATGCCGACTACCGCAACATCGTCAAGTGGGTCGACCTGAACGCCGGCTTCATCGTTTCGGTCTACGAAACGTATGCCGCGACGAACGACCGGGCCCGCTTCGATGCGATCTGGCCGAACGTGCGGCGCGCGGCGCAGCGCATCCTCGACCAGGTGGATTTGTACGGCAACAAGCAGTACCCGTACACGTTCGATCATTCGGAGAACTCGTACGACGCCGGCGGCGACCCGAACCCGTTCAATGCCGGCCTGTCGGCCGTGGCATACAAACTGATGGTGCGGCTGGCCACCGAGCAGGGCGACAAGGCGCTGGCGGCCCGCTACCAGCTCGCCTACGATACGGTAGTGGCATCGTTCCGCGCCCGCTACCTGAACGAGGCCGGCTTCAGGCTGGGCAAGCACAGCGAGGGGTACTTCGGCGGCCAGTGGCTGGCGCTGAACATGAAGCTGGGCGAGATCTGGCCAGCCGCCGACACGGATTTCGTGCTGGGCAAGCTCAATGACTATTACCAGCCGTATTACCGTGGCCTCGGCTATGCGGACGGCACCTATGACGAATGGACGCCGTACATCGTGACGCACTATGGCGGCCTGCTGCTCAACACGCGCCGCGCCGGCGAATGGGCCGCGTTGCAAAAGGATGCCTACGAGCGCCAGTACCTCGACCGCAACCAGGTGTTCAACCACCCGCTCAATATCCTGCCGAAAGTGAAGGCGCCGGTAGCGGTCGCCACCGAGATCCGCAGCAAGAAGCAGTACATCAGCATGCCGGCGCTGTGGCGCAACTACTACGACATCGTCGGCTTCCACCGCGATGCGCGCAGCAAGGCACTGTGGCTGAAGCCGATCGTGCTGCCCGGGATGGACGGGCGCATGCAGGATGCGCTGTACGCGTCGCCCGAGGGCGACGGCACCGTCAGCGTCGCCACGAGCGGGCAATATGGACAGAACAAGGAACTCGTGTTCAAGCCCGACACGCCGCTGCAAGTGACGACCTTGCACCTTGCGGACGACTTCGGCGGCGACGTCGCCGTGACCGTGAACGGCCGCAAGCTGCCGGTCCGGCGCACCGGCAGCGGCTATGCGCGGGAATTGCTGGTGGACTGGAACGGCACCGTCGATAAGGAAGGGTTGAAGATCACGGTGTCCGGTTCGCCGGGCGAGCCGCCGCCGCCCTTGCCGGCAAAATCCACGCGGCCGGAACCGGTCGATTCGAAAAGCCTCGTCAAGATCGATCCCTTCAAATCGGTCCAGGCGTCGAAGGCCAGCAAGTCCGCGGGTACGTCCGTGGAAGTGGACACGACCGGCCGCTCGTACGTTTCATCGATCAACAACTTCGACTGGCTGCAGTTCTCCCGGGTCGACTTCGGCAAGGACGGTGCCGCGAATTTCTCGGCGACCGTGATGGGCGCGGTTCCCGGCTCGGGCATCGAGATCGTGCTGGACGATGTTGCCGGCGACGTGATCGGATCGCTGGTGATGCCTGCGTCCGGGGCTGTGGACGGCAAGGCCTGGACCACCGTCACCACGCCGGTGAGAAAAGTCACCGGCGTGCACAACGTGATCCTGCGTTTTCACGGCAGTTCGCAGGACAGCCTGATGAGCCTGGACAGGGTGACGTTCGGGGCGGCCGGGAACTGAGCATGTGCGGCCAACGCGCAGGGTGACGCTCGAGCATGTGACGCTTAATGGCCACACGGCGGGCCACACGGCGGCCGCCAGCGGCCGGATGTCAAAAAAATAATGTGATTTCACGGCGGGCAGGCGTAAGCTTGCAGGACGCCGTTTGGCTTGCATCGGGCAATCCGCGCGAATGCAGGCGATGGGGCGGCGAAATTCCGAATCGACTGACCCGATGGGAGACGTGTGATGAAGAGATTGCTGCTCGCCGCCGCGTTCGCGGCGCAATGCGTGGCGACATGCGCACCGGCATTGGCCGAACCCCTCGTGCTGACCGGGGCCGACGTTTCCGCCGCCGTCTACTGCTGCACGTCGCCCGATGAGCTGAGCAGGATTTCCACCGTCGGCACGGCGGTCGTCGGTGCCGAGGTGGAGTTCCCCAGCGGCAGCCTGCTGCCACTCAGCTCGTTCTACAACCTGATCCCGGTCGATGTCGATATCGGTGCCACGACGATCGAACTGAATTATTTTACGAACCAGATCGCCGGCAACGCCGCCTTCAATGGCCACATCATCCGGTTCGCGGGCGCGCCGGTCATCGTGGGCGTGTCGATCAATTCGCTGAGCAATTATGCGCCGGTCGGGGTGACGTTCGTGCACGACGCGGTGATGATCAACAGCGCGGGCGTGCTGTTCAACCCGGATTCACGGCTCGTGCTCGATGTCGCGCTGGCCGTGCCGGAGCCGGGCAGCGCCGTGCTGCTGGTGGCAGGGCTGGCAGTGCTGGGCTCCTATGCGCGCCGCCAGAAATCCCAGAAATTCAGCTGAACGCTTCACTTCGCTGCGCGACCACCATTTTCCAGACGGCCCATGACCCTTCCGGGTTGCGCGCCTGCCTGCCAGCGACTGGCAGGCGTTCATCCCTGAGTGCAGGGGCGTCAAGATCGGGCAAAGCGGGCACACAGCGCCAGGACCGTCTCCGCGGCCGTGTTGTCGCAGCCAATCGCCAGTCCCTCGTTCAGTTCCGGGGCGGTCAGGTTGGTCAGCACCAATCCTGGCGGCATTTCCACGGCCAGCCGCGCGCCTCGCTCCCATGCCAGGCGCGCAGTCTCGCCCCAGCGCACCTGGCGCGCCATATTGGTCGCCAGGTCCTCGGCAATGCGCAGCGGATCGGCCAGCATGCGTGCGGCGCTGCTGCTGAGGAAGGTAATGCCCGGACGGCGCAGTTCGACCTGGCCGACGGCCGCGCGCATCTCCTCGGCAGCGGCATCGAACAGCGGGCAGTGCGAGGGCACGCTGACGGCCAGCCGTTCCGTCTTGCTGGCGCCCTGGGCGCGCGCCAGCGCCATCACGGCATCGAGCGCGGCATCGGCGCCGGAAATCACGAACTGCCGCTCGGCATTGAGGTTGGCCAGGTAGACCGGTCTCGATGCCGTGTGCACTTGTGCGACCAGGGCTTCGAGCGGGGACTGGGCCAGGCCGACGATGGCCGCCATGCCGTAGCCCTGCGGGAACGCTTCGTCCATCAACCGGCCGCGCCGCGCCACCAGCGCGACCGCATCGCGGTAGTCCAGGGCGCCGGCAACGACCGCCGCCGGGTAGGCGCCGATCGACAGGCCGGCCACCATGGTCGGCCGCGCGCCCATGGCGATCAGGGTGCGCGCCATCGCCACGCCGGCAATGAGCAGGCAAAGCTGGACCGACCGGCTGGACGCCAGCGACTCGGGCGTGTCCAGCGCCAGCGGGGAGGTCTCCAGCGCCTCGGTCGTTTCGGCCAGCGTTCGCGCCACTTCGTGGTGCGCCGGCAAGCGGTGCAGCATGCCGGGACGCTGCGCACCCTGGCCGGGGAAGGTGAACAGCACGCTCATGCCGCCACCTGCCCGTGCCCGTCGAACCAGCCGCCGAGATTCCACGGATCGCCGGTCATGAACGGGCCGGCATCGGTCTTGAGCAGCACCCGGCCGCCGCTCCTGGCCCATTCGGCAAAGGCGAAGCCGCCATGGCCGGTGTCGACCTGCAGGTCGACACGCCAGCCGGCAGCCTCGGACACCCATTGCAGCACATGCGCCTGGCCTGTCGTCAGCGGCAGCGGTGCGCGCACCACCAGGTCGATATCGCTGGCCGGATGCAGTGCCGGCCAGCCGGTCGCCAGGGCGAAGCCGAGGCTGCCCGTCGGCCCCCAGCGCAGGCCGCAGGCATCGAGCCGCGGGACGATACGTTGCAGTGCGGCCAGGAGCGGTGCGGCGGCGCGATCCGGCAGCGGGCGCCGCACCAGCATTTCGGGGCTGGCGTGCTGCCGCACCGCGTCGAGCCGCAGCACGCCGGCGAGGCGCTCGCTGCGCGCCTCGCCGCGCAGTCCGACCGGGAGCAGGGCGGTGTCGCCGGTGCGGGCGCGCCGCACGACAAGCGGACTGCCGCGGCGCAGCGCGGCCTCGGCCCACGCCGGCAGGCTGCCGTCCGGTTCGAACCCCCGCCAGTCCGACACCCACACCAAGTCGTGCGGGAGTAGCAGGGGCGGGCGCTGTCCGCAAGCGGCTGGCTGCGGTGGAAAATGCGCATGCATGACGGCCTCAGGAAAACAGCGCGCGGGTGGCGAAGAACAGTACGGACGGCCCCATCAGGCAACCGAGGCCGGTGTAGAAGGTGGACGTCATGGCGCCGTAGGGCACCAGTTTCGGATCGATTGCCGCCAGGCTGCCGCAAACCCCGCTGGTCGTGCCCATCATGCCGCCGAAGACCATGGCGGTTCGCGGGTTGTCCAGGCCGATCGATTTGGCGAAGAACGGCGCTCCCACCATCACCAGGACCGACTTGACCAGGCCGGCTGCGATGCTCAGCGCCATGACATCGGAACTGGCGCCGATGGCGGCGCCCGTGACCGGGCCAACGATATAGGTGACCGCGCCGGCGCCGATGGTGGTCATGCTGACGACGTCGGTGTAGCCGAATGCATAAGCGACGCCGGCCCCCACGACAAAGGACAGCACCACGCCGAGCAGCAGCGCGACGATGCCCGACAGCCCGCAGCGGCGCATGTCGGAGAGACTGGCGCCGTAGGCGGTGGAGACGATGGCGAAATCGCGCAGCATGGCGCCGCCCAGCAGTCCCATGCCCGACAGGAGGGGCAGGTCCACCACACCCTTGGTGCCGCCGGTCGCGATACCGGCCACGTAGGCCAGCAGCAGCCCGACCATGATGGCCAGCGCCGAGCCGTGCAGGTGTCCGCGCGTCAGGCGCGCGGACAGGAAGTAAGAGACCCACATCGTCAACCCGACCACCGCGAAGGCGGCCAGGAGGCCATTCTTGGTCATCACGCCGACCAGGATGTCTGGAATCGTATTCATGCCGTTCTCCTGGTTCAACGCACCGGCCGGGCAGCGCCGGCCGGGTCGGGGGCGCCGACCGGCGCGGGGATATAGCGGTCCTTGCCGATCCTTGCAACGAGCGGGATCAGCGCAAAGCAGACCACGACGGCCAGCACGCCGGCCAGCAGTGCGGCCGGGCCGCCCTTGACGGCGCCCACCACGTTCTGCTGCGCCGCCATCGCGATCACGATGGGAATGTACATGGCGGTCCAGAACCCGATGCCCTGCTCGGACACCGGCGCCAGCATGCCGCGCCGCTTGAGCAGGTCCGTCAGGAAAAGCAGCAGCAGCATGGCGAAGCCGACACCGCCGACGTTCGCCTTCACTCCGAGCAAGGCGCCAAGGACATCGCCGACGAACAGTCCGGCCAATGTGCAGAACGCGAGAAGTGCTACACCAAAAACGATCATGATCAGTCTCCAATTGATTGGTTGTCTTGCTTTTATGGTTTTGGTTGCCGCCGCTGCCCCTGGGTGCAGCATGAGTGAGTCAGTCTGTGTCCGCGTCTCCTGTCAGCCGTGCGATGGGGCGATTTGCCATTGGGCCCGCATCGACTCGCGGACCTTGCGCGAGGCGCTGCGGTTGTCGGCGCCGAGCCGCCCCGCGAGGCCGCGCCCGGGCGTGGCGCGGATGTCCGCCAGCGCCGCCAGCAGGACCTCGCGCACCTGGCCGAGATCGGCATCGGACGGCGCGTCGGCGTCGCTGACCGACAGCAGGCGCCACAACAGGCCGAGCGAGGCATAGTTCCGGATATCGTAGGCCATCGGCGGTACCTGGGCGGCAAGCTGCTCGAGCGCTTCGACCGACCGCAGCGTGATGCGGGCCGCCGAGGCCTTGCCCATGGCATGCACGCTGACCGCGTCGTCATCGAAGGCGATGATGCGGTTTGCCTGGTAGCCATGCGCCAGGAAGCCGCCGGAGATCGCCTTGCCGACAATGAGGGCGATCACCGGATGCCCGGCCAGCCGCGCATCGGCGTAGGCTGCCGCAGCGGCGGCGAGCGCCTGGTGGATCCCGAAGGCTTCCTCCAGGCGGCCGTAAGCCTGGCTGGTAACATCGATGACCGCGACGATCGCGCTCTTGACCTCCCGGCCGTGCTCGGCCTCGGCCAGTTCCCGCACGGCCCTGGCGATCTGCCATCCCTCGGCCAGTCCGACTTCGCCGTTGCGTACGCGCGGAAAGCGGTTGTCCGGGTCGGGCACGACGGCGATGAAGCGTGCCGGATGGCCGCCAAGGTCGGCGTCGGCGACCAGCAGCGAAGGTGGGTAGCCGGAAATGGGGGAGGCGCCGCCGGTCAATCCGGCAACCCAGGTCCTGCCGCGGCTGGAATGTGGCTCGGTCGTCACGATGCGCTTCCTTTCCTGTAGAGGTGGCGGACACCGTCCGCGGTGGCCTGGACGGTGGTGTCGATCTCCGCAAGCCGGGCAAGGTATTCCTGGTAGCGGTCGCTGCGGTGGCGTTCCGGCAAGCCCTGGCGCAGGCAATCGAGGACCGCCGCATGGATTTGCCCGAGGTCGTCCTGCACGTAGGCATCGACGAGACCCGTCAGGTAGCGTTGCTCGCCGCCGGTCAGGCTCCAGATAAACGGTTTGTCGCGCGAGTCGAACTCGGCAATGCCCGCTTCCTGCTCGATCACCTGGGGCCCGTTCAGGCCCAGGCGGGCATCCCGCGTGCACACCAGGTAGCTGCACAGGCCGGCGGCAATCGACATGCCGCCATAGCAGCCGACGGTGCCCGCGCTGACGCCGATGACCGGCTGGTAGCGCCGCAGGTCGGCAATGCCGGCATGAATGTCGGCAATGGCGGCCAGGCCAAGGTTGGCCTCCTGCAGCCGCACGCCACCGGTCTCGAACAGGATGACGGCGCAGGTCGGTATGCCTTGCCGGTTGTCCTCGGCCGCCAGTTCCAGCGCCGCGGCGATCTTCGCACCGCCCACTTCGCCCATGCTGCCGCCCTGGTAAGCGCCTTCGATTGCCAGCACCACGGCCGGCTGCCGTGCGAGGCTGCCTTTCATCACCACGACACCGTCGTCGGCTTGCGCCGTGATGCCCTGCCGTTCGAGCCAGGGCGACTTGATGCGGTCGAATGGTCCCAGCAGTTCACGGGCCGTACCGGCGTCGAGCAGCGCGGTGGCACGCTGGCGTGCGCCCAGTTCGATGAAACTGTCGCGTTGCCGGAAATCCGCCGTGCCCATGGTTGTCGGGTCCATGGCTGTCGGGTCCGTGGCTGTCGTATTCATGCCTGTCGTACTCATGGTTTGTTTGCCTCCTCCATTGCCTGTTCCAGCCGCATGCGGACCACGCCCGGGGTCGCGCCGCAGTCGTTGATCTCGATGTTGACCGCCGGCAGGCCGGCGTCGGCGAACATCCGCTCCAGTACCGCGTTCCAGACGGGTTCCTTGCCGTTGACCGAGGTGTTGACCGTGATGGCGGTGGCGCCGCCGTTCGCGGGCTCGACCAGTACTTCCAGGTCGCCGGAACCTACCACGCCGGCCATGGCGCGGCGCGGCGCCGGCGCGCCGGCAACGAATTGTCTCGTGAATTTTTCCATTGTCTGATCCTTCGCTGTCAGTTCGATCGTTCATGCTGGAGGCGATCCAGGAAGAGCGCCGCGGCAAGCAGGTCGGCGGCGCCGCCGGGCGATACGTTCAGCCCGACCATGCGCTGGTCGAGCTTGCGCAGTGCCCGCTTGCCGCGGGCCGTTCCCGCGCCGCCCGCGGCAAGGACCCGCGCGGCCCCTTGCTGTACCGCCGCCAGCGCGCCGCTCCCGCCGCGCGACAGCACGCAGGTATCGTCGAGCTGCGCGATGAGCGACAGCAGGCAGTCCAGCCGGGCCGTGATCTCAGGGTTTCCCTGGCGACGCGACGCGCGCAGCCGTGGCAGGGCGATCTCGATCACGGACGGGAAGTCCGTCTGCGCCTGGGTGCGTGCGCCGCCCACGCCATAGCGCCGGCACGCGGCTGCGCCCTTGTTGTCGGTGTGGGCGGGGGCGAAGCGGTCGGGGCAGCGCGCCAGGGCGCCGGCGCGGCGCGCGATCGCCGCCGGACAGGCCACGCCCGCGTCCTGGGCGGCCGCCGTGACCAGCAGGCCCAGCGCCCAGATCGCGCCGCGATGGGTATTGATGCCGCCGGTCGCCGCCAGCATGGTTGCCTCGCCCAGCCGGCCGATCTGCCCGATCCGTTCGCGCAGCGCCGGCATGTCCGGGATCTGGCTGCCCGCCTGGGCAAGCGCGGCAAAGGTCGGGTGCAGTGCGCGCGCCGAATGGCACATCAGGCTCCAGTCCATGTCGCTGTGCGCCCCGCGGCCGCGCAGGTCGACCAGGCCGGGTTTCGGGGTGAGCATGGCTTCGTCGACCAGCGCGGCCACCGCGCAATCGGCCAGCAGGGTGGCCGGGGGCGCCAGCGGCGCGGTAGATGCGCCGGCCTCGAACGATACCAGGGTGTCCATTGCGCTCATTACCAGCTCCTGAACTTGGCGGGCGGTTCGTACAGCCCCTCGGACCAATCGACCAGGTCGCCGATGCTTTTCGCCGCGAGCAGGGATCGGGTGGCTTCGCCCCGCTGCACGCCGATATCCTCGGGGAGCGCGATGAGCCCGGCGCTGCGCATGCGCTTGGTCTCCTTGGGGTCATGGCGCAAGCCGACCGGGGTGACGCCCGAGACGGCCGCCAGCATGGCCTTGCGTTCGTCGAGCGACCTCGCCTTGTACAGGTAGGCGATACCTTCCTCGGTCAGCACATGGGTCACGTCGTCGCCGTAGATCATCACCGGGGCAAGCGGCATGCCGGTATCGCGGCCGACCTGCACCGCGTCGAGACTCTCGACGATGCTCGGCTGGCCGTTGTCCTGGAAGGTCTCCACCATCTGCACTACCAGCTTTTTCCCGCGTGTCAAAGGATCGGTCGCATCGACCATCGCCAGCCATGCCGGCGTGGCGTGGCGCCTGCCGTGCGGGTCGTGGCCCATGTTCGGTGCGCCGCCGAACCCCGTCAGCCGCCCGCGCGTCACGGTCGACGAGTTGCCCAGCCCATCCATCTGCAAGGTCGAGCCGATGAACAGGTCGACCGCATACTGGCCGGCGAGCTGGCACAGCAGCCGGTTCGAGCGCAGCGAACCGTCGCGGCCGGTGAAGAAGACATCCGGGCGGGCAGCCACATAGTTCTCCATGCCGAGCTCGGCACCGAAACAGTGGACGCTGTCGACCCAGCCCGATTCGATGGCGGGGATCAGCGTGGGGTGGGGGTTCAGGGTCCAGTTGCGGCAGATTTTGCCCTTCAGCCCAAGCCGCTCGCCATAGGTCGGCAGCAGCAGCTCGATGGCGGCGGTATTGAAGCCGATGCCATGGTTCAGCGACTGCACCTCATGGCGTTCGTAGACACCGCGGATCGCCATCATGGCCATCAGCACATGGACCGGCTTGATGAGCCGGGGGTCGCGCGTAAACAGCGGTTCGATGAAGAAGGGCTTGTCCGACTGCACGACGAAGTCCACCCAGCTGCCCGGGATATCGACACGCGGCAGGTCGGCAGGATCGTCGACGATCTCGTTGACCTGGGCGATCACGATGCCGTCGCGGAATGCTGCGGCTTCCGTCAGGGCAGGCGTGTCCTCGGTACTGGGGCCGGTGTAGAGGTTGCCCTGCCGGTCGGCCTTGTAGCCGGCCACCATGACCACCTGCGGCGTCAGGTCCACATACAGGCGCGCATACAGCTCGACATAGGTATGGATCGCCCCGACTTCGAGCTGGCCATCCTTCAGGTACTGGGATATGCGCAGGCTCTGCCCGCCGGCAAAGGAGAAATCGAGCTTGCGGGCAATGCCGAGTTCGAACAGGTCGAGATGCTCGGGCAGGCTCACGCTGGGCATGATCAGGTGCAGATGGTTGACCTTGGCAGGGTCCACCTGGACCAGCGAGCGGGCCAGGAAGTCGGCCTGCTTCTGGTTGTTCCCTTCCAAAACCACCCGGTCGCCGGGGCATATCAGGGCTTCCAGCGCGGGAACGATCTGTTCGGTCGAGATCACCCGGCCGGATGCGTAGGGCTGGGCCAGCGCGATGCGGCGCTGTTTTTCCTGCCGGCGGCGGCTCCACTTGGGTGAAACCGGTGCTTCGATTTTCATGTTGTCTCCTCCAGGACCTTCAACGTGAGAATCACGATAGGGCGAGTTGGCCCATGCATCAATCAAGCGTTTGGCGAAATCATTAACTTCAGGTTAATGGTGAGTGCAGGGTGCCGGTGCGCTTCGCATGCGGTATGCTGCGGCTAGGCGGGCCCGCATTGGGGCCCGATCCGCAGGGACACGATGATCATCGACGAAGAAGTCACGCTGAAGAAGCTGGAAATTTTCCTGACCTTCCTGGAGGCAGGGAACCTGGCGCGCGCGTCGGAACTGCTCGGCCAGAGTGCCGTGAGCGTGCACCGGGCGCTGCATACGCTGGAGGAAGGCCTTGGCTGCCCGCTTTTCAAGCGCTCCGGAAGAAACCTGATCGCGCTTGAAACCGCGCATGTCTTTGCCGAGCATGCACGCCGCACCGTCGAATCTTGCCAGGAAGGTATCAAGCGCGTGCGCGAACTGGCCGGTGTCGATGCGTCGACATTGCGTATCGGCACGCTGCATTCGCTGACCCTGCATTGCATCCCGCGCATCATCGTGGAGTTGAAACTGCGCAAGCCGAACGTCGAGGTGATCCTGACGATGGGGTCGAACCAGGTGCTGCTGCGCGAGCTGGCCGAGGGAAACCTGGACGCCGTGATCATCGGCCTGATCGAGCCCCCCGCTGGCGGCGACCTGGTGTCCGTTCCGATCTTCGACGATGCAATCTACCTGGCCGTACCGGCCGATTCGCCGTTTGCCGGTCTTGCCGAGGTCGACCTTGCCGACACGGTGGACCAGAAGTTCCTGACGCTCAAGCAGGGGTTCGTTACGGCGCACAGCTTTCTCCATGCGTTCGACGGCAGCGGCATCCAGCCCAGGATCGCCATGGAGGTCAGCGATATTTTCTCGCTGATTAACCTGGTGAGCGAGGGGATGGGTCTCGCGCTGCTGCCCGGCAGGATCGCTTCCTTCACGGCCCGCATCAAGCTGGTGCCGCTGGCGCGCAAGTTCGCGTCGAAGCAGGCCATCACGCTGCTGTATTCCCAGCGGCGCGAGCGCGATCCGAACCTGCTGGCGCTGGCGGCCGAGTGCAGGATGTATGCGCGACGCAAAGGCGAGGTCGCGTAGACGGCCTGTTGGGCGAATCACGCCGACGGCTGCGTTTCAAAAAGTGAGGAGCAGGCGGGAAAAACACCCCGACGGGGATGGCTTGCACCGCCATCGGCGCCGAGGTTTAGTAAACACCTGACTGCGCCGATGGCGATGGCTTACACCGCCATCGGCGCCGAGGTTTGGTGAAAACACCTGACGGCGGCGATGGCTTACACCGCCATCGGCGCGGTCAGGGGCGGATGATGGCGGTAGCCCTCCAGGCTGAAGTCGGCAGGTTCGATCTTTTCCAGCCACTCGGGCTCGTACTTGCCCGTCTGTGCGAAGTCGGGCACGCGGTCGGCGATGACGAGCCGCGGCGATTCGTACGGCTCGCGCCTGAGCTGCTCCTGCACCATCTCCATGTGGTTCTCGTAGATGTGCGCATCGCCGATGAAATATGTGAACCAGCGCGGCGCGTAACCCGTCAAACGGCCGACCAGGTGCAGCAGCGCGGCGCCTTCGGCGATGTTGAAGGGGGTGCCCAGGCCGATATCGTTGCTGCGCACATACAGGCACAGCGAAATCTCTTTTGTTGTCGCGTTGGGGATGAACTGGTACAGCAGGTGGCAGGCCGGCAGGGCGACCTGGTCCAGCACGGCCGGGTTCCAGCCATGGAACAGGATGCGGCGGCTTCCCGGATTGTCGACGATCGTGTCCAGGCATTCGCGCAGCTGGTCGATCGCCTTGTAGAGCAGCACTTTCTCGACACCGTTTTCGACGAGCGGCGCGACTTCGGTGAAGCCGTTGCGAAACGCGTCCTCGCGCTGCGCCGTGTTCGCCGCATCGACCAGTTTATAGCCGGGCCACTGGCGCCATTGCACGCCGTAGACGGGGCCCAGGTCGTCGGTGCCTTCGCGGTACGGGTTCGCGAGCCACTGCGCGTTTTCGTTGGCGTTCTGGTCCCAGACCTTGCAGCCCAGCGCGCGGAAGTCGGCCGCGCTGCGCGATGCGCGCAGGAAGGCGCACAGTTCGCCGACCACCGACTTGAAGGCGAGCCGTTTGGTCGTCACCGCCGGGAATCCCTGCGCCAGATCGAAGCGCATCATCGCGCCCGGCACGGACAGCGTGCGGATGCCCGTGCGGTTGTCCTGCCAGGTGCCCTGGGCAAGGACGGTTTCGATCAGTTGCTGGTACTGCTGCATGCGATTCTCCGGCTGAAAAACTCGCAATTTTATCAGGAACGTTTTTTGGCCGGGCGGGGCGCGCCTTTTACTCCCGCATTCGCCGCCGCCTTCGCGGCCGACTTCGCGCCACGCCCGGCGGCTACGACCACGCCGCCCTGGGGGATGCGCTTTGGCGGCTTGGCACGTCCGGGCGCGGCGGTACCGAAGCCGCCGGCCGGGCGCGGCGCGGACGGCGGCACTGGCGCTTTCGGCGCCTTTGGCTTCGCGGCAGGCTTGCGTGCCGCCGGCTGCGCCGCCCTGTCCGGCGTGCCGGTCGACGGCACGCGGTGGTCGGCCTCGAAGCCCGGCACTTCCTCGCGCGGCAGCACCTGCCTGATCAGCGTTTCGATCGCGCGCAGCAGGTCCACTTCATCGGCGGCCACCAGCGAGATCGCCTCGCCGGCGGCGCCCGCACGACCGGTGCGGCCGATGCGGTGCACATAGTCTTCCGCCACGGTCGGCAGGTCGTGGTTGACGACCAGCGGCAGGCCGGCGATGTCCAGGCCGCGGGCGGCCACGTCCGTGGCGACCAGCACATCCACGTCGCGCGCCTTGAAGCGGGCCAGCGCGCGCAGGCGGGCCGGCTGCGGCTTGTCGCCGTGGATCGCGTCGGCGCGGATGCCTTGCTGCTGCAGCACGCCGACCAGCTGGTCGACACCCTTGCGGGTCTTGGCGAAGACCAGCACCTGGCTCCAGCCGCGCTCGCGCAGCAGGTGCACGAACAGGTCCGGCTTGGATTTCTTGTCGGTGGTGATGACGAGCTGGCGCACCGTCTTCGCCGCCGCGTTGGCGGGACTGGCCTGCACGGACAGCGGGTCGCGCAGCAGGCGCCCGGCCAGCGTGCGGATCGCTTCGGGGAACGTGGCCGAGAACAGCAGGGTCTGGCGTTCGGCGGGCAATGCGGCGAACACGGCGTCCAGGTCGGCCGCGAAGCCCAGGTCGAGCATGCGGTCCGCCTCGTCCAGCACCAGCGTCTGCAGCTGCGCGAAGTCGAGGGCACCCTGGCGCTGCAGGTCGAGCAGACGACCCGGTGTCGCCACCAGCACGTCCAGTCCCTTCTTCAGCTTGTTGATCTGCGGGTCGATGGGCACGCCGCCATAGGCGACACCGTAGCGCAGCGGCACGTGCGCGCCATACTTGCGAAAGCTGCCATAGACCTGCTCGGCCAGTTCGCGCGTGGGTGCCAGCACGAGGCAGCGCACGCCGAGCGGCGCCACGGCGCCTTCCAGCGTGAGCCGGTTCAGCAGCGGCAGCGCGAAGCCGGCCGTCTTGCCGGTGCCGGTCTGCGCGGCGGCCATCAGGTCGCGGCCGGCCAGCACGGCGGGAATCGCCTGGCGTTGCACGGGCGTCGGGTCGTCGTAGCCCAGTTCATCGAGCGCGCGCAGCAGCGGGTCGATCAGTTTCAGGGAGCGGAACGTCATGCCACCGCCTTGTCCAGCGCCGCTTTGTCCAGTGCGGCTTTTTCCAACGCCGCGTGCCAGGCCGCGAGCGCCGCGTGGACCTGCTCGTCGGACAGGGCCAGCAGGTTGTCGCCGACATACCATTCCACGTAGCTCGTGCCGTCGAGTTGCGCATCGTGCGCGGCGTTGTGCAGCCAGATGCGGTATTCGCGGGCGATTGCGTTGCGAATCTCGAGCGCCGTGTCGCGGTCCACCGGCAGGTGCAAGTGGAAGATGCTGGCATGCGGCCGCGACGGATTCGCGCGCAGCAGCGGCCAGGCGCGCAGCACGTCGTACAGCCACTGCGTGCGGCGGAAGCATGCCGGCATCGCGGCCAGCCGGCCATCGATCTGCATGGCGGCAGCCACCACGTACGGGGTGCGGTGGATGACGCTGCCCCCCTGGCGGCGGTACCATTCCTGCGCGCGCGCGACGAATGCCGCACTGCCGGCGAGGAGCGCGCCGCCGATGCCGCCGATGCCCTTGTACAGCGACACGTAGACGGTATCGAAGCCGGCCGCCACGTCGGCCAGCGGCCGGTTCATGCCGGCAGCCGCTTCCCACAGCCGCGCGCCATCCATGTGCAGGTGCGTACCGTTGTCGCGGCACCATGCCTTGATGGCCTCGAGCTCTTCCCACGTGGGCGACTGGCCGCCGATCTCGCGGGCCGGCAGTTCCACGGACACTGCGCCGAGGTGGTCGGGAATGGCGGCCAGGTCGCCGGCCGTGAAGGGCCGGTACGGGCTGCCGGCCTGCAGCGCGTGGAAATGGTCCAGTAACTGGTGGTTGCCGCGTTCATGCTTCAGGATGTGCGCGGTGGTGTGCAGCGCGACCAGGCGGCTGCCGCGGTCGGCGCAGGCCAGGCGCAACGCGGTGGCTTGCGCCATCGTGCCGGTGATGCAGAAGGTGGCCGCTTCCTTGCCCAACAGGGCCGCGACCTTGCGTTCCAGCGCCCCGATCAGCTCTCCTTCGCCATACACGTCGTGGGCGATGCCCTGTTCCTCGCACCAGGCGGCCATCGCAGCGAAGGCTTGCGCCGGTGTCTGCTGGCGGTGGCCCGGCAACACGACCGTGCATTGCTGGCGCAGTGCCGCATCGTCGTTCGCTGCCTGGGTCAGGGAGGCGGTCGCGGGATTAGTCATGGCTGTGCTCTACGTGAACGTTATGGAACTGCAGCGCGGCAAGGTTGGCATAGATGCCGCCCTGCGCGACCAGCGAACGGTGCGTGCCCGTTTCGACGATGCGGCCGTCTTCCATCACGATGATGCGGTCCGCACGCTGCACGGTGGCCAGGCGGTGGGCGATGATGACGGTGGTGCGGCCCACCATGGCCGCTTCGAGCGCCGATTGCACGAGCCGCTCGGATTCGGCGTCCAGCGCGCTGGTGGCTTCGTCGAGCAGCAGCAGCGGCGGGTTCTTCAGCAGCGCGCGGGCGATCGCGATGCGCTGGCGCTGGCCGCCGGACAGGCGCACGCCGCGCTCGCCCAGGAACGACTGGTAGCCGTTCGGCAGGCGCTCGATGAATTCGTGCGCCGCGGCCAGTTTCGCGGCGCGGATCACTTCCTCGTCCGTCGCATCGGCACGGCCGTAACGGATGTTTTCCATCGCGTCGGCCGAGAAGATCACCGTATCCTGCGGCACGATGCCGATCGCACCGCGCAGGTCGTGCAGCGCGAGGTGGCGGATATCGACGCCATCGAGGCGGATCGTGCCCTGCTGCGGATCGTAGAAGCGCAGGAACAGCTGGAACAGCGTGGTCTTGCCGGCGCCGGACGGCCCGACGACGGCCACCGTTTCGCCGGGGCGGATGTCGAGGTCCAGGTGCGCCAGCGCGGCGGTGTCGGGCCGCGACGGGTAGGAGAACGTGACGCCGGCCAGCGACAGCGCGGCGCCGTTGGCGGCGCGCGGCGGCAGGACCAGCGGCTGGCCCGGCTCGCGGATGTCCGATTGCGTGGACAGCAGTTCGAGCAGGCGTTCGGTGGCGCCGGCAGCGCGCTGCGCCTCGCCCATCACCTCGGACAGCGCGCCGACGGCGCCGGCGACGATCGATGCATACAGGATGAACTGCCCCAGGTCGCCGCCCGTCATCGTGCCGGCCAGCACGGCGTGCGCGCCCAGCCACAGCACGAACACGATGGTGCCGAACACCAGCACGATGGCCAGCATCGTCAGCAGCGCGCGGGCGCGGATGCGCCGCATCGCCGTGCCGAACGCGCCCTCGACCGTGGAACCGAAGCGGCGCGTTTCGATGTCTTCATGCGTAAACGCCTGCACGGTGGGCATGGCGTTCAGGATCTCGCCGGCCACGGCCGAGGCGTCGGCGATGCGGTCCTGCGAATCGCGCGACAGCTTGCGCACGCGGCGGCCGAACATCACGATCGGCAGCACGGTCAATACCAGCAGGCCGACGATGATGGCCGTGAGTTTCGGGCTCGTCACGAACAGCATCACGAGACCGCCGAGGAAAAGCAGCGCGTTGCGCAGCGCCATCGAGATGCTGGTGCCGACGACTGCCTGGATCAGCGTGGTGTCCGTCGTGATGCGCGACAGGACTTCACCGGTCTGGGTGGTCTCGAAAAACGCCGGGCTCTGGCGCACCACGTGGCCATACACGGCGCTGCGGATGTCGGCCACCACGCGCTCGCCCAGCCACGACACGGTATAGAACCGTGCCGCCGTGGCCAGCGCCAGCACCGCCGCCACGGCGAACAGCGCAAGGAAGACGGCATTCACGTGCTCGGCGCTGTGCACGCCGGCTTTCGCCCCGAAGCCCAGGTCGATCATCTGCTTGAACGCGTACGGGATCGCCAGCGTGGCGGCGGCCGCCACCACGAGCGCCACGCCCGCCATCGCGAAACGCGAGCGGTAGGGTTTCAGGAAAGGCAGCAGGCCGCGCAATGCGGCGAGGCTGCCTTTTTTCAGTTCGCGGGACTGATTGCCGGAGACGGTGTCGCGGGCGCTGCTGGTAGTGCTGTTGCTCATACTGATGACGGTTGGTTTTTATAGTTTCATCGGCCGGACATAACCGGTCAGTTCGAGGTAGGCGCGGCCGACTTGCCGGCCGTCGCGCTTCACGGTTACGGCGCCTTCCCAGTACACGGCGCCGGTCGAGCGGCGCGAATCGAGTTCCTGGTCGGGCTGCAGCGGGTCGAGCTGCCAGCGGGTACCGCCGGTATCGATCGTGACCGCCACCGGGTACTCGGCGCCCGTGCGGGGCGAACGCCAGCGCGTGCGCGGGGTGAACGTCACCTCGTTCGGACCGTAATGCGTGATCTTACCGGATGCGTCGCGCCACGTCGCGTGGGCCCACAGTGTAGCATCGCCACCTTTATCTGTTTTCCTGCGGATGCGGAAGGCCATCAGCGAGCCGCCATCGTCCAGGTTGGCGCCGACCCAGTCCCAGCCGGCGGCTTCGGGATCGAGCACCTGGCTGGACCATTCGTGGTCGAGCCAGGTCACGCCGGTGACGGCCGTGCGCTTGCCGTCGGCGCCGACAATGGTGCCGGACGTCTTCAGGTGCGGCTTGCTGTAGTAATAGCTGGCCTGCCTGGCCTTTGGACCCTTTTGGGAATAGCCGCCCTGGCCCTGGAGCAGCATCGGCTGCGTGGGCTCGAGTGCCAGGTCGAGCGTGAAGCCGGAAGCAGGAATGTTCATCGTGTAGCGGCCGTCACTGCCCCGTTTCATGCGCCAGTCGTCCAGCTTGACGTCGGTATCGGTTTCGCTGGCGTAGGCCAGGCCGAAGCCGGCCCGGGCACTGCGCTCGTCGTGCAGCAGTTTGCCTTGCGTCGCATCGGACAGCGCGGCGTGGCCGATGATCAGCTGCTTCGGCGCGAACTTGCTGGGGTTGGCGTCGTCCGTTTCGGTGCGGCTGCGGAAGAACGTGACCTGGTAGCCGACGGACCTGCCATCGGCCGTGGTGAGCCAGCCCGTCGCATACCACCACTCGGTGCGAAATGACGGGTGCGCACCGAAGTCGCGCGGGAAGACCAGTTGCTTGCCGTCCGCCAGCGGCACCACCGGCGCGAAGACAGGCGGCGCGGCGAACAGCGATGTGCCCACCGCCAGCAGGAGCAGAAACAGGAAGCGCATCACCAGTCCTCCCGCACAGCGCGGATCGGGCCGCCGGACAGCGCCTGCCGGCCGGACGCCAGCGCCGTCAGCATGCTGGCCACCAGCAGCGCGCCGGCCACGGCGCCCAGCAGGGGCCACGGATAGTGCATCTGCATCGTCCAGTGGAACGATTGCGGATTGACGACGTGCACGAGGATCAGGCTGATCGCCCAGCCCAGCACGAATCCGGTGGCGATGCCGAGTGCCGTGAGCGCACCGCCTTCGAGCGCCAGGATGCCGAGGATCTGGCCGCGCGTGACGCCGATGTGGCGCAGCATGCCGAATTCGCGGGCCCGCGCCAGTGTCTGCGCGGAGAACGTGGCGGCCACGCCGAACAGGCCGATGACGATGGCGATCGCTTCGAGCAGGTAGGTGACGGCGAAACTGCGGTCGAAGATGCGCAGCGACAGCGCGCGGATCGCCGACGGCGCCTCGATGCCCAGCGTGGCGCCGAACGGCAGGCGTTTCAGAGCGTCGGACGCATCGGCCGTGGTGACACCTTTCGACAGCCACAGGGCCGCGTCGCTGACGTCGGCGTCGCCCGTGAGGCGAAGGTAGTCGGTCCGTTCGATCATCACCGCGCCGGAGACGCGCGCATAGTCGCGCCACACGCCGGCGACGAAGAACGGCATGGCGGTACCGGCGAGCGGCAATCGCAGCGTTTCGCCGGGGGCGATGCGGTACAGGTCGGCCATCGCTTCGGATACCCATGCGCGCGGCAACGAACCCTGCGATTGAACGGCCTGCTGGCCGACGAGGACCATCGATTTGTCCGGGTGCGCCGGGTCGATGTCGCGCGCCAGCAGCGCCACGTTGGGGCGGTCGGGCGCCAGCGACACGGAGCGCAGGCGCAGGAACTCGGCGCGGGCGATGCCGGGCGCGTGGCGGATCGCTTCCTGCTCGCGTGGGGTGAGGCCGGCCGTGCCGCCGGCGCTGGCGATGCGCGCATACAGGTCGGCCGGCAGCACCTGCAGGATCCAGTTGTCGACCGACACGCGGAAGCTGGCCACCATGATCGCCATGGCCACCATCAGCGAAAAGCTCGACAGCACGCCGCCCAGCGCGATGCCGGCCTGGCCTGAAGCGTTGGCCAGGCGGGCCAGCGTCAGCGTGGGGACGACCGGGATCGCGGTGCGGGATGCCGTGGCGGCGGTCCAGCGTGCATGGGCGAAACGGAACGCCAGCGCGGCGATGCGCGGCATCATGGCGATGCCGCCGACCAGCAGCAGGGCGATCGACAGGTAGCCGAAGATGGGCAGTTCGGTGACCGGCGGCAGTTGCGACAGCACGGCGGCGACGCCGAGGCAGGCGATGGCGGGCCATGGGCGGGACAGGCGTGCCAGCGCCACTTCATCGGCGCCCGACTTCAGCGCGACGGCGGGCGCCGCGCGCGCCGCTTCCCATGCCGGCGCCGCGCAGCCCAGCAGCGCGACGCCGACACCAAGGCCGAAATACACGATGGCGGCCAGCGGTGTGAACTGCACCTGCGGCTGCACGCCGGCGAAATAGCCGGCGCCCAGGTCGCCACCGAAGAAGCGCAGGGCGGCGGCCGCGATGCCATAGCCGCCGGCGATGCCGAGCAGGGCGCCGGTCACGCCGAGGCTTGCGCCTTCGATCAATACCTGGCGCAGCAGGTGGCGGCGCTCGAAGCCCAGCACGCGCAGCAGCGCGAACTGGCTGCGCCGGCGCATCACGGACAAGGCCTGCGTGGAGAACACGAGGAACGCGCCGGTGAACAGGGCAACCAGCGCGAGCACGCTGAGGTTCACGCGATACGCGCGGCTCATGTTGCTGGTGCGGCTTTCCTGGTCGGCGTCGTTCGGCTGGCCGACCCGGAAACGGCCGGGGAAATCGCGCGCCAGTTCGCGGGCCAGCGTGGCCTGGAATGCGTTGCGGTCCACGCCGTCGCGCAGCTTGATGTCCACGCGCGACAATTTGCCCAGGCGGCCGAAGCGCCACTGGGCGGCGCCGATGTCCATCACGGCCAGGCGCTGGCCCACGCGGGCGCGTTGCAGCGAGCCGGCCACGCGCAGCGTGACCGTTTCCGTACCGGCCATGAATTCGATGGGGTTGCCGGCCTTCTTTTCCAGCCACTGCTGCGCGGCGGGAGAGAGGAACAGCGCATCGGTGCCCAGCGTGTCGCCGGCCACGCCGCTGGCTGGCGCGCCCACGAGGTCGGGCGCGATGTAGCCGGCCTGGAACACGTCCAGGCCGACGATCTTCAGCGGCTCGCGCCCGCCCGGCAGCGAAGCGTTGATTTCCAGGACGGGCGAGGCCACTGCCACCTCGGGCCGCTGCGCGAGCCGGGGATAGATGTCTTCGTCGAACAGCGGTTCGGCGCCGGCGACCTGCACGTCGGCCTGGCCGGAGAGGCTTTGCACCGCTGCCGAGAATTCGTTGAAGGCGGCCGCGTTGATCAGGTGGATCGCGAAACCGAGGGCGACGCCGACGGCGATCGCGACGACGGCCGTCACCGCGCGCACCGGGTGGGCGCGCCATTCACCGAGCAGCAGCCAGCGGGAAAGCGTGCGCAGGGAAGGGGACCGGGACGTCGTCACTTGCACTGGACCGCATGGCGCTCGGCGGCGCGCCGGGCTTTCAGCCGGGCCGTTTCGGCGCCGCCATGGCTGGCACGGCGAACGTCGTCCTCGGCCCACTTGCGGGCCAGCTCCAGCTTTGCGCACTGGTCGCGGCGGCGCGCGGCCTGGCGGTCGTGGAGCGCGTCGGCGCGGTCCTGCTGCGCTTCACGATGCTGGCGTTCGCGTTGCAGCTTCGCCGACGCTTCCTGCAGCCGTTTCAAGTCGGCAGGCTCGCGTTGGCCGGCGGGGGCATCCGGGGCCGGCAATACGGTTTGTTCGCCACGCTCGCACGGTGCTTCGCTGTACGAGGTGGTATTGCCATGCGTGCATTTGTACGTCTGCGCCTGCGCGGGCAGGGCGGCCAGGATGGGCAGGGCGGCGACGGTGGCAAGCGCGGCGCGGATCACAGGATCTTCCCCGGGTTCATGATGCCCAGCGGGTCGAGCGCGGCCTTGATGGCCCGCATCAGGTTCAGTTCGACGGGCGACTTGTAGCGTGCCAGCTCGTCGCGCTTGAGCGCGCCGATGCCGTGTTCGGCGGAGATGGACCCGCCGAACGCCACCACGGTATCGTGCACCACGCGGTTGACCGCTTCCTGGTTGGCGAGGAATGCTTCGTTGTCGATGCCGGGCGGCGGCGCCACGTTGAAGTGCAGGTTGCCGTCGCCCAGGTGGCCGAAACAGACCAGCTGGCAGCCGGGGAAAGCCTGTTGCAGCAGCGGCGCCGTGTGCGCGATGAATCCGGCGATCGACGATACCGGCAGCGAGATATCGTGCTTGATGTTCTTGCCGTCCGCCGCCTGGGCCAGCGGGATGTGCTCGCGCAGGTGCCACAGGCCGCGCGATTGCGCCACGGACGTGGCGACGACCGCATCGAGCACGATGCCGGCGTCGAGGGCGGCCGACATGGCGCCTTCCAGCAGCGCGACGGCATGGGCTTCCGATTCGCTGCTCGAGATTTCCAGCAAGGCATACTGCGCATAGTCGGCCGCGAAAGGGCGCGGCAGTTGCGGGAAGTGCTTCGCCACGAGGCCCAGGCAGAATGCCGACATCAGTTCGAAGCCGGTCAGGCTGGCGCCGGCCCGGTCCTGCGCCAGCGACAGCAGGCGCAGCGCGTGTTCCGGCGATGCCAGGGCGGCCAGCGCGGTGATCGAGGCCTTCGGCGCCGGGTACAGTTTCATGACGGCGCCGGTGACGATGCCGAGCGTGCCTTCGGCGCCGATGTACAGGTCGCGCAGGTCGTAGCCGGTATTGTCCTTGCGCAGGCCGCGCAGGCCCGACCAGATGTCGCCCTGGGGCGTGACGACTTCGAGCCCCAGGCACAGTTCGCGCGCGTTTCCGTAGCGCAGCACGCCCGTGCCGCCGGCGTTGGTGGAGAGGTTGCCGCCGATCGTGCAGCTGCCTTCGGCGGCCAGCGACAGCGGAAACAGGCAGTCCGCCGCGGCGGCGGCCTCCTGCACCTGCTGGAGGATGACGCCGGCATCGACGGTGACGGTGCGATTGACGGGGTCGAGGGCGCGGATGCGGTTCAGCCGCGCCACGGACAGCACGACGGCGCTGCCACTCCCATCTGGCACGCTGCCCAGCACGAGGCCCGTGTTGCCCCCTTGGGGCACGACCGGCACCCGTTCAGCGGCGCACAGGCGCACCAGTTGCGCCACTTCGTCGACGGAGCCGGGGCGCAGCACGGCACGCGCGCTGCCGGTGAAGCGGCCGCGCCAGTCGCGCAGGTAAGGCGCCATGGCGGCCGGGTCGCCGTTTTCACTATCGAGAACATAGGCGGCGCCGGTGATGGCACGGCAGCGGTCGAGGAAAGCCGTCATGGTCGATGAAGCTTGTTTGTGGCCATTATTTTTGCGACTACGTGTGGCGATTACGTGTGGCGATTACGTGTGGCCATTACTTGTGGCCATTGCGGCTGCGGGCAACCTTGTCCAGCAATTCCTGCGCGGCCTTCTTCGCGGCACGCTTGTACGGGTGCACATAGAGCAGCGCGCAGCAGAAGAACACGAACACCAGTGCCGCCTCGCCCCAGCCGAGCCACGGCATGACCGTGTCGCTGTAGCCGCGCACCACGCCTTCGGCCAGGTAGGCCAGGATCATCATCGACGACCATTGCAGCGTGTACAGGTCGCGCTTGAGTACGCCAATCAGCGGAAACAGCAGCGGCACGGCTTTCAGCGCGAGCCAGGAGCCGCCCGGCTTGAGCGGCGCCAGCACCGTTTCCCACAGCAGGCACAAGACGATCAGCGCGGCCACGCTGGCCAGCGCACCCCACCACAGCACCTGCTGGCGCGCGCCGTACATTACCGGCCCCGCAGCTTGACGGCCGTTTCGGCCAGGCGCTTGCCGAGGGCGACGGCAATGCGCTTTTCTTCATCGGTGACCGGCTTGCGGCCGTCGACGCCGGCCCAGTGGCTGGCGCCATACGGCGTGCCGCCGGAGGACGTGGTCATCAGGTCGGGGTGCGTGTACGGCAGGCCCATGACCACCAGGCCGTGGTGCAGCAGCGGGATCATCATCGACAGCAGCGTGGATTCCTGGCCGCCGTGCAGGCTGCCGGTGGACGTGAACACGCAGGCCGGCTTGCCCGCCAGGCTGCCGGACAGCCACTGGCTCGACGTGCCGTCCCAGAAATACTTCATGGCGGAAGCCATGTTGCCGAAGCGGGTGGGCGAGCCGACGGCGATGCCTGCGCATT
Organism: Pseudoduganella sp. jia 12; assembly: GCF_055502675.1. NCBI lineage: Bacteria > Pseudomonadati > Pseudomonadota > Betaproteobacteria > Burkholderiales > Oxalobacteraceae > Pseudoduganella > Pseudoduganella sp. jia 12. The sequence goes on from NZ_JBUXKP010000002.1 coordinate 202,512, forward strand.
CCTCCAGGTCGGACAATTCGACATAGGGCGCGCCGTCGACGGGCACTTCCGGCTCGGTGGCTTCGGTTACGGTGGAGACGGCGGGCACGGTGCGCAACCGGGCATCGCAGCCCGGTACGCTTTCGATGCCCTGAGCGATCAGCTCGGCCAGGCGGCGCGTGGCGCCATGCCGGGAATAGAACAAAACAAGGATTATCAGGTTGGGCGCGTTCATCGTTGGTATTATAGAACGCTTTACAGAGTGGCCACGGGCCGGAATCGTTTGAAGCAACGTATATCTTCTCGTATATTCTCCATATACCGGTATGCCGCCGACCGCTGCGGCGACGGGGTGGCCGAATTGCGCGCCCTGTCGTGGGTTGAGGTACGCGACCTGTTCCTGTTCGCGCGGCGCCGCCTGCGCGAGGAAAGCCTGCCCCAGGTCGCGGGCGGCCTCACGTTCACCACGGTATTCGCGCTGGTGCCGATGCTGACGATCGCGCTGGCGATCTTCACCACCTTTCCGATGTTCATGTCGTTCCGCACCGCGCTGGAGGCGTATTTCATCCAGAGCGTGATGCCGAAGGCGATCTCGAACACCATCCTGTCGTATCTCACCACGTTCGCGGCACAGGCCACGGGGCTCTCGGCGGTGGGCGCGGTCACGCTGGTCGGCACGTCGGTGGCGATGATGGGCATGATCGAGCGCGTGTTCAACCGCATCTGGCGCGTGAAGGCCGAGCGGCGCTGGACGCGCCGCATCCTCGTCTACTGGGCGCTGATCACGCTGGGGCCGCTGCTGATCGGCGTGTCGATCTCGCTGTCCACGGATTTCTTCTCGGCCACGTCCAGCCTCGTCGGCAACGTGTTCGGCGCGCTGGCCTATTCGGTCCTGTCGCTGGTGCTCACGTCGGCCGGTTTCACGTTCCTGTACATGGTGGTGCCGGCCAGGCTGGTGGACTGGCGCGACGCGGTGGCCGGCGGCGTGCTGGCCGGGCTCGCGTTCGAGCTGGCCAAGCGCGGCTTTGCCGTGTTCATCACGGAATTCCCCACGTATTCGCGCATCTATGGCGCACTGGCGGCGCTGCCGCTGTTCCTGCTGTGGGTGTACCTGTCGTGGCTGATCACGCTGTTCGGCGCGCTGCTGGCGGCGGCGCTGCCGGTCATCAAGTACGAGCGCTGGTGGTACGAGCCGGTGCCGGGCGGCGCGTTCGTCGACGCGCTGGCCGTGCTGAAGGTGCTGCACGCGGCCAGCCGCTATGGCGACACGGCGCTCGTGACGTCGAGCGCGATCCGCGCCGGCACGCGCCTCGGCATAGACGAGCTCGATACGCTGCTGGAACAGATGCAGGGCAAGGGATGGGTGGGAAGGGTGCGCACGGACCCGCCGCCGCGCGTGCAATTCGGCAAGCACGTCAACGACACGGGCGACAACTGGGTCCTGCTGGCCAACCCCGACGTGCTGACCCTGGCCGAGGTGTACCGGCTGTTCGTGTTCGGCGGCATGCCCGTCAATGCCGGCGTGGCCCAGGAGTCGGACGACCCGCGCGATGTGGCCGCCCGGCACGATGCGGCCCGGCTGGCGCGCCATGTCGAGGAGGCCGTCGAAGCGGGCCTCGGGCTGTCGCTGGCGGACCATTTCGGCCCCGCCGTGGACCGTGCCGGCGTGCCTGCGGCCGTGTCGTAAGCCGGTGTTCCGGGAGTAAATACCAGGACGGTTCCCTCTCGCGCTGGATTTTTTTCCGGGCATACGCTACATTGCGCCAGAAGGCACAGGATAAAAATCACCAATCACGGACAGGACGGCCACCATGAAAGTCTCAGAAATCCTTCAAGTCAAGGGCAACATCCTCTACACGATCACCCCGGACCAGCCGCTGGTGGACGCGGCGACGACGATGGCCGAGAAGGACATCGGTTCGCTCGTCGTGATGGAGTATGGCGACCTGGTGGGCATGCTGACCTTCCGCGAGGTGCTCAAGGCGCTGCATGCGAACGAAGGCTCCGTGGGCGGCGGCACGGTGCGCAAGCACATGGACGATCACCCGATCACGGTCACGCCCGATACCGAGGTCAACGAAGTGCGCCGCATCATGCTGGAAAAGCATGCGCGCTACCTGCCCGTGATGAACGCCAAGACACTGCTGGGCGTGATTTCGTTCTACGACGTGGCGCGCGCGGTACTCGAGGCGCAGAGCTTCGAGAACCGCATGCTGAAGGCGTATATCCGCGACTGGCCGGCCGAGCAGGACGAGACGACGAACTGAAGGGTTTCAAGACCACGACAAAAAACGCTGCCATGGCAGCGTTTTTTTGTTGGCTGGTCAGGAAGACGTGCCTGATATTTCCCCAAAACAGGCGGTCCGGCGACCCGGTCCGTCCCTGTTGTTCAAGCCCGCAGCAGCGCCTGGCCGGTAAGCCATCCCGACAGGTCGTCGCTGCCCATCGGGCGGGCGAACAGGAAGCCCTGGGCGAGCGGGCAGCCCAGCTGTTCCAGCACGCGGGCCTGCAGCTCATCCTCGACGCCTTCGGCGACGACGGACAGGCCGAGGTTGCGCCCCAGCTGGATCACCATTTCGGCGATGCTGCTGCCGCGCGTGGCGCCGGTGATCTCGGTCACGAACGCGCGGTCGATCTTCAGGCGGTCGACTTGCAGGCGTTGCAGGTGGGACAGCGATGAAAAGCCCGTGCCGAAATCGTCGATGGCGATCTGCACGCCTGTTTCCTTGACCTGCGCCAGCATCTCGATGAAGGTTTCCGGTTCTTCCATCGCCATCGATTCCGTGATTTCCAGTTCGACGTGGCGGGGCGGGGCGCCCGTGTCCGCCAGGGCCTGGCGCAGCACCTGCAGGAATTGCGGGTGGCGGAACTGCACCTGCGACACGTTGACGGACATGGTGAAGTCGGTGTGGCCCGCTTCGCGCAGGTGCACCAGCTCGGCGCAGGCGGTACGCAGTACCCATTCGCCGATGTCGATGATCAGGCCCGAGTACTCGGCAATGGGGATGAAGCGGTCGGGTGGCACGAACTTGCCGTCCGCCGTGCGCCAGCGCAGCAGCGCCTCGGCGCCGACCGGCCGGCGCGTGGCCAGGTCCATCTGCGGCTGGTAGGCCAGGAACAGTTCGTGCGTGCTGAACGCGGTGCGCAGCGCGTGCATCATGCGCACCCGTTCGCGGATCTCCACGCCCATGTTGCGGGTGAAATAGAAATGGCCTGCCCGCTGCTGCGACTTGGCGCGCTTGAGCGCGATGTCCGCATCCTTTAGTGCGTCGGTGCCGCTGCCATCGTGCTCGGCCAGACGCACCAGGCCCAGCGTGGCCGAGACCTGCACGGTCTGCCCGTCGATCTCGAACGGTTGCTGGAACAGGGGCAGGATGCCTGCCGGATTCACCTGCGCGGCATCGCCCAGCACGCAAAAGATGTCGCCGCCGATCCGCGCCACCGTCAGGTGCCGGCCCAGGCTGTCCTGCAGCCGGGACGCCACCGCCGCCAGCAGGCCATCGCCGAAGGCATGGCCCAGCGCATCGTTGGTTTCGGCGAAATGGTCCAGGTCCACGAGGCAGAGCGTGGCGTCGTTGCGCGCCGGACTGGCCAGCGTGCTGTCGAGAATCTCGATCAGGCGGGTGCGGTTCGGCAGTTTCGACAGGGTGTCGTAGAACGCGGCCTCGTGCAGGTGCGACATCAGTTCGACATTGTCGAGGCCGACGGCGACATTGGCCGCGAACACATCGAGCAGCCGGCGCTCCAGCTCGTCGGGCTGCCGCGCCACGTCGAGCAGCGCGACAAACACGCGGCCAGTCTTGCCGGCCAGGTGCAGGGCAACGGCGCCGTCGCCAACCACGTTGCGCCGGCCGGCCAGCGCACTGGCGATTGCCGGCGGCAGCGGCGGATCGGACGCCGGACCGAGCTGGCAGCCTTCCCACGCGTGCCAGGCCCCGCACCCCGCCACCACCTGCACCATGCCGCCTTCGCCCTGCACGCACAGCAGGCCGCTGGCCGGCTGGTCCAGCAAGGCAGCGGCCTGCACGAGGGCGCCGGCGGCGAAATTGCGCATGCCTTGCAGGGCCATCAACGCCGTGCCGGCATCGACGATACGGTTCATGCCGCGCCGGCTGTCGTCGATGCGACGGATCTGTTCGTAGGAACGCAACGCCGCCGTGACCGTCGTGTACAGCTTGATGCGGGTGAGTTCGGACTTGGTCTTGTAGTCGTTGATGTCGAAATCGCGGATCGCGTCGATCTCCGGCGCATACCCGGGCTGCCCTGTGCGCAGGATGATGCGCACGTCGGCCAGCTTCAGCGTCTCGCGGATGTGGCGCACGAGGTGCAGGCCGGCGTCGTCCTGCTCCATCACCACGTCGAGCAGGATCACGGCGATGCCCGGTTCGCGCGCCAGCACGTCGCGCGCTTCGGCGGCCGAGTAGGCATGAACGAACTCGAGCGGGCGACCCTGGATGTCCAGGTTGCCGAGGGCAAACGTGGTGGTGGAATGCACGTCCGCGTCGTCGTCGACGATCATCACCCGCCAGGCGCGGCGCGGTGCCGCGGCTGGCTGCCGGGGAGGCTCGTCCAGGAAGACCAGTTCGTCCTGTGCGGCGCCGATGGGAGTGCTCGTAGGGGGCATGCGTCCTTCTCCAGATCGTGTCGTCCGGTCCCTTTATAGCGGATTGGGCAAGATGCCGGCGCAACTTCCGCATTATAAGGCGCATCGGAATTGCCAGGTAGAAATTGTTGCATTTGTGGCGCGATGGCTGCAATACCGTTTGGCTGGATCAGGCGATGCTAAAGCGGTAAAATTGCCAGTTCCTTCGCTCACTCAGATTGATCTCATGTCCGGCAATTCCTTTGGCAAGCTGTTCACGGTAACCACTTTTGGCGAATCTCACGGGCCGGCGATCGGCTGCGTCATCGATGGCTGCCCGCCCGGCCTGGCCCTGACCGAAGCCGATATCCAGCCCGAGCTGGACCGGCGCAAGCCCGGCACATCGCGCCACGTGACCCAGCGCCAGGAACCGGACGCGGTGCAGATCCTGTCCGGTGTCTACGAAGGCGTTACGACCGGCACGCCGATCGCGCTGCTGATCCGCAACGAAGACCAGCGCAGCAAGGACTACGGCAATATCGTCGACAGCTTCCGCCCCGGCCACGCCGACTATACGTATTGGCACAAGTATGGCGTGCGCGATCCGCGCGGCGGCGGCCGCTCGTCGGCGCGCCTTACGGCACCCGTGGTGGGCGCCGCGGCGATCGCCAAGAAATGGCTCAAGGAGCAATACGGCACCGAGTTCGCCGGCTGCATGCGCCAGCTGGGCGACATCGAGGTGCCGTTCCAGGATTTCGCCCATGTGTCCGCGAATCCGTTCTTCGCCGCGACGGCCGATGCGGCCCTGATCGCGCAGATGGAAACGTACATGGACGAACTGCGCAAGGCCGGCGATTCGATCGGCGCGCGCATCGACGTGGTGGCGAGGAACGTGCCGGTGGGCCTGGGCCAGCCGATCTACGACAAGCTCGATGCCGATATCGCCTACGCGATGATGGGCATCAACGCGGTGAAGGGCGTGGAAATCGGCGCCGGCTTCGCATCGGTCGCGCAGCGCGGCTCCGAGCATGGCGACGAGCTGACCCCGCAAGGCTTCGTGGGCAACCATGCCGGCGGCGTGCTGGGCGGTATTTCGACGGGGCAGGACATCACGGTATCGATCGCGATCAAGCCCACGTCGTCGATCCGCACGCCGCGCCGCTCCATCGACAAGGCGGGCAACCCGGTGATGGTGGAAACCTTCGGCCGCCACGATCCGTGCGTGGGCATTCGCGCCACGCCGATCGCCGAAGCCATGCTGGCGCTGGTGCTGATGGACCATGCGTTGATGCACCGCGCCCAATGCGGCGACGTGCGGGTGGCCACGCCGGAGATTGCCGGCCAGGCATAAAGCCGGGAAACGCCGCCGGCACCGCGCCGGCGGCGGTCGCGGTCAGGCCGCGCGGCTGTTCATCATTTCAAGCTGGTGCCGCCGTTCGATGGCCGATACCACCAGCGCGCGCAAATCGTTCAGCAACGCGAATTCCGTTTGCGACAGCTCGATCGGCGGGAACGTTTCATCCCAGTCGCCATACAGGAAGCCGGCCGGCTGGCCGTTGGCCGACAGCGGCAGGATCACGAAGCTGCGCGCTTCGGCGAGGCCGGCACGCCACCATTGCGGCAGCTTGGCGGCGAATTTCTGGTCGCGCGCATTTTCGATGAAGATCACCCGGTCGCTGTTGAGCGCCGCATGGAACACGTTCGGCTCGTAGGCGTCGTCGAACGACATCGCCGCCAGCTGTTCCTTCGGCAGCGCGCCAAAGCACATGCGCGCCGCATAGCGGTTTTCGCGCCGGTTGCGCACGAACGCGACGGCGCGCGAGAAATCGAGTCCCTGGTAGACCGTCTCCAGCGCGGCGGAAACCATTTGGCCCGGGCTCGCGTTGGCGACCATGCCGCGCATGTCGGCCAGGCCGCTTTGCAGGATGCGGTTGCCCGCGGCACGCTGGCGCGTGCGGGCCAGCGCTTTCGCGCGGCGTTCCAGCGGTTTCGACAGCGGCGCAATGGCCAGTTCCTCGGCCGCGGTTTCGCGTGCCTGGGCGACGGCGCCGCGTACCCGTTCCAGGTCCAGTCCCAGCAGCGGCGCGAACACGGCGCAGGCCTGCTCGATTTCTGCAGCGCCCGCTTCGTCGTCCTGCCACAGCAAGCCGGCGCAGTGGCGCGCCAGCGTGGCGATGCCCGCCACCCAGTCGGCGGCTGCCAGCGGTTCCGCAGCCTCGTCCGCAGCGGTCGCCCCGATGGTGCGCATGCCGGCCACGAGGTTGCGGGGCAGGTTCCAGCGACTGGCGGCGGCCATGCCGATGTCCTCCAGTGGCAGGCCCAGCAGTTCCGTCGCCACGGCATCCTCGTTGCCGGGGCCGCCGCGCTGCTGCAGCTTTATCCAATGTTCCGGCAGGTAGAACGTGACCATCATGCGGCCCAGCGTCTGCAGCATCGAGCACACGACCGCCTGTTCCGTCTGCGGGCTGTGCGTGGTGGCGGCAACTTCGCGCGCGACCAGGCCGGCCAGCACCGCCTTTTCCATTTCGATGTGCGCGTGCGTGGAATCGGTGGCGCTCGCGGACAGCTCCTCGACGAGCTTGAGCCCCAGCGCCAGGTGCCCGATGGCCTCGGTGCCCAGCACGAGCACGGCCTTGCTGACGGTATTGACCTGCTGGCCGAATGCCGAATACATGCTGCTGTTCGCGAGGCGCAGCACCTTGTTGGTGAGCACCGGGTCCGACAGCACCGTTTCGGTCATGCTGAAATCGCCGTCGTCCTCGCCGCGCATCGCGCCGAGCACGGCACCGATGGCCTTCGCGAAACCGGGCATGTCGCCCTGGCGGCGGGTGCGTTCCCACAGCAGGGCCAGCGTCTGCTCGCCCAGCGCGCCGACCTGACCATCGACCTGGCCATCGACCTGGCTGCCGGCCGTCATGGCGCCACCCGCGCCACGTCGGCGTAAAGGCTTTCGGTGAGCGCGGCGATCGCAACGTGCGCGGCCATCGGCTTGCCGGTGAGGTAGCCCTGCACGTAGCGGCAGCCCCGTTCGTTCATGTAGGCCATCTGTTCCTCCGTTTCCACGCCTTCGGCAACGACGGACAGCGACAAGTGGCGCGCCAGGTCCAGTACCGCATTGCAGATGGCGCCATCCTTCTGCGATGCCGGCAGGTCGCGGATGAACGCGCGGTCGATCTTGAGCACCGAGATCGGAAAGCGCTTCAGGTAGGCAAGCGACGAATAGCCGGTGCCGAAGTCGTCGATCGCGATGCGCGCCCGGCGTTCGGCCATCTTGCCGAGGACCGCTTCGGCATGGGCCGGATCGATCATCAGCGTGCCTTCGGTGATTTCCAGCACGAGCTGTTCGCCGGATACACCGGCGTAGGAGAGGGCGTCGTCGAGCACGTCGAGAAACTTGTCGTTACGAAATTGGCGGGGGCTGATATTAACAGACATATAGAGCGGTCGTTTCGCCACCTCCTGGAACTGCTTCAGCTGCACGCATGCCGCCTTCAGCGCCCACGCCCCCAGCAGGTTGATCAGGCCGTTGGTCTCGGCGATCGGGATGAACCTGGCCGGCGAGACCATGCCCAGGGTGGGGTGCTTCCAGCGCATCAGCGTTTCAAAGCCCTCGATCGCGCGCGTGCGGGCATCGACGATCGGCTGGTAGTGCAGCATGAATTCTCCCTCGCGCACCGCCTGGAACATGGCCGCTTCCAGGGAGATGTCGTGCTCGGAGAGGCTGTCGTGGCGCGGGCTGTAGACCACGCAGCGGGCCTTGCCCGTCTGCTTGGCGCGCGACAGCGCCGCGTCGGCCAGCGCAACCAGGCGCACGTCGTCCTCCGCGTGCTGCGGGTAGACGGCCACGCCGAGCGAAGCGCCCACGTAGATCGTGTGGGCGTCGATCTCGAATGGCGCCTGCAGCGTGGCCAGCAGGCGACCGGTGACGAGGCGCACCTGCTGCTCGTTGACCGTGCCGGGCAATACGGCCACGAATTCGTCGCCACCCACGCGCGCCAGCGTGTCGCTGTCACGCAGTGTCTTGCGCAGCCGGGCGGCGGCCATGCGCAGCACGGTGTCGCCGACCGGGTAGCCGAGGGCGTCGTTGACCTTCTTGAAACTGTCCAGCCCGATGGCTGCGACGGCGAATCCCTGGCCGGAGCGCCGTGCCTGCGCGATCGTCATGCGGATCCGGTCCGCCAGGAGCAGGCGGTTGGGCAGGCCGGTCAGCGTGTCGTGCGTGGCCATGTGCCGCAGGCGCTCCTCGGTAGCTTGCTGCGCGGACAGGTCGCGCCCGACCACCAGCACTTCGGTCGAGCCGTCGGCGTTGCCGAACGTGGAACAACGCAGGTCGTACCAGAGCTCGTCGCCCGCCGCCTGCATGCGCAGTTCCAGCCGCGCGACGCCGCTGCCGGGCAATGCGGCAAGGGTCGTTATGAGGGCGGCACGGTCCAGGTCGGACACGAAGCTTTCCAGCAAGCGCCCCGCCAGCGGTCGCGCGGCACCCAGCAGCGCCTCGGCGCGGCGGCTGGCGAACAGCACGTGGCCGCGCGGGTCGAGCCGGAACACGATGTCGCCGGCTTCTTCGAGCATGCCGTCGGCAGCGTGCCGGGCATTGTCCGGCAAGGGCGTGGAAAAACTGGAAAGCATGATGCCGTCGTCTTTACTGGTGTGTCGTAGGAGGGCTTGTCAGCTGGGGCATGTCCCGCGCCGTGGCCGGGCATGTTTCCGTGAATGTATCATTTTATGCCTGATTTTTCATGTAGATGAGCAACATTTTTCCTTGGATTGCGGAGAAATGTTGCTTTGGCGACCGAAATCCGCAACGCTGCCGACATGTATCAGGACGCTGACATGGTTTTACGCCAATGCGACGTGGCGCGCAGGAAGGGATCCACGCCGCCTGGCGGCGAGCACCCGCAGCACGGCGATCCTGAAGCTCGCACGGCCTGCTGGCCGGGTTTTTTCCGCTGCGGCATGGACAGCGCGCATCGGGGACTGGGATAATGCGGGACACAAACCGCCTGTATTTCTGCAAACATGAAACAAGATCCGCGCTTCCCGAACCTTTTCATTACCGATCACCCGCTGATCCAGCACAAGCTGAGCCACATGCGCGACAAGGCAACGTCGACCCGCACGTTCCGCGAACTGCTGAAGGAAATCACGCTGCTGATGGGCTATGAAATCACCCGCGACCTGCCGCTCACCACGCGCGAGATCGAAACGCCGTTGATGACGGTCGATGCGCCCGTCATCGCCGGCAAGAAACTCGCCGTGGTGCCGATCCTGCGCGCCGGCATCGGCATGAGCGATGGCCTGCTGAACCTCGTGCCGTCGGCACGTGTCGGCCATATCGGCGTCTTCCGGGATCCGGCAACACACCAGCCGGTCGAATACCTGGTGCGCCTGCCGGACCTGGTCGACCGCACGTTCATCCTGTGCGACCCGATGGTGGCCACCGGCAATTCGGCCGTGCACGCCATCGATGTGCTGAAGAACCGCGGCGTGGGCGACGACCAGATCATTTTCCTCGCGCTGGTAGCGGCACCGGAGGGGATCGAGGTCGTGCAGAAGGCGCACCCGGGCGTGAAGATCTATTGCGCCTCGCTCGATTCCCACCTGAACGACCACGCCTATATCGTTCCCGGCCTGGGCGATGCGGGCGATCGCATCTTCGGCACCAAGTAACGATGGCCGCGCCGCTCGATCCGAACTATCGCGCCCATCTCCAGGCGCTGGGCGACATGTTTGCCGCGAGCATTCCCGCGCGGATGGCGGCCATTGCCGATGCGCTGGCCGCCGCGGGCACGTCGCCGGATCGGGAGCGGCTCGAAGCACTGCACCATGCGCTGCATACCGTGGCCGGCTCGGCCGGCTCTTTCGGGTTTACCATACTGGGCGAACAGGCCCGGCGGCTCGAGCATGCCGTCCGCAACACGCTGGCGGGCGAACCCGGGTGGGAAAAACTGGTGCGGGAAATCCAGATCTATCTCGAATGGGCGCAAAATGATGCCCGTAATGTGGTTTATCCCGCGCACGATTGATTTTAGTCAAACGGCCACGGCAGATATTGTCTATAGTTACACATATGCCGAACGACGCGAGGGCACTCTTGCGAGGCAGCCATTTTGAGGGGGCCGTTCTTGGGATGATTCATAAGATCGTTCTTCAGGATCGTTCTTCAGGATCATTCTCAAATTGCCGCCCTTCGAATTGTCGTCTCCCGAGTCTGGAAAGAGGCAAGATTCATTGGTCAACAGCATTTTTAGCCCGTTTTGAGGGCTCCAGCGCTGCGATTCCTGTGCTTCTCGTCACTTTTTACTCGACAGTAGCGATTATTTTCGCGAAATCGTGCCTCACGACGTGCTTTTGGCGCTGTATTCGGTATAATGCGGGATCGTTTAGATTCAAGGGTAGTGCAGTTTGTCTGCCATTGCATACTTGCTTCAAACGATATCACGGGCGCAAGCTCATTTAACTGTAATAGGAATTGTAATGGCAACTGGTATCGTAAAATGGTTCAATGATTCGAAGGGTTTTGGCTTCATCACCCCTGACGAAGGCGGCGAAGATCTGTTCGCTCACTTCTCGGCGATCCAATCCGCTGGCTTCAAATCGCTGCAAGAGAACCAGCGCGTATCCTTCGATGTGACCGCCGGCCCAAAGGGCAAGCAAGCATCGAACATTCAGCCTCTGTAATACGCTGAATCTAACGACAAAAAATCCTCGGTTTCCGAGGATTTTTTTTTGCCCGTCGTGTGCCGTTCGGTGGGTGCGTGTGCGAAGCAATAGCAGTTTTGGGAATTTTTTCGCCCCATGCGGATGGCGGGTGGCGCAGGGTGGAAGCGCGATGAGAGCGCCCCGCGCGACGCCTGGGCGTGCCACAGGCCGTGCGCGGACGCATCGGCCTGCCCGTCATGGCCTCAACCCTTTGGCCAGTACCCCGGCTGGGAATAAGTACGTCGCAGGAAATCGACGAACGCGCGGATGCGGAGCGGCAAGTGGCGCCGCTGGGCGAACACCGCATAGATGTCGTCGTTACCGGGTGCCGTGTAGTCGTCCAGCACCGTGACGAGCCTGCCGGCTTCGATGTCGGCCCCGACTTCCCACAGCGAGCGCCATCCCAGCCCTTTGCCGGCCAGGACCCAGTCGTGCAGCACGGCGCCATCGTTGCAGCTCATCTTGCCTGTCACCCGCAACGTGACATTCTTGCTGCCATCCCGGAAGGTCCAGCCACGCTGGCTGCCGGCGCTGCTGATCGCCATGCAATTGTGGCGCGTCAGGTCATCGAGCTTGCGCGGCACGCCATGGCGCTGGAAGTAGGCCGGCGCGCCGACGACGACACGCCGGTTGTCCGCCAGTTTCAGGCTGACGAGATTGGAGTCTTCCAGCGTGGCGATCCGGATCGCCACGTCCACGCCTTCGCCGATCAGGTCGACCACGCGGTCGTTCAGGTTCAGTGTCACGGTCACGTCGCGATGTTCGGCCACGAACGATGGAATCAGCGGTGCCACGTGGCGCCGCCCGAAGCCGGCCGGGGCCGAAATGAGCAGGTGGCCCGTGGCCCGCGCGCTGCGTTCCGCCGCCGCTGCCTCGGCGCTTTCCAGGTCCGCCAGGATGCGCTGGCAATCCTCGAGGAAGGCCGCGCCTTCGTCCGTGAGCGCGAGCTTGCGCGTGGTACGCTGTAGCAGCTTGACGCCCAGGCGCTGTTCCAGCGCATCGAGGCGGCGGCCGATCACGGCCGGTGCGATACCTTCGGCGCGGGCCGCGGCGGACAGGCTGCCACGTGCCACCACTTCCACGAACGTGGAGATCTGCTTGAACTGAGCCATGCTTTCGATTTATGACAAATTCGCACAGATGAAGTGATTATTTGTCTTGTTTAGGTAAGTTTGCAGTCAATATACTGCAAGGCATCCAACTTCACCAGAGCACAAGGAGATCGACATGAGCATCACGTTACCGGCAGGTATGGAAATCACGGGCGACATCAAACCCGGTTTTGAAAACGTTCTGACGCCGGAAGCGCTGGCCCTGGTGGCAAAACTGTCGCGCGCCTTCGAGCCGCGGCGCCAGGAACTGCTGGCCGCCCGCGTGGAACGCGCCAAGCGCCTCGATGCAGGCGAGCGTCCTGACTTCCTGGCGGAGACCGCGCACATCCGCGCCGGCGACTGGACCATCGCACCGATCCCGCAGGCGCTGCAGTGCCGCCGCGTGGAAATCACGGGTCCGGTCGATCGCAAGATGGTCATCAACGCCCTGAACTCGGGCGCCGACAGCTACATGACCGACTTCGAAGACTCGAACACACCGAACTGGAACAACCAGATCACCGGCCAGCTCAACATGATCGATGCCGTGCGCAAGACGATCGCCCTGGAGCAGAACGGCAAGTCGTACAAGCTGAACGACAAGACGGCCACGCTGGTCGTTCGTCCGCGCGGCTGGCACCTGGATGAAAAGCACGTGCTGGTCGACGGCAAGCGCATTTCCGGCGGCGTCTTCGACTTTGCACTGTTCATGTTCCACAATGCCCGCGAGCAGCTGGCCCGCGGCGCCGGTCCATACTTCTACCTGCCGAAGATGGAATCGCACCTCGAAGCGCGCCTGTGGAACGACATCTTCGTGATGACGCAGGACGAGCTGGGCCTGCCGCAGGGCACGATCAAGGCAACCGTGCTGATCGAAACGATCGTTGCCGCGTTCGAAATGGACGAGATCCTGTACGAGCTGCGCGAACACAGCGCCGGCCTGAACGCCGGCCGCTGGGACTACATCTTCAGCTGCATCAAGAAGTTCAAGATGGACCAGGATTTCTGCCTGGCCGACCGCCCGAAGGTGACGATGACGGCACCGTTCATGCGTTCCTACGCGCTGCTGCTGCTCAAGACGTGCCACAAGCGCAACGCCCCGGCGATCGGTGGCATGTCGGCCCTGATTCCGATCAAGAACGATGCCGAGAAAAACGCCGTGGCAATGGCCGGCGTGATCGGCGACAAGTCCCGTGACGCCACCGACGGCTACGACGGCGGCTGGGTTGCCCACCCGGGCCTGGTGGCTCCGGCGATGGCCGAATTCGTCAAAGTGCTCGGCGACGCGCCGAACCAGATCGGCAAGCAGCGCCCGGACGTGGAAGTGACGGCGGCCGATCTGCTGAACTTCCAGCCGGAAGCGCCGATCACCGAGGCGGGCCTGCGCTACAACATCAACGTCGGCATCCATTACCTGGGCAGCTGGCTGGGCGGCAATGGCTGCGTGCCGATCCACAACCTGATGGAAGATGCGGCCACGGCCGAGATCAGCCGCTCGCAGGTGTGGCAATGGATCCGCTCGCCGAAGGGCGTGCTCGACGATGGCCGCAAGGTCACGGCCGACATCGTGCGCACGATGATCACCGAGGAACTGCCGAAGATCAAGGAGTCGGCACCGGACGGCGCCAGCCCGAACTACGAACGGGCAGCGCAGATCTTCGAAGAAATGTCGACCTCCGAATCGTTCGCCGAGTTCCTCACGCTGCCGCTGTACGAAGAGATCTGAGATCCGCTCCCGCCTGGTGCCCTGCATCGCGGATTCGTCGAATGATACGGCGAAGTCCATGAATGCGGCGGCCACGATGCTGCGTTGAAATGCCCGGTAAGGCTTGGCCTTATCGGGCATTTTCGCATGGCTTCAAGACGATTTCGCGGGAGTGATTCGTCAACGAACCACCACGCCATTGCCAGTGACCCGCTAGACCTCGCGCACGGCCAGCGCGGGGCGGGCCAGGAAGTTCTTCAGCTGCGCCTCGTCGATCCGGTGTCCGGCAATCCGCCGCAACAGCAGGTCGATGCGGTCGCCACCCCAGAACAGCTCGCCCATATAGCTGAACGTGGGCACGCCGAACACACCCGCCGCCGCGGCGTTTTCCGTTGCATCGATCAGGGCCTGCTTGATGGCGGGTTCTGCCGCGCTTGCCACCAGGGCTTCACCATTCAGGTCGCATTCGGCCGCCAGTGCCTTCAACACGGCGGGACTGGAAATATCCAGTCCGCGTTCCCAGCACGCCTGTGACAGCATGAACGTGAAGCGGCGCCGGCTCGTCAGCGACCCGATCGCCAGGCACATCCGCAACGATAGCAGCGGGTTGAACGGGTGGCCCGGCGGCCCGCGAAACGGCAAGCCATGCGCATCGGCGATGCGCATCACGTCGCGGAACAGGAATTCCCGCTTGGCCGGCACTTCGGCCGGCCCTTTCGTGCCATGGGCCTTCAGCAGCCCGGCCAGCAGCACGGGTTCCATTTCCAGATGTACACCCGCGGCTTCGATACGGGCAATCTGTTTCGTTGCCAGCCACGCATAAGGGCTGATCGGGTCGTAATAAAAGCGGACTTTCTCCATAAGCTTTCCCGTGAAAAGTCGTTTCCGTCAAAAAGAATTCTTCCATTCGCGCAGCGCGGCGAACACGGCGAGGGGCGCCGCACCGTCCGGCGCCTTGCCTTGCGCCGCGAGACGCCGGGCAATGGCGTCTTCCCGGTAGCGCAGGAAGGGATTCGTCGCGCGCTCGATGCCGATCGTGCTGGGCACGGTGGGCACGTCGCGCTGCCGCTTGCCGCTTTCCACTTCCATGCGCGCCTGTAACGCTTCGTTGCCGGGTTCGACCGCCAGGGCAAACCGCAGGTTCGACAGCGTGTACTCGTGCGCGCAAAAAACCTCGGTGTCGGGCGGCAATGCCGCCAGCTTGTCCAGCGAGGCCGCCATTTGCGCCGGCGTTCCCTCGAAAAGGCGGCCGCAGCCGCCCGCAAACAATGTGTCGCCGCAGAACAGCCAGCGTTTTCCGCCATCCTGCGCATCGTCGCTGACATACGCGATATGGCCATGGGTGTGACCCGGCACGTCGAGCACCTTCAGTGCCAGGCCGATACCCGGCACCGTGATCCCGTCGCCCTCGCCGAGCGGCTGCGTGACGGCGGCGATACCGTCGGCACGCGGGCCGAATACCGGCACGTCGAACTCCCGCAATAATTCCGGCACGCCGCCAATGTGGTCACGATGGTGGTGGGTGAGTAAAATGGCGGTAAGCACCAGGCCGCGGTCACGCAGTGCCGCCAGGATCGGCCCGGCATCGCCGGGATCGACAACGGCAGCGTAGCGGTCATCATGCACCAGCCACAGGTAATTGTCCTGAAAGGCCGGCACGGCTAGCACCTGCAGTGATGCGGCGGTTGATCCGGGTCGCGAAGTAGCTGGAATCATTGGGTCGAATTCGATGTAGTACAGTTTAAGAAGAACACGCAGCCAGCGACGCGCAGCAAACGAAAATCATGCAAAGCGGACGTCGAACGAAGCCAACGCACAGCCAACGCACAGCCAAGGAACCGCATGGATAGCGCCGCATCTGAAAAATCCATTATAGCGCTGGACAGCTGGCTTCAAACGCCGGCCGGCCGCTACGTGCTCGCATGGGAGCGCAGCCGGCTCGATGCACTGACGGCCGACATCTTCGGCTACAACGCGCTGCAGATCGGCATGCCGCAACTCGATGCGCTGGCGGCCAGCCGCATGCCGCACAAGTGGCTGGCGGACACGCTGTCCAGCCGCACCATCGAAACGCCCGCCTGGCCCGTTGCGCTGACGCTCGATCCGATCGAGTTGCCATTTCCTTCGCAAAGCCTCGACCTGGTCGTGCTGCCGCACGTGCTGGAATACGCCACCGAACCGCACCAGGTGCTGCGCGAAGTGGAGCGGGTGCTGATTCCCGAGGGCCAGCTGATCATTTGCGGCTTCAACCCGGCGAGCCTGTGGGGCTTGCGGCAACTGCGCGGCAGGGTCACCGGCACGCGCTACCTGCCGCGCGGCGAGCAGATTTCCATGCCGCGCATGAAGGACTGGTTAAAATTGCTGAACATGAGTGTCAGCCACAGCCACTTCGGCTGTTATGCTCCGGCCTGCCGCACCGAGCACTGGCTGGCGCGGTATGCCTTCATGGATCGTGCGGGTGAGCGCTGGTGGCCGTATTTCGGCGCTGTGTATCTCGTCCAGGCGATCAAGCGGGTCAAGGGCATGCGGCTGATCGGGCCGGCATGGAGCAGGAAAAAGGCAAAGTCGCCCGTGGCGGTGCCTGCAACGAACAAACACAAGGAACATGGATAAAGTCGAAATTTTTACGGACGGTGCATGCAAGGGAAATCCCGGCACCGGCGGGTGGGGCGCGCTGATGGTGGCGGGCGAAGCGCAAAAGGAACTGTTCGGTGGCGAGCTGAACACCACAAACAACCGGATGGAGCTGCAGGCCGTCATCGAGTCGCTGAACGCATTGAAGCGGCCCTGCGAGGTGGTGCTGCACACGGACAGCCAGTATGTGCAGAAGGGCATCAGCGAATGGATCCACGGATGGAAAATGCGCGGCTGGAAAACATCCACGAAGGAGCCCGTGAAAAACGCCGATTTGTGGCAGGCGCTCGACCTGGCCCAGTCGGTGCACAAGGTCGACTGGCGCTGGGTGCGCGGCCATAACGGCCACCCCGGCAACGAACGGGCCGACATGCTGGCCAACCGCGGCGTCGACGCCGTGCGCCGCAAGTAATCCAGCCGGCCGCGCGAGAAGAAACTTATTGTATACTGCGCGGCTGTCTTCTAAAGCTTCCCGAACCATGCGCCAGATCGTCCTCGATACCGAAACCACCGGTATCAACCCCAAGCTGGGCAACCGTGTCATCGAGATCGGTTGCGTCGAGCTCGTTGACCGCAAGCTGACCGGCAACAACTTCCACCGCTACATCAACCCGGATCGCGACTCGGAAGAGGGCGCGCTTGCCGTGCACGGCCTGACGACGGAATTTTTGTCCGACAAGCCGCGCTTCCGTGAAATCGCCGACGAGCTGCGCGAGTATATCCGCGGTGCCGAAGTCATCATCCATAACGCGCCCTTCGACCTGGGCTTCCTGAACCATGAATTCAGGATGATTAACCTGCCGTCGTTCGACGAGCACATCGGCGGCGTCATCGACACGCTCGTGCAGGCAAAGGAGCTGCGCCCCGGCAAACGCAACTCGCTGGACGCGCTGTGCGACTTCTACGGCATCTCGAACGCGCACCGCAAGCTGCACGGCGCCTTGCTGGACGCCGAATTGCTCGCGGACGTGTACTTGGCCATGACACGTGGCCAGAACAGTCTGGGCATGGACATCGAGGTGGAAGAAGTGACGTCCGGCCTCGACCTTGCGCAGGTGGCACTGGCGGAAATCCTCGTCGTGCGCGCATCGGCGGATGAAGCGGCCGCGCACGAGGACCTGCTCAACGGCCTGGACAAGGCCGTGAAAGGAACGTGCGTCTGGCGTACACCGGCGTAGCGGAACTCGGCCTTGACCTGACGCAAGGCGGAACCTATAATAGCGCTTCTTCGGGAGGTTAGCTCAGGGGTAGAGCACTGCATTCACACTGCAGGGGTCGCAAGTTCGAAACTTGCACTTCCCACCAGGATTCGTTTGGATATCAAAGGCTTGCAACATCAGGTTGCAGGCCTTTTTTGTTATGCCTGGCGCTTTCGCCACCTCGTCGCCACCTCGGCATTGAGCGCCCCCAAAGTTACCAGCTATGCTCCAGGGCGGGCGGGACGCCCGACGGTAAAGGGCCGTGTTTCGACCCGGCTTCAACGCCGTCCACGAAACCGGCCGCGTGGTCGAAGCGGCATGCCATGCTCGCCGCGCTGTCGCGCAAATCCGATACGGCAGCAACGATCCTCAGGCCCTCCAGCTGTCGCCGGCGCTGACTCGCCTGCCGACGACAGCCGCATCGAGATGATGCAGGCCGGTGCTCCCACCGGCCGCCAGACTGCCAAGGCGCTCGCGCTGCCCGGCGAAAAACTACTGGCGGCGGCGATTCTTGCCAAGCAGGCGGTTTATCTCGCTGTTAAGATCCAAAATGTTGCGCTCGTGAACGCGAAGGGTATCCTTCAGTCGCGTGAGCTGCGGCTCATCGAGACCTGCGCGCATGTGCTTGTCGCTCAAGATTTTTGACTTGGACTGCGCATCCTTCAGTTCCTGCTCCAACTCCTGCTGCAGTATTTCCAAACGCCCGTCGTCAGCCGCTTTTTGGGCCTCGGGCGGGATCTGGAAGCGTGCATCCTTTACTGGAGACTCCGACTTTTCAGCCGGGACCACCGAGGCTTTTGACGCCGAGGATGTGTGCTGCGCCGGGGCCTGGTCGGGAGTCGATGGAGTCGTCGTCGACGCTGCTGCGGGGGGGGCAGGCCGATTCTGTATTACCTCGATCCCCTGCTTGTTGGTATACCTCGACGCATCCGTGCTCTGCGCGACCACCAGGGCAGGAAATGTGAATGAGGCGACCAGGACTGCGATGCGGTGAAAACACATCACAGGTACCTCAACTTCGTCCAGCTGCGACGGCGCTGCTCGGACAGGCTCTCCATCTTGTCCTTGATCGTGTACATGGACAGGGCGACCGGGAACTTGCCGTCAGCTTGTCCCACAAACACGGTAACGTCGACCGCGACGCCATCAACCTTGCCGTAGAACGTGGATTCGTATCCTTTCAGTACGCCGTAAGTCGCTTCCAGAGGGTGAAGTGATCGAGCCACGCCTGCGCTCATGCCAAAGTTCTGGCTAGCTCGACGAATAGCCGTGAAAGCCACCTGCTGGAACTGCATTCCGGCCACTTTTTCTTTAGGAAAGCTGGTAAACGTCATCGCTGCCGGCGGGTGGTAGTTCTCCGGGCTTTGCGCCAGGAAGACGGGCTTCCCGGAAGACTTGTCCAGTTGAACCTCCCAGGGAGGCTGATTCTCCACCCAGATTTCCAGGCCCAAATCCTTCACCTTGTAGACCTGCATCTCGCGCAGTGCCCGCTTCACACTCTGTTCCCCTTCCACGCTTGCCTGGGGTGCTGCCAGCCCTGGGAACAGGAAGCCCGCCAGCGATGCGGCCACTGCAAAGAAGTACGCCCGGGATTTCTTCATTGACCAGCTCCCGCCTTTGCTACCGCCGACAAAACACCCAGCAGTGTAAGTACCGTGATCGCCAAGACGCTATACCATTTCTTGCATCGCATTAAAGCTGCCTTTGCATCGAACCTGCTGGACAGGAACCACACGAGCCAGACCAGAGCGAAGCTGATGAGAAGCCGGCCGAGAAAATTACCGACGAGGTATCCGAAGAGCATGATGGTGATCCTTATTGTTTCGGTGGAAGGACGCCTTCGTAAGGCGTGTAGATGACCTTCAGCAAAGATTCGGGGATCGAGGCCCAGTCATTGAGGAGGACCTGCAGATTGCGCGCCTTGGCTTTGTCGCCGACATGCCATTCGATCGGAGTGGACCCGTCGACATATCGGACCGCTGCAATGTGTTGCCGTGCCTGCACGACATACGGGGACGCCTCAAGATGCGCAGGATCGTTCTTTCTGCTGATGTGCAGGTCGGTACCCCAGCTGTCCGGGAGGCGGAACACGCGTGCGAAGAGCAATACCTTGCGAACATGGTCGTAGCCATCGAAAGGAACAAAGCCAACCACATACGCGGCGCCAGGCGGAGCACCCGTTATCTGGTGGGCATACCTCTCGTCGGCTTCGTCGTAAGGCCAGCCGAAAACGGACCATTCATGCGCGTACCCGAAACGATCGAGCCACTCCTGCATTGCGACCGTGCGACCAACGTCATCGGGATTGGCCGCGCTGGGCGCACGCTCGGAGAACGTGAACAGGATAGCGTCACCATCTGGCGACTTCTCCATCATCCAATTAACGGGTGGGCGAATGCAGGCAGCCAATATCTCGTTGCGGAAGTAAGTCATCCATCCAGCCCGGAGCCGGCCACCAGGCTTCGTTAGCCGTTTCGACACCGCACTTCGAAATTCGGGATCGGCGATATGCCCGAGAGTCGCATGCCAGTGGTCAACCGTCACGAGCAGTAACCGGCGAAGCAGGCCGTACTCAGCAAGATCGGGACGGGTGCGCCGCACGGTTATTGAAACCGAATTCGAATGCCCACCCCCGACGTTGAAGGCAACTTCGACCGTTCCAGGTGGCACGTATCCGCGTTCGTCATCACCCTGCGCCGCGGTGTAGAGGTAGAAGGTAAAGCCTTGGGCGCTACGGAGATCGTAGGCCCCTGATGCGTCCACAGATGCGCCATTTCCTTCGTTGAAGCTCCTCAGCATCAGCTGCGCGAGGGCGGCGCCCGGGGCAGTGCCGACCTCGTACCCCGTGGGGGTCAGTAGCTTGAATCCATTGAATTCCGGATGAGAGGCGCGCAGCACATCCAGATAGTCACCAATCTGAGCGATTACTGCGCCCAGCGATTGGCTTCTGGCGCCCCAGCTCACTGTGATTTTGTGCAAGGTGTTGGTCATAAGTTCGTCTCTAGTTGACAATGTCCGGCGTGAAGATGAGCTTCACAAGTCCCTGGTCGAGTGCAGCCTCAATCGCTTCGTCCTCCCTGAAAATTCCCTCCAGCTTGTCGCGCAAGACAGGATCGGACATGTGCCATTCGATCTTTGTGCCGTTCGCTTGGATGACTTGGTTCCGCATGTCCTTGAGTTCGGCTTCCTTCATGATTCCGAACATGAAGTCTTCCGGTGGTTTGTAGAGGCCGTTGTTTTTGCCATAGAACTTCGCATCCAGAAGTACATTCCGTTCGTGATCGTACCCATCGAAGTCTTTTTCTCCGACTCTATATTCGGTTTTCTCGGGAGCCCTGGTGAGCTGCTTTTCATATTTGTACCAGTCGGCGGATTTATCCCGGCCGGACTTCGGTTGCGTCCAAATCCCTGGACCGCCATCAGACTCGCCATGCGTATTTCCACTTGGACTCGCTGGTGCGCGATAGGGGGGCGGGAGGTCGCATCCCGAGTTGTGCGCCCAAATCCCGTGTTCCCCGGCGAAATAGTTGTGCGTCGTCGAAACGGAGAAATTATAGACAGTTATAGGACTTGCAACTACCACATTCGACCTGACGAGCGCATCACCTCCGCGGGAAGCAACTACGTCGCCTTTTGCGATTTCCTTTACTTCAGTCCAGCCCTTGCCCTGGACCCAGAGAGGATGCTCGTCTGTCACTGACAATGTGCCGACATCGGTCTTCAGCACGTGGTAGCCAGGCGAGACACGGCTGAACACGTTCTCGACCCGCCGGGGCGCATCGGCGAACGAAACCTCGTTTCGCGCATGCACGATATCGCCAATCGAAATCTTCTCGATGGGCACCAGGCCACCTGGCGTCAGTACAGGCGTGCCGGCCACAAAGCTCGCGCATCCCGTGTCCGCCTTGAGGTCGTCGACTGCTCGCCTGAGCTTTCCGCTGAACTTGGTGAGCTTGCCCATCAGCTTGAGCGCGACAGCCGGGCTCACATACTGGCCAATTACATTGCCGAGGTCATAGGCGCCGCACTGCGTCGCACGAGTGATCGTATCGACCGCGCCCTGGCCTGCAAGCTCTGCCAGCATCTCGAGTGTTCCTTGCGGATCCTGAATGAAGGCCTTGCCAAGAAGGACGATACCTTCTGCAACCTCCCAAGGGTTGCTGACCAGGTCCCACAAGTCGGTTATCTGCTGCTTGACGCCATCGAAGACACCCTTGGAAAAATCGTAGACCGTGCCCACGACGGTATCGAAGGCGCTCTGCACCGTGCCGAGGAAGCTTCCCCAAAGGCCTGGATCTTGGGTTGGCGAATTTGTCGAGGCGTTCCCCTGGGTGCAGATATCCTCCAGGAAGCGGCAGCTATGGGTCGCTGCCCATTGCGCCTTCTCTTCAGGCGATTGGAAACACTGGTTGGTTTGGCAAATCTGGTAAGTGATGCCATTGGGTCCAGTAGCGGTTGCCTGGGGCTCGACACCACCTGGCGCGGCTACGTTTGCTTGAGTGACCGCTGGCGAAGAAGATGCCCCTACCTGTGCGTTTGTCGAGGCGAATGACAGCCTGATGGGTATCCAGGCCATCAAAAAGATGAGGATTGCGACCAGCAATCGCGCAGAAAGGCAATCGGTTTTACTGAGTGGGGACATCGTCTTCCTTCCTAGAGACCTTGGCGTGCTCGGCCAAGCTGGCGTTCAGGGACTGGAGGTAGCGCTGCTGTGTAGATGACCTGCAGCTGGTC
This sequence comes from Pseudoduganella sp. jia 12, assembly GCF_055502675.1. Lineage (NCBI taxonomy): Bacteria > Pseudomonadati > Pseudomonadota > Betaproteobacteria > Burkholderiales > Oxalobacteraceae > Pseudoduganella > Pseudoduganella sp. jia 12. The sequence continues at coordinate 225,138 of NZ_JBUXKP010000002.1, forward strand.
CCTGGCATCTCCCGCCCATTCTTTGATCAGTGTCTGTAACGCCCTCTTGGTCGAAGACGCGGCGAATCGCACAGCGGCGATCTGCAGCCTTGCGCGGGCGACGGACCATGAACCTTCGATTCGTGCATGACCCCGCCGAACCTTTGGATGGTGATCCACAAAGGCGCGCGGGGGCGATCGGGCTGTTCGTGCGAAGAGCAGCACATAGTGCAGTGAGTCGTCGCTGGTCGCCAAAAACCGTGTTTCCCAGCGGGCAGGGTGGAAACTCAATAGCATGTTGGCGGTTCCGGGACGTCGGGATCAGGTTCGGGATCGGGATCAGGAGGTGGCGTCGGCTCGGCCGGCGTATCCGTGTCGGGTGGCGTGTACTCTCCCGGTGTACCAGGCGGATTTGAGCCGGCGAGGTTAGCCTCGTGGAACGGAGTCTGCATCCGGATGATCGCCTCACTTTGAACGTAGATTCGACGTCCGCCCATTGCCGGGTTGTCACAGACGAGGGACTCAGGTGGATCTCCGAGGCCAAAGGGATTACTCATCCGGAAAGTACCGAATTCGGTGCCTGCAGGGGTGTTGAACGTATTCTCCAGAATCCGATCTATGATTGGCACGATCAACCGGAAGCAATACGTCACCCGTACGTGCAGGAGGTTCGCGTCCTGCACGGAATGATGCGAGTTTGTGCCTGGCGCTGGATTGCGGTAGGCGAGGGTGTCATTGGGGAGCTCCCGGCCGCCTTCACCATCAAGGCGGTTTCGTGCGAAATCCTGAAAGCTTGCAGAAGTCGGATTCAATATCTCGACGGCGACCATGTTGGCCGGTCCAGCGACCTCGGCATTCGCTTTCGCCAGCGCAACGGCGTAGCCGTCGAGGCTCGGATCGGAGGCAAATAGCGGCGCAAGACCCCTCGCCAGCGCCTTGCGCATTTCGCCGACGTCGCCGTTATGTAGTGCACCTGCCCGCGCTGCCAGCAACGTCGCGTAATTCAAGGTAGACCTGCCCTGATACAGGAACGCGGTCTGGATTATTCCGAACACGAGAAGTACCAACGCGGGAAAGACAACGATGAATTCCACGGACGACTGGCCACGCTGGAAGGTGCGTGTCATCTTACCTCTCCAGTGGCAAGATCGAGCCTGGCACAATGCCACACCGGGCAGCCTCGCCGGCCACCAGCTCCAGGACGCTCCGTGCCTTCAGGTGCATTCGCATGCGAAGAGGCGGGACCGACGGCGCGACTTTCAAAACGATGCCATCGCGCCCGACGAATACCACGTCGATCGGGTACCGCATGCCGACCGTGTGCACCATGTTACACGGGTGAATCAGCATACCTTGGCCGGATTGCAGGGGAGGGCGAGCCAGCAGGCCACGCATTCTGGTCAATGGGTTGTCGGCGACGGTCACGTCGATCGAGTGGTCATGGCCCGACGCCGAATGAAAACGTATGTTCACCATAATTATCCGAGGGTGATTCCCGACTGCATAAATTTGATGGCGATAGGGAACATCAACACGACAAAAGTTGTCGGGAAAATGAACAGCACTAACGGGAAGACGAGTTTGACCGGTGCTTCCATGGCCAGCTTTTCAGCGAGCTGGAAACGCTCGGATCGGCGCTGTTCGGCCTGGGCACGGAAGGTCGGCCCGAGAGGCGCCCCCATACGCTCCGCCTGTACCACGGCACTGACGAAACTTGATACTTGCTGAATCCGTACGCGCTCCTCCATCCTGCGCAGCGCGTCAGCGCGCGTCAGTCCGGCACGAAGATCCCGGAGAACAAAGGCGAACTCGTTTTTAAGCGGGCCTGCGGGACCCTTTGCGACTGCCTGGGAGATCGCCCCAGCCATGTTCAAGCCGGCTTCCACTGCCATCGTAAGGAAGTCCAGGTATGTCGGCAGGGCGCGGATGATCGCTTTACGGCGCTTCTTGAGCTCTTCGGTAAGCCACATCCTTGGAAGAACATATCCGAGGGCGGCTGTAGGCAGAAGCCAAACCCAGCTGAAGATCTTTGCCGATGAAAGTAGAAAAGCAGTGAATCCCGCGCAAAAGGTCAGGCTCACCAGGCAGAGCGCGATGAATTGTGTCGCCGTCATCAGGTAAAGCAAGCCGGACAGGCGTAGCGACTCAGCGGGCCACGCCAACATCGGCTTCGGGATATGGCGGCACAGGTAGTAGTCGGTGAGCCGCACAATCGGCCAGATCAACCGCAATACGCGGGGCAGTGGATCGAGAAACTCCCGATCCTCGTCAGGCACATCGTTCTTCAGTCGCACCGCGTTGTAGATCACCGCAGCTGCAAACAGAACGAATGACGCTCCGACCAAAACGGCAAGGATTAGCAGATCCATGGCTTAGACATCGATGTTGGTAATTCGACGAATGAAGTGGTATCCGATTGAAATGGTGATCATGATCGCGCCCAGCGTGACCCAGCCGTACCATTCGTGGAATAGGGGAGCCATCGCTTCGGGCTCCATTGCCTTCAGGACGAAAATGAGCAGCACGGGGAGGCAGGTCATGACAAGGCCTTGCATCTTGCCCTGAGCCGTCAAACTGCGAATCTTGCCTTCCATCTGCAACCTCGCGCGGACAGTCTTTGCGAGCGACTCAAGCGTCTCAGCCAGGTTCGCGCCGACCTCGCGTGCAAGCAATAATCCGGAAGACACGAGGGCCAGGTCCTGTAACGGCACCCGACGCTCCATGCCTTCGAGCGCCACACTCAAGTCGACGCCCAATCGCATTTCGCGCTGGACCAGCTCGAATTCCTGCGAGATAGGCGGGCGGCCTTCCGTCGCAACGCTGTCCAGCGCCATCGCCAAACTAGCACCGGCACGCAAAGCGCCGGACATCATCATCAGTGCGTCTGGTAACTGGTTTTCGAACTGACGAAGACGCCGCTTGGCGATCCACTTCAATACGATACGAGGCGCCAGAAAAGCAAGGATCACGCATGCTCCGACGATTGCGACACTGCCGGAAACGACCCAGGCAACGATCGGGAGAATGATGACGATCGCAACGTTGATCGCCAAAATTCTGTTCTCGTCCGTGAAGATGAACATGCCCTCCAGGTTGGCCTTCGCGTCGGCTGCTGCCTGACCCTGGCGTGCAGCGAACCATTTGGTGCCGAAGTGAAGTGCCACCCACAGCCCCAGGAAGGAGAAGCAAAATACCCCCCCCATAAAGATCAGCGCATCGGATTCCATCAGCTTGCGCGCTTCAGATAGGACTCGGGAGGCTCGAAGATCGACCTGTCGACCTCGAGTCCGCGTCGCACGAGGTCTTGATAGAAGTCCGGCATATGGCCGGTTGCAACGAAGCGCCCTTTGGTTCGACCTTCGGCGTCATATCCTTCCTGCTCGTATTTGAAGATGTCCTGCATCTGAATCTGCGATCCTTCAATCCCCGTAATTTCGCTGATGAAGGTGACCTTGCGGCTACCGCACGAGAAACGCGTCTGCTGTACGATCAAATGCACAGCGGACGCCACCTGTTCCCGGATTGCCTGCACGGGGATCTCGAGGCCGCTCAGGAGCACCATCACCTCCAGGCGAGAAAGGCAATCTCGAGGGCTATTCGCGTGGGCCGTAGTCAAGGAGCCGTCGTGTCCCGTATTCATTGCCTGGAGCATGTCCAGCGCCTCACCCCCGCGGCACTCACCGACAATGATCCGGTCGGGGCGCATCCTCAGGCAGTTTCGGACCAGATCACGAATGGCGATCGCTCCCTTTCCCTCGATGTTCGCGGGACGCGCCTCCAGCGAAACCAGGTTAGGCTGGTTCAATTTCAGTTCCGCCGCATCCTCGACAGTGACGATGCGTTCGTCATCCGGAATAAAATTGGAGAGCACGTTGAGCAATGTCGTCTTCCCGGAACCCGTGCCGCCGGATACCACGATGTTCGCCCGCATTTGCACTGCCACCTGCAGGAACTGCACCATTTGAGCGCTGATCGCGCCGTACCCGATCAAATCTTCCGCGGTCAGTTTCTTCTTGGCGAACTTCCGGATCGTGACCGATGGCCCGCGAATAGCGAGGGGAGGGATGATTGCGTTGACGCGGGAACCGTCCTTCAAGCGTGCATCGACCATCGGCGAGCTTTCGTCAATGCGGCGACCGAGTGGCGAGACGATGCGCTCGATCGCTTGAAGTACGGCTGTATCGTTCGAGAACGATATGTCCGACCGCTCGAGGCGACCCTTGCGCTCGATAAACAACTCGTTATGCCGATTGACCATCACCTCGGTAATATTGTCGTCAGCGAGCAGTGCTTCGAGCGGCCCGAGCCCGACTACCTCGTTGAGAACGATCTCGATTAGTTCATCTTTTTGTTCACGGTATGGCGCGAACAACATATCCGATTCGATGATGTCGTTAATCATCCCCTGTACTTTCGTGCGAAGCTCGTCGTCGGCCATGCGAGCCACGTTCACACGACGGATGTCCATCATCTCGATAAGCTTTTTGTGCAGGACTGCACGAATTGCCATACCCTCGTCCTGCTCGAGACGATTGGCCGAAACCCTCCCAAGCGTGCTGCCCGCTCCTGGATTCGGCTGCGTGCGGGCCAATTTCGGCGCCTTTGCCGCATGCTCCCTGGCCCAATGTTGCTCAGCCTCAGGCGTCGGATTAACGCGAATCGCGTAATCCCCCACTTCAATCGTATCGGTCTTTGCAACCGGCCCGTAATTGAGCACGGCCGTTCCGTTGACCTTGACGGCGGCATACCCCCCGCCGTCTTTCAGGAAAATTCCATTTTCGTCGATCGACAATTCAACGTGGCGACTGCCGATCTTGAATCCCCGCACTGGTACCAGGCTATCCTTGCCTGTGCCGATGAAGCAATGCGCATCCTTGCTGATGGCTTCGCCAATCAGGTCATCCTTGCGAAACACCTGAACTCTGATCATTGTGCAACCTCCGTGATGGGCGCCACAGGTGGTGGCTGAACCAGTACTCCCTTGGCAAGCTCTTCAGCTTTCTTGTCGAACTCTTCGCGATGCTCGATACCGCGCTGTTTAAGGTCTTCAGCCATGCCTTGGCCAGGCTGTATGATTTCCGGCTCCAGGAGTACGACGAGATCGGAACGGTTGTTGCGGAAGTCGTCGGAGCGGAAGAGTCGCCCGAGAATAGGGATGCGGCTAATGGCCGGCACCCGGTCGACGGCGTTTGACAGCTCACTGTTGATCAGGCCCGAGAGTGCGATCATCTCGCCGCGCTTCAGACTGACTTCGGTGGAAGTGCTTCGATTCAGGAAACCAGGCAGGCCATTCACCGAAACCGAAGCATCGATTTGCGACATTTCTGTTGAGATCTTTGCCGTAATAACGTTGTTGGCGTCGATCACAGGTTCGAAGGCGAAAATAATGCCGTAGCTTTTGAACTCGACCGTCTGAGTGCCGAGCGTGCCTGCGATTGGGATAGGAATTTCGCCGCCGACCTGGAATCGCGCCTTGCCGCCGCTCTTGGCCGTGAGCTCCGGAGACGACAGTACTCGCACGTCGCCATTTGCAATGCCGAACCGCAAGCGGGACGTGATGCTGGTCGCCAGACCGAACATGTAGCCGCTGCTGCGGGTTCCTTTTTGAACAAACGGCGGGTTCGGGTCGAGCAGGTTGTCGCCGCGTTCAGCTTGACGGAACTCGCTATACAGACCGGATCGTGGCCCGATTCCGATAGCGCCAAGTACAGGACCGGCGGCTTCCTTTGCCCATTGAACGCCAATTTGCTCAATCAGGGAGCGCTTGACTTCGAGGAAATGCAGCTTGAAAAGGACTGATTGGGTGTACGCTGCGCCCTGATCCTCGCGAACGTTGAAGATCAAATTCGGCGTGTTCGCCAGTGCCGCCGCCAGTCGCCTCAAAGCGTCTTTGTGGGCAACGCCACCGATCACCAGCTCTGTGCCGAGCTCTTCCACGGTCACCCCGGTAAGCCCTTCAGTCAGTACAGCGACTCGCTTCTTGAGCTCCATCATTCCTTTCGGCACGACCTGGACACGGTACGAGTAAACGTCCGTGTTGGTCCAGATAAGGAGACTGGTGTTTCCGACATTTTCGGCAATGACCAATAGATTGTCATCGACGGTCGTGTTGCTGATGATTGCTGCGTTGCCGATCGCAACCCGAACGATTTTTCCTGGAATCGGGAGCAGCTTGATCTCGCCATCCGGAATCGCGATTTCTTTAGTGGGCAAATAGGTCAGCGGTGGCTTGCCCCCAGCTTTCCTGGGTTTCGCGACAGGGGCCGCCTTGCGTGGTGAATCGTCGCTCGCATGATCCGCCGCCGACGTCGACGACTGGGTCTGCGCGTTCACATGCGCTCGGGCGCGAGCCCTGGTTTCCTCGGTAATAGCGTCGGCACGCACCGCGGATGCGGCGCCGGCCATGGCGAGCAGGAGCAATAATGGTCTCGTCGATTTCATTGATAGTCGTTATGGAGCCGAGCGGCTACGCACCGCGGGAACAGGCTGGTTTGCAGGAGATTCGTCCGTGATTGTCCCGGCGTTGCTCGACGCCGATGGCGAATCAGTTCTCGCAGGCGACGCCGCTGGCGCCAGCGGCGTCACCGATGGCGGTTGCTGCGATGGCAGGGTGGCGAGTTGCGAAACGATATTCCCGCCTCGTCCGCCGGCGATCATTTCCACCCCATCATTCCCGGCCGCGCCCAGTGGCATCACCTCGGACCCGCGCAGCGGCTTCATTGCCAACGTTGTCCGGTCCTGCTTTCCACGCAGCACTACGCGATAAGCACCAAGGCGCTGCCCGACCATCAATCGCGCCGCTTCCTTAGGCGTGACAAGCAATGTCACGGTGTCGAACTTCTCGTCTCGCGATCCCTCAACCTCGCCTTGCCGGACCATCTTTGTGGTCTGCTCAACGTTGGGACTATTCACATCCTGGAATTCCTTCCCTGTGGCTAATACAGTCATGTCCTGCATAAAGAGCATGGCTTGCTCCAGGGCGCGATCATCCATTCCTGCGGTTGCTCGAACAGGGCGGGGTGCTCTGGAGATCAGGAAGATGTCTACCCTATGATTGGGGCGGAGCGTTTGCGCAATCGAGTTGAGGTTGTCGATGTCGATTGTCATTGCCCGACGGCCTTCGGGTACCACGCCCGCAACATCTTTGACTTCGGGCTGCTGCAAGTCAGTCAGCCGCAGCGGGCGTCCCTTCAAGACAGGACGCGCAAGCCGCATGCCTTCCATCGTCGAAAAGTCGGCGGCGAGAATGGTATCTGGATAGATAAGGTCCTCCGGGACTGGCCGCGACACGAAGTTGACGGTGTTGAGCGTGGTATTGGCTTTGGCATCCTTCGCAGGAACGACGACTGCGACACGTTTCTCGGCCTTCTTCTGGGACTTCGCGGCAACCTCTGCGCGAATTTGCTCCTCGCGCTTCTTGAAAAAGGAAAAGGCCAAAAACGATACGCCTGCAGCAAGCAAAGCCGCAATGACCAGGAGCGCTACCGGATTGGTGAGGCGGGCAAGTAGTTTTGAGTTTTTTACCATTATTGTTAAACACTTAACGAAATCACGAACGAATACGCGGAATAGGCCTTCTTGATTGCCTCCACCAATTCAACGATCGGGGAGGGCTCCATCGTGCTTGCTATCAGCGCAATGACGAGGAACACCAGCAAGACCGTGTATTCGGTCATGGCTTGCCCGCCGTGCCGATGAGACCGCTTTATTTCAGTCATAGTGCGTCCGATACCGTCATGACGATCTGGCTTGACTGCTCGCGCCAGATCACGATTTCCACTTGCTGCCTGCCGCGCTGTGCTGAAACGAACTGCATTGATTTCCCGCTGCGGCCATCGTCAATTCTGTGTGCGCGTACCGCTTTCCAGTCCTGGTCAACCAGCTTTGAAGTGAAGAAGTCCCTGATCTTGTCGACGTCCGAGCTCGACGTGAGAGAAAGGGTGAGGCCCCGGCGCCCATCATCCTCACTGGCTACTGACGAGGTGACAGTGGCGTCGCGAGGGAGTACCACACCCATCTTTGCCGGCGTAATGACAGTCGTGGCGCTTTTGCTGCGGGTGAGATATCCGAAAACGCCATCGCGGTTCACCAGTTGAAGGGTCACGAGGCAACCTTTGCCCCTGGCCGAGACCACCTTCCACCCGGCGGCCACATTACGCCGGACGTCGTATCCGGCGGTGCTCCAGTCGCTTTCCACGCGGTCAAGAACGCTGTCGGCTTTCCCCTTGCCGCTCACCTGGGTAATCGCCATCGCAAGGCCATTGGTGATCACATCGCTGCCTACATGTACCGGGCTGAGCCCTTCGGGGACCTTTTCTGGACATGGGGCTGCCACGCATAGTGTGTGGACGCAGCAGAGCGCGATCTTCACGAGAATCTGCTTCATGGCGCTATCCTGGCTGGTTACCGCAGGTGTGAGCAACTCTTGTCCAGCGCTCCCGTTTGCTCCCCTGCATCCTGTCGCCATCTGTTCTGGCCTGCAGCACTTGTATCGATTTATCGATCCTTGCCAGCTCGGCGGGACTCTTTGCCCTATCGCGTGACCTGATCAGCGACGCGATGGCCGCTGCGCGCTTCTCCTCGGCTCTCTGCTGGATTGCCGGGAGGTTCGCTAACGCCGTGGCAGCTCGCTCGCGTTGTTCGGCGGTGCCATTCTGCGCAGCGCTTTCAAGTTCGAGGCGCACTTTGCCCATATCCATCGAGCCGGCTGTTTGCGCCACCTGGAACGTATGCTCCATCTCCCAGGTCTCGTTGTCGAGGCGCCGGGCCGTTATGGTCGTCCTGGCGCTCTTGCAGACGGATGTATGGACGAAACCGTCCGCGGTAGGCGTTGTAGACTGTACGGTGCAATCGGTGGTCATTGCGGCTGACGGCACTGGCAGGGCAGGTATCTTTCCAGGAACTATGGGGTTCACGCAGACCGTGACCGGGCCATTGCCAGAATATGAGCGGGTGTAACCGTCCGCTCCCATTTGGCGAGACATGGAGATATCGCCTGTACGACCGTTCTCGGTTTGCCTTGTCTTCGCGTTCCCCTGAAAGTGGGTCAGCTCGCCAACGGAATCGATCTGATAAAGCCCTGGCGCCATCCAGATGAATGGCGTCTTGGCCGATACGGGGGTAGCGCAGAAGAGGGACACGACTGTCGCCGTAGCAAGCTTGATCATCGCGCCACCATTTCAACGCGTCGATTCTTGGCCCGACCTTCATCAATCGTGTTCTGGGAACTGGGGGCCAGACTTCCGACGCCGTATGCGGCCAGCCTCGGTTTAGCGATCCCATACTGCGCAGTCAGCGCGTCGACCACGGCTTGCGCACGGCGCTTCGACAGGGCCATGTTGGCGTCGAGGGAGCCCACGTTGTCCGTATGGCCGACGATGTAGACGTTCAGGGCTTTTTCATCCTGCAGCGCCTTTGCCATCTCAGCCAGGGTCTCTCCTGATTCAGGCTTCAGGACGGCCTCGTTTGTGTCGAACAATACGCCGTACAAAGCAATCCTGCCGGTTGAGCGAATGGACTCATTGATGGCCTTGGCGTCCACCGTGACCTTGCCCAATTCTATGCCGGCAGGCTCGACGATCTGAACAAGTTGCTGCACACGTCCCGCAGCTTCTCCTTCCGTCGCGCCATCACGTGTGGCGACATGGATATGGGTCGGCCCGCCGGGGCCGTCCTTCTTGACGTGCAGGTACCTGAAGCCGGAAGAGGTCCGGAAGAAGCCGATGAGATAGCCGTTCGACTTGCCGTCGTTCGCCCAGATCGAGCGAAAGGGCCAGTTAATCATCTTCGTGCGAGCCTTTTCATCGTTACAGACCCTTTCCTCGCACTGGTACACGGTCGTGTAGCCTGCATTACGCAGGGCAATCTGAAAGTTTCTGAACACTTCGACCGACGACACGCCTGGCGGGCCGAAGTACATCTTGTTCGCGACCTTGCCTTGGTAGGTCGTCGCAGCGGCCTTCCCATTATTTGGCTCGAGCATACTTACGGACCCGAACGACGCACTGCCGTACTGGTAAAGGGTCGATCCTGCATACCTCGAAACAAGCGGATGATCGGTGCCACCAGTCCTGTCGACGTCGACAGGATCACGAGGTCTGGCGGCGGCCGCGACGGTTGTGAGCGCCAAAAACAGTCCGATGCAATGCTGGAATTTCAAAGCTGTTCCTCTAAGTCGTTAGTCAAGGCGATCTTCCGGAACGACGTCTACGTCGATCTTTCCCACCTCGATCCTGTCGTACTGAACCGGGTCCCAAGGCCGAAGCCCGTTTCGTGCCGCATTGATGATTGCGCCAGCCGGACCTGCGGTAGGAACGGTTCGCTTCACCATTTCATGTGTGCTCCCGCTCCCGTTGGCCGCCCAAGTGTTCGAAAGAATGGCGCCCCCGGAACGGAAGGTAAGTCCCGACCACCCAGCGCCAGCACGTGCCCAAAGCCGTCGATACGCCTCACTGTCGGCCGCTATGTCGGCCAGAGCGAATTCAGCCGTCGCCAGTGTGTCGGTGGGCAAGGGCGGGACAAACTCCGCTATTCCCGATACGCCTACGCCGCCGAGAGTGTCCACCACCTCGCCGGATACATCGGTGTCAGGCGACGAGCGTCCGCTCGTGGCAGTAAGGCGGTCATAACTGTCGAGATAACGCACGCCGGCATTATCTTTCCACATAGGATCGATCCCGTTGTCGAACCCACCGGCGTTCTTGTCGGTCGAAAGGATGATCGACGCATTACCCGAGCGGTCGTTAATCAGCCGCATTGCGATCTCGCTTTGAATCTGCGCCGCCGTTTTCTGATTCGGTTCATGAATGGTAGTGAAGTCATCCACGCCCTCCGGGTACCAGACGGTTCGCTCCCACGTCGCATAGCGCGCAGCAAGGTCAGCTGTACGTTGCACATCGTTGAACTTGCCCAGCGCGGTTATCGCCAGGAACAGTGGAACGAGCACGAACAGTGCGGCGACCAGGAATTCCACCATGGCTTGGCCGCGGGTAGACTTCCGGCTCATTGGGCCAGCCATGAAGCCGCCCGATCGTCTGTGCTTCGATCGGCCAGACGGGCCTGCCAATAAGGGCTGAAGAGATTCGCCAGCTCTGTCCTGTTGTCCGACCGCCCGTACCCGCCATGCGTAAATGCCCCAGCCGGACCCCGCGGTCGATAGAAATACGATTGGCCTGCGGCGAGAGCACGCATGGTGTCGCCCTTCAAGCTGTCCGTCAGACGTAGGCGGTCGCTGCCCGGCAAAATAGTGCGAGACGTGCGAATCGTGTCTGCAGTGCGCTCCACTTCGATCGTTACGCCGAAGCCGGCGCCGTTGAGTTCGGCCGATTGATTCTCCGGCTTCGATTCGATCGGATCCTTAACGTCACGGTAATAATCCTGCAGGCCACCGTTGCTATCCAGACTCGTGCCGGGCCCTTTGTCTTCATACCGATCGAGCGCCGCCAGGATGGTGGGGGATGCCCACGAAAGCGCGTCGCCGTAATCTTTCGCATGGGACGGGTTACCCGCATAACCGTCGCGCTCTTCGTAGTCGCCCCCGGCCCCGACGACAGCCCCACCGGACCCGCCGATCAGGTTGTCGTCGGCAATAGGCGTCGTTGTTGTCAGGACGCACGGAACCGGCGGAAAGCCACAGGTACCCCAGAAATTGCAGATGACGATACCTCCTCCGATCGTCGCGTCCAGCGACAACCAACGCTTCTTGTCGCTGCTTAGGATGCTGCCGCCTCGGTGAAGGAATGCGAACGACGTGTCGGAGCTGTGGTATAGCACGTTCGTTAAAACGATACAGCTTAGTGCCTGAGTAAGTGCCCAGCTTGGCAGCGGGACCGAACCTCGCTCCCGTGTGAAACGGTCTGTCGTTTTATCGCTCACCACGACGTCGGCAAAACGATCCGACTCCTGCGATGTCCCGACGGCGTCGTGTTTCTTGGTCGATCCATGCCATTCCTGGATATAGACAGCCATATTGCTTGTCGTAAAAATTCCGCTCGACAGTTTTGCGGAAGGGTCATTCCTCTTGATCACCTCGTCTGCGATTGTGGGGATATTCACCACCGTGGCGACATGATGGGCTTCCTGGGCGATCTGGAAGGCACGGATCAGGGCATCCAAAGCGCTAACGACAGTCGGCGCTGCCGACCGGTAAGCAGATTCGATGGAGTCGATATGCAGCGACTCGGCCAGGTCCCACATCGGCTTGTCCATGGGGTGAATTTCTGATTCGGTCCCCAACAACAAACCGTCCATTCGCTCACGTGTGTCGGCAGCGTCCTGGAGATAGGATTTGATGCTGGCCATCTGGGCAACGGCAGCTTGATTCGCCACCATTGCGCGGTTCATGTACGAGGCGAAGTTATGGTCGCGTGCTTGAATCACGCCTGCACTATAAGCCCCGGCATCCGCCGCGTTCTGCAATTTACCTTTTGCATTCGCTAACATGCCGCTGTTGAACAGAACTAATGCGACCAGCGCCGTCGCAATGCCGAAGGCAAACGTGAAGACCATAGCCTGCCCGCCGCATCTTTTAAATGTAGATGGCAGGAATGCCTGGCTCTGGACGTGATGGCGAGTGTAATGGCGCATTTTCCGGGACGAACAGCATCCACCCTGTTAAATCGGGAAAAGAAGATTGCAAATAGAATGAGAGCGAAACCGGCATATTCGGCTGTTTCGCTGCGAGAAGGCATGGCGCCCGAAGAAGCCATGCCTGTACGACTTATTCGCCCGAGGCAGCGTTGTTGTCGTCGTCGTAGTTACCCATGCCTTTTTGGGCGGTAGCACGCGTCTGAGCGATCCCAGCGGTGGTCTGCGCATCAGAAATGGTGTCTTCCGACGCGACACCCGCCACCTCTTGCGCCAGACCTGCGGTCTGGTTACGGATGGTTTCGCCGAACTGCGAATAAACACCGATCGCAGCAACAGCAATCATGGCCACAATAATGACGTATTCCATCATTCCTTGGCCTTTTTGCTTCAAAGCAAACACTCGCATACTATTTCTCGACATGCCGATTCTCCAGTCAGATTTAAAAAGCTCACCAGGGGCTACGTAACATTGCGCGGAGGCAGACTACGCTGCACCGCCGGATAAGCGAACCATTTGAGATGACCACATATAAAAATGCAAGCGAATCTTATCGAGTCGAAAAACGGGTGTCAACGAAAATGTAGGATTTTCGCCTACAAGATGTGTAGGAGTTATTTTGTGTGACTTTTCCTGCTGAGCTGAATGGTGATTATGTGTGATATTGTTATATGTGATTATTGTGAATAGGAATTTAATGATTGGCGCATGAAACCCGTCTATTTATATATAATTGCATTTGCTCATCTTGCATTTAGTTTCTGAAATATTTGCCCTGCATTAATGCACTATTTCGTTAGTTCAATTTAATTTCCAGTTTTCACTGATGGAAATACTCCGCAAGCCGAAACTCTGCCTGGACGCGGATTTACCCTGGTGGCGACCGCGCGCTGTGGAACGATGCGCTGTGGCGCCATTACGAGCTTTGACTGGCATCCGATGCCCAGTTCCGCCAGCCGAACGCCAACGTGCGGAAGCCGTCGAGCGCAGGGGGAACGGTTCCGATTTCAGCCCATATGGACGTCGCCGATGGGATACTCGGGATCGCCAGTATCAATCCCTGATGGGCTTCGATGGCTCGACATGGCGCCGGATCGTGGATTCCTGCACAACCGGGTAACACCCGGGCCGAAGCGGGGCGGGATGACCGGTCTGTCGCTGTTTTTTACTGGTCCCTAAGGACAAAGAGCGATGTGTGCTTGTGCTCTTGGCTGAAGAGCGATGGAAGCAGATGTTCGAAGGCCAGGATTCATCTCTGTGGCCGTGCTGGACTGGCGTTCGCTGCGCGTCTGTCTGAAGCAGGGCATTCCCGCCGAAGAAGCATCGATGTTGTCCTATGGCGATATCCCCACACGGCAGGTCGTCCCATGCACCCGCCGGCAAGTGAGAACTGTGGCTGCTTCGCGCGATCGACGCGTTTCCGGACAATGGTACGTAAGCCGCAGGGGGCGGGGGCAACGCATGGATCCCAATGGCACGTCACTGGAACCCGTGCATTTCCAGGAAAAAGCCCGTTTGGCATTGGACAGACATCGAGCGAGGCGGGCAGGAAACGGGAGGCAGCGCCGTGGCCCGGGAAGGGAGGGGAAGACAGTCTGCTTGCGGCCGCCGTCATTGGCGCCGCATCGCCAATGGTTCCGCGAAGTACACGCTGCATGCATCGGGTACAGCGCCCGAAGCGGCAATGCGATTACATCCTGGGCGAATAGCCAACCGCCGCCATCGTCTGCGGCAATCGGGCGCCCGGCATGACGTCAAAAGACAATCGATCGACACCTCAGCATCAAACGGACTTCTATCAGGGTTCCAGAAACGAACTATAATGCAACTAACCGAAAGATATCACCAAACCCTCAACATCGAACTACACAGCTACTCAAGCTCCTGTCTACAGCAAAAGGCGCGCGCCAGCAGAGACACAGCGCGGCCGGAAATGAAGCGGGCCAGTGCTAAAATCACCTCATCATGAACATCTCAGCCTGGGATCGCAATCCCGTCGCTGCCTTCGAGCAGTTCCTGCACAGTGCCGATTTCGCGCACACGGCAAAGCGCGCGGCGCCGCCGTTGTCCACCGCCTCGGCGGCGGTCTATACCTTCATGTTCGGCCGCTTCGCGAAATGGCTGCGCGAGCGCGGCGCGTCGCTGAGCAAGCTGCGGCCGGGGGAGCTGCTCGAGTTCCTGGCGACCCGCGATGCGCGCGGCCGGCCGCTGGACAGCAAGATTGCCTACCGGTACCTGCGGCTGCTCGAACGCTGCTACGACCACCTCAACCTGGTGCCCAATCCAGCGAGCGGCGCGATCGCCATGCTCGCGGCTGACCGGCCGGCGCACGATCGTGAAATGGTCGCGCTGTCGCCGGAGCAGGCGAGCCGGATCATTGCCAGCAAGCCGGAACAGACGTCGTGGAAACGCCAGCGCGACCGTGCCATGCAACTCGTGATGCTGTGTGCCGGCTTGCGCGTGGCGGAGGCGATCGGGCTTCTTGTCGGCGAGGTGGCCGCCCGCCCGGAAGAAGACGGAACCCTGCGCATCACGCTGACGCCCGCAAGCAAGCAGCCCACCAGCTGGCCGCACGAGACATTCCTGCAAGGGCCGGCGGTAGACGAAGTCCTGGAGTGGCTCGCCACGCGCGAACGTCTCGGCATTCCCGGCGCGCTGGCGTTCCCGGCGGACGGCGAGGGCGGGCCCCTCCACAAGAGCACTGTCTACCGCCAGGCGCGCAGCGCGATGAAGGAAGCCGGCGTGGCCATTTCGCACGTGGGTGGACGCACCTTGCGCAATGGCTTTGCCGTAGGCGAACTGAATGCCGGCGTACCCGAAGAAGCCATGCGCAAGCGGCTCGGCCTGGCGCGCGCGCATGCACTGCAATCGTACCTGAGCGCCGCCCGCAAACAGCGCGGTTAGCCGGCCCGGCGCGGTCGCATGGCGCCCCGCGGCCATCGTGACCGTCATCGGGCACTGCAGCTTCAACCGTGCGCGCGTGCCGGCGGTGTAGCATGAGCCCGCGGCAATGTCGCCGCTACGCCATCAACCACAGAAGGGATGCAACGTGAACCAGCGTTATCGACCGATCACGCGCCTCGGCCTGGGTGGCACCGGGCTCGGGGACATGTACCATGCGACCAGCGATGAAGCGGCCCATGCCACCGTCGACGCGGCCTGGGAAGCGGGCATCCGCTACTTCGATACGGCGCCGCACTACGGCACCGGCTTGTCCGAACTGCGCTTCGGGCAGGCGCTGCGCCGGCGCGCACGTTCCGACTACACGCTGTCGACAAAAGTCGGCCGCGTGCTGGTTCCCGACGTGGCTGGCGACATCCAGAGCCCCTTCGTTTCATCCCTGCCGTTCCGGCGCGTGCTCGACTACACGGCGGCCGGCGCCAGGCGCTCCGTCGAGGACAGCCTGCAGCGCCTCGCCATCGGCAGCATGGATATCGTGTATGTGCACGACCTGTCGCCCGACGCGCTGGGTGGCGAGTTCGATCACTGCTACAGGATTGCCGCCGGCCCGGGCGGTGCTTTCGAAGGCCTCGTGAAGATGCGCGAAGAAGGCCTGATCAAAGGCTGGGGGCTGGGCGTCAATACGATCGAGCCATGCATGCGCGCGCTCCGGGACTCCGATCCGGACATCTTCCTGCTGGCAGGGCGTTACACGCTGATGGAAACCACCCCGCTGGAGGCGCTGTTTCCGCTGTGCGCCGAGCGCGGTGCGCAGGTGGTACAGGGCGGTCCATTCAATTCCGGTTTCCTTGCCGGCGGCAGGAACTATGACTATGGTCCGGCCAGCCAGGAGCAGCAGGAGCACCGGGACCGCCTGCGGAAGGTGGCGGCGCGCCACAATGTCGACCTGGCCGCGGCGGCGCTGCAATTCGGCCTGGCCCACCCGGTCGTCGTGGCCACGATTCCCGGCGCGAGCAGCCCCGAGCATCTGCGGCGCAATGCCAGCCTGCTGACCATCGAGATACCGGAAGCGTTCTGGCAAGAGCTGCTTGCTGAAGGCCTGGTGCCGCCGGAAGCGCCGATACCGCCACGCACCGCCCAATAACGGGCGGGCGGTAGAAGGGCGGCCGCGACGGCCCGGATCGTCGATCCCGGAATCGTTTGCGTCCTTGCACAAGCCGCGCCATCATTCCCGCAAACGTCGTACTCTTCAGTATGCGTGAACATTTTCCACCTGCCGACCCACCCGCGACCGCCGTTCCGCCCGCACCTGCCAGCGAGGCGGCAAACCCGTCGGCTGGCTTCCCCGGTCCGGATTTCGCCAGCCAGGATGCGCCTGGCATACCAGGCGGCGGCGAGCGGCCGCCGGGCGACGCCACCGCGAACGCC
Source organism: Pseudoduganella sp. jia 12 (assembly GCF_055502675.1). Lineage (NCBI taxonomy): Bacteria > Pseudomonadati > Pseudomonadota > Betaproteobacteria > Burkholderiales > Oxalobacteraceae > Pseudoduganella > Pseudoduganella sp. jia 12. The sequence goes on from NZ_JBUXKP010000002.1 coordinate 242,032, forward strand.
ATGTCGCAGGCACGATTGCGATACGGCCTGGTCGGCGTGCTCGTCTTGCTGACAGTCGTACTCATCGGGGTAGCGGCAACCGCCCTCGTACGTGACTATCGTTCCACCCAGGCATTGCAGGCCATTACACGCGTGGCGACCGTTCCCGTGGCAGGGCAGGAACAATCGTCCATGCAGGCGCGCGATCGTGCGGGCCAGCCACCGGCGATGACGGCCGGCGCTCTGCCGCTGCCGACAGAAAGCCAGGCGAGCATTGAACCACCGATGGCGCGTGCGGATCCTCCCGCCCCGCCAAGCATGGCTTCCAGATCCGGCCTCGACGAAGCGACAGCCAACTCAGCGGCAAATGTGGGCGAGGGCGTTGGCTTGGCAGGCGAGGTCGCGAGCGTTGTACCCGGGCAGAAACGAGCCGACCAAGGCCCGCAAGAGCGCGGGACCGGCTCGCCGCAGGACAACCTTGCCGCCACGCCGGCCCGCTCGAAACCTGAAAAGCGCGAAAGCAGGGCAGGGGCAAGCAAGCGGAACGCGTCTTCCGAGAACCGTGCCGTTGCAAAGCGCACCGCCCGGGCAGACACCACCTTCAAGCGTTGCCCGCCGCTTGGCAGGGAAGGTGCCGTGATGTGCCGTTGGCACATCTGTAACGGCGCCGCCGGCAAGGAACCCGCGTGCCGGCCCTACCTCGAGCGCAGGCCTTGATGTCCGGACGCGATGGCCCCCCTGAGGCCATCGCGCCATACTGCACATTTGGCTGTCCAGAGGAGGCCGCTGCCAGTCAGGTTCGCCGCACCTTGCACGCGCCGGCACGCCTCATCGGCTGGAGTTGCCTGGCGGCTCAGCGCCGTCGGCGCGCCAGCACGGCCAGCACGCCCAGGCCTCCAATCAGCATCCCGTACGTTGCCGGTTCCGGAACCGCCTGCGTGAACGACAGCGATATGTCGAGTGAAGCATCACGCACCGCATTCCCGGTTGCGACCAATGTGTACGTGCCCGGGCCCAGGCTGCCCAGGAAGCTCGAGTGCGCAAAGCCGCCCAATACGCCGGCGAAATCGTCGCTGGCGACCACGTTCGACGCGTTGTCGAGAATATCGATATTCACGCCGACCAGGCGCGGGCCCTGGCCATCGGCGGTATCGATGATCCATCCTGCCAGGCCATTGAAGTCGGCATAGTCGTTCAGTGTGAAGGTGGTGTTTTGGGTCAGCAGCCCCTGGCCGCTGACGAAGGTGTCGACAAACAGGTTGTCGCCGGGCTCGAGCGGCTGCGCGACGACGGCACTGCCCATCAAGTTGCCGTAGAAGACGTATTCGGTGGCGGCGAACGCCGGCCCGGCCAGCAGCGCGGCAAGCGCCGTGGCCCCGGCCCTTGTTGCGAGCCTTCGCGTGAAGAATCCGGTCAGCACAGGTGCAAGCATGATCACTCCAGGTTGTCAGGGTGGGAAGTCGGAGGAAGAAAGCCTGGACAGGACTGCCTGGCACCCGTTCGGGACCGAGCCTGCTCGGGACCGGACCTGCTCGGAATCAGCCCAGGATCATTTCAGGATCGGCCCAGGATCAATGCAGGATCAATGCAGCATCAACCCAGGATCAATGCAGCATCAACCCAGGATCAATGCAGGATCAACCCAGGATCAACCCAGGATCAACCCAGGATCAACCCAGGCTCGAACCCGATCTGATAGTCACGCCACGCTACACTCCAGACTAGACCCCACGCATCGTTTGTCAACCTGGCAAACCCGCAGTAATCATGAGGAAACTCAACATGCATGCATCGTGCAGCGGACGGAGATCAATGCGCTGCCGCCCGCCGCACCAGCACGTCGACCGATTTCACGGCCGGCACCTTGCTTTCCAGCGCATGGTGCCAGAGCGGCACCAGCGGGTTGCACTCCGGGTAGTACCCCGCCACGCTGCCCTCCGGCACGTCGTACGCCACCACGCGTAATCCATGCACATGGCGCGGCGCGTCATCGCTGACCGCAGTGGCCAGGTCCACCAGGTCGCCCTCCGCGAAGCCCTGTCGCGCCATGTCGGCACGTGCCATGAACAGCACCATGCGGCTGCCGCTCACGCCGCGGAAACGGTCCTCGTTGCTGTAGATGGTCGTGTTGAACTGGCCATCGCTGCGCACCGTGAACAGGCGCAGCGCGGCCGGATCGCGGCTGTCGGCATCGGCGTCGACCTGCAGCGTTTGCGGCACCGTGAATTCGGCACGCTTGCTGGGCGTGTCCCAGACGCGCTCGGCGGCCGCGAGCGGCTTGCGGAAGCCGCCCGGCGTCCACATGCGCTCATTGAAATCCTTGAAGATGGCGGGGTAGGTGGTTTCGATCGCATCCCGAACCCGGCTGTAGTCGGCGACCCACGCATCCCAATCCACTTTGGGATGCGGCGCCAGCGTCGCCTTCGCCAGCCCCGCGACGATGGCCGGTTCGGACAGCAGGGTGGTTGCGGCTGGTTCGGCCATTCCGCGCGAACCGTGCATGCATGCGGTGCTGTCTTCCACCGACACGGATTGGGGAATGCCGTGCTGGCGGTCGATTTCGATGCGGCCCAGGCAAGGCAGCACATACGATGCCTTGCCGTGGATGACGTGGTTGCGGTTGAGCTTTGTGGATACCTGTACCGTCAGCGGCAACTGGCGCCAGGCCGCCTCCATCCGCACCGTATCGGGCACTGCGCGGATAAAGTTGCCGCCGAGTGCCACGAAAGCGGGCACCTTGCCGGCCAAGATCGCTTCGCATGCTTCCACCGTGTTCATGCCGGGCTCGCGGGGCGGCTCGAAGCCGTACTGTTCCTTCAGCTTGTCCAGCGGCGCCAGCTCCGGCTTTTCCGTGATGCCCACCGTGCGCTGGCCCTGCACGTTCGAATGCCCGCGCACGGGGCAGATGCCGGCACCGGGCTTGCCGATATTCCCGCGCATCAGCAGGAAGTTGACCAGCATCGTCACGTTCTGCACGCCATGGCGGTGCTGCGTCAGGCCCATGCCGTAGACACCCATCACGGCCGCCGATTTGCAATACACGTCGGCCGCCGCCTCGATCGCGGCGCGGGTGAGTCCCGCTTCGGCCTCGATCGACGCCCAGGAACAGTCGCGCACGGCCTGTTCGAATTCCGTGAAGCCATGCGTATGCTCCTGCAGGAACGGCATGTCGAGCACCCGCTGTGCGCCGCCGGCATGGGCTTCGTCGTCCTGCGCCAGCACGGCCTTGCACAGGCCCATCAGGGCGGCCGTGTCGCCGCCGGGCTTCAACTGGTGGTACTGGGTGCTGATCGGCGTTTCCTGGCCCGTCAGCATTTCGATGGGGGATTGCGGGTTGGTAAAGCTGACGAGCCCGCGTTCGCGCAGCGGGTTGAACGTAATGATCTGCACGCCACGCTTGCGCGCCTCCTGCAGCTGGTGCAGCATGCGCGGACTGTTCACACCCACGTTCTGGCCAAAGAAGAAGATGCAGTCGGTATGCTCGAAATCGTTCAGGCCCACGGTGCCGACAGCGACCCCGATCGTCTTCTTCAGCCCTACCGACGTGCTCTCATGGCACATGTTCGAGCTGTCCGGCAGGTTGTTGTTGCCATACATGCGGGCGAACAGCTGGTACATGTACGAGGTCTCCAGCGAGGCCCGTCCGGAAGAGTAGAACACCACGCCGTCGCGGTCGCAGCCTTGCAGGGCCGTACCGATCTCGGCGAAGGCCGTATCCCAGTCGATGGGGCGGTACTTGTCGCTGGCGGCGTCCCAGCGCAGCGGAACGGTTAGCCGGCCCTGGTCCTCCAGCGCATGGTCGCTCCAGCGTTCCAGCTCGGTGACCGTATGGCGGTCGAAGAATTCGGCGCCGATGGCCTTGCTGGTGGTTTCCCATGCGGTCGCCTTGGCGCCGCTTTCGCAGAATTCGAACGGATGCGGGTTCGCGGGCTTGGCCCACGCGCAGCTCACGCAGGCATAGCCGTCGGGCTTGTTTTGCTTGAGCAGCAGCCAGCTATCCTTCAGCGGCACGTGCTCATGGAACAGTATATTGGTGACTTCCTTGACCGACCCCCAGCCACCCGCCGGCATGTTCGCCGGTTCCACCTTGACGTTTTCGCTCATGGTATCTCCTCGATGATGCCGAACGGTAGCGCCCAATCGCCGGGCGGTCGGTGCGTAGCCGCACAATGACCATCCTCGCCACGTGCCAAGTCGCCGAAGTTGAGGTATGCTCGCGCGATGCAATCCGACACCCGACCCGATACCCCCCGCGAAGCGGGGCGCGACAGCCGCCACGATGGCGGATACGACGACGAACGGCCCGCAAGCGATTTCATGCCGGGTGCGCCGGACGGCCGCACGGGACTCGCACAATCCGCCGGTTACCGCAAATTCGCCTGGGCAGGTGCAACCCTGTTGCTGGCCGCCACCATCGGCGCCTCGGTCTGGGCCGTCAAGGCATGGCAGACGAACCGCGCCATGGCCAACGTGGAAAGTTCGATTGCCGCCAGGTCGCTGCCCGCCGTACCGGGGAGTGCAATGCCGGGCAATGCCCCGGTGACGGTAGTGCCCGAGCGTGCACCCGATGTGGCGGCAGCGCCGGCCCCGGTGTCCGCGGATCGCCTGCCGGCCCTGGTTCTGCCCGGCCAGCCCGTGCCGGCGGCAGTGCTGCGCGACTTGCCGGAATGGGTCGCTGCGGAAATGGGAACGGTGGAGACGTCCGGCGGATCCGGCGACGAGTCGGCTTCCCCCGCAGCTTCCTCCGCAGCCGTGCCCGGGCCCGCCCCGGCGATGCAGCAGGCGCCCGCGCGGCAGGCCCGTTCCGACGGTTATGGCGCCGTGTTCAAACGCTGCCCGGGCCCCGGCCAATCGGGCGCCGTCGAATGCCGGCGCGCCGTGTGCGACGGCGCGGCGAAGAAGCTGGCCGCCTGCGCGCCCTACCTGAAGTGACGCTGCAAGTAAAGCTGCGAACGTCGGCGGAACGATAAGGTGGTGAAGCGAAGGGTATGAGCGGCAGCCGGGCGCTTCACATGAAGCGGTCGAGGATCTTTTTGCTGTGCTTGTCCAGCGTGGCCTGGTTCCGCACCAGGAACTGGATACCGTGCGTATCCGAGATGAGGAGGGCTTCCGTGCCGATGCGCCGGATGTCTTCCTCGCCGCGCAGCACGAAATCGGCGGTGCCCCGGTCCGTGTCGACTGTCCACGTGCAAGGCGTGGCAAAGCTCGTCACATCGACGATGCGCCGGATCTCCGGCATGAATTCCCGGCCCGCCAGTTCCTCGCGGATCAGTGTCGCCGTCTCGGCCGGCAGGTCGTCGACCCGGTCGATCCAGATCACTTCCTTGCCATCCGTGTTCACCAACGCCAGGCCTTCGTCCGGCGCCTGGATCGGGAAGGCGCGCACCGGCGCCACGTTGTCGTGCACCGTGCCGTTCGCATCGGTAAGGGTCAGGCGGCCGAACGGGTCGCGCCGGAGCGTAAAATCAATTGTCGTCATCGCGTTGCGTGCCTTTGTCATCCAGGTCGGTATCGACGTTGCGGGCCTGCGCCTGGTACAGGCGGTAATAGGCGCCTTCCTGCGCCATCAGTTCTTCGTGCGGTCCTTCCTCGACCACCTTGCCGCGGTCCATCACCACGAGCCGGTTGGCGCGCTGCAGCGTCGACAGGCGGTGCGCGATGGCGATCGTGGTGCGGCCGGCCACCAGGTTGTCCAGCGCTTTCTGGATTTCCTTCTCGGTCTCGGAATCCACCGATGCCGTGGCCTCGTCCAGGATCAGGATGCGCGGATCGATCAGCAGCGCGCGGGCGATCGAGATGCGCTGGCGTTCGCCACCCGACAGGCCCTGGCCCCGTTCGCCGACCATCGAGTCGTAGCCTTGCGGCAGGCGCAGGATGAAGTCGTGCGCATGCGCGGCGCGCGCCGCGGCCATGATCTGGGCACGCGTCGCATCGGGCTTGCCGTAGGCGATGTTCTCGGCGATCGTGCCGAAGAACAGGAAAGGCTCCTGCAGCACCAGGCCGATATTGCGGCGGTAGTCGGAGACGGCCAGCGAACGGATATCCACGCCATCGAGCAGGATCGCGCCCTCGGCCACGTCGTAGAAGCGGCAGATCAGGTTCACCAGCGTCGACTTGCCCGAACCGGAATGGCCGACCAGGCCGATCATCTCGCCCGCCTTGATCTCCAGGTTCACGCCGCGGTTGACGGCCCTGTTACCGTAGCGGAAGCCCACCTCGCGCAGCGTGATGTTGCCTTCCACCTTCGGCAGCTTGACCGGATTGGCCGGTTCCGGGACGGACGACACATGGTCGAGGATGTCGAAGATGCGCTTGGCGGCCGACGCGGATTTCTGCGTGACCGACACGATGCGGCTCATCGAATCGAGGCGGCTGTAGAAGCGGGTCGAATACGTGAGGAACGCCGTCAGCACGCCGACCGTCACGTGCGATTGCGATACCTGCCAGATGCCGAACACATAGATGACCAGCAGGCCGATCTCGGTCAGGAACGACACGGTGGGCGAGAACAGCGACCACACCTTGTTCAGCTTGTCGTTGACGGCCAGGTTGTGCTTGTTCGCGACGCGGAAGCGATGCGCTTCCCGTGCCTCCTGGGCAAAGGCCTTGACGACGCGGATGCCGGGAATCGTATCGGCCAGCACGTTCGTCACCTCGCCCCACACGCGGTCGATCTTCTCGAAGCCCGTACGCAGGCGGTCGCGCACCAGGTGGATCAGCCACGCGATGAATGGCAGCGGTACCAGCGTCACCATGGCCAGCCACGGGTCGATCGTGAACAGGATCACGCCCGTCATGATGATCATCAGGCAGTCGGACGCGAAATCGAGCAGGTGCAGCGACAGGAACACGCAGATGCGGTCGCTCTCGCTGCCGATCCGCGCCATCAGGTCGCCGGTACGCTTGCCGCCGAAGTACTCGAGCGACAGCCGGAGCAGGTGTTCATAGGTGGAAGTACGCAAATCCGCGCCGATGCGTTCGGACACGAGCGCCAGCACGTAGGTCTTGCCCCAGCCGAGCAGCCAGGCCAGGATCGCCGCGCCGAACAGCGCGGACATGTACATCGTCACGAGGTCGGTGTCGACCGGCTGGCCGTTCTGGTAGGGAATCAGCACATTGTCCATCAACGGCATGCTGATGTATGGCGGAATCATGTGCGCGGCCGTCGACAGCAGCATCAGCGTGAAGCCGCCCGCCAGGGGCCAGCGATACGGATGCGCGAACCGCCACAGGCGGAACAGTGTCCAGGTCGAGGGAGGCGTATGCACGACCTTCGTGCAGATCGGGCATTCGTCCTGGTCCGGCTCGAGCGGGGCCTTGCATGTGGGGCAGGCATGTTCGTCGGCCCGCACCACGGGCTGTCCCGTCAGCGCCGCGTCGACCAGCGGGGCGAATTGTTCGGAAAGCTTGATGGCCTGCAGGTTCTGGCCGAGCGTGAAGCGCCAGGCTGCCAGCCGGCCATGCTCGTCGAACAGTTCGAGGTGGCCCACGCCGGCATGGTCGTGCAGCTTCAGCGCCATGCCGTGCCGGTAAGGCCAGGCTTGCCAGTCTTCGTTCGGCGCGCGGGTCAGGATGCGGCGATCCGTCAGTACGACGATGCCCTTGGCGAAATGCAGTTTGAAATCGAGGTCAACCTCCAGGGCACTTTGCACGTTTTCCCCAGGAGCAAGCTGCAATTGCGTGTCCGAACGCCAGTGTTCCGGTAGTTCGATGCGGGCCAGCCCAGGGGGAAGATCGGTTCTTGTCATTGTCTGGATTGCTCCGTGAATTCCTGTCGTGCGGCTTTGCCGTTTGGCAAGAAAGTAAAATAGATGGGAAAATATCAGGATGTAACGGTTCAGGCTATCAGTGCGCTGACACGATTAGCACACGGAAGAGTAAGCCCGCATTGTATTTATTGTATTCTTCAGGGACGATTCGGAAGAGGAAGCCGTTTCTCGTGAACACCCTGGTGGCGCGACGCAGTCGAGTAGGGTTGAGTATACCGTAAGAGGTACTAGAGCAAAAATATGACAAAAAAGAAAGATATCGACGTTCTCCGCGTGACTTACCTGCGCGGCCCGAACATCTGGACCTACCGCCCCGTCATCGAAGCCTGGCTCGATATCGGCGAGCTTGAAAACTTCCCTTCCAACACTATCCCTGGCCTTTACGAAAGATTGACCACGCTGCTCCCGGGCATGGTCGAGCATCGTTGCGGCGTCGGCGGACATGGCGGCTTCTTCGAGCGCCTGCGCGACGGCACTTATGCCGGCCACATCCTCGAGCACATCGTGCTGGAGCTGCAGAACCTGGCCGGCATGCGCACCGGTTTCGGCCAGACGCGCCAGACGGCCGAGGGCAGCGGTATCTACAAGATGGCGTTCCGCACCCGCCAGGAAAACGTGGGCCGCGCCGCGCTGGCCGCCGGCCGCGACCTGCTGATGGCCTGTATCGAAGACCGCCCCTACGACCTGCAGGCCACGGTCGCCCGGCTGACGGACATGGTCGAGCGCCTGTGCCTGGGTCCGTCGACGAACAGCATCGTCGACGCCGCCACCGATCGCGGCGTGCCGCACATCCGCCTCACCGACGGCAACCTGGTGCAACTGGGCCATGGCGCCCGCCAGCGCCGCATCTGGACGGCGGAAACGGACAACACCAGCGCGATCGCCGAAGGGATCGCCAGCGACAAGGACATGACCAAGAGCATCCTGGCTTCCTGCGGCGTTCCCGTGCCCGAGGGCGCGCTGGTCGACACTGAGGACGAAGCTTGGGAAGAAGCGCAGGATATCGGCTTGCCCGTGGTGGTCAAGCCGTCCGACGCCAACCATGGCCGCGGCGTGACGCTGAACCTCACCAACGAAGCCGACGTCCGCAAGGCCTTCCATATCGCGCTCGAACGGGGCGACAGCTCGTCGGTGATCGTCGAGCGCTATGTGCTGGGCGACGAACACCGCCTGCTCGTGGTCGGCCGCAAAGTCGTGGCCGCCTCGCGCGGCGAATCCGTGTGGATCACGGCCGACGGCCAGTCCACGATCACGCAGCTGGTCGATGCGCAGATCAATTCCGACCCGCGCCGCGGGCCGAACGAGGAACATCCGCTGAACCCCGTCGAACCGGAAAAGTCGCCGGAAGTGCAACTGGTCCTGCAAGGCCAGGGCCTCGCGCCCGATACCGTGCCGGAAGCGGGCCGCAAGGTGCTCATCGCGATCAACGGCAATGTCGCCAACGACGTGACCGACCTCGTGCATCCGGCCGTCGCCGAGATGGCGGCGCTGGCGGCGCGCGCGGTGGGCCTGGATATCGCCGGCATCGACCTGGTGGCGCAGGATATCTCCCGCCCGCTGGAAGAGCAGGGTGGCGCGATCATCGAAGTGAACGCCAGCCCGGGCCTGCTGGCCCACCTGAAGCCGGCACCGGGCGGCACGCCGCGGCCCGTGGGTGCGGCGATCGTCGAGGAAATGTTCGCCCCGGGCGAAACCGGGCGCATCCCGATCGTCGGCGTGGCCGGCACGTGCCATACGGCGCTGATCGCGCGGCTCACGGCATGGCAGTTGCAGGTCTCCGGCCGCTACGTGGGCGTGGCCTGCGAAGAAGGCGTCTACCTGAACGGCCGCAAGATCGCGCGCGGCCCGTTGACCGAATGGGAATCCGGCCAGCGCCTGCTGTTGAACAAGAACGTCGAAACGGCAGTGTTCGCCAACGGCAACCGCATGGTCCTTACCGAAGGCCTGGCCTACGACCGCTGCACGGTCGGCGTCGTTACCGACACGCGCGGCCACGACAGGCTGGGCGAGTTCTATATCGACGATCCGGAGCAGATGTTCCGCGTGCTGCGCACGCAGGTCGACGTGGTGCTGCCCGATGGCATGGCCGTGCTCAATGCCGGCGACGAGCAGGTTGCCGACATGGCCCGGCTGTGCGATGGCGGCGTGCTGTTCTACGCCGTCCACGAAGATGCGCCGGCACTCGTGGCGCACCGCAGCGAAGGCGGCCGTGTCGTATTCGGCCGTGGCGGCTCGTTCGTGATGGCGATCGGCGCGGACGAAGTGGCCGAACTGCCGGCAAGCTGCCTGCCGAACGACGCCGACGAATGCCGCGAAGCCGTGCTGGCCGCGATCGGTACCGGCTGGGCGCTCGGCCTGTCGCCGGACCTGGTCGCCGCCGCGCTGCGCACGTTCGAATGGAAGAACCGGGCCGCGTGACTGCACGTGTCATTGCACAGTCGGCTGCCCGCTAAGAAGAACACCACACAGGAATAGTACATGGAAGTGATCCGCACCCGCGCGCTGCGCGGCCCGAACCTCTGGAGCCACCATACCGCGATCGAAGCCATCGTTTCGTGCACGCCGGAAGAGCTGGCGGTCGACAAGCTGCCCGGCTTCGAAGTGAAACTGCGCGCGCGCTTTCCCCGCATCGGCCAGTTCCAGCCGCACGGGCATGCCGACGCGGTGCCGCTGGCACACGTGCTGGAACTCACGGCGCTGGCATTGCAGGCCGAAGCCGGGTGCCCCGTCACGTTCAGCCGCACCACGCCCACGGTGGAACAAGGCATCTTCCAGATGGTGGTGGAATACACCGAGGAAGAAGTCGGCAGGCTGGCTGTGGAACTGGCCGAAAAACTGATCAACGCCGCGTTGCAGGATACGCCGTTCGACCTGGCCACTGCGCTGGCGGAGCTGCGCGACCTGGACGAGGACGTGCGCCTGGGCCCGAGCACCGGCGCGATCGTGCATGCCGCCGTGGCCCGCAAGATCCCCTACCGCCGCATGACTTCCGGCTCCATGGTGGCGTTCGGCTGGGGCAGCAAGCAGCGCCGCATCCAGGCCGCCGAGATCGATTCGACCAGCGCGATCGCTGAAAATATCGCGCAGGACAAGGAACTGACGAAAAAACTGCTCGATGCCGCAGGCGTGCCGGTGCCGGTCGGCCGCACTGTCGACAGCGCCGAGGAGGCATGGCAGGTGGCCCAGCTGATCGGCCTGCCCGTGGTGATCAAGCCGAAGGACGGCAACCAGGGCAAGGGGGTCACCGTCAACATCACCACCGAGGAACAGGCACACGCGGCTTTCAATACGGCACGCGAGTTCCGCGACGACATCATGGTCGAGCGCTTCCTGCCCGGCCATGACTACCGCCTGCTCGTCATCGGCAACAAGCTCGTGGCGGCAGCGCGGCGCGATCCGCCGCACGTGGTGGGCGATGGCGTGCATTCGGTGCGCGAGCTGGTCGACATCGTCAACGCCGACCCGCGCCGCGGCAGCGGCCATTCGACGTCGCTGACCAAGATCCGCTTCGACGACATCGCGCTGGCGCGCCTGAAAATGCAGGACCTGGATGCCGATTCGGTGCCGGCCCAGGGCCAGCGCGTCATCCTGCGCAACAACGCCAACCTGTCCACCGGCGGCAGCGCGATGGACGTCACCGACGACGTGCACCCCGAAGTGGCCGCGCGCGCCGTGGAAGCGGCGCAGATGATCGGCCTCGATATCTGCGGCGTGGACGTCGTCGTCGACTCCGTGCTCAGTCCGATCGAGGAACAGAACGGCGGCGTGGTCGAAGTGAATGCCGCGCCGGGCCTGCGCATGCATCTGTCGCCTTCGTACGGCAAGGGCCGCCCGATCGGCGAGGCGATCGTGGGCACGCTGTTCGCCGAGGGCGAGGATGGCCGTATTCCCGTCGTCGCCGTCACCGGCACGAACGGCAAGACCACGACCGTGCGCCTGATCGCGCACCTGATCGCCTCGTCAGGCCTGCGCGTGGGCATGACCAACACCGATGGCGTGTACGTCAACGGCCGCCAGATCGACAGCGGCGACTGCTCCGGCCCGCGCAGCGCGCGCAACGTGCTGCAGCACCCGGACGTGGATGCCGCCGTGTTCGAAACGGCGCGCGGCGGGATCCTGCGCGAGGGCCTCGCGTTCGACCGCTGCAAGGTGGCCGTCGTCACCAACATCGGCGCCGGCGACCACCTCGGCCTGAATTACATCACCACCGTCGAGGATCTCGCGGTCCTCAAGCGCGTGATCGTGCAGAACGTCGACGAGAACGGCTGGGCGGTGCTGAACGCCACCGATCCGATCGTGGCCGCGATGGCCGCGGCGTCGAAAGGCAAGGTCATGTTCTTTGGCGCCGACCGCTACCACCCGGTCGTGGCCACCCACGTGGCCCAGGGCCGCCGTACCGTGTACGTCGACAAGGGCGACCTGGTTGCCGTCGAGGGCAAGTTCGTGCAGCGCATCGCGCTGGCGGACGTGCCGCTGACCCGTGGCGGCGCGATCGGCTTCCAGGTCGAGAATGCGATGGCGGCCGTGGCCGCGGCGTGGGGCGCGGGTATCGACTGGCAATCGATCCGCCTGGGCCTGAAGACCTTCACGACCGACAGCCACAATGCGCCGGGCCGCTTCAATGTGTTCGACTATCGCGGCGCCACCGTGATCGCCGACTATGGCCACAACCCCGATGCGATGCTGGCACTGGTACAGGCCGTCGAATCGATGCCGGCGAAACGCCGCTCGGTCGTGATTTCCGGTGCCGGCGACCGCCGCGACGAGGACATCAGCCAGCAGACGGAAATCCTCGGCAAGGCCTTCGACGACGTGGTGCTGTATGAAGACCAGTGCCAGCGCGGCCGCGCCAGCGGCGAAGTCATCGCGCTGCTGCGCCAGGGCCTGAAGGATGCGCCCCGTACCCGCAACGTGGACGAGATCAACGGCGAGTTCATCGCCATCGACACGGCGCTGGACCGGCTGGGCGAAGGCGATCTGTGCCTCGTGCTCATCGACCAGGTCGAAGAAGCGCTGGCGCACATCGCCAAGCGGGTCGCTGCGGGCTGACGGTTCAAGTTCATGGGCCGGCATTGGAAGTTGCAAACGGCGCCAGAGTCACTGGGGTCTGTCCCCGGTAAGTGTCAGCGTTAGTGCTTGCCAGTTGCGTGGCCAGGGGACTGACCCCGGTTTTTCGTCGCCATGTCGATTGCGCTGGCTAACAACCGGGGTCAGTCCCCTCGATACGCTAACAACCGGGCATCAGGGGACCACTTACCGGGGACAGACCCCCGCGGCTCAACAGCCATTTGCCCCGGATCTTTGCTTTGAGCGCAAACATGCGGCGCGCAGCCCTCTGACTATTTAAAGGCTCGGCATTGACGCTGCAGCGCTCCGCTCCTACGATCACCTTTCCGATTCCCCAAGGTGATTCATGACCCGTCATTCCTTCCGCCTGCTGGCCATCGCCGCACTGGTTGCGGCCAGCCACGTTCCTCTCACCGTCGCCGCGGCGTCGTCCGAAGTCCGCCTGCTGAACGCGGCACCTGCGGCGAGTCCGCTGGCCGTCACGCTGGACCGCGCCGACTGGACCTACAAGGCCGGCGACCGTGCCACCGTGCGCATCCGGCTGGACGTGCAGCCGTATCCCGCCCAAGGCATCCTGGTCCGCTACCGCCTGGGCCCGGACATGCTGGAAGGACCGGAACGCACAATCGTGGTGCCGAAGGAAGGTGTGTCCCTGCCGATGCCGGCTCAGGCACAGCCTGGCTTCGTGCGCGCGATCGTCGAAGCCACGGTCGATGGCAAGCAGGTAAAAGCCAGCGCCACGGCGGCGTTCAGTCCGCTCGACATCCGCCCGGTGCAAGCGGAACCGGCCGATTTCGACGCTTTCTGGGCCGCCCAGAAAGAACAGCTTGCAAAGGTCGAGCCGCAGTGGACGCTCGCACCCGCACCGGACCTGTCGACTGCGGCCGTCGAAGTGTCGTATCTTCATTACCAGAACGTGGGCCAGGGCGGCCGGCCAACCCGCATCTATGGCGTGCTGGCCGTGCCGCGCGCCGAAGGCAGGTATCCGGCCGTGCTGCAAGTGCCGGGGGCCGGCGTGCGCGGCTACAAGGGCGCCGTCGACCTGGCCGAACAGGGCGCGATCACCCTGCAGATCGGCATCCACGGCATTCCCGTCAACCTGCCGGACGAACTGTATGAACAGCTGCGCTACGGCGCGCTGGACAGCTACAACCGCTACAACCTGGACGACCGCGATACCTATTACTACCGCCGCGTGTACCTGGGCGCGCTGCGCGGGCTCGACTACCTCGTGCAGCACCCGAAATGGGACGGCAAGACGCTCGTCACGCAAGGGGGCAGCCAGGGCGGTCAACTGGCCATCACCACGGCGGCGCTCGACCCGCGCGTGACGGCCACCGTGGCCTCGTACCCCGCCTATTCCGATGTGACCGGCTACCTGAGCGGACGCGCCGGTGGCTGGCCGGGCCTGTTCCGGAAGGACGATGCCGGCAACGTGAAGGACCAGCCCATCGCCGCGAAAGTAAAGACCACCGGCTACTACGACACCGTGAACTTCGCGAAACGGCTGCGCGCGCCGGTGCTGTTCTATGCCGGCTACAACGACACGGTCACGCCGCCCACTTCCACGTTCGCCGTGTATAACGTGATTGCCGCGCCGCGCGAGATCGTGATCGAGCCCGAACAGGTGCACCTGACTTCCAAGGCGCACGGAGCGACCCAGCAGCAATGGATCCTGCGGCAGGCGGGCAGGCGCTGACCTCCGCCAGCGACTCCACGCAGGGCAGGGTATCGTGTTCTACGCATTGGCAGCCACGGCAGTATTGGTGCTTCACCTCGGCTTCATCGCGTTCGTGCTGTTCGGCGGCATGCTGGCCCTGCGGCGCCGCTGGATGGCTGCCATCCACCTGCCCGCCGCCGCGTGGGGATTCCTGGTAGAAGCCATGGGCGCCGGCTGTCCGTTGACGTCGCTGGAAAACGACCTGCGCGCACGTGCCGGCATGTCCCGCTACGAAGGCGATTTCATCGAACGGTGGCTGGTGTCGCTCATCTATCCCGACGGACTGAACCGGGAGACGCAGCTCGCGCTGGCCGGCGCGGTCGTCCTTCTCAACGTGCTCGTCTATGCGTGGGTCATCCGGCGTCTCAGGACGCGGAAGCGCTGAAACCACTGTATGGAATACTGTACAATACTGTCTATCCGAACAGTATTTCGCTTCATGAGCAAATTCGCGCCAATCGACCTGCAACCGTTCGACCAGGGCTCGCGTTCTTCGCGCGGCGCTGGCGGCCTGGCCCTGCGCGACATCGATCCCGATGCATGGCGCGACGTTCCCGACGATGCCATGACGGATGCGCGCACGGACAGTGAAATCGCGCGCGAGTACATCAGCCACGGCGAGTTGCGGCCGAAGTCGGTGGCCAATACGCAAAAGGAGCTCTACCGCTTCCTCACGTGGTGCCGCGAAGAGGCCGGCAAGTCGCTGCGCCAGCTGGGCGTATCCGACCTGAACGCCTACAAGGAATTCCTGAAGGCGCCGCCCGCCGACTGGGTTTCGACAACCAAGTGGCCGCGCACGGACGAACGCTATCGCCCGTTTTCCGGACCGCTGTCCGATGCCAGCCGGCGCCAGGCGATGATTGCGGTGAAAGGCTTGCTCGCGTTTGCCGAGCAGACCGGCTACCTGCGCCGCGACCCGGGCGCGCTCGTCAAGCAGGTGCGCATTCCCGGGGCCAGCCGCATCACGCGCTACCTCACGCAGGATGCGATCCGCCTGGCCCTCGCCACCGTGGAAACGCGTGCGGCCGGAACGCCGGCTGCGCTGCGCCGCCGCGAACGCGACCGCTTCCTGCTGGTGGCCTATTCGCACACGGGGGCGCGGCTGAACGAGATCGTCGGCGCCAGCATGGGGTCCATCTACACGGAGGGCAATGGCCGCTGGTGGATCGACGTGGTCGGCAAGGGCAGCAAGCCGCGCCGGCTGCCGGTGCCGCCGGACATGCTCGATGCCCTGCGCCGCTACCGGGTGGCGTTCGGCCTGCTGCCGCAAACGGGCCGCACCGACAGCACGCCGCTGGTGCTGTCGAGCCGCGGCAAGGGCTTGAACCGCATTACCGACGAAGCGGCATCCGAGGCCCTGAAGGCGGTCTTCGCGGCTGCGGCATCCGCGGCGGCCGCGCAGGGCGACAGCGACACCGCCGCGACGCTGCGTCAGGCGTCCACGCACTGGCTGCGCCACAGCATGCTCACGAACCATGCCAACAATGGCGTGCAGTTGAAGACGCTGCAGGAAACGGCGGGCCACGCGAACATTTCCACCACGGCGGCCTACCTGCACAAGACGGACGACGAGCGCCATGACGAGATCATGGCGTCTGTCAGCGGCAGGAATGTGCTGTAGACCCGTGCTGTAGACCCGTGCTGTAGACCCGTGCTGTAGACGAAAGCCGGATCAGCGTACCACGGGATAGCCCAGGCGCACCGCGTGCCGCTCCAGGTCGCCGATCCGGCCGTATTCCTGCTCGTCGCATTGGGCAAAGCCCCGTATCCGCAGTGGTGCCATCGCGGCCCGCAGCCCGCTGCCCGGGTCCAGCAGCGCACCGCGCAGGCGCCGCACCACCGCGTCCGGCACGGCCTTGCCGGCAATGAGCGGCAGGCCGGGCGAAGCGGCCGTGAAGCCCAGCGATACCACGTCTGCCAGGGCGGCCGGATCTTCGCGCCGCAGGTAGGCATGGGTGACACAATCGATCGCCGCCACGTCCGCCGCGCCCTCGCGCACCATGCGCAGGCTGGCGGCATGGCTGCCCGACCAGGCCACGCCGCCAAAGAATGTGCCATCGCGGGCCAGCGGGGCCACCGCGTGCCGCAAGGCGTTCATGCCGCTGTTCGAATGCGCTTCGTTGACGGCGGCCACGCGGCCGCGCGCGTCGGCCAGCACGCGGATGCCGCTGTCGCGCCGCGCCACGAGCACGCTGGAATAATCGCTGCCGGCGCAACCCGGCACGTCGAAGCATGGCGTGGCCAGCAGTGTCACGTGCGCGCGCAGCGTCGTCACGTAGGGATAACCGCAGGTTTGCGCGAGCAGCAGGTCCGGCTGCCGCCAGAAGTCCGGCAACGGTCCCGGGTCGTCCACCAGTTCGACCGCCGCTGTGACGCCGGCCTCGGCCAGCAGCGCTTCCAGCAGGGCATCGTAGCCTTGCCGCAAGCGCGGTGACACGTTATACATGGGCAGTGCGGCTTTCCAGGTCATTGTTATCGGTCGTCTCGGAAAAAGTGTGTGGATGCACCGGCGCATCCACCGGCCGCAGCGCATACCGGCGCAGCAGCGCGCCATACCCCTGCAGGTGAAAGCCACCGCTGCGGACATTGTAGGCGCCGCGGCGCGCCGCATACACGCGCGGCAGCAGGTACCACGGCAGCGAAGGCAGGTCGTGATGCACCAGGTGCAGGTTATTGTTCAGGAACAGCAGCCGCAGCACGGGCCCCGCTTCGTTCAGCACGATGCGCTGCTTGTGCTGGGCCACCGGCCGGTGCTCGTAGTACGAGCGCACCATCGCCAGCGACTGGGCCGGGTAGGCGATCGCCAGCAGGTAATACAGCGGCGCAACGCCGAACCGGCTGTCGATCCACCACAGCAAGGCGGCCAGCATGGCGAGGTGGCCCAGCCACATCGGCACGTAGCGCCAGTCGCCCCGCAGCGGTTGGCGCACCGCTTCGGCCAGCATCGTGACGATCGAGATCGCCGGCCCCACCAGCAGGCGCCCGGCGAATGTCTTGTTGAACCAGTACAGCCGGCGCAGCGGCGCGCTCATGCCGGCCCACGCGGCGGGCGCCACGTAATAGCTTTCCGTATCCAGCGCCGGCACTGTCAGGTGGGCATCCACGTGGTGCGCCAGGTGGCTGTCGCGGTACAGGCGATACGGATACCAGACGGCCAGCGGCGCCTGGCCGAACAGCCGGTTGAGCCAGGGCTTGCGGGTCGGGTGCCCATGGATCAGTTCATGCTGCAGCGACATGTACCACGCGCACCACCACACCATCAGGGCCGTGCCCAGCGGTGCGCCGAGTTCCCGCCAATGCGCCAGCGTAGCGAACCAGCCGCCGTAGATGGCTGCGATCAGCAGCCAGGTCGGCCATTCGGCTATCCACAGCGTGCGGGCGCGTTCCGCCGCCACCTGGCGCCGCTGTGCGTCGTCCAGGTATTCCGCGCGCTGTGGGCCGGCGCTCAAGATACTCCCGAGAGGCTGCAGGGGCTATGCGGCGTCCGACGAGTGCCGGGCAAGTGCGGCTTCATCCGAATTTCCTTATGCGTTTTCCAAATGTGGCGACCACCGCCATGTGTGGAAAAAGTATAAGTAACCGGTGTCCTCCTTGAACACGAAGATTAACGTGCGTGCTTATGCGTTTTGCGGCCAGGGCAGCGCCAGCATCCCGCCCACGATCGCCGTGCCGGCCAGAGCACCCGCCGCGCCCGATACCATGCGACCGGCAGGCGCACGACGAAAGCTGCTGGCTGTTCCGCTGCTGGCGGCAAGGGCGCCTGCCGGGCGATTCAGTCAGCTTTCCCCGGCTTCCGGCTTGCCCGGGTGCTTCACCCCAGCACCCGGCGCGCCAACGCCGTCAGCTGTTCCGCCGCGTCCACGCCGCCCGCCAGTTCGGCCAGCACGTCCTTGTCGGTTTCCAGGATTTCCTCCACGTCGTCGATGCCGCCCTTGCGCAGTTGCTGTTCCAGGGCGGCGTCGAGCTTCAGCTTGGCCAGCGGCGTACGCCCGGGCTGCCGTGGCAGCACCAGCGTGATGCGCACATCCGCGCCGGGAGATAGCACGACGCTGTCCTGGCTCGTCAACACGACCTTGCCCGTGTCGTCCAGCACGCGCGGCAGCAGCTTGCCGAGTTGCTCCAGCCGGGCGGTTTCCTCGCCATCGAAGGTCGTGGCGAAATTGCCGTTGCCATCGGTGGCACCGACCCCTGCCGCCTTCGCGCCGTTGGCGTCGGCCAGCTCGATGACGTGGCCGGGCTGGCCCTGGCCCGCTGCATCCACCAGTTGGCCGCCCAGCGACGAGCCTTTGCCGTCCGGCGGTGCCTGTGGCGACACGGCGTCGGACGAGATGGCCAGCACCCGCAGCGTCGTCATCGATGCCTCGGTCTGCGCCTTCACCTCCAGCACCTTCGGGTGGTCGGCGCCCAGCTTGGCCTGCAGGTGCAGCGTTTCGGCCTGGTAGGCGCGTGTCAGCGCCGCTTGCGTGGTGGCGACATGGGTGACCGACTCCACCGTATAACGCCGGGCCAGCGGCGCCAGTTCCCGTTCCGGCAAGGCATCGGCCTCGATCGTGCCGCCCAGTTGACCGGCATGCGACGCCAGCGCCGGCGCAGCGAACGTGCCCACCGTGGTCTGGCCACCGGTGGCATTGCGGCAGAAGGAGGGATCGAAAATGTGGTTCGGCGCATCGACCGTCTGTGGCACGTGCGGGCCGGTCCTGGGCGGGAAGGCGAAGATGCAATGGTCGGCCTGGTTCAACGCCGTCATGTTGCCCCGCAAGCCCAGGCTCAGCATCGACAGCGTGCGTGCCGCCTCCTCGCGCAGGCGCCCGCCGGTGGCGCGCACCGTGTCGCCGATCAGCACCGTATTGCAGAAGAAGGGTTCGCGCCGCATGACGGAACTGGTGTTGCTGGCATAGCTCACGTCATCCATGCAAAGGATGGCCTGTGACATCAGCGAGCGGTTGACGGTATCGAGCCGGGCGAAATTGTCGTCGTAAAGCGTTTCTCCGCCGGGCAGCGCCCGTTCCGCCTGCACGCTGTAGCTGTCCGGGTTGTCGAGCCGGTCGCCCAGCAGCCGGGCGATCAGCCGGTGGATGCCGCCCAGGTTGACGATCAGCACGCAGCCGAACGCCGCGTCGATGAAGCCGAAGCGCCCCGTGAACTCGCTGCTGAAGTGGTTGTTGGCGACCGACACGGGACCGAACGCGAACGCCGTCAGGGCCCGCCCGGCTGGCTGGTCGACACGGTTGTCGTGCACGCGCAGCGCCGGCTTGCGGCCGCTGGAGGCGGACAGTCTTTCGCTGAGCGCGCCCGCGAAGCGCACGTAGATGCCGCCGCGCAGTCCGGCGCGGCGGTTGTCCTCGAAGCCGGCGGTGGTGGCGCCATTGGCGGTCAGCGTGTTGTCGGTGATTTCCACGTCGTTGCCCCAGCCGACGAACACGCCGCATGCCGGGTCGGCCGCGCTGGCGCCGTTTTCGGTGACATGGTTGCCCGCGATGAACAGCGAATCGACGATCGCCAGCGAAATGCCGCCGCGGCCGATTTCCTGGGCCTGCTCCAGCATCGCGTCCGTGAAGGGGTTGCGCAGGTTGCGGTACAAGCGGTTATTCAGGATCACCAGGTCGCGCACCGGATGGGTGGCGCGCAGCAGCGGCGCCAGTGCGAGATTGAACAGGGCCGCGTCGACCTGGGCCAGCAGGTTCTCCTTCGGCGTTCCCGTCGGCGCGGCGCCACCGGTCGTCGCCAGCCTGGCCCCTGCGCGCAGCGCGAAGCCGATGCCGGACAATCCCATCAGCGTGACCTTGTTGGCTTCGATGGTGATCTCGTGCAGGAAGCGGGCCGGCGCCGCGCGGTCCTGCGTTCGCGGTGCGACGACGATCACGTGCAGGACGCCATTCCGTTCTGTCACCGGGGTCACCCGGACGATGCGGAAGGATGGCGCGACAGCCAGCAGGTTCGGGCCCGGCTTCGTTGCGATGCCGAGCCGGCCGTCCGTGCCGCTCGGCGCCAGGCGGGCTTCGTCAACGGTCGGCCCCACATACACGGCGACGCCGGCCAGGGTCGTCCCGGCTTCGTCCTGCACCAGGCCGCGGAACTGACCGCGCTCGCCCGCGTCGACAGCGACCGGCGGATCGTCGTCCGGCACCGGCTCCGGGTTTGGCGGGGGAGGCGGATCGAGGTCGCCGCCCAGCACGATGCCATCGCCGGCACCGCCGGTGATGTCGTTCTCCAGCAGCCGCACCCGTTCGCAGCCGACCCGCAGGTGGATACCGCCCAGCGCCCGGTAAGGCTGGCGCAGCACCAGCAGCGCGAGCACGAAGGTCCATGCCGCCTGGGCATACGCCAGCACCAGGTGGGGGTGGCGGTACAGCACCTCCGGCCTGGCGCAGGGATCGGCGGGGTCGCCGGTTGGGTCGTCGTCGGGTCCGTCCGGACGGTCCGGCCTGTCCGTAAACGGCAGCAGCACCAGCGTGTTGCGCTCGACGAGGCTGTCGTCCGCTTCCAGCGAGATCGTCGTCAGACCGTCGGCGGTATCGAGCAGGTGCAGGCGGTTGTTGTCGATGTGGAGCCCGGCCGAGGCATTGGCGCGGATGCAGTGCAGCCGGCCCAGCATGCGCGTGGCGTCGATCCGCACGTCGCGGCTGGCGTCGATCAGGATGTCGATACCGTCCAGGGTGAGCAGGTCGACGGTGTGCACGCGGATGCCGCTGCAGTCGACGAAGTGGAAGATCGGCTGGAACCGTGTTTCCGTGCGCGGCAGGATCGCCGTGCGGCGCGAACAGCCGTGGATCGTGATGTCGCGGCGGCCCTCCAGGCGCAGGTTGGCGCGGTGCAGGCCGGGCAGCAAGCACAGTTCGCCGCCGGCCGCCGGCAGGTGCATGGCCGCCACCTCCAGCGAATTGAAGTCGCCGAAGGTGCGCACGCCGTCGCCGATCAGGAAGGTGCAGCAGGTCTTGCGGGTCAGCGCGCCGAAGGGGTGGCGGCAGTCTTCGATGACAGGCACGAAGTTGTTGCGCGGGCCAGTCCAGTTCAGTTCGGCCAGCGGCACGCGGTGGTAGACGATGCCGGTGGGCGGGGCGTCGTCGACCAGCACCTGCGGGTTGGCGATCTCGCCGGCGCGCACCGTGAAGGTCCAGTAGTCGCCGGGCCGGTAATTGCCCGCCGCAGGCGCGTCGAACGCGAGGCGGATACCGTCGCGCAGCTCGGCCGGGTTGGCCACGTCGGGGAAATCGGCGATGTTGGCGATGCCGTTCCACAGCCGGATGAACACCGGTTCCGTGGTGGCCGGCAAGGTGCCGAAGGTGGCCGGCGCGGCCAGCTCCAGGTCGTGGTCCGTGTTCAGCGTGGCCAACGTGCCGTAGACGACCTGCCAGGCGCCGATCAGTTCATCGTATTCCAGCGCTTCCAGGTAAAACTCGGTCAACCCGGAATGCACGATCGGGGCCCGGCCCGCGTCGAGGATGATGCGATCGGGGTTGGTGCCCGTCTCGAACCTGCCGCGGCCCACCAGGCCGCCGTTCCACTGGCTCCACTTGAAGCGGGCCGGCGTGGCGGGCGGCACGTCCGCCACTTCGATGCGATACAGGTTGTGCTCGAAGCCCGTGTAGCCGCCGCCGCCCACCACCGGGCAGTCGCCGGCGATGGCGACTACCGGGGCCAGCGAAGCCGTCAGCCGGCCTTTCGATGCCGGGTCGTCCGCCAGCCGGCCACGGATCGACAGGCAATCCTCGCCGGGCGCCAGGCGCAGCAGCCGGATGCGGAAATTCACGAACGAGCGTTCCGACGTGTCGGGCCCGCCCAGCGCCGGCTCGATCAGCCGCTGCGGATACTGGAAGCCATGGATGGATTCTTCCGACACTTCCAGGATCACCGCATCGCGCACGCCGTCGTCGATCGACGCGGGCGTGGGCAGCGGCGTGGTCAGCGGCGGACCGAAATAGCTGGCCAGGCGCTGCACCGGTGCCGCCGGATCGGACGCCTCGCCAGCCAGCCGGGTCAGGATGCCGTCGGCCCACGCATGGCCCGGCAACAGCGATACCAGCACGTTGCCGCCGCTGACGACGGCGGACGCCACGCTGAAGCCTTGCGGTTGCGTGGCCGGCACCGCGCAGATGCCGGCGCCGATGATGTCGCGCCCGGCCTGGCCGTTCCAGCCCAGTTCCAGCAGTTCGCCTTCCGTCAGGTCCGCGTCGGACATCACGCGGCCCTGCTGGTGCAGCACGCCGCTGAGATTGCGCAGCACGCCATCGGCCGGTTCGTCCACGCCGCGCTCGTGCTGGTGGGGATCGAAGTTCAATACCGAGAAATCGCCTTGCATAGCATCCCCCTGTTCTGGCGCCGCTGGTGTCGCCGCGCATGTGACCGCTCATGTCGTCCGGTCTTGTTACTACCCATGTCACGGCTCATATCGCCGGCAAGTCATGTGACGGCAACTCATGTCACCGGCAAAACCAGCGGGCGCACGCCCACCGGCATGAATTCACGCAACCTGATCTGCAGGTTGGCCCATTTGTGCGCCTCCAGCAGGAAGCCGAAGGCCCCCATCGCGTCGTCGCCTGGTCCCAGTTCGCGCACCCGCCGGTCCGTGGCGCGCGCCAGCTGGCCGTAACCGGGATCGTTGAACCGCTCGGAAGTGAAGACGATGCGCGCGTCCGGCGCATGCACGCAGTAGTGATGCGGCGGCAGGCGGTCGGCATCGCCGGAAAATGCCGTCCACTTGATGCAGCCGTGCTGGTTGTCGAGCACTTCGAAGCGCTGGCTGAAGATGCCGCCGAGGCCACCCACCGCCGCCACCCGCACGGCACCGAAGCAGGTCAGCCCGTCGAAGTCGAGCCGCGCACCCCAGCCGGTGGCCGGATTGGTCGCCGCACCGATCGCCAGCACGCCCGCCGGCGCATCGCCGAAGCCCAGGCCGGCATCGACGATGCTGTCGGCGATGGTGAGCCGGTAGCGCTCGTCCACGGCGATGCTGCCGGTGACCGAGCGCTGGATCACGATGTCGGGTGTCGGCACGAAATCGTCCTCGTCGTCCGGGTCGGCGAACCCGTAGCCATTTTCCAGCCGCAGCGCGGGCTGCATGGCGGCCCGTGTGCCATCGCGCAGTGCATGCCCGCCGGGCGCCAGCGTGCAGCCGAGGATTTCCAGCCGCGCCACGGCAGCGCGATCGACCAGCGCGGCACCGGCCGGGAAGGCGGCGCCCGGCGCCAGGTAGAGTCCCTCCAGCCGCACGGCCGGCGTATCGGGCGTGGCGGCGCCTGCCGCCACCGGCCGCAGCGATAGCGGCTGCGCCAGCCGTACGATGGGGCGCTGGCCGCTGGCGGCCCGGATCGTCAGGTCGTTCGCCAGCCGCAGCGACACGGTGCCGTCGATCGCGGTGCCGGGCACCAGCGCCAGGTCGATGTCGTGCACCAGGCTGTCCGCGATCTCGATGATCACCGGCGCTGTCGCGATGTCGAGATTGTCCAGCGCCGCCTGCAACGTGATTCCGCCGGGCACGGCGCCGGCCGTGCGCAGGTCGGCCAGGGCCGGCGGAGGGGCGGCGCGTCGCGGCACCGGGTGGGCTCCCACCGGCCCCGCCGCGCCATACGTAAAGCTGGCGAACATGCGCGACACGGCCTGGCCGCCATCCAGCACGATCAATTCATCGGCCTGCGTGGCGGTGTCCAGCCCGACCAGCACGCGGCCGATGCGCGGGTCGACGACGATCTCGCCACCCCGCAGCGGGCGCCGCAAGCCGGTTTCCCACGCGCACAGGTTGTCGCCCCGGACCAGCCAGCGCCATTCGGTGGCCGGCGGCACGGGCGCCAGCAGGGCTTCCAGTGTCTCCGGCATGAACAGGTGCAGGCCCACGTCGGCCAGGTCGAAACCGTCCGGCGGCGTGCCGGCGGCGTTGAAGAAATCCACGGCAACGTAGGCTTCCGGGTGGCCGGCCGGCGTGCCGCTGTCGAGCCGCGCGGCCAGGATCGGGCCCGGCACTGCATCGGGAGCGGTGAGCGGTGCCGCCACGCCACCCGACAGCGCCGGCCCCGGACGCGCCGTATTGAACAGCTGTACGGGCAGGTCGAGCGGGTGCAGGTCGAAGCGCAGCGCGAAGCTGGCGGTGCCGGGCGGCGCCGGTGTCAGGTCGACGACCGGTTGGGCGAGCGGCCGGACCGGTGGAAGGCGGTAGGCGGCGAGGCGCCACAGGAAGATGGCCAGATTCGGCAGGTTCACGTGGCGGACATCGGCTTGCGCCGCCTTCACGTCCGCGGTGTGGGCAAAGGTGTCGAACGGCGTGCCCAGCAGGGACAGCGCGGCCGGATCGCGCAACGGCGCCGTGCCGCCACGGGGGATGTGGAAACGGGTCAGGGCCGGGTCGGCATACGGCGGCCGGCCGCCCGCATCGGGCCGCTGGTGGTTCAGGTGCTGCGACCAGCCCAGGTTTTCCCGCAGCTCCACGCAACAGCAGGCCCAGCCTGTGAGGTTGGCGGCCAGCCGCTCGATGGCACCCAGCGTGCCCTTGCGCCGGCGCAGGGCGATGGTATCGGCCACGTCCGCGCGCAGCGTGCGCGGGTCGCCCTGCAGGTGGGAAGTGCCCAGCAGGTCGGCCAGGTACGGGATCACCCAGTCGTCGCAGGTATCGATGAAGAGGTCTTCGTACAGCTGCGCGATGTCGGCGTGCAGCGCGCCGAACGGGCCTTCGACGGCGGCCAAGTAGGCGCGCAGCTGGTTGGCGGGCTCCTGTTCGGCGTCCCGCGTGCGGTAGATCTCCGGCAGGCGTTCATACAGGGGAACGGGCGGGTTCGAGGTGGTGCTCATGCGCATTCTCCCGCCGAAGGTTCGGCCAGCGCCGTCAATGTCAGGTGCGATGGCGCCAGTTGCAACAGCTCGCGTGCGCCGCAAGGCAGGACCAGCCCGGCCGGGCGCGGCGCGGGCGGCAGCGGCAGGGCTTCCGGCTTGTCCGCGTTGGGCGGGAAGCGGCCGAGCGCCGTCACCTTGCACCACAGTACACCGGGGACGTTCTGCAAGCGGCCCTCGATGCGGCTGGCATATTCGCGTTCGCCCAGGCGCCGCGCGCGCAAACCGAAGAGCCCCGTGCGCTCGGCCGCCGGATCGCCCGCCAGGCCCAGCGCCGCGCGCAGGGCGGCTTCGACGTCTTCCTGGCGCCAGGAAGGGTCGCGCGCGTAGCCGACATCGACGAACACGTAGCGCAGCAGCGCCTGCTGCACGACCAGCGGGAAACGGTCCGGGCCGCGGCAGCGTTGGGCGTGGGCCAGCGTGGCCCGCACGGCCGCGAACTCGCCTTCGCGGCCCGCTTCCAGCAGCACGCGCAGGATCAGCGCCGGCACGCCCACGTGCAAATCCCACGCCGCCGCCGCGGTGACCACGCCCGGCACGCCCAGCGTCTCGGTCTCGTAGTCGCGGATGCTGACCAGGCGCCCCAGGCTCTGCACCTTGCCGGGCGCCGCCTCGCGGGCCTTGTCGCCGTCCTCGGCATCGGCGCCGCCCGAGACGATGCCGGCCAGCGTCACCTTGTCGAAGCCCGGCGGGCGTTCGGCCGTGGTAGGCTTGGTATCC
Organism: Pseudoduganella sp. jia 12; assembly: GCF_055502675.1. Taxonomy (NCBI): domain Bacteria; kingdom Pseudomonadati; phylum Pseudomonadota; class Betaproteobacteria; order Burkholderiales; family Oxalobacteraceae; genus Pseudoduganella; species Pseudoduganella sp. jia 12. The sequence goes on from NZ_JBUXKP010000002.1 coordinate 268,105, forward strand.
GGCTTGAGCGGGCCGCGCGCGCCGGCGCCGCTGCGGTAGCGTGCCATGACATTCCCCAGGCCCGACGGCAGGCGCGCGCCAGCCTGGCCGTCGCCGAATTGCACGAAGCTGCGCCCTTCGGCATCCTCGCGCACGATGTAGACCTGTTCTTGCGGGCCATGGCCGAAGAAAGCGTCGACGCGGCGCCACAGCCGGCCATCGACATAAATCTCCAGCGACGGCGTCCACGGCGGCACGCCGTCGGACGACAGGAAGTAGCTCAGCGGCGCCTTGGGGATCGCGAACGTCTGCCAGCCCTGGCGGCCATCGCCATTGCCCAGCACCACGTCGCCTTCGGCCTTGCCCTGCGAGGCGTCGACGAGGTTGCCGAACACGGTGACGGCGGGCGCCGTTTCGTCGAAATCGGCGTGCCGGAACGGCGCGGGCAGGCGGTCGAACACCAGTGGCCACATCGCCGGCGGGTCGACTGCCAGCGTCGGGAACTGGCTTGCCGCGCTGGTGCAGGCCAGTTCGACGCTGCGGCCATCGGCGTGCGCCAGGAACAGCCGGCGGCCGGCCAGCAGGCGGGCCTGCGCCGCGGTGCCGTAGAAGTGCAGGGTATCGAAGGTGGGCGTGAACCCGCCATTCCTGCCATGCGCCACCGGTTGCAGGCGCAGCGCGGGGCTGGTGACTTCATGCAGCCGGAAGTCGCGCACGTCGCTGGTATAGGAATACGCGGTCGTTTCGTCGACGAGCGGGCGGTCCAGCGTCAGCAGCGTGCCGGGACCATTGACGTTGCCGAAGCCGACCGTGCGGAATGTCACCGCGGTCACGCCGCGCAGCAGGCTCACGGCCACCGGTGTGCCGTCATCCCGGCTGATCCGCGTCTGGATCACCAGGCTGCCGCCGGGATGCAGGTCCGCCACTTCCACGTCGAGGGGGAGCAGCTCGGGCGGCAGGGCCAGCGATGCCTCGGTATCCTTGCACTCCCACGTCAGGTGGCGCTGGTACCGGGTATCGTATTGCGTCGCACCGGTAATGGTGCCGCTGGACGGCGTGGTGCTGACCGTTTTCGGCGGCGCATTGTGGCCCAGGTGGCGGAACGTGCGGTTGATCCGGTAGGCGGCCACCGGCGCGGTCCATTGGCGCAGGATGGGCGTCTCCGCTTCGACCAGCAGGCGGCCCAGCAGCCGCGTGACCGTTTTCACCTTCACGACCTGCGCGCTGGCCTGGTTCGCGGGAACGCCGCCGTTCGATGTCCATGAGGGCTCGGCCGGCACCAACATCAGCCGGTCGCCCGGCTTCAGTTCGAAGGCCGCCAGGCTGGCGGAATCGGTGGCGCCGGCAACGCTGGACACTTCAAAAGTGAACGTGCCGGCGGCCAGCGTGGCCGCGTAGGCGCGCGGCCGGTACAGGTGGAAGCGGCCCAGGTGGGGCCAGGCCTCCAGCGCCGCATCGGTCTGGAAGTCGGCGGGAACCGGCAGGTCTTCCAGTTCGACCTTGACGGGAAACCCCGCGGCGATCGGCACGGGCCTGTCGCCGCGCGCCTCGAAGGCCAGCGTGGCACGGCCGCGGATGGCGGGCGACAGCCGGTAGCCGGTCAGGCGCACCAGTTCGGCCACGCTGTCGCGCCACGCCGCCGTGCGCAGGTAGGCCTCGTTCGCATAGTGCTCCTGGTAGAACGTCAGGATATCGCCCAGGATCGCCGCGCCTTCCAGCAGCGCGATGGCGGGATCGTCCGCTTCGCGATGGGTCCACGCGGCCAGTTCGGGTGCCGCGTCGATGCCACGGATCATCGCGGCCAGGAAATCGGGATAGCTGCCGATGCGGTAGTCGATGCGGGGCAGGCCGGGCCGGTTGAACGCGCGGCGCGGGAACAGCACGGGATCGAAGATCAGCGGATTGCAGGCCATCATTGCCTCCCGCCCTGGATCTCGAAGCGGATGCTGCCCCGCTCCAGGTGGGCCGGATCGTTCGCCAGAAGCAGTACTTCGTCGAACGCCATGTCGAGTACCTCCCGTCCCGGCAGGCCGGGCTGCGGCGCCGAGAACCGCTTCATGGTGATGCGCACGACATGGCGGATGCCGGCGATGCGCCCGATGCGGCCCTCGATGGCACTGCGGTGCAGGGCCTGGCCGAAGGTCCACTGGTCCGGGTGGAAGAAACCGCGACGGCCGTCCGGCGTCCACGTGTCCGAGAACTCCTGCTCCAGCACCCCGCGGATATCCTCGCGCCAGTAGGTATCGGCCACGCACACCACCACCAGGATTTCCAGCGGCACGTAGCGGGGTGGCCGCAGTTCCAGGTCTTCGCCGATCAGCCGTACCGCCTCCAGGTCGCTGGCGATGCGCGGCGACAGTTCCGCCCACAGCATGTCCGACACTTCGTCGCCCGCCACGGCGAAGCCGGCCGGATCGATCGCGATGCGCACCGTGCGCCAGCTGCCCGTCCACGCATAACGGGCCACGGCCCTGGCCACGCCGGGTACTTCCTCGGCGCGGCGCACATAATCCGCCAGCGTCACGGCGCGCAGCTGGCGGGCGCGGAACGCTTCCGGCGCATTGCGGCGAACCTGCTCGGCCGGCTCGGGATCGCGACCATCGGTGACATCGAACGGATTCGTGACGGCCACCACCGCGCCGGTCAGTGCCCCGGTCAGCGCCCGGCTGTTGACCAGCTGGTCCGCACCGATATTGCCGGCATGGCCGCCGCCCACCTGCAGTTCGGCGTGAACGATGGCGCCGGACGGCAGGCCACGGCCGTTGGTGCCGTTGCCGAAGCGCAGTACGCTGCGGCGCAGTTCGTCCGTTTCCACCATGTAGTGGTCGCCGTTCTCCGCCGAGTCGTCGCTGTGCACCAGGCTTTCCACTTCATCCCAGCGGTCGCGCACGCCGCCAGGGGGCTCGACTTCCACGTGCAGCGTCGAACGGGCCGCCAGCTCGCCAGGCGCGCGAATCCCTGGCGGCGCTGCCAGGTAGGCCAGCGGCGCTTCCTCCGGCAGGCTGGCGAATGCCCAGTCCGCGCCGTTGCCGAAGCGGTCCAGCCGGGAATAATGGCGATGCAGCACGCTGGCGCTGCCGGTGGGCAGCGTGCTGCCCGGTTCCTGGAAATGCACCTCCAGCAGGCGCCCTTCATGCGCCATCACGAGGTTGCCATAGAAGACCGACACATGTTCGACCGTGGCCGGCGGCGGGCCGGGGCAGAAGGTGGTGAAGCTGAAATCGAAACGTAGCGCGTCTTCCGGGCGCCATTGCACGCGCACCAGCCAGGTGCCAGTGACCGGATCGAACACGGATTGCGCGGCGCCACGTGCGGCATCGGTACCCGGCAGCAGCCGCAGCAGCTGGCGCCGGCCGCGCCGGTAGCCGGCCAGGTTGCCGGTCCACGGGTTCAGCACCTCGGCGACCAGCATTTCGCGCCACAGGCCGTCGCGCACCAGGTCGCGCAACGCATCGGCATCCGCCTGCGAGCCCAGTCCGGCTTGTGGCACGAGGTCCGCGCTGGTACTGCCGGCCGCCAGCGCCGGCTGCGCATTGCGCCACGTGTGCAGGTGCAGCCGGTTCAGCAGGGGATCGAAGCGCTGGCGTTGCGCGGGCGGCAGGCGGCGCTGGCGCGTGGCGAAGAACACTGCGTCTTCCCGCGCCGGCTCGCTGCCGGTCCACACCAGCAATTCCTGGTTGGCCAAAGTGAAGGGCGCCTGGCCGGCGAGGATGTCCAGCGCAAGCCAGGTGCTGGCCTGGTTCCCTTCGTGGAGGTGATAGTTCATCAGCCGGGCATGGCGCGCCAGCGACACGCGCTTGCGCGTGGTGCCCAGGTAGGCTTCCGCCATCACGCGGTCCTGGAAGTCGCTCAGTTCGTCGGCCGCCGCGGCGAACAGGCCGATCAGCACCTGGTCGTGGTCCGCCTCGCTCGTGCTGGCCCAGCCGGGTACCCGCGCGGCCATCGCCACCATCAGGGCGTGGCGGAACGAATCGTAGTCCTTGGCCAGGTAATCGATCGCGGGACTGGCCGCCACGGGCCGCCCCCCCGGCACGGGAGCGCAGTCGTTCGTAAAGCAGCCGGGCCGGAACTTGAAGCCGATCGCGCTGAAAAAAGGGTCGATCGCGCTGGCGTCCCACACCAGTTCCAGCGTATAGGTGGAATAGTCGCCGACCGGCGCCACGCGCACCGCGAGCCGGGTGGCATCGATGGCGGAGGCGGCGATGACCTGCACCTGCCCGGTCGCGCTGCCGGCCACGATGCGCGTGCCGCCGCGGATCCGGAAGATTTGCCGGGCCATCACCGCGTCGCCGCCGATGTCGGCCAGGATCGCCGGCAGGTGCAGATCGTTGAAGAAATGCAGCTCCAGGTCCGCATGGGGCGGATCGGCGCCGGGCGGCAACGCCACCAGGACCAGCTTCAGTCCGTTCAAGCCACGGCTTTCCAGCACGTCGGCCCGGTCGTCGACGTAGTCGGGGTAGAGGATGGCGGTCATGGCGCTTACCTCGAATTGCGCTGGAAGCGCACGATGCGCGCGTCGGCGCTGCCGGCCGGCAGGTAGCTCACCGTGACTTCCAGCGAGGCACCCGCATCGTCCCACGTCACGTCGACCAGCTGCACGGTGAGCCGGTGGCCCAGCCATCGCGTGAGCGCATTCGTGATGCGCGCCTTGACGACGCCGCGCAGTGTTTCGGACGCCGGTTCGAACACCAGCCGGCGCACGCCGCCGCCGAACTCGGGCAGGAACAGCCGCTCGGCGGGGCTGGTCAGCAGCAGTTGCAGCACCTCGTCGCGCAAGTGCGTATCGTCGTTGGCCGGTGCCACCGTGCGCCCATCCGTGCCGATGCGGAACGGGAAGGCCAGGTGGCGGCCATTCGACAGGGTGTGCTGTGCCATCGTCATATCCCCTTTGCCTGCTGCTGCACCTGCACCACGATGGCCGTGCCCTGCGGCGCCTGGGCGGCGTTCAGGCACAGCCCCACGCTGTTCTGCAACAGCATCGGCACGCCGCGCACGCTGGTCTGCGTGGCGCCCGTGACCCACTGGATCGTCAGGCACGGCGAATACGCCACCGGCGTGAACGGGCAGCCGACGATCGGGTGCACGTCCGTCTGCAGCAGGGCCGGCGCACCGGCGATCACCGCATCCGTGTTGCTGGTGATGAGCAGGGCCTGGCCGCCGTGGGGGCACATCACCGTGCTGGCCGTGGTCAGGATGGGGATCATGGCGGCACCCCGAACGCCATCGCGCCGTTGACGAGGCTCACGCCGGCCAGCCCGACCTTGATCAGGCCGTTGTTCAGCGAGATTTCCTTGCTGGTGATCTTTACTTCGCAGGCGCCGCACGTGATGGTCACTTCCGAGCCCGTCATCTTGATCTCGGGGCCGGTGCCGTGCGTCAGCAGCAGCTCGTCGCTGTCGTCGTCCATCACCAGCTTGTGGCCGTTCTTCGACACGAAGACCCGCTTGCCGGGGCCCTGCGGGTTCGGCCGCTGGCCTTCGGCCCACCAGGCGCCCGACCATAGTGGCCGGTCCAGCTGGCCCGCCTCGAACTCGATCCACACGCCGGCACCCACTTCCGGCAGCAGCACCACGCCATGTCCGTCGCCGGCGAAGGCGGCCACCGGCAGGGCCCAGCCGCACGGCTGGTCGCCCAGCACGGCCGGCACCTTGGCGCGGATGCAGCACTGGTTGGCGGGATCGTCGACATCCGTGACGATCCCCCGGTACTTGCCGAAGTAGCTGCCGCCGACGCGCTCGACCAGCCGCTCGACCAGTGTTTCGGTTGGATTGCCCATCAGAAGATCCCCCCGCTCAAGGACACCGACAATTTGAGGCCCCCGCCCAGCGCCTCGGCCACCGCCGCGCCGGAAATCTCGGTCACGGAGTCCGTCTTCGCTTCCAGCTCCTGCGTATAGAGCGACGGCGTGATGCGGTGGACCACCTGGGTGATCAGGTAGTCGCCGCTGTACGCCGTGGCGCCGGCGTCCACCCGCACCTTGCGGTAAGGGGCCAGCACCGCCCCATAGCAGCCGGGCACCACGTGGCTGCTCAGGCGGTACACATAGCCGCTGCGGCGTGCCTGGGCGGTGGCGGCGGCTGCGGGATCCTCGCGCGTGTTGTCCGCCGGATGCAGCAGGCGCCGCGGCGTGAGGTCGGCGGGCCGGGCCGGCAATGCGCGCATCAGCCCCAGGTCGGCCGCGCTGGTCTCCAGCGTGGTGACGCCCTGGTCGCTCACGCGCAGCACCTGCGCCTGCGTGCGCTCGCCGCCCAGCGGATCCTGCGTGATCTCCGCGTTCGACAGGTTGCGCCCGTTGCCGATCAGCACCAGCGGCGGCAGGCCGGCCGGTCCTTCCGGATCGGCACGGAAGCAGCCAATGCTGGCGCCCGGCAGCTCGCCCGGCAGCACGTAGGCATGCCGGTCGTTGACCCGGCCGAGTTCCCTCAGGAACTGCAGTGCGGTGCCGCGCCGCGTGGTGGTCTGCGGCTTGCCGGTCGTGGCCTCGATGTCGACGGACCGGATGACATCGGTGAACTGGTCGAAGATCGCCGCGGCGATGTCGCTGGCGCTGCGGTTTTCGTAGGTGGCATCGATCATTTCATCGCGGTCGAGGAAGGCGCTGTCGTCGCGCACCACCATGGTGGCCGTGCTGCGGCCGGGTTGCGAATCGAGTTCGGCGTCCACGCTGACGAGGGGGCCGTCGATCAGCGCGGCAAAGCGGCCGTCGCCGATGTCGATTTCGACACGTACCCGCGAAAACGGCGTCGCGGTGTCGCCCGGCCAGTGCTGCCACGTGCCTTGTGCATCCAGGCACAGGACCATGCGCAGCCGCGCTTCCCAGAAGGCGTCCATCTCCTGCGTCACCTCGATTTCCTCGATGCGCCGCAGCTGTTCCGCCGTGGCCGGCTCCTTGCCGAACCATATCTGGAAGCGTTGTCCTGGCATGTCAGGTCTCCGGCAAGGTGATGATGGTGCCGGGCCGTTCGACGAGCGTCCGGCTGTCGAGGGCTGTGTTGGCATCGGCCATATGCCAGAACTGCGTGGCGTCGCCGCTGCGGGCTTGCGCGTACAGGTCCAGCCGGTCGCCCGCGTGCACCGTGTGCGGCTGCCCGCCGGCCGGCGTGAGGTGGCGCAGCTTCAGTGCCGCCACCGTGGCGCCGGTCGATGTCGTCGTCGTGACTGTGGCGACCTTGGCGTAGCGTGAATTGGGCAGGAACATGGGCTCTCCGGGCAGCGTGTCGATGGAATCGGCATCAAAGGGGAATCAGGTCCACGGCCTGTTCCGCCGTATTGGCCAGGTTGGCGATCGCCTGGGCTTCCTTGGCGATCGTCGAATAGGTGAGCGCGCCCTTGGCGAGAATGTCGTCGGAGCAGTCGTCCACGTCGATCACGCTGAGGGCGATGTCGACCTCGGCACGCAACGGGTTCAGGATCGCGTCGTAGTCCAGTTCCGTGATGCTCATCGAGTCGATCGTGACGGGCAGCACCCGTGTGGGACCCCAGATGAACAGGATGCGCGGATAGGTCTCGCGCGGAATCGGCTGGGCCGACTCCGCCGTGTCGCCGCCGCCCAGCGCGCTGCCGATCGCATCGATCGCGGCGCCGATCAGTCCCGCCAGCTTGGCGCTCGGCAGCACCATCTTTTCCAGCGCGGCCAGCTGCGGACCGATGCCGAACAGGTCGGCAAGCACCTTGCCTTCGTCCAGCATGTTGGCCGCGCTGAAGTGCGCCTTGAAGGCAATGCGCTCGAAGGTCTTCTCGCCGGCCTGCGTGGTTTCGCGGCGCGTGCTGCCGGTCGGGCGCGCCGGTATCTGGAGCGTGCGCGCCAGGGACTCCGGGTTGTACTGGAAGATCACCACATTCGGGATCGGCCCGATCAGCGACGTGCCGTACTCGATCAGGGCGCCGCGCAGCAAGGTCATGACGACTCTCCCCGCACGGTGGTGGCGATGCGCGCGGCAATCCGGCCGGCCAGGCCGCCGGCATCGGTCGACGCGGGCGCGGCGATGCGACCGGCGTCGAGTTGCCCGGCCGGCGCGGGCGGCGCCGCGCCCGCATTCACGGCCAGGGCCTTGGCCAGGGCCGGCCCCAATGCATGCGCCATGGCGCTGGCCGTGGCGGGCGCGATGCCCCGCAGGTCCAGTTCCAGGCGGTCGATACGCAGGCGCGAGCGGGTGGGTGTCATCGTACGATCCTTTGCTCCGCCACGAGGGCGGCATAGGGCCCGAACTGGTCCAGGCTGTTGGCGCGGTCGAGCTTTTCATATTCGCGCTGCACGGCCAGCACCACCGCTTCCATCGTGAGGCGGCGCGGCGCGCCCTTGGCGGCGCTTTGCAGGCATGCCTGGAACACGATCGCGCGGATATGGCCGCCGGCCAGCGCGAAGCGCTTCGCCAGGAATTCGATATCGAGCGCGCTGGCGTCGACGCCCGGTGGGATGACGCTGCGCCAGATGTGCGCGCGCACCGGCGCTTCCGGCAGCGGAAACTCGACGACGAAGCGCAGCCGGCGCAGGAACGCCTCGTCGACATCCTTCTTGCGGTTGGTGGCCAGCAGGGCCAGTCCCTTGAAGCGCTCCATCCGTTCCAGCAGGTAGCTGATCTCCAGGTTGGCGTAGCGGTCGTGCGCATCCTTCACTTCCGTGCGCTTGCCGAACAGCGCGTCGGCCTCGTCGAAGAACAGGATCACGTCGGCCGAATCGGCGGCGTCGAACAGGCGGCGCAGGTTTTTTTCCGTTTCGCCGATGTACTTGTCGACGACCTGGGACAGGTCGATCCGGTACAGGGGCAGGTCCAGCGCGGTGGCGATGGCTTCGGCGGCCATGGTCTTGCCGGTGCCGGGCGGCCCGGCGAACAGCGCCGTGAGACCGCCTTCGTTCCATGCCCGCGCCGTGCCCCACTCGTAATGCACGCGCGTCAGGGCGGCCATGGCGGCGACGATCTCGTCGATCTGCCGGGCCTGCGGCGGGGCCAGCATCAGTTCATCCCGGCTGAAGCGGGGCGTCACGGGCTGCGCCAGCGTGCCTAGGTCGAGGTCGGCGCGCGCGGCAGCCAGCATCTCGGCCTCGCTGGGCGGCTTTTCCAGCGCAGCCAGCTCGGCCCCGACCCTCGCGATGGCCGCGCGCTCGTAGCGGAAGCGGCGCGCCAGTTCCGGCAACAGCGGGCCGGCCTGCGGCAGCGCGCGCTGCCACGCCGCCAGCCGTTCCCGATAGCCCAGCGCCGGCACCGCGAGCGCCGGCATCACTTCTGCCGGGCCATCGGCACCCAGGCCACGCAGCGCGGCGCGTTCGTGGCTGCCGATAAACACCGCCAGCGGCAGGCCAGGCAACGGCAGCGGCCGCAGCGCGCCGTCGTGTCCCGCAGGATCGGCCAGCAAGCTGGCGGGAAGGTAGACGGCGTGGCCGCGCAGCCAGGCCGCACTCAGGGCCTGCGCAAGCTGCTCGGGCGGCAGCGCGGGGCTCGGCTGCACGGACCGCACGCCGGCGAGCTCCGTGCAGGCCGCCGCGACTTCCGCCAGCGGCGCACCGCGCACGCCGATGACGGGCACGATGCGCATGCCGCGGCGCGGTGCCTGCGCTCGGTTGTTCGTGACCAGGGCCGCGGCGCGCGCCATGGCGGCGGCATCCGGCGACTCGGGGAGGTCCCCTGCAGGGATAGCTTCCAGCGCCGCCGGCAACGGTGCGCCGGCAAACAGCAGTTCGCGCGCCACCAGCGGCGGCACGGACAACGGCGCCTGCCAGTCGATCGGGCCGGCGCCGGCCAGCAAGCCGTGGCGCAACAGGCTGTGGGCCGGGTCGAAGCAGCGCACCAGGGCTCCCGGATCGTCCCACAGGCGTTGCGCAAGGGCGAAAGTGGGCGCGGTGCGGGACGGCTCGTTGAGGCAGCACGCGATGACGTGGCCCGCCGCGCTGTCCAGGACCGGCAGCAGGGCCACGGCCAGCACGAAGCATTCGACCGGTTCCAGCGCCAATTCGCGCGCAACCCAGCCGAACGAACCGCGCCGGGCGTGCCCGTCCGGCCGCGGGGGCGCGGTCGTGCCGATCCGGTCGCTCAGGTGCCGCGCCGTCACGTCGCCGGCGAAGAACGCCTGCTTGTCGTGCTCGTAGCGCAGCAGGTCGAGCGCGGCGAGGGCCCGGTCGACCGATGGCGGCAGAGCGGATGCCGGAAGATCGGTGGCAGCTTGCCGATCCCGCTCGCGCCACAGCCAGCAGATTTCCCGGCGCAGCCGCAGCGTGACCTGGCCGAGCCACCAGGCGGCGAACGGCTCCTGCGCGGACAGCCCGGGCGTGAAGGTGGCAGGTCCCGCGGCAGCCGCGCCAGCTGGCTCGCCCGGTGGTTTGGCCGCCGCCACTTCTCGCGCACCAGCCGGATCGACGGGCGGCGCGGCGTGCCGGGCGGCGGCGGGCGGTGGGAGCGTCATGGCACCACCACCAGGGGAGCAGCCTTGGCCTGCTGATTGTTCACCCGCAGGATCACGCGATAGGTGCCGGCCGGCAGCGCCGCCTGGGCGCCGGGCACGGTCAGCGTCTGCTGGTCCGCGCTGACGGTCACGGTATCGAACAGGTGGATCGACATGCCGTCGGTTTCGCGCACGATGAGCACCATTACGTCATCCGTGGCGGAGCCCAGCAGCAGGCCCTGGAGACGCAGGTCGCCTGCCACCAGCGCCGCGCTGGCGACCTGCGGCAGCAGCCGCGCCGCCAGCAGGTTGCTGGCACGGGTGTGCGAAGCGGACAGGCGGCGGCGCACGACCAGCGGCACTTCGCCGGCCGACAGCGCGGTGCCGGACGCGATCGGTGTGCCGGGGCTGCCTTCCGCCGTGACCACCAGGTGATCGTTGTGGCGCTCAGTCAGTATCAGCATCACGTCGCCCAGCATGACCTCGATGTCGCCGCCCAGGTCGGTGCCGAAGATGTTAATGGTGGTACCCGGTTCGAAGCGGGCCGGTTCGATGCGGTCGAGCCGCGCGCCCAGCGATGGCAGCACGTCGATCTGCACGCCGTCCTGGCCGATGATGGTTTCCGGCACCGTGCTGTAGTCGACGCCGACCAGCAGCGCGTTGCGCGGCAGGCTGCCCGGCACGATCATGACGGGGCGCACCTGGAACGCGACCGACAGGCGGAAGCGTTCTTCGTTGCCCTGCATGAGCTTGGTCAGCAGGTCGGGACTGGATTCGTCGAAGCTCAGCTTCAGCGGCTCCGGGTTGTAGCGCAGCGCGGGATCGACGGCCGGCGGGATGGTCAGGAAACTCATCTGGTGCAAGGCCGCCATGCCGCTGCCCAGCAGTTCGTGCGCCGCGGCCGTGTCGCTGCGGCCATCGGCATCGAAGGCCGTCAGCAAATACCGGAGCACCAGCCACAGGGGCGGCGGTTCGCCTTCGTGCAGCGGCACATTGCGCAGGTAGGGATCGAAGACGGTCTCGTACAGGAACAGGTTCACCTTGGCGTTGGCGTCGTTGGATGCGGCGTCTTCCGGCTTGCCGACCGTGACCCCGAAGCCGGCCGCGGCCAGCCGCTCGCGCAGCAGGCGTGTCACGGCGCCGATCGCCCTGAGGGATTCGCCGAGCGACATGTCAGATCCTGCGCAGCGAGCGCCGCGCGAGGGCACTGCGCGGTGGCGTGGCGACCGGCGCCGCCGGCGCCTGCGGCAGCGCCACGGTCTGCGCGGCCGGCGCGTCGACCCGGACCTGGATCGTGCCGATCGAGATGTCCACGATGTCGTCACGGCGCGCCGGTGGCGCGGCAAAGGGCGCCGCGGCGGCAAGGTGAACGGCATGGCTCATCGCCGGTCGGGCCGGTTCCGGCGCGACCGGCGCCGGAACCGGGCTGGCGATGCGTTCCACCAGGGGTTCGGCGCGCGGCGGCGATGCCACAGTTGCCTTGCCGCGCGCGGCGGGCGCCGGCGCCACCGGGGCCACCGCAGCCGCGGGGTCGGTGGCCACCCATTGCAGGACCGCCTGCAGCGGCGTGGCCGGTGCCTTCTCGTGCACGATGGATTCGGCGGCAGCTTCGCCATGGGGCGCGGCACTGCCCTCGCTAGTCGTCGCGGGAAGGGTGGCTTCGGGCACGGGATTGATCGCGGAGGGGCCAGCAAGCGCCGCCTGGTGCGCGGGCGCCGGTACCGGCGCTGCTGGCGGCCATTCCTTGGAAACTTCGCCAGCTTGCGCGGCGGGCGCCCCGGCCAGGTCGACGATCGTGACGCTGCCTGCCTGCTCCCGCGCCGGGCCAGCGCGCGCCAGCGGCACCCGCGCGTGCGCTGGCGACGGAAGTTCCTCGTCAGACGGCGCTTCCGTTTCCGGGCCGGATGGGGCCAGCGCCGCATGCGCCGCCGGGCGCCGCGGCGCCAGGGATGCGCCGGCGTCCAGGCCACTGGCTCGCAGCAACGCGCCAAAGTATCCGCTCATCGTTCTTCCTCGATCAATGCCAGGTAGCGGGCCCGGCGTGCCGGCGGGATGGCCAGCACCTCGGCTTCGGTCCAGCCATAGTGCGCGGCGCATCGATGCACTTCCAGCAGCAGCGCCCGTTGCCGCGCCGCCAGCCGGGCCAGTGCCAGCGTTTCCAGGTCGAGCGCCACCTGGTTCGCCGCGCCGCACGCCGGACACTCGCAGGCCACGATGAAATCGACCATTGGATCCAGGTCGGCCAGAGCGGCCGACAGCCCGGCTTCGTCTTCCGGCCCCGCCGCGCCGTCGAGCAGCAGCGTATCGAGCATGGCACGCAGTGCTTCCGTCCGGTTAGCCGGGCGTGCCGCGCGCCAGTGGCGCAGGTCGTCGCCGGTAGGCCGCCGCAGCCTGACGGTACGCCCGTCGGACAACTGCACGCGCAGCGGCCCGGCATCCTGCGCGTCGCCCGGCAGCGAGCATAGTGGCAGGTCGAATGCAAAGACCTGCCCGCAGGCCGGCGCCGCGCACGTCGAGCTCATCGGCATCTGGTCGCGCGCATCGGTCAGCGCCACCAGGTGCAGCAGCGCCGTGGTACGCAGGCCGACCGGCTGGTGCCACCAGAACGCCGGGTCGGGCCGGGCGCAGCATTGCGCCAGCACGCCGGTGACCAGGGCAGGGCGGTCCGCCTGGGTGAAATCCACGTCCAGGTCGGGGGCCATGCCGAACGGGCGCATCGGCGCGGGTGGCGATGCGGGGCCCATGGCGCGCGGCGTCAAGCCGTCAGCACCGGTTCGGCCGGTTCGCTGACATCCCGGTCGCGCTCCCATCCCTCGTTCTCGAGTTTCAATGTCTGAATGGCGATCGCGTTGGCATTCGCGTCCAGGTCCGGCATGGCCTGGAACTCGGAAACCCAGCAGCGCAGTATCTTGTAGGCCAGCACCACCTGGCCAGCCTCGTTGTACACTTCGAGGATCAGGTCCTTGCGGAAGTCCTTCAGGCTGACTTCGGCCCCCAGCCCCGCGCCACCGAGCCATATCTTGTTGGCCCAGTTCTCGAATTCGAGGTCGTGCGTGACGCCCCGCTCCAGCGTGATGGCCTCGTACTTCGACCGGCCCGGTGACTTGCGCGAAGTGGACGGGTCGCCTCCTTCGCGATGCTCGACGACCTCGGTGGTGCGCTTGAGCGCGCCGACCTTGCTGATGCCGGCCACATACCTGCCGTCCCACTTGATACGGAACTTGAAGTTCTTGTACGGGTCGAAGCGATGCGTGTTAACGGCGAACTGGGCCATATTCGACTCCTTATTGCAGATCGCCGGCGATCTGCTGGATGGTGAGCACCACGAATTCCGCCGGTTTCAGCGGCGCGAATCCGACCAGGATATTGACGATGCCGAGGTTGCGGTCGGCCTGCGTCGTGGTCTCCTTGTCGCACTTGACGAAATAGGCTTCCTGCGGCGTCCTGCCCTGGAACGCGCCCTGGCGGAACAGGCCATTCATGAACACGCCCACGTTCAGGCGGATCTGCGCCCACAGCGGCTCGTCGTTGGGCTCGAACACGACCCACTTGGTGCCGCGGAACAGGCTTTCCTCGATATACAGGGCGAGGCGCCGGATCGGGATGTATTTCCACTCGCTGGCCAGCGTGTCGGCCCCTTCGAGTGTGCGGGCGCCCCAGGAAATGTGGCTGTAGCCGGGGAAGGTGCGCAGGCAGTTCACACCCAGCGGGTTCAGTGCGCCGTTCTGCAGGTCGGTCAGTGCATACGCCAGCGCCTGCACGTTTTCCAGCTTGGCGTCCGTACCGGCCGGTGCCTTCCACACGCCGCGCGTCGCATCCGTGCGGGCATACAGGCCGGCGATCGTGCCGCTGGCGCCGATGCTGCGCAGCCGGTTGCCGTTCGCCGGGTCGGGCACGAAGGTGCGCGGGAAGTACACGGCCGCGTCGCGGCTGCGCAGCGAGTCGTTTTCCGTCATCCAGGTCTGCATCGCGTCGAGCGTGGCGGTGGCCGGCGGTATGTCGATGAGCAGGAAGCCGCGCCGCGACGCCATGTACACGGCCGCCTGGTCATAGACGGCACGCATGTTGGTACCATCCAGGTCGGCCGCGTGGGGAATGCACAGGATGTTCACGAGGTCGACGTCTTCCAGCGCATGGATGCCGGTCTTCGGCGCCGCGCTGCCGATCAGCGCCACGTCGTCGACGGGCAGCAGGCCGTCGAGGCCATCGGCCAGCTGGTACTGCTGCACGTTGGCGATCGAGCCGGTGGGGAAGCCCATGTCCTGTGCGATCGCCGTCTCGATGGTGAGGGTGGAGCCGGCCAGATAGTCCGGGCTGCCTCGTCCGCCCTGCACCACGAACCGGTACGGGCTGGCGGTAGTGCCCTTGCCCAGCAGGCGCACCGTGGCGCCGGCCAGCAGCGAGCGTTCTGTCTCGGCCAGCGCCGGCAAGGCCAGGGCGCGGATCGCCGCCTCGAGGTAGGGCCGGAGCGCCTGGTACGTGAGGGGCGCGGCGCCCGCGTAGCTCAGCGTCCCGGTGTGCGTGGCACGGGGCACGGCCGGGTCGGTGTCGTTGGCCACCGTGACATCGAAGGTCGACGTATTGGGCGGTATCGCGGGCGGCATCGGCAGGTCCGCACCTTCGCTGCCGGAGACGGCCGGCCGCGGGAACGGCGCGGTGGTCGGCAGGGCGGCCAGGGCGGTGCCGGTGAGATCGAAGCGGTCGAGCTGGACGATACGCGAGGTCTCGTTGATGGTGTCGACCGCATAGTTCGGCGCGGCCAGTTCCATCGTCAGGTTGCGGAACACCTCGTTGCGCAGAACCCGACGCCGGCCGTTCTCGATGACCTGCTCGGTGATCGACAGGTTGAAGGTCTCGGTCGGCGCACTGGCGTCGTAGTCGACCTCGAGGAACACGTGATTGCCCCAGTCGCCGGGGTCGGTGGCGATGGCGCCGCGCAGACGTCGGCCGGCCAGCACGCGGAACATCGCGGTGCCGAGGCTGTCCTCGACCATGGCGCGCGCTTCGATGGCGTTCTCGGCCACCGTGGCCGAGTCCAGCGTGGCAACGCGCACGACCCAGCACTCGGCGCCGCCGTTCTGGAAGAACTGCTTGACGCCGTAACTGGCTTCACTGGTGGTATGAATGCCGCCGAACTCGCGCTCGAAGTCGGCATAGCCGAGGCATTGCACCGCTTCGTTCAGCGGGCCGCGCGGGAAGCTGTCCACGAACGCGGCGATCGACGTGGCCACGCCGGTGATGGTGCGAACCCCGCTGGCCCGCTCCTCGATATAGACGCCTGGGTAAGTCAGGGCACTTGGCATGGTCGGTCCTTTCAGGGCATGCGGGACGGGGGCGTACGGACAACGTGGGCGCGCGGACAACGCGGGCGCCCCGCTCGGGCTTTGTGCTCCAACACCGGTTGCAAGAGCCATGCCACGCGCGCCTGCTGTGGGCGCTACGGTCGCGCGTGTCGTGCCCGGCACAACCGCGGGCGGCGGGACTGCCCCAATCCCCCTGCCGGCCGTGTCGGCGCCGTCACGGGTGTGCGTCGAACGCACACGGCTTGATCTGCCGGGCGTCCCTCCCTATACTGAATCGCACGCTGCGCACGAAGTTGGATGACTGGCTGGTTCCCCCGATGTGACCCTGCAAGGAGGCCAAACGATGCCCATGACTGATTCCGTCCATGGTGCTGCGCTGCTGAGCAACTTCGTCGGCGCATCGCCCGCGTTCCTGGAAGCGATCGCCCTGATCCGGCGCTTCGCCCGTTCCCGGGCCCCCATCCTGATCACGGGCGAAAGCGGCACCGGCAAGGAGCTCGCCGCGCACGCGGCGCACACGCTGAGCGAGCGCCGCGATGGCCCCTTCATTCCCGTCAATTGCGGCGCGCTGCCGGACGCGCTGATCGAAAGCGAACTGTTCGGCCATGCCAAGGGCGCGTTCACGGATGCCAGCCGTGCGCGCCACGGGCTGGTGCGCGATTCGGAAGGGGGCACGCTGTTCCTGGACGAGATCGAGGCGCTGTCGGCGCGCGGCCAGGTGATCCTGCTGCGCTTCCTGCAGGACGCCTCCTTCCGCTCGGTGGGAGAAGAGCAGCGCCGCCACGGCAACGTGCGCGTGGTGGCGGCATCGAACGTGGACCTGCGCCGGCTGGTGGAGCGCGGCGGCTTCCGGCCCGACCTGCTGTTCCGGCTGGACGTGCTGTCGGTACGCATGCCGCCGCTGCGCGAACGGGTGGAAGACCTGGGCATCCTCGTTCCGCACCTGCTGGCCAAGGCGGCGCGCGGGGAGGGCGGCAAGCCGAAAGGCCTGTCTGCCGCGGCTCTCGACCTGCTGTGCACGCACCCATGGCCCGGCAACGTGCGCGAGCTGGAGCACGTTCTGCTGCGCGCCCACCTGCTCAGCAGTGGCGCCTGTATCGATGCGGAGGACCTGCGCCGGTGCTGCGCGGCGTTGCGTAGCGTTCCCGTGCAGGGCATGAAGATCGACAGCAATCTGCTGCGCAACGAGAAGCTGCGCGCGGTGCGCGAAGTGGAACGGCGCTTCGTGGAAAGCGCGCTGGCGCAGACCAACGGCAATATCAGCGAGGCAGCGCGGCTGTGCAATATGGAGCGGGCCACGCTCAGCCGGATGGCCAAGAAATACCGCAGCGGCGAATTCTCCGCCCTCGGCGCCATCCAGGGCGCCACGGGCAGTATCCACTGAGGCGCAAGGTCACCCAGCCGTATGCCCCGCGCAGGAGTTGGGCGCTGCCTGCCCGGCCACGCGCAGCACGAAGGACTCGTAGCACAGCGCATCGGCACGACGCAGGGCATTCGGCGCATGCTGCGGCATATGGAACCAGATGTGGAAAGGTTCATGCAGCAGTGTGAGCCCGCGGTCCCCCGGGCTGTCCCAGAAGGCCTGGCACAGCACCATCAGACGATTCCCCGGGCACGTGAAGGCGAAATTGTTCGTGCAGTCGCCCGCCGTGCAACCTACCAGTTTCGTACTGGTGCCGCCCCGGCACATGTAGCGCAGGAAGCCGCTTTCCAGCGTTTCGCGGACACGGCGATAGCGGCTGGCCATCTGCCGCACGAGCGGGAAATGGGCCGGGTTCGATAGCGTCAGCCCGAGTTCTTCCTGCAGGATGGTGTCGAAAGCCGCATCCGGTGCGGCGCCGCCCTGGACACTGGCCAGCTGCGCCGTCAGCTCGTCCTCGGCAAGCTGTGCCAGCCCGATGGCTTCCGTGTCCGCCGCTTCGAGCGCCGCGACCACTTCGTCGCCCGTCAGGTCGGGATTCGTGAGCCCCGTGGCCTGGCAGCTCACGTTCTCGCGCCGCACGCGCCGCTGCACGCGCGCGGCGCCCGGACCCACGGCGGATTGCTGCACTACGTGCGCCAGCTCGTGCGCCAGCAGTTGCCGGCCCGCAGGCGTGTGCGGTGCCAGCTGGCCGCTGTCGAACACGATGTCGCGGCCGACCGTGTAGGCCAGCGCATCCATCTGCCGGGCCGACTGCGCCGCGGCACCGTCCGCATGCACGCGAACGTTGGAAAAATCATGGCCATAACCCGATTCGAAAAAGTCGCGGGTGGGACCATCCAGTGCCTGGCCGGGCGAGCGCAACACGGCATCGACGCTGGCCGGCGCCGCGGGTCCGCCGCCGGTGGCAGACCCGCCGGGAGCCGCGGCCAGCGCCGGCACGCGACCAAGGCCCGGCTTGCGCATGACTTGCTCCGCCGCGGCGTCTGCCTGCCGTTCGCCGGCATCGCCGGTGGCGCCGATGGTGAGCGCCGACCTGGCCAGGCAGCGCGGACACGATCCGCCACAGGCACAGGCTCCCTCGCGTGACGGCGCCGGATCGGCGTGCTGGCCATGATCCGCTGCTCGCCGCTGTATCCGTTCGTGTGTAGGATGTCCGCGTCTCGCGGCCGTCTTGTGTTCCATTGCGAGCATGCCGTCCTCCTCTCAGGTCACCCACGTTGTGAAGCAAGAAGCATGACAGCATCGTGCGCGAATGCCCGGGTCAAGGTTCCTGCGCTTTGACTACCTCGCATGCACCCCGGGGGAAGTCGGACGCGTTGCGCAGCAGGCCGCGCACGCGCTCGACCAGCGTTCCGTGCGGGATGGCCTGCCTGGCTGCCGCCGCGTCGCCAAACACGGGGTCGAAGGCCGTGAGCAGCAGGTGGACTGCGCCCTGGTAGGCCGGCGCCACCGAATCGAGCACGGTACTTTCGGGAAGCAGGCTGACGGGCGAGGTGGCAGCGGCCAGCAGGCGCTCGATGGCGAGGATGTCGTCCACGCGGTAAACGTGCCACTGCGGGCCGGCTTGTGCATGGATGATGAAGTCGCCCGCCGCGCACTCGACGGCATCGGCTGGAAAGTTCATGGGCATCACAGGCACCCTGCGCAGCTGACCTGCTCGCTCATGTTGGCGCGCACCTTGAAGACGGGCCGTCCGTCAGGCAGCGTGACGGGGTTGTCGTCATCGTCGAGCGCCTGTTCGCGAGTGGCTGGCCTGAAACTGGCGCCGGTTCCGGTGCCATGAATGGGCCTGCGGCCGTTCTTGCTATAGACGGCGGGATCACCGCCGACGGCGTTCATGCGCCCGCCGACGATATGGAAGTCCTGATGGGTTGGACTCAACCTCGCGCCGCGATCGTCTTCCGCGTGCATGTCGTATTCCCACGTCCAGAACTTGACCTCACCCGCTGCGCAGTTGCCGACGGGTGAGTACGGCACGCTGAAGCGTTCCCCCATCTCCTTGTACACGGTAGATGCCGGCGAGGTGAACTCGTAGCTGCGCAACGCCAGCCCGGCGCAGTTGTAGGTTCGCCTGTTTATTGCTGCGTCATAGCTGGGATAGGCGCTGCAGGGCGTTCGGGGCAACCGCCGGATCTGGCGCGACAATGTACCGCTGGCCTGCTGGACAACGTGCGTGAGCTCGTGCGCCAGCAGGCGCTGCCCATTGCCCGACGACGGCGCATATTCGGAACGGCCGAAGAAGATATCCCGGCCCAGGGTGAAGGCGCGTGCGTCGATCTGCCGGGACAGGGCGTCGGCCTGGGCATCATGGTGCACGCGAACGCCGGAGAAATCATGCCCGAACCGGCTTTCCATGAAGCCGCGGGTCGAAGCGGGAAGGGCGCTGCCCCCGCCTCGCACGGCTTGCTGCAGCGACCGTTCATAGCTGGCCGACACGGCCACCGCGCCATCGGGGGTGCCCGCCGTCTCCTTGCGCTGCACACTGGCCGGCTCCTCATTCTCTTCGGGCACGGTTTCTTCCTCCGCCGCGCCTGGCGCGCCGACGCTGTCGTAGATATCTTGCGGCTCGAGCACCTTGCGATACAGCTTGGCTTGCAGGGCAGGGCCGCCTTGCCGGATGGGCGCGCCAGGTTCGCCGCGCATCACGGCATCGGCCACCCGATCGGCTTCCTGTTCATGCGCATCGTTGGCGGCGCCGATCGTGAGGCTGGACTTGGCCTGGCAGCGCGGGCAGGTGCCGCCACAGGCGCAGGAAGAGGCCGAGCGCTCGCGCTGGACCGCGGGAACGGCCAGACGGGTGGAAGAGGGTGAGAATTCCATCGCCCTGGAAGCACCCGGCCTGGTGGAGCGGTTCGCAAGGGGGGCAAGCGAGGTTGGCATGGCGGTTCTCCTCGTGAACGGTGGCGGTTGGCTTGCCGCCAAGGCCTGCACGTGGCCAACGCATGTATCTCTGCCGGATTCGCAAACTCCGGCGCGGACAGGACCGGCCATCGAGGTAGTTTAGCATTCGCGGCTGGAAAGTCCCGGACTTTCCACGGGCTCGTTGAGGGTCGCTATCCGGGCCGACCAGCGTGGCCGTGCCTCGGAACATGGGTGGGTGCGCTGGTGCAACCGTGTGCGATGAGCTGGAATTCAACTCGACATTACAGTATATATTGTCGAGTTAAAATTTAAGAATCGGGCGAGTTGTGGGCCAGGCTCGCACTCCCCTTGCCCCCCACGACAATCAGCGGAGGAGAAGGGCGGAAGCCATTTTTTCATGAGGAGGAACTGCGATACGGTGCGTGACGCCGGGACTGTTTCCGCCTTCGGGTGGCGCCGTGGCGAGCGTGGGCGCATACTGGACGCAGGCCGCGAAATGCCGTGGCGGCTCCGGGTGCGCCAGCCGGAACAGCGATGACCTGCCTCTAGCGTAGATGACCCTCTAGCATAGATGACCCTCTAGCATAGATGACCATTGGAGGACCTTGTGACACTCCTGTTCGATCTCGACCCCCGTGCCGATAATCCGAGAGGCTCCTTGCGCCGAACCGCCACCGGTGAGGTGATCCATATCACCGGCGCGTGTTACACGATGCTGGCCAACTGGGTAAAGGCGGACCACCGCGCCCAGGTCAACGCCCGGGACCAGTTGCCGCGTGCTCTGGCATTGGGTATCGCGCACGCCGGTTATCGACTGGGATGGACCGATCCGGTAAGCGAAGCCGGACTCGATCAAACATCCCTTGGCACCGCGACGCCAGCCACGGCCCTCGATCTCCTCGACGTCATAATGACCTGCCGGCCGGCGCCGTCGATGTATTTCAGCGTCGGGCTTTCACCATTCGGCATGGGCGGCCACATCGTCGGTTTCAAGGTGACCCAGAGCGGTGGCGACTATCTCGATCCCGCAGCCGGACTTTACCGCGCCGTGAGCCGCGCCGATTTGCTGTGGAATGTCCGCGAGAAGATCAAGGAGTACGTGGACATGATGCAGGCGCGCTGCCCAACCGTCGAGATCGAACTCTGGGCCCTTGAGCCACAGTGATTGGCGTAGCAGGATGCTGAAATCATTCCGGGACATCCGCACTGAGCGATTTCGTTCGGACACGTGCGATTGGCTCACACGTGGTCCGGCACCAGCAGATTGTCATCGGCTCGGCGCTGCCAGCAATCGACGACGGTTCATTCTTGCAATGCGTACTATCTCGACAAGGGGAGCGCCTTCCATGGATGCGCAGATCGTATTTGACATAATATAGATTATGCGAAGTTATGGATCCGGGCTGCGGGCGCGATCTTCTGTCTGTTTCGAGCAGCTTCAGCGCACTCAAGGAAATGTATCGGGTCATTTCAGGCAATCGTATCGGGGCTTCCAAAACCGCTGCTTTGCAAGTCCAGGCCGATGTAATTCCCTGAATTCGCCTGAACTCGAGGCTCAGCTATGGCCGTGCCCATCAGTCCTAAGTGATCTTTAGGATTGACGGTGCCGCGACCGGCGGCCCGAAGCGCTCCGTGAACCATGTAGAGCTGCCGTTCGGCAGCTGAACAAGCGCTATGCCATGAGACGCTGCATATTCCATTGCGCCGGACTGGAATCCGGCGATTGAGAACAGCATCGCTTTTTGTGCCCCGGTCGATACCAGCTTTGCGTGCAGGATCTGAACGTCCTGACGCTCGACTTTGCGCCGTTCTTGCTTGCACTCGACCACAACAAAGAAATCAGCGCCGAGCGCACCGAACCGGACCGTGACATCGAAAATGCAGGATCCGTCCGGTGCCTGGATAGACTTCCGGTGCCCGGATAGACTCAAGGCGTGCCGAGGCATATCCTTGGAGGCCAAGTCCGCTACCATCCAAAATCCCTTGACCGCGAGCTCGTACTGCTGCGGCGTCAAAGGAATGTTTTCGTCGAGGAATCGCATCGAGTAATCGCAGGAGGAAGGTGTGTTCAGATTGACGAAGGGCGGCCAAGGCCGCCCTTCTCTTCTAACTAGCGCTGCCCAGAATCAGCAGCAGGAAGCCAGCATCTTGAGGCAGCATTCGATGCTACCGCAGCAGCCATTTGCAGCAGCGAAGGCGCCGGCAGACGCGGCCAGCAGGCCAGCGGCGATAGAGATTTTGATGAGTTTCGATTTCATGGTTGAATTCCTTTTGAATTTGAAAGATAGCGGATGGATATCGTTTCGCTTCAATCAGGAGGAACCCAGATGGTCCGGTAAGGCGACGGCAATGCGGGGCCGACATCGAAAAATTGTTCCAGGCTGGCTGTGATTTCCCGCCAACTGACAAGCGCTGGCGGCGGCGCAGTCGCCAGCGCGCCAGGGGCACAGCCCATGTCGATACACTGCAGCGAACAATGCTGATCCGGACAGCAGTCATGCGGCACGCGCTGTCCAGCGACAGCACTCGTGCAGAGACAGATTGTCAGGATTACCAAAAGAATCGCTTTCATGACTTTATTGTAGCGACTTTTCCACGGACCTCGGCGAACCCTCTTCGGGCGCAGCGCCTTTAAGCCGGCCGAGATTATGGCCCACGCACTACCACCAGCTTGGATGGCCGTGAATCGACCATCTTCTGGCGCGTGGGCAGCGTCATGATGATGCAGCCTTGCGAAGCGCCGCCCGGGTTGGCATTGTTGAAGCCATGGACGAAGAAGCCGCTGCGCCCGAACATCTCATTGCCCGGCGCCGGGGTCAGCGGCACAGCATTGGTGGTGGACCCGCCGTGGATGTCGGCGAACTCGCCGATCGTGTATTCGCCGCGCGGAATGGGACCGAGGTCGGACACGCCCTGCATGTCCGGATCGTTCTTCAGGTTGCCGTAGCCGGAGTAGCCGCGTTCCACCGGGCTGACGACGACGCTGTTGTAGAACAGGTCGCCCGTACTCTGGTGATACATCCAGTCTGCCATGATGCCCTCCTATCGTGGGTTGACGATTGCATCGCCAAGCATGCCCCGAAAGTCCGCGCCGCGACAATATTTTTCGAATAATGATTTATATTTATATACGCATTGACGGGGAAATTTATTGCGATGATACTGAAAAAACAACGCAGCGCTCATCGACATTTTCCACGGAAAAATCATGAACCAGTACCTCGTCCTTCGCAAGCCAATCGCGGCCGCAATTCAAGTGACGCCTGTGCTGAGCCTTCGAGGCATGCCGCGCACGCCGCTGCCGTCCCCACCCTGATTCCCCTCCCCTAGTAACCGCACGCGACTTTTTCTTGCCGCTGGTGCCGCCAGGCCCGTCGTGGCAGGCGCGCGCCCGTCCCGCGTACTCCGTGTTCCACCTTGCTGCCGCCGCCTGCGGCACTTCAGGAGACTGCCTTGTCCGATTTTTGCAAAACTTCGATTGCAAGCTTGCCCGATGGCTCGCATTTTTTCCTGATCGGCACGCGTGACGGCACGCTGGGCGATATCGGCTCTGGCGTAAAACTTATCGTCACCAGCGTGGTGGGGCCAGCCGACGCGGCTTATCAGCCTGGCACGCCGACCCACTGCAGTCTCACTTTTTCCAGACCCATCGAGCTTCCAGGCTGGGCCTTCAATCCGGATGGCACGCTGCGCTCGACCGATGACTTGCGCAACGCGCTGGGTACGGCCGCCCAGGCGCAGCGGCAGCGCGCGCTGGCACTGCTGCAGGAAGCCCAGCGCCGCCTGCTCTCGATCGACATCGAAGCGCAAGGCGCCGCCTTCCTGAAAGTCCCGATGGTGTTCGGCAGTGGGACCGCTTTCGCTGCTGCGCATGCGCGCGTGGCATTGTGGGACTTTACCGACGCCGCCGGTCCCGCACTGGCCCTGAGTGCGGACTTGTCGGTCTTCGCCCGGCTCCAGGTCGGCCCCATCGAGCGGGCGCTATCACTGGTAATCGTCCTGGCGGCGAACGCGCCAGCCCGCCTGCGGCTCGATGCAGACGACTTGAACATCAGCCTGCCCGACTTCGAATTGCCGTCGTTCGATCTGCAACTGAAGGGCTTCAACCTGGCCCTGGCCGGTACCATGGAGGGCGCGGCCGGCGTCTTCGAACGCCTCGGCCAGCAGGCCAGCATCGAGTTTACCTATGCGGCAGCGCCCAGCCCGGCCTTTGCGCGCCTGGCCCTGCGCGCGAACGGCGCCAGCCTCGAGTGGGCGCTGGTGCAGCACGATTTCGATGAGAACAACGACTGGGCCAACGTCAAAAGCAAGCTCGCAGTCCTCGACGCCGCAGTTACCATCGACGCCCTGCCGGCAGCGATCAGCATCACCGCAATCCGGCTGGCATCCCTGTCCGATGGCGCCGTGATCGAGGGTGCCGTGTCCGCGAAGCCGGACCTGCCTGTCATCATCATCCCCGGCCCGCGCCGCTTCGGTCCGCTGGAAGTAAGCTGGCGCAGCTTGACGGTGCAGCCCAGCGTGGTGCTGGGCAACGGCACCACGGTGCAGGCGCGCGTGCGCTTTTCCCACCTGACCCTGCGCGTATACGACGATCCCGGCGCTGCGCTGACGTTTTCGGGCGTCATCGATCTCGACCCATCCGGCGCCCAGCTGGTGGAACTGCGCCTGGAAGCGCCCTTCTCGCTCGTCCTGGTGGCCAACGCCGCCGGCGTCATGCTCCGGGCCGGCGCCTCGGTCATGAAAGTGCTGCTCGATTTTGCCAGGCTGACCGCCAGCCAGGTGAGCCAACTGCTGGACATCCTGGGCAAGATCGCGCTCGCGGCCGGGCGCGCGGCGCTGTTCATCGGCGACCAGATTGCCGGCGCCCTGGCGGCAGCGGGCGACCTGCTGCAGGCTGGTTTGGCGGCAATCTCTGAACTGGTGGGTGCCCTGCTCAAGCAATTGTCCCAGCTGTCGGCCCGCACCGGCGCGCTCTCGGTCGAACTGCGCATTGCCACCCACCCGTTCGAGCTGCGCCAGATCCTGGTCACCATGCGCGCCGACACCGCGCTGCCGGCCGTCGACATGAAGCTGCTTGGCTTGCACGTGGCCATTCCCGCTTACTGGAAACCGGGTCTGCTGCTCGATTTCGTCAACCAGCCGGGTGCCTACCTGGTGCTCAGCTGCGACGCCGATCCGGGCCAGGAAAACCTGACCGTGGCGACCCTGTCCACCGACCTGTGGCTCGCCCAGCCTGCCGTCAGCACCGCCGTGCGCGACACCGACGGCAGCGCATCCGAGCCGGGCGCACGCAACAAGGAACAGGCGCCGCTACTAAGCCTGATCCTGAACCGTGTCAACAACACCGGGGCGGCTTCCGCCATGGTGGTATTGGCCGGGATCCAGCGCGGCCAGCCTGTATTCTTCCAGCAGCTGGTGGGCGACGCGACGCCGATGGCCATCCCCGGCAGCCCGGTCCAGCTGCGCAGCATCGACGGGCCGTTCCTGCTCAAACCGATCGACGACACGCTATTCACCGTCGACGTCAAATTCGAGAAAGACCGCATCCTGCCGCTGCTCGGCATGGGCGAGCCCGGCGACAGGAGCGAAGCGCCGCCCATCGGGACCGAAGCGCCATCCTTCCTGGAAAAGCTGCAAGGGTCGCTGGCGAACGTTATCTGGGTCAAGGGCACCAGGCCATTTGGCAAGCTGGAAAACCGGGCCGCGGGCGTCGAACTCGAACTCGGTCTGAAGGCGGCAGGCCTGGAAACGAGCCTGATGCTCAAGGCGCAGATATCGCTCGATACGCTGGAGCTGACGCTGGAAGGCAGCGACGAATTCACCATCGAATCGCAGCGAGTCGAGGAAAAAGCGCTGGGCATGCTGTGGGTGATCGAGCAAACCGACAAGGAGGCGCGCCTGGCCAATGCCAAGGTGCCAATGTTCAAGCTCGGCTTTTCGGGCGGCCAGAGTTACTTCGAACTCAACAGCAAAGTGGCGCGCATGGAGCTGCGCTTCGATGCCCTGTCCGGCGACGGCAAAGGTGTGGTGTTCGAAGTCACCACCTTCAAGATCGGCCCCGGCGGGCTCGACCTGGTAGCCAGGGTCAAGGACGATCCGGTACGCCTGAACGGCATCAACGTGCCGTTCCGCTTTACCGCCGGCGCGCTTGAAATCAAGGGCGGCAAACTGGTCAGCGCCATGATCGCCGGGCGCGGCTCGCTGCCGCCCGACCTGATCGGCGCAGCCGATTGCACGATCGCGCTCACCTTCGGCGACGAAGCGGGAAAAGGCATCGTGCTCCAGTCGGGCAAGGTCGAACTCGACAAAAAGAACGATCCCGTCGTGTGCCATGCATCACGTTTCACGCTCACCATCACCAACCTCGATATCGGCTTCGTCAACGACGGCGGCTACCACTTCTTCTACATGGTCACCGGCTCGCTGCGCTTCACGCCGAAACCGGGCGAATTCGAAAGCGGCCTGCTGCAATACCTGGACGGCGTTGAAATCAACCTGGAACGCACGCCTCTGTCGGCCGACCCCAGCGTGCTGGCGCGCCACATCTCGTTCCAGAAGACGCTCAACCCGAAGAAGTCGTTCAACCTATTCAATCTGTTCACATTCGAGCTGCGCGGCTTCGGCTACCATCCCGCTTCGCCCAAATTCGACGGCTCGCCCGCGGTGAACATCTCCGGCCAAATCAAGTTCGTGGAAATGGGCGACGTGATGCAGCCCTCGATCGACTTCCACGGCCTGTGGATCGCGCCACCGGCCAAAGGCGAGTCGCTGCCGCGCGTGAAGGCCGACGGCCTTGGCATCGACCTGAACATGAAAGGCTCGATCCGGGTGCGCGGCACCGTGATCGCGGTCGATCCCGATACCAAGACGGTCGAAGGGGCCGAACTGGCACCGCCCGAATTCAAGACTTACGGCTTTCTCGGGCACGGCGAATTCGACATTCCGGGCTGGGGCTCGATGGGCGCCAGCCTCGGTTTCCTGGAACTGGAACGCAAGGACCAGCCGGGCGAGCGCCGCAAGTGCTTCTACTTCTTCGCCGAGAAGAAGAAGCTGGCCATCGAAATTCCCACCGTGGTGTGGAATTTCTACCTGCGCGAAGCCGGTTTCGGCATGGGCTTTCGCTACACGCTGGACGCCATCAGCGCCGCCGACAAGGCCACGTCGATCCCGAAACTGATCAGCGCCCTGGATGACGTCTCCAGGCGCCAGGGCGACCTGCACAAATTCTCGGCCTGGAAACCGGAGCCGGAAGGCGATCGCGTGACGCTGGCCTTGAAAGGCGCGATCCAGGTCTACCCGGCGGCCAAGCAGTGGAACGAGGAGCAGGAAGAAGCGGCTCAGAATCCCTTCTTCTTCGACATCGTGGCTGCGATCCGCTCCGACTTTACGCTGTTCATGGGCTTGCGCGGCTGGGTTGGCACCAACTACGTCGACTACCTGAAGGACGACGAACAGCTGCGCTCCAATCCCGGCCTGCGTGGCTATCTGTACATCTCGGCACCGCAGCAGCGCCTGCTGGCGCGCATGATCGGCGACAGCAAGGGATACATCGGCAATCGCCTGCCGGCGCTGGCCAAGGTCAAGGACCAGGAAGATCCGCCCATGCGGCGCGCCCTGAAATCGGTCGACTGGTCGGCCACGCTGTTCATCAAGCCCGGCCTGTTCCACTATGAACTGGGCTGGCCCAACCAGCTGGTGGTGCGCCTGTTCGACGAACCGAACATGCGCGTGATCGTGCGCGGCGGGATGATCTTCCGCGCCGCCGACGATGGCCTGCTGTGGGGTTACAACGTCGAGGCCGAGGCATTCTTCCGGTTCGGCGGCTCGCTCGAAGCGGGTTCCATCGGCGTGTGTGCCGAGGCTACCCTGAACGCCACCCTGGTCGCGCGCGTGCTGTGCTACCTGTCGTGGCGCTTCAAGGGTTCGCTGATCTACGGCCTGATTGCGCTCGACGCCACGCTGGCGGTGTCGGTGCGGGCCTGGATGGAAATCGACCTCGGGTTCACCAGTTTCACCCTGCGGATCGGCTTTTCGGTCTCGCTCCAGTTTTCCGCCGCCGTTGAAATCGCCCTTTCCACCGAAGGCGTGGGGGCCCGCGTGGCGGCGCGCGTGGCGCTGTCGATTTTTGGCTGCACGCTGTCGGTCAGTGTCGGCTTCGAGGCCGGCAAGGGCCAGCTGGAAGACGCCCGCGCGCGGGTCCAGCGCTTCCTGGCCATGTCGATCACGTCCGAAGAGCCGGATGCGGCGCCGGCCACCGTGCACGCCAGCGGCGACGCCCGCATCGATGCCGATGCCAAAAATGCCGAGGCGGCGGTCGCCCCGAAAGCGCCTGAAAGGGTGCCAAACCCGGACCTGCCCCTGCAGCCAGGCATCAAACGCTCGAATGACACAACCCAGCTTCCCACCGACTTCTGGCTGGTTCTGCACCGGGCCACGGCGCAGGCCGGCGACGACAAGGCCTTCGCGCTGCTGCTGCCGACTGAAGCCAGGTTTGCCGATGGCATCCAGGTCAGCAGCGCGTTTTATGCCGCGCCGAGCGCCTTCGTTGCCGCTTCACCAGTACGCGACGACACGGCTGCGGCGCATGTCCTGAACCTGCCCGCCGACACGACCGACGCGGACGCCGCCGCCATCATGGCCAGCCTTGGCAAACTGCAGCGCTGGGTCGCCGAAACCGGCAATTTCGAGCCCGTCGTACCGGGCCCGCCCAACGCCTTCAACGCCTTGATTGCTGCGCGCGCGACCTGGAACGACGGCGTTCCCAATGTCGAGGGCCATGCAGGATTGACGCTGGCGCACCTGTTCGACGAATGCTTCCTCTCCGATACGCAGTGGCAGCGCGACACGGCCGGGGTGCCCTACCGCACCACGACCAAATGGAGCGAACCCGCGGCGCGCGTGCACCAGCGCAGCATGCGGGCGCCGGCCGGCAGCGAACATGAACGCAACTCGCAGCGCGACATGGCGCAGCGCGCCCGCGCCGCCGACCAGCGGGCCGACCCGGTCAGCGAAGCAGTGCATCAATCCCGCTCCACCATGCTGGCGATGTTCATCGAACAGTTCGAAGCGCTGGCCAAGCATGGCCAGCGGCCCGTGGCAGGCGTGGCTGGCGTGGGCAGCCTTGGCCTGATCTTTTTCGGTCCCAGGGACGACCTGGCCATGCTGGAAAAACTGGTCATCACCAAGGTTGAAGCCGACTCCCCAGGCCCGGGCGCGATCACGGTCTTCAATCCACCGCAGAGCTGGTTCGACCTGCAGGACCCGGTGCTGGCCAGCGACCGCTTCGCCGTCGAGCATGACGGCGTGAAGCTCGACTGGCACCTGCAGACGGAATTTGCCGCGTCCATGAGAGCTGGCGCCAGCAGCGACCCTGCCGAGTCCACGAATTCTGACGCCAGAAGCGACCCCGAACAGTACCTGCATCATTACGAGATCCTGCGCACGGTCGAGGGCATGGAATTCACGCCGGAGATCATCCGCGTCAAGCCCACCGCCACCATCGGCAAGAGAACCGCGCAAGAAGTGCAATTGATCGATTCGGACTGGCAGTTCGTCGACGACCTGGCGGGACTGCCGCCCGACCTGCGGCGCGCCCTGCTGCCCTCGAACGACGAAACGCTGGTGCTGGAAGCGGCCAAGCTGTGGGCGAACCGGCTCGGCGAGCGCACCAGCCTGCAGCTGACCTACACAGTCACGCCGGTCGATGGCGCCGGCACGGCCGGACTGGCCAAATCGTTCTCGGTACCGGTGTATCGCCCCGCGCCGCCGCTGCGTCCGGCCGAAGCCCAGCTGCGCTTCGTGCTAACCGGGATGGGCGTGCCGGGCAGCGCCGAGCCGTGGGACGATGCTGTGCCGCCCACCCCCAACCTGGCGGTGGTCATGGGCTTGAAGGATGGCGCGCGCGACGCTGCGGCCCGCACCACCGGCGTGACGCGCCACTACGAGCTGATCGCGGACCCCGAAGACATCAGCCCGTCGGGCCATTACGGCACCGACGGCCTTACCGAGCGGCGGCTCGGCATCGCCTCCAGCTTCGGCCAGAGCGCGGACGCGCGCCGCTGGCGCATCGATGCGGCGGCGTTTGCGGTGGTCACCGACAGCAACGGCAAGGTGCCGGCCGATACCTTCATCGATCCGCTGGAACCGGACCACGACACCCTGGCCACCTTCCCGCACTGGGCCATGCTGGCCGGCGCCACCGGCCTGGCTCGGGTCGACGCTGCGCTTGCGCCCCGTATGCTGGCGCCCCAGGCCTTGCACAAAACGGGACCGAAGGATTTCATCGACAGCCTGTGGCGGCGTGATGGCGCAACCGGGGCGCGCATCGCCACCCGCTTCGCGCTGGTCACGGTGCAGATCGAAACGGTCAGTGGCCCTGGCGGAGAAGCCGTGGACGTGCGCTCCGAATCGCGCCCGGTACCGGTGACCATCGAAGTGCGCATCGAACCGCGTGATCAGGTCACCCAGGAAATCGGCCTGATGCGGCCGGAAGCCTTCGAGTGGCCGGTCCACCTCGACATGCCGGCGCACCAGGCCAACCAAATCCATGTGCGCACCGGCTTTGCCCGCTTCCGGGTGCCGCCGGCCGATGCGCCGTTTGCCGACATCGCCGGCGAGGGCCTGCTGGCCGGCTGCCTGCAAGTGCGCGATCCGGAGCGCCGCATCCTCACGGAAGTCGGTTTCGACGCCGCACCCGATTTCGACGCCGCTGGCGTGACCATCGACAGCGCCCATGCCAGCAGCATCGCCGGCTTCGATCTGCACGAGCTGGACCTGGACGACCTGGCCGCGCTGGACACGGCCAAGGCACCGCTGTTCGCCAGCAACGCCACCACCTGGGGCCGCGCCCGGCGCGTGGCGCGCATCGAACGGGTGTCGGCCGAAACGGCGCGCCTGACCCCGGACACCAACCGCGACTGGCCGGGCTGGCACGCGCACTATCCGAGCGAGACCTGGCGCCTGCAGAATCGCGCGAAGCTGAGCAGCGGGCGTTCCGCGCCACGCCGCGCGCCCTGGCTTTCGGCGGCTGAATCGACGCTGGCGTTCGCCGCGCGCGTGCCGCGGGTACGCTTGCTGCCGACGGCGTCGGAAGGCGCCATCAGCGACCTGATGAAGAATGGCCAGCCGACCTGGCTTCAGGTCCGCTTTCTGCCCTTCGTGGCGAAAAATGCCGGGGACCCGGGCGAAGCCACCCTGGCCGCCTTGCATGCGGCGGTGACCGCACCCGCCAGCCTTCGTTTCGAGCACCTGCTTTTCGACCGCCCCGAAGGCGGAGCCGATCCCTTCGCATCTCTCAAGGAAGAGGTGATTAATGACCTGTTCGTAATCCGCCACGAAACGGAGCACACGGCGCTCGGCGCGGTGTTGGTGCGCGCTGCGCTCATCGGCATGGCCTGGCAGGTGCCGCCGGCCCGGCTGGCGGAGCTGATGAAGGCGCTGACCGAAGACCGGCGCCTGACTTTTGCGATCGAGGTCACCGGCTCGATGCCGGCCGCCGGCAACACGCGCTGGATCACCGGCCAAACCACCATCGACCTCGCGTTCGACAACCCGCAGCACGCGCTGATCGAAGAAGTGCTGGGCGAGCTGGAATACAGCGCGAGCGGCAGCGCCAGTGCGCTGTATCGCCGCTACGTAGTGTCGGTGCAGCCAGCGCCGTTGATCGAAACGGCCAATCTGGCGGGCTTCCTGGCCGGGACCACGGCCGAAACCGACCCGTACGGCTGGGCGGCGCTGCAGCAGCTCGGCCTTGCAGCCACCATCAAGCTGTTCGACCGCAACGAGGACAGTTTCGTCGATCCGGTGCGGCTGCACCGCCATGTGAACCAGGTGTTCGCCCGCGCGCTGGCGCGCTACCAGCGGTGTTACGACGGCATCAGTCTGGGCCAGCCATTCGCCGAGGTGCTGCTGCGCCCCGGGAGCGACCGCGTCGCCGGCCCGTTCGACGCCGTGCTCAACGAAGGCGCCGTGGAGACCGAACACGACGCGCTGGCGCTGGCGGACGCCGGCCTCGCGATTCTGCAGCTGTCGCTGCGGCCGGTGCCAGCTCCGGTGCGCTCCTACGGCCTGCTGGCGATGGGCTGGGAGGCTGCCGCGTGGCCGCATTGGCTGCGTACCGATACCGATCCGGAATCCGGCAGGACCACCACCCGCACCCTGCTCGGCTACGAACTGCATTTCCCGTCGCATGCGACGCTGACCTACGAAGTGATCCGGGTGGCGGACAGCGCGCGTCTCACCGTCGTCCCTGGCGCGGCGGCGGCCGTACTGCCGGTGCTGACCTGGCCGAAATCGGCGCGCAAGACCGTGCTGGCCGATCCAACCTTGCGCTTCTACTACCGGCACGCGGGAGCGCGCCCCGTGCCACAGCTGATGGCCCGGGTCAGGACCAGCACGGGCGGCGCCACCAGCGAGGTATTGCTGTCGCTGCCGCAGCTGGAAGCCCTGGTTGAGGATAATGACGAATTTCCCCAGCTTGGCATGTGCGCGCCGCTCGAGGACAACCAGCCACCGTTCGTTCATCCGGTGGACCAGCCGGTCGGGCTCGAGCACGATTCGCCCTTCGAACGTTTCCAAAGCCTCACTGCCCCGGAACTGGCGGCAGTGCTCACGAGCGGGCTGCCGGAGCAGCCGGCGGGAACGCCGCGCACGGAGGATATGCCGGCCGCGCTGGCTGCGTTCGAATCGCTGCGCGCAAATCTGGTGTGGGTCAAGCGCGACCTCGCGTGGCCGAACGGCTTCAACGCCCTGGCCGAAGTACTGGCCGCGTATCTGCCCTGGCAGCAGCGTTTCCTCGACCACGGCGCCATGCCGGGCGCGACGAAGGCGCTGCAGTTCGCCCTGGCGGCGCCGCTCAAGGCCAACCCGCTGCAGCTGGCGGCAGACGCCGAAGGCCAGGTGAACCTGTCGTTCCTGCACGCCGATCGCTGGGCCCATGCCCGCGTGTACGCGGTGCGCCCGACGCCGCGCTACCAGCACCTGGCGCTGGGCGCCGGTTACTACGCCTCGCAGGACGAGACCGAGCAGCTGATCTCGGAGCGGCTGATCACGCGCACCGCCAAGGCGGCCACGTTCAAGGTACCGATCGGCTACGCACTGGCGGTGTCGCCCCGCACCGAAAGGATCGAGCCGCCGGTCATCCTGGGCACCGAACTGGTGGGAGACGAATGGCAACTGGTAATGGCCCAGCATGGCGAGGAAGCGCTGGCGGCCTCCAACCGGCCCCTGTTTGCCCGCCTGCAGACCGATGGCACGGCACTCTCGTTCGTGCGCGAATACCGCGATCCGGCCTGGCCCGGGCGGATCAATCGCGCCATGCACGAACGTCATCTGGCCAATCTGTACCCCAACCGCGACCCTGTGCTCCCGACCGAGGTGCCGACCACGCCCACCGGCGTCGATGCGCTGGCCTTGCGCCAGCTGGCTGGCAATTACCCATCGCTGTGGAAGGGGGCGCAAATCATCAGGATCGGCCAGTTGCCGGCCCATTACCGCGTGAGTGCCCTGGCGGTGGCGCGCGCGGGGCTGGTGGTGTCGCGCGTGGTCGGCAGCGTGCAGGATGCGACGCCGCGCCGCGCACTGCGTCCGCAGGCGATGCCCGGGTCGGACGAATACCGGGAACAGGCCGAAGCCTTGCTTTGGAAGCCGCAGCTGGTCCTGAGCCGCAGCGCCGACGCGCAACTGCGCATCACGCTGGCGGACCTGCGCCTGGTGTCGCACGCCGACCTCACCGAGACCGGCGCGCGCGGCTGGATCACCGAGGACCCCCTTGATATTGCGTGGTGGCCCGATCCGAATGTGCGCTACACGCTGCTGCGGCGCGGCATGGGCAGCGCCGGCAAGGCGTTCGAGGATGAAGATGCCGCCGTCAACCTGCTTGCCAGCCCTGCGCCCGCAGAAGCCGACAGCAGCCCGGTAGTAGTGCGCTGCCGCGGCAGCCGGTTCAAGGCTGGCGCGGTGGTCGAAGACACCACGGGTGGCGCCGCGCTCAATCCGGCCATCAGCTCGGAGCTCACCGCGCCCGGGCGGCGCTTCCTGCTTGCCTTCCAGCTCGATCCGGTGACCGAGAACGGCAGCCAGGACGTGCAGTTCATCCGTGCCGCCAGGCCGGCCACGCCGGACTTGCGCGCTCAATTCAATGCCGCCGCCAACTTTGCCAGAACCGGTATGGAAGCGGAGCTGAATGTGGGCCCGTTCGCTGTCCTGGCGGCACCTGCAACAGTGGACGAGGCGAAGGTGCAGATCGCCGCCATGGCGGCCCAGGTACGCGCCGCCGCCGCCACGCTGGACGGCACGGCGCCCAAGCAGGTGTTGAGCGCGATGGCGGACATCGCCACCGAGTTTGACACAGAGGCCGAACAACTGGCCGGCATCGGGGACTGGGAGACCACGGCCGCGCGGCTGGCGCGCGAGCGGCTGCACAGCATGATCCTCGATGGCGACCCGGCCAGCACGGAGCTGATCGCGCCGGACCTCGAGCATGGCGTGTTCGGCGTGGCGCTGAACGTCAGCGGAACGGAAACCCTGCGCGTATTTCGACTGCCTGCGGACGAGGAAGCGGACGCCGCTGCCAACAGCGGCCACCCGCTGGCAAGCCGCAAGCATGGCCGGCTGTGGCAGGTGTGCCGCGAACGGCTGATGGGTGGCGCCGACAAGTTCGTCATCCGCGCGGTCGATACCCGCAATGCGATTTCCCGCGTGGGCGACAAAGTGGAAACGCCTGGCGAAGTCGAAGTGGACGTTGCATTACCCAAGTGGAACCAGTGGACCAAGGAGGAGACCTGATCATGCCCTACATTATTGACACCCTCGACGGCGAGCCGGAACCGCTGCGCCAGATCACGGTGGTGGGTGCTCCAGCCGGGCCGGACCATCCGTGCATGCCACTCTGGACGCTGGCGGCAGGCGCGCCGGACTTCGACCATAAACATGCCAAGGACGCGCACGGCAAGAAGACGGGCAGCAGTGCCGACAGCACCTTCCCGGTGCGCGTGCTGACGCTCGACCAGGCCCGGCGCGCAACAGGCGTCGATCCTTTGTGGCACCAGCCGCGCCTGCTCAGCGTGCACCTGCTGGTGGCGGCACGCAACCGGCACTACCGCAATCCGACCGGCACCGCAACGCCCAGCAGCGACTTCCTGCAGCTGGGCTGGGCGGGCGACAGGCAAGTGTCATCCCGCTTCGGCGACACCTTCCGCACCATCAATGAAGCCGCGCCGGACGACCGCGACGCGCCTTTCGTGCACGTGGTGGCGGAGGCGCTGCCGGCCAACGGCAACCCATGGGAGCTGCCGCGTCCGGACGACGATCAGGTCGCCATGCCGCCCCTGCGCCTGCTGGCTGGACGGATCGGCCTGCACGTCGACACCCGTGCCAAAGGGCTGGACTGGCTGACGGCACTCGGCGTGCGCGCAGGCGCGGATGGCTGGGGAGATATCTGGCTGGTCCAGGACGGGATCGAATTCGAGGCCACGCTGCCGTTTCCCGGCGCCACCGGCCTGGCCGGACGGGTGCTGCTGCACCGCCAGCCCGACGGCTTCAGGCTGGAGCTGCTGCAGGCGGATGACGAAACTGCCTGGCGCGAGGCTTGGCGGGCCGTAATTCCGGCGCGTGCGGCGGCCGAAAGGTTGTACGGCCTGCGCTTTGCCGCCAGCAGCGAGCGGCTGCCGGTGTTCCAGTGGCCGCTCGAGGTCGATGGCGGGTCGCTGCGCTTTGCGGCCGGCAAGCCGGTCGAGCTGGCGCCGGGGGACATCAGCATTGCCCTGGTCAGCCCGGCTGCTGGCGGCGGCATCGATGGCGTGGCCGTGCTCCGGCTCGACCGGGTCACCATGCAGCTCGCCACCGATGGCCGGGTCGCTTTTTCCTTCGGGGCCGGCCAGGCCGGCGGCGCGCAGCTGGCCTGCCGCTTTGGCACCGATGGGCTCAGCGCAGCCAGCACCGCGTCCACACTGCATGTCGACGTGGCGCGACTGGCCGCCGACCTGCGCGCTGCCTATGGGCAAGCGACGCCACCGCCGGTGCCATCCCGGCGCCCGGCCGGCCAGCTGTTCGGCGCCGGCTTCGAGCGGCCCCTGATCCCCGCCTTCGTCGCCCTGGACGATGGCTGGCTGCAGCTGCCGGTCCCCAACCTCGGTCCGCTGGACATCGACAGCGACCGGGTGCTGGCCGCGGCCCGTCCGGCAGGCGCAGTGCGCAGTGTCATCAACGGCTTCTTCCGTCTGAGAACGATGGCAGGGCCGGACGCGGTGCAATCGGGCCATAAGCCGGGTGCCTGGCATCCCGGCAGCAACACGCAGGCGCCGTGGATGGTGACGCTGGAACGAGCCAGGGGCAGCGCCGGCACCGTGCTGCTGACCCTGGACGCAGGCGGCGCCACGCTGGACGACGCCAGTGTGACCCTGTACGGCCCCGGACTGTCGGCGCGCGGTTTGTTGTGGGTGTCGGGCGACCGTCCGGACGCGCTTGAAGCCTTGCCACGGCTTGGCGCCGGTCCGGGTGCCTTCATCGACGTGGCGATGGACACGGACGACCATGACGACATGCTCCAGGCAGATTTCACCGGCCTCGAATTGTTCGCCAACAAGGCCGGCAAATCGCTGGCTCGCTGGTCCAGGCTCACCCTGGCGTTCAATCCCCAGGCAGCGCGCTGGCGCAATGAAGTGCTCAAGCCAATCGAAGCCCAGCTGGCATTGCGCGCGGCCGGTGCATGCATCGACGGCGCGGGTTTCACGGTGCTGCCCGTCGATCTGCTGTGGCAGGGCGTGACGCGCGCGCAGGAAGTGCTGTATGCGATCGAAGGCGGCCTGGCCCAGGCACAGGCCGACGTGCGCGCGGCCAGCAGCCAGGTAGCGCAACTGGCGCTCGACCCGGTGCTGAAGAAGGAAATGGCCAAAGCCGACAAGAAGCTGGACGAGGTCCAGGAGGCGGCCGACCAGGCGCGCGCCGAGCTGGCCGATGCCGAGGACGCCCTGAGGAACGGGCTAGCCAAAGTCGACCTGCTGCCGCCCCCGGAGCAGCCACTGTACCAGGCAGTGGCGTGGCGGCGCCATGCGGTGATCGCGCTGGCGGCCAACATGCCGATGACGCGCATGGCAGCCGGCAGCGTGCGGCCGTTGGAAAGCCGCGAACTGATGCCGTTCGCGCTTGCCTGGGACAAGTATGTGGCAGGCAAGCCGCAAGTGCTCGCGGTGCTGCAGGAATCGGTTCATGCTCCACTGCTGGGCCTGCACGACAGCCTGACCTCGGTACGTGCCGTGGCCGCCTGGCCGGGCGCCACCGGCAGCGCGGCCCTGCCCGAACGCGGCATCGCTTTCTCGTGCGTGGGCGTGGCCGGGGTGGAATTGAATCCAGCCGACGCCTACCAGGCGGCGGTGCGCTTCGATTTGCCGTTGCTGGACGAAGCGTTTGCCAGCGCCGCCCTGCCCCCGGACGAAGCTGCGCGCCAGCGTGCGCGTGCGGCGGCGGCCGCGGCCGGTGTGGCCACTGCGCTCGACTGGCCGCGGCTCGCCCGCTTCTGGGGCGAGCAGGAACGCAAGCACCAGAACAGCCGGGTACAGGACAGCTATCTGAGCCCCTATTTCGCGACCGACGCCGACAAGCAGGTCGAGGTCACCACCCTGGTCAGCGGCCTGACATGGAAACCGGTTCTCAAGGTCATGACCAGGTGCGCGGACGCCACCGTGTACAAGCTGCCGTACGGGACGCTGTCGATCGACGGCGTCGCCGCCAGCGGGAACGCCGCTTTGCCGGGACACAGTGCCACGTTCGAGGGCGGCAATATCACCGTGCTGGGGAACAGCCCGGCCACGTTCCGCGACAATCACTTCGATTTCGAGCTGGACAACCGGCGCTGCGGGGCCGGCCCGGCCAAAGCCGCCGAATTCCTGATCGAGCGGCCGGTGGCGCTGCACGGGGTTGCGGGCAAGTTGCGCCTGGTGTCGCTGGCGCAACCGCTGGCCCTGCTGGTGAACCAGCGGCCATTTGAATTCTGGTTCAAGGACGTGCTGTTCAAGGATAATCACGCCGAGCTGGCCGCAGGCGACAGCGCGCTCGACTTTTCCGTGCTCGATGACGATGCCAGGCTGGCCGCCAGCGGCTTCGAGTGGCGCCTGAGCGCCCCCGGGGATGACGTGCCGTTTGCCCTCGGCCGCCATCAGCTGCGCTTCTTCGGGTTCCTGCTGGAACCGCTGCGCCTGGTCGGGGTGACGCTCGCCGGCAGTGCGGTGGCGTCGGCCAGGCTGCTGTGCCGCCTGACGCTGGGCGACGCCACGCCCGACGCCGGCCACGACCTGTTCACGCTCACGCTCAAGGCCGGCGCCGATCCCGGGGCCCTGGTGCCCGCCTTCGAGCGCGAGGCCCAGGACTTGACGTACGCGTTCCGCCTGCGCGACCGCACGGCCTGGCCGGGCGCCCACGCCGCGCTGCGGCGCGTCACCGTGACCCTCAACCTGGAACAAGGCGCCGGCTTCGTCCCGGCGGGGATCGGGATGCAGATCGAGATGACGGACGTCACGCTGCCGCTCGGCGTGCCCACCATCGAACTGCTGGGCGACACAGTCAGCTGCCGCGTCGCGCCCAAGGAGCCGGCAGGCTCCGCGGGCCAGGCGCGGCTGCGGGTGCTGGACGCACGCATCGCAGCAAGCCATGTGCCGGGCAGCACCACGCTGCACGTCGAGCATGTGGTCGAAATCTTCCCTACCGGGGAATACGGCGTGCCGGACAGTCCCGTCATCAGTTGGCGTTCGACGACAGAGGCCAAAGGCGTCCAGCTCTTCGGCTACCCGGCAACGCTGCTTGGGCACAGCGCCGATGCGGAAAATGGCGCCCTCGCGCTGCGCTTCGAAGGCGGTTTCGGCAAAGAAGCAACGCTTGCCTGCGCACTGATCGCCAAACTGGAGCGCCATCCGGCCGTGCCGGGAATTGCACTGCTGGCGGCCGGCCACTGCGAAGGCGCCTTGATCCAGCAGGCGGCGCTGACCGGTACCCTGTTCGGCCCCGGCATCGGCATTGCGCGAGGCCGGCTGGAATTTGCCGTGACCAGTGGAACAGACGGGGTCTGGCGCGGCCAGGCCACCGTCAGCGCCGCCGTCACGGCCAGCAGCGCGATCGAGTGGCCGATGCTGGCCTTGTCCGACCCGCCCGATCCGATCCCGGAACCGTTCATTGACGGGCCGGTCAGTGGACGTGTGCTGGTGGCTCTGGAGGACGTGCCGGCGCCGGCGCAGCACGAGGTCGAATGGACGCTGGCTGGCCATCAGCTGCCTCTGGCGCTGGCGGCCGCAATCCTGCGCCCGTTGTCCAGCGTGGCATGGGTGACGCCGGTGGTCGGCCGCAACCGGCTCACGCGCGGCAGCACCACGCTGCAGTGGAGCGGCGTGGAATCGATGGCGCTGGGCCGGCCGGCCGGCGTTGTGCCGAAACCGGGCGCCAAGGGCACCACCTTCGGCGCGCGTTTCATGGCGCGCATCGAGGACGGCAAGAAAATCGGCAAGGAGCCGGGCATGCTGCGCGCCGGGCTGGGGGCACCCGCCACCGTGCTGCAGGGAACGCTGGGTGCGGGCTTGCGGTCCGCGTTCTGGAACGTCACGCGGGGCGATGCCATCATGGCGGCCGGCGGCTTCCTGGGGGTGCTCGACCAAGGCACGCCGATGGCGCCGCTACTGCGCCTGCCGCTACTGGCCGGCATGGCCGGGACGCTGAGCCAGACGGATTTCGGCAAGGGGGCGTTCGAACTGGCGTGGAGCGATGGCCGCGCGGCATGCGCGCTGGCATTGAGCCGGCCCAGCGCACCTTCGCCCGCGAACGCCAGCTTTGCCGCTGTCAGCGCGGCCCTGGTGGCCGGTTCCCTGGCCCATGGACATCCTGGTGAGGATGAACTGGATGTGTTCGGGGCGCTGCTGGCCGAGCAAAGCTTCGGCACGCGCCGTCCGGAACAGGCGGTGTCGCTCGACGCGCCTTTCTTTCTGGCGGCGGCGGTGTCGGTTGACAGCACCTTGCGCGCTGCCCGCCGGGGCAAAAGTGCGGTGCAGGCACTGTCGTTGCTGGCCGGCCATATGCTGCTGCGCAAGCAAGACGGCGACTCGCGAACGCTGGCGCTGGCGGCGGCGCTCACCATGCGTGACGCTGAACTGGTAGCCAGCAGCATCCCGGCACCGCCACGACTGGTAGTGCTGGGCGCCGGCTTGAGCTCCCTTGGGTGGGCGGCCGCACCGCGACCCGACGCGGGCAGCACCATTTTGCCGGCAGTGCGCGCGCTGGCACTGACCCGCGATCCCGATCCCGCCGCTTTCCTGCTGAGTTGGCCGGGCAAGCCCAGCACTGAGCTGTTCAGCGCAGGCGTGTTTGCCTCGCCTGCCCTCGACAAGGGCGCCAGCGCGCCGCGCAGTCGCTCCGCGGCCACCTTTGCCGACCCCGGGCGCGGCCATCTGGCGGCGCCGGCCGCGCCGCGCATTACCCGCTGGCTGAGCGCGCCGGAGGAAGGCCGGGTCAGCCCGGTGCGCGACGATGCGTCCACTGCCGGGCCGACGCCCCCATCGGGCCTTGCCGGCCTGGGCCACCGGATGCGGCTGCCGGCCCACACCGGCGCTGCCACCGCGCTCGGCGGGGTTGGCGCCGGCGCCGATTTGGTGTGGCTGTCGCAAACGCGGGTGCCAGCCTGGCTGCCGCTGCACCTCAGCGGTCTCAAAGGCCCGCCGATCGGCTGGCTGCAATCGGCGCCGCCGCTGGTGCGGCTGCCGTTGGCGACCGAAATCGAGGCCGCGCTGCTGGCCAGCGGCACCGCCGCCACTGAAGGCGCGTTGCGCACGGTGCAAGGATTCCTGCCCGAGGAGCTGAGTCTGACCTCTGTGGGCGAGCGTGCCGGCGTGCTGACTATCCGCCGCGCCCGCCTGCTGGCCGCGCTCGATGGCGCGGCAGGGAAAGTTGCTGCCTATGACGCGGAAAATACGCGTTTCGGCCGCCCCAGCCAGGCCGGTTCCTCGTTCGTCCGCAAGCTGCGCACGCCACGCCCGGGGCCGCTGCCGGAAAATCGGGGTGACGCCCTGCGCGACCGCCGCATCCATGCGTGCGCCGTGCGCCCGCTACAGGCCTGCGACGTGCTGTTCGGTTCGGCCGATATCGTGCAGGGTGGCGCCGGCCGTATCCTGCCCCTGGCCTCCTACGGCGCTCCCGACAATGCGGTCGAGGAATCGTTCGACGCCTGGTCGATTGTCGCCGTCGCCGCACCGGAAACGGCCAGCATCGTGAACGCCCGCTGGGATGGATCGCTGCGGGTGGTGCTGCGGGTCGAGGTGCTGGTCAAGGGCACCGCCACGCTGGCGACCCGCCCTTTGCAGTTCGTGATGCGCACCTTGCTGACCGGGCTGGGGGCGGCGGTGCCGGATGCGCGCGCCATGCTGCGGATCGGCGACACGGTGCTTGAATACGGCTGGGTGACGCTGCCCAAGCCCGGCCAGTGGACCCTGCTGCCGACGCCGGCGCCCGCCGGCGATGGCAGCGAGCACCACATTCACACGGCCGAGGTCGAACTGGTGCTCGACCCGGGGCGCACCCAGCCGTTCGGCGTGCAGGAGGCCAACCGCGCCATCGCCCAGGCGCTGGCCGGCGCCGTGCCGCTGCCGGCGGTGGAGCTGCACTGGACGGTGCATCCCACCTCGCGCGGCAGCACCCGCGTGGCGCCGCTCGGGAAGCTGCTCGCCCTGTTCGATCCGGAGCAGGCCGAGCCGGCCAGCCTGGCGCCCGGCACCAGCAATGCGCCGCTGGTGC
Source organism: Pseudoduganella sp. jia 12 (assembly GCF_055502675.1). Lineage (NCBI taxonomy): Bacteria > Pseudomonadati > Pseudomonadota > Betaproteobacteria > Burkholderiales > Oxalobacteraceae > Pseudoduganella > Pseudoduganella sp. jia 12. The sequence continues at coordinate 309,811 of NZ_JBUXKP010000002.1, forward strand.
TGCGAATGCCGCTGTATCCGGTGTCGCAGGCGCGCGGGACGATGCCGCTGACCCCGGCGAGCATCGTGTTCAACGATCCAGCCTACGACCGCGATCTGTCCGGCCCACCGGCGAGCGATATCAAGCCGATCAATCCGGCGCCGGCCGGCCTGGAAGCGCGCGGTGCGCTGCGCCTGGCCCTCGATGTCGACCGCGATGTGGTCAATTGTCAGGGCGTGCTCACTTTCATGCTCGACGTGCGCTACGAGCGGCCGATGGATGCCCTGTCGCAGGATCAGGCGGAAATGGCCGACATCGTGGCCGGCGGCGATCTGGAAAAGCCAGGGCCGGTGGGCCCGGGGCGCTGCAGCTTCATGCTGACCACGCAGGAAGGCGTGTCCCGTGCGCTCAAGCTGGCGGCCCCCGAGGCAGTACGGCTGGGTATCGTGTACACGTTGCCGCTGGCGGCACTGCGCGAAGCCGACGACACGCCGGCGCGCCTGCATGCGGGCGATACCCTGGCATTCACGCTGGCCCTGGAAAATACCGCGCCGCTCGAATTGCGGCTGTGGAACGCGGGCGCCGCGCGGGTCGAGCCGGTCACGATTGCCGCGGGCGCGATCAATGAGCGCACGGTGCGCCTGGTGCTCACCGGCGACGCCGTGATCGAGCCGCCCCCGGCGCTGTATGCGGCGCTGCACCGCACCAGCAGCGGCGACGGCAAATGGCGCTTGTCGATGCCGCTACATGCGCAGTCACCGCTGCCGCGCCGGGTCGACCTGGTGGAGCCGGGACGTGGCTTCCGGACCGGCATGCTGCACCGGCACGCGAGCTTCGTCTGGTATCTCAGTTGTCCGGCCACGCAACTGGTGGGCGAAACGCTGTATGTGATCAAAAGCGACCGCAACGGCCAGGCTTACTGGCCGGAAGAGGTCAGCGAGTTGATCGAGCCGGTGAAGCTTGGTGCCAATCCCTGATTTTTCACCCGTTACCCCACATTCGAAATCGACCATGTCCATCCTGTCCAATTCCACAGACACGGATTCGCTTCATCAGCCGGCCCGATTTGCCAAAGGCAGCGATAACGTCAAAATGACCGGCCTTCCGGATGTTCAGGAACGACCAGGCTGAGGTGACCAGCCACCTCTTTGAAAGTGGCGAGGAAGCGACCATGGATGACTCGGAGACTTGCCGCGCCGGCAAAAGCCTTCACCATGCCCCGTCCTGGGGATCATTCACGCCCGCCAACTGCCGGGCCACGATGGGAGGCCGGAACAAAGCAGCCGTTCGCTGATGCTGCAGTCTAGGTTGTGCTATTCCACTTGCAACACCTCGACCAGTTACGCGATCTGCTCGCGCTACCCAACGCAATAGGCGTCAATGCCTTCCGTGCTCTGCCTGACGGTCGGGTTGGCAGATTTGTCGAGAAATGTAATTGGCCAAAGCCGCAATATACTGCAGAGCGCCGAAGTTAACCGGTCGGGCGGGACGCGCTACACTGCTGGTGGCAGCAACGCAGGACATCGCCACTAGAACTCATCGATATACCATTGATAGCTTGATGCATTGTTAATGACTTCAATTCGGCCTTCAGCGGCACGTTGTTTGCAATTTTCGCTGCCATACGTGAAGTCAACTGTCCCGCACAAATAGTGTGTCAACTCGTGAACGAGAACTGCGCAACGTGAAACCGCCACACCTTCCTGCCCGTTGGCCTTCACCTGGGACCCCCAAAACGCCTTTCCTAAGAAAATATGGCAATATTTTTCATCGTTATCCCTTCTTGAATCTCTGGAATAGAAACCGGCATCCGGCACCGACTGTATCGCTACCAGTGAACTCTCATAGGGAGGAACTCCTTCCATTGCGATTTTGCCGTCCAGGTCCTGCCCACGATAGTAGAGACGATAACCTTTGGGACTATGGCAGATTTTTTGAAGATTTTCTAATACTATCCGATACTTGGCATCGGTAAATTTACCAAACCATTTTTCAAACCGTGCCTGTTCGACTCTGTTTGTTCGGACGTGCGACAATCCCAGCAACGCAGCCGTTACACGAGGGATGACCTCGGCCCCAGCCAGCATTGCCCAATTGCAATGCTCTTCTCTGGCGTAACCAAACGACGACGCGAGCGAAGTTTCACGCGGCATGCCAGAATTGAAAAGATCTTTCCTCGGGAAATACTCCAACAGCTTTTCCCTGATCGTGTCCAATCCCATGGTCCGCACCGCCGCTGTCCGGGACGCTGGCACTTGATGACGCTCATAAACCATCAGCAGCGCTCGCCTCGCATGCCGCAGTTCCCTGGCAGTGTCGTCAGAAAATCGGTTTCCTTGCCGCAGAGACAACCGACCGCTGAGCTCGTTGACATTTTGCGTGTTCAACCATTTCTCCAGGACTGCGCGTATCCTGGCGCCATCCTGCGGTTGCGGGAACAGCCTTGATATGCAATTCAAAGTGTCCAATATGCGTTGTTGGGGATTTTTGTCCATTACGGTCTTCGTCCTTATCGCAGGTTTACCAAATCTCCAGTTTCGGGCTGTGAAAATGGCACCCATGGCGTTTCCGTAAATCGGATCGCGCGAATCGATGGTAAGCGTGGGTCGCCACGTAACACAAGTAACAGAGGCAATCTGAACCGTCTGGGTATTGTTGAGACTCTATTGTTGTCGTCCAGGCGGAGACCCGGGATTCAATGGACCAGCAGTGCGCGGGCAGATAGCCCTCGAGGAAGGACCTGTACAGAGATAACGGATTTTTCCCGTGGGGACGCAGTGCTCTTGAACGCCAGGACGGTAAGTCGCCAGTTATTTACTGCAGCGAGCGACATGCAAGTCGAGTGCTGGTGCACTACCTCACTCAGAAGCATTTTACTTATTGCAACGTACAGCGAAAAAGGGTTTCTGACATAATCCCATGGCTTTCAGCTGATCAGCGCCCTTGGCCGAGTGGCAGGATTCTCGATGTGCGTCCAACAATACAAGGTGTCAATGCGATTTCTCCCTGTGCTATCGTTCCCGCCAACCGCCCTGCCGGTCCGGAACATCCGTTTTTTGCTGCTCGCGAGTGCCCTGATGGTATTGTTTTCCGGCTGTGCCTCCCCCCAGCCGAAAGTCATGCCGGCAAGCCTGCATGATGCGCTGAAGGTCCTGGCGGAACGGCATCACGTTTGCAACGTGGCGATCGCCGTCATCAGGAACCGGAAGCTCGACTCGGTCGACTCGGCCACCGGTTGCCAGTCCGCGCAGCAGCCGGTGCCAGGCAGCGTTTTCCAGGCCGCATCGCTGAGCAAGCCTGTCTTTGCGTATGCGGTATTGAAGCTGGTTGCGGACGGCAAAATGGAGCTGGACGCCGCGGTCATGAGCTACCTGCCACGGGGTTACCGGCACCGCTTCAATCCTTTGAAGGCGGAACCGTCGGACCTGGTGACCGATCCGCGTCTCGGAAAAATCACCGTCCGCATGGTCCTGAACCATACTTCGGGTCTGCCCAATTGGGCGTCCGGGCCGCTGGATTTCGATGCCGAACCTGGAACAGAATGGCATTATTCGGGCGAAGGCTACCTGCTCTTGCAGCGGGCCGTGGAAGCGGTCTCGGGACAGCCGCTCGACCAGCTCATTGCAGCGCAGGTATTCGAACCGCTGGGCATGCATGACAGCGGCTTCGCCTGGAACGAGCCGCTCGCCCGACGCCTCCTCCCGGGATCGAAAGCCAACGGCGCATTCAGGACCGCGATGGTACTGGATGCCCCGATCGCGGCCTTCACCCTCTATTCCACGGCGGCGGATTATGGGAAGTTCGTCGCAATGGTGCTTGGCGATGACGACGTCATCCGTGCAATCACCGAGTCCCCCGTGTCGGTCGATCGAAGCCTGGACATTGCCTGGGGACTGGGCTGGGGAATCGAGCACCATGGGAACGATGCCTATATCTGGCAATGGGGAAATAACACCGGCTATCGCGCATTCGTCATCGCTTCCACCCGAACGGGCGATGGACTGGTCATGCTGACCAACAGCGAGAATGGCCTCAAGCTGGCGGAGCCGCTGACTCGCAAAGTCCTACCGGGCGAGCACAAGCTCTTCAAGATGCCCATGCTGGAAGACGACGCCATCAACCTGCTCTGCAATACAGTGCGCCTGTGCCTTTGATCGGCTAACGGAGCCATCGGCCGGTCAACCGGTCAGCTGTTCTGCTGCTTTTCCGCCGCGATGTGCCACCCGTGTTCTTATAGACCGGATCTCTGCTCAGCCATTGGCGGATGAGGTGTCGTGTTGACATGACTCCTTCGGTTAGTTGCATTTATATGCTGATGCATGTCGCCCATGGTAACTGGCATGTCGAGAAATGTAGCGATAGCAACGTGCTTTTTGCATCGTCATCCCTGTGTGCCATCAGGCGTCCAAAGCAGCCAGGTTCGCGCCTATCCCAACCGCCGGGCAGGCAGCTGTGCCATGAAGTCGTAGCGAGCGCCACGACCGGTACCACGATTGCTCTACAATTTCGCTTCTATAACAAAAGCACACGTCAACCGCCATGTGGGGTCATTCCTGTGATTTCTTCTTTCGTTCTGAGACACAGGCCTGAGAAACAGGTCTGAGACACAGGCTCGCACGCCATGTATAAACCTGCCCTGACGGAACCGGCAACCGTAGCGAACCGCGTTCCAGGCATCGACCTGCTGCGCGCGATCGCCATCGTCGCGGTGATGGCCTATCACCTCAGCAGCCATGGCGTTGCCCTGCCCGCGTTCGTGGAACACGGCTGGATGGGTGTGGATCTGTTTTTCGTCCTCAGTGGCTACCTGGTTGGCTGGCAGCTCCTGAAAAACCAGTCGCGTGACGGCAGTTCGCGCTGGCGCCATTACAGGGCGTTCATGCTCGGCAGGGCGTCGCGCATCCTCCCCGCCTACTACGTGGTCCTCGGCCTGTACATGTCGATGCCGGCGTGGCGCGAAGGCGGCGAACTGCAGCCGGCGTGGAAATTCATCACATTCACATTGAACCTGTTCCCGGAATGGGAACACGGCACGGCATATTCGCACGCATGGTCGCTGTGCGTCGAAGAACATTTCTACCTGCTGTTTCCGCTGCTTGCCTGGCGAATGGCCGGGCGGTCGACCGCCATGCAGGTGGCGGTACTGGCAATTGGCGTCATCGCAGGTGGCGCGCTGCTGCGCGCGGGACTCTGGCGCTACCAGGTCGCGCCATTCCTCGACGCGGGCGATGGCGGCGCGGCCCTGCGCAACTTTGTCACGATGATCTATAACCCCACGCATGCACGCCTGGATGGATTGCTGATGGGTGTCATGCTGGCCGCGGTGCGCGCCTACCGCCCGGCATGGTGGATCGTGCTGATGCGACACCCCTGGCTGCTCATCGCCGGCGGTGCCGGCATCGTGGCGGGCACATCGCACATCCAGCCGATGAGTGCCGCGGGCGCCACCCTTCTTTTCCCGCTGGTGGCGCTCGGCTGCGCATGCCTGCTGGCGGGTGCCGCCAGCCCGCGGGCCTGGCCAGGCCGCCGGCCCGTGCCGGGTGCGCGCGCGCTGGCGATGCTGGCGTTCAGCCTGTATCTGACGCACAAGCAAGTCTATGCCTGGCTCGACGCGGCATTGCCGGCCCTCGCCCGCCAGGCACCGGCAGTCGCCTGCCTCGGCTATGCGCTGGCGTCGATCGCGGTCGCCTCCCTGCTCTACCTGGCGATCGAACGGCCGGGCTTGCGCCTGCGCGATCGCTGGCTGGGCCGCGGCGCGCCGCCAGCCGCCGACGTACGCGTCACTTCCGGGTCGCCGGCTGCAGGATGCCTTCCGCCTTCGCCAGCTCATCGCGCGACAACATCGGACGGAGCTCCGTGAGCGCGGCCTCCGCCCTGGCGTGACCACGCGCCTTGGCGAGGCTGCACCACACATAGGCCGCCGCCAGGTCCTTCGGGCCGCCCTCGCCGCGCATCGACATCACGGCCAGGTTGAACATGCCGTCCGGCTGCGCCTGGCGTGCCGCGGCGTCGAACAGCTTGCGTGCGGTTTCCAGGTTCCTGTCGACGACTTCCCCCTGGTAGAAGTAGGTAGCCAGCGCGTTCTGCGCATCGGCAACGCCCTTGACTGCCGCTTCCTTGTAGTAGCCGATCGCCCGCTTCTGGTCCGACGGCACGCTTTCGCCCAGGTCATACATCCGCCCGGCCGCGTACAGGGCCAGCGGATGGCCTTCCTTCGCCGCCGCCGCGAAGTACGCGCCCGCCAGCCCGAGGTCTTCGGCGATACCGGATTCGCCCGTGTAGTAGAGCTTGCCGAGCTGGTACATCGCCGGCATGTAGCCGTCCTCGGCCGCCTCTTTCAGGTACTTCACCGCCCGGGCGGGGTCACGGTCGCCGGCAAAGCCCGACAGGTAACCGAGGCCCAGCGCACTCGTGGCCGGCGCGTAGCCCGACTCGGACGCCGCCTCATACCATTTGCGCGCTTCGCGCGCATTCTTCGGCACACCGTGGCCAACCAGGTGGATCTTTGCCAGCGTCATCGCCGCCTCGGCGCGCTCGCTCATCTGCCCGGGCGCTTTCGGATCGAAGCGCATGCGATCTTCCGGCGCGAACCGGGCATCGACCACCTTGCGCAGCCAGGCGATGGCCTGTCCAGTGTCGGCGGGCACGCCCTGGCCCAGCAGGTACAGCTTGCCGATCATCAGGGCGGAAATGCCGTACCCCAGCTTCCGGTAGTTTTCCCTGAACTGGGCCATCGCCTCGCCGAAGTCGCCGCGGTCATGGGCCGCGAAGGCTTCGCCAAGCGTGCGGTCCTTGCGGGCGATGCGGTGCATGCCGGCGGCGAACCGCAGGTCGCTGGGCGAGCATTTCACCGATGGCGCCATCGGGTCCGGCGCGGCGGCACGCAGTTCGCCGGCCAGGGCGCCAAGTTCCGCGTTGCTGGCGGACGCCACGTCGCCCAGCGGTGCCGTGTCGCGCACGACCTGCACGGGCGCGCCGCCCAGCGAGCTGACGGCGCTGCCCTCGAGCGAATGGTGGAAATGGCGCATGTAGTCCAGCACGAGGTCGTCCTCGTTCGGGTTGTAGCCCGCCATGAAGTTGCAGGACGATGCGCGCTTGCGGCTGAGCACCCGGCTGTCGGCAGCGACGAATTCGGTGGGGTCCGCCGCCCCCAGGCGGCTTCCTTTCACCGTCACGGCCGGCGCGACGGTCGCGCCGGCCTGCAGCGCCATGGCCGCCGGCATCGGCAGCAAGGCTGACATGGCGAGCAGGAACCCGGCCCGCATCGTCCGGACTCCAGTGCGGCGATGGCATGCAGACATGAAATCTCCGGTGAAGAGTAAAACCATCTTTATAACCGCTCCGGCCGTGGCCATGGATGGTCCGGGCGAACAATCAGCAACATGAGCCGATGCCCCGGGGCCCCACTCGGTGGCGCGGCCTTAACGGGAACTTAACCCGTGCTTAACCGTACCGCGACAGGTAGTTCGCTACTGTCCGGCTTTGCGCGCCCGCCGCGTATCGCCGATCCACCGCACACCGATCCCATGAACCAGGCCGTCGCCAACGCATCTCCCTCTTCTTCCCGATCCACCACGGTGCGCTGGTGGCAGTACTGGAGCCGATTCGCTGGCCCGTACCTGAACCTGTCCTGCCTGCTGGCGGCCGGGCTGGCAATGCTGTCCGTGTCGCGCATCGCACTCGTTGCCTGGCAACGGGATCGGGTCGCCGCGGCCGGGCTCCTCGGCGAGATTTTCGTTCAGGGCATGCGCGCCGACCTGATCGTGCTGGGCTACTTCATCGTGATTCCGCTCGCCCTCGCCCCTTTGCTGGCGTACCGCCGCACGGCGCGGCTGTGGGCCGCCTTCACCGCATGGTGGACAACCGCCGCACTGGTGTTCATCGGCTTCATGGAGCTGGCCACGCCGCAGTTCATCCTGCAATACGATGTGCGGCCGAACCGGCTGTTCATCGAATACCTGGCTTATCCGGCAGAAGTCTTCGGCACACTGTGGCATGGCTACCGGCTGGCGCTGGTCGTGACCGTTGCCGCCACCACCGTGCTGGCCGTGCTGGTGCACCGGGTATTGGCGGAGGCGTCGCGCCGCATGACGATGTGGCCGTCGCGCGTGCTGTGGCTCACATGGCCCTTGCTGTTGCTGGCGGTGATAGTGCAGATCCGCTCCACCACCGCGCACCGCCCCGCCAACCCGGCCCTGTTCGCGCTGAGCGGCGATGCGCTGGTCAATTCACTGGTGATCAATTCGGCGTGGTCCGTGCTCGATGCCGTGGGCTCCATGCGCAAGGAAGCCCGGTCGTCGGAAATCTATGGCAGCATGCCGCGCGAAAAGGTGCTCGCGGAAGTCATGTCCGCGCCCTGGATGCGCGACTACCGGTTCCCTTCCGCGGAATTGCCGACGCTGCACCACCAGCAAGCCGCCTACCGGCGCGACAAGCCGCTGAACCTGGTGATCGTGCTCGAGGAAAGCCTGGGCGCCACCTTTGTAAAATCGCTGGGCGGCCTGCCGGTGACGCCGGAGCTGGAAAAGCTGAAGGAGCAAGGCTGGTGGTTCGAGCAGCTGTATGCCACCGGCACCCGGTCGGTACGGGGTATCGAAGCGGTGGTGTCGGGCTACGCGCCGACGCCGGCGCGCAGCGTGGTCAAGCTGTCGCTGGCGCAGCGCGATTTCTATACGCTGGCGCTCGGCCTGGGCAAGCAGGGGTACAACACGGAATTCGTGTATGGCGGCGAAGCGCATTTCGACAATATGCGCGGCTTCTTCACCGGTAACGGATTCAAGAACGTCGTGGACCGGCGCGACATGCATCCCCGCTTCGAAGGCAGCTGGGGCGCTTCGGACGAGGACCTGTTCGACACCTCGCTGGAACGCCTGAAAGCGCTGCACGCGCAGGGCAAGCCGTTCTTCAGCCTGATCTTCACGTCGTCGAACCACGAACCGTTCGAATTCCCCGACGGGAAGATCGCACTGCACGATCCCGTGAAACAAAGCGTCAACAACGCCGTGAAATATGCCGACTTCGCGCTCGGCAAATTCATTCGCGCAGCACAGCAGCAGGATTACTGGCGCGATACCATCTTCCTGATCGTGGCCGACCATGACAACCGCGTGTACGGCGACAGCCTCGTGCCCATCAACAAGTTCCATATCCCGGCGCTGATCCTCGGTGCGGATGTGCAGCCGAGGCAACTCCGCACGCTGGCCAGCCAGATCGATCTCGGGCCAACGTTGCTGTCGCTGATGGGCATTTCCAGCGACCATCCCATGATCGGACGCGACCTGGCGCGGGACAGCGATACGCCGGGCCGCGCACTGCTCCAGTTCGACAACTACTTCGCCTGGCTGGAAGGCGATTCGGCGACCATCCTGCGCCCCGGACAGCCGCCGCTGGCCGGACGATATGACGGGGCAACCGGAAATCTGTCGCTCGATCGGGCGCCGCCGCCGCAGGCCCTCGTCGACCGCGCGATGGCGCACGTGATGCTGCCTTCCCTGCTGTACCGCGAACAGCGCTATCGCTTGCCGGAATAGCCGCGCGCAGTCAGGCCGCCTCGCCGCCCTGCCCGCCGGACGTGAGCCGGACGTGCACAAACGCAAGCACCACGGTTTCCGTCACCGCCGATTCGCGCCTCGGGCCGGTGGCAACGTTGGCCACGGTGACGTGTTCCAGTTCGATGCCGTAGTGCCGCACCCATGCGCCGTCCGGCCCGAGCCGGACGAAGTCGAAGCGTGCGCTCGCCAGCGGGGTGGCCTCGATGCACAGCCGGGCAAGCACGGCGGATGCTGCATCCTTGCCCTTGACGAAGCGGATTTCCGACAGGCCGCCCGCGCTGCCGGCGGCGCGCAGCGACCAGCCGACCGAATCGCATGCGATCCACCCCGCATAGCCGTCATTCGTCGAATCGCCCGCGACGCCATCGATCCGCAGGTATGAGCGCATCGTCATGACTGCCTCCAAAAGTTATTAGGGGAACTCTTAGCGCTCGTAAGGAATTTCCTACTTAACAAATGATATCGTCATTTGAGGCGTTTATTGAAAAAAATGCATGACACGAGTGCTGCGGTGGACAACGGATACGGCACAACGCTCACGCGCGTGATTGGTCCGTCCAGTTACAAAAAGTGGTCTTGCCACCCGGATCGAATGGACCTACCATCGCGAAAGCCGCCGCCAAAGATCAGCCCGCTCCAGACGGGTGATGGCGCGACGCTTTCACCCACCAATGGAGACACTTCGATGAGCGAAAACAATGCCGGTCCGATCGATCGCCGCACCGTACTGAAAGCTGCCGGCGCAGCCGGGGTCATGCTGGCCACCAGTGCCTTTGCCGCCACGCCACGCAAACGCTACGCGGTGGTCGGCGTCGGCTCGCGGGCACGCATGTTCACCGGCGCGATTACCGGCAAATACCGTGACGGCAACGAGATCGTGGCGATCTGCGACAGCAATCCGGGGCGCGCGGCGCTGGCCGTGCGCAACATCACCGCCACTGGCGCCAGCCAGCCGCGCGCCTACAAGTCGGCAGATTTCGACCAGATGATCCGCGAAACGAAGCCGCAGTACGTGATCGTCACCACGCCCGACGCCAAGCACGACGAATACATCGTGCGCGCGCTGGAAGCCGGTTGCGACGTCATCACGGAAAAGCCGATGACGACGACGGCGGAAAAGGCGCAGCGCATCCTCGATGCCGTCAAGCGCACGGGGCGCCACATCCGCGTCACGTTCAACTACCGCTACACGCCGCCCCGTTCGCAGGTGAAGGACATCCTCATGAGCGGCGAGATCGGCGACGTGATGTCGGTCGATTTCACGTGGCTGCTCAATACCGTGCACGGCGCCGACTACTTCCGCCGCTGGCACAGCAACAAGGCCATGTCGGGCGGGCTGATGATCCACAAGTCGACCCACCACTTCGACCTGGTGAACTGGTGGCTGGGCGCGCAGCCGGAGCTGGTGCATGCCTTCGGCTCGCGCCAGTTCTATACGCCGGCCACGGCGAAGCGTATGGGACTGACGGGCGCGCACGAGCGCTGCCTGACCTGCCCGGAAAAGCAGAAGTGCACGTTTTATTTCGACCTGGCCGCCGACCCGGGCCTGAAGGCGCTCTACCTGGACAATGAAAAGCATGATGGCTACTTCCGCGACCAGTGCGTGTGGCGCCCGGAAATCGACATCGAGGACACGATGAACGTGATGGTGCGCTACGACAATGGGGCGCAGCTGAATTACGCCTTGTCGGCCTACGATGCGTGGGAGGGGTACCACGTGGCCTTCAACGGCACGAAAGGCCGGCTGGAGCACCGCATCGTCGAGCAGGTCGGCGCGGCGGGCGCCGCCGAAGTGCAGAGCCGGAGCGACCAGGTGCAGATCCGCGTGATCCCGCTGCGCGGCGCCGCGCGCGACATCGAGCCCTGGACCGGCAAGGGCGGCCATGGCGGCGGCGATGCCGTGATGCTGGAGGAGATTTTCGGGAATGCGCCGGCCGACAAGTACAAGCGCCTGGCCGACGAGCGGTCCGGCGCGTATTCGATCCTGATCGGCGTCGCGGCCAACCAGTGCTTCGAGAACGGCCAGTCCGTGCGGATCGCCGACCTGGTCACCGGCTTGAATCCGCCGGACCGCGCGCCCATGCCCACGCGCGAGATGCCTGTGCCGATGCCGCTGCGGCGCAAGATCCCCTGAGCGAAGCAAGTCCCCTGGCCGAAGCCGGGGGGCGAGGCACACGCGCCGGGGATGCGCTCAGGCGCCGGCCCCGGCCGGCGCATCGGCGCGGGTAATCAATACCGACGTGATGCGGCGCTCCCGCACTTCCGCCACTTCCAGCCGCAAGTCGTCCAGCGCCAGCACCTGCCCCACGTGGGGCAAGGTGCCGAACCGTTCCAGCATGAACCCTGCCAGCGACGTGTAGTCGTCGGTGGCAATGCCCAGCGCATCCGATTCCAGCACCTGCTGCAGGTAATGCAGGTCGGCGCCGCCATCCACGCGCCAGCGGCCGGCGCCGAGCGGCTGCACCACCGGCTGCTCGTCTTCATCGGGGAACTCGCCGGCGATCGCTTCCAGGATGTCGATCGGTGTCACCAGTCCCTGGATCGTGCCGTATTCGTCGGCGATCAGCACCAGCTGTCCGTGCGAGCGCTTCAGCGTTTCCATCACCTGCAGCACGCCTGCGGAATCGGGCATCACGATCGGCGGGCGGATACTGCGTGCCGGGTCGATGTGCCCGCCGTCCATCAGGTCGGCGATCACGTCCTTTGCACGGGCCACGCCGACGATATTGTCCAGTTGCCCGCGGCCGGCCGGATAAAAGCTGTGCGGCGCATCGAGCAGTTGGGCGCGGATCGACGCGGCGTCGTCGTCCAGGTCGACCCATGAGATATCCGAGCGGGGCGTCATGATCGAGCGCACGGGCCGTTGCGACAGACTGAGCACGCCGCTCACCATGTGGCGCTCGGCCGATTCGAACGTGGGCGGCTCCGCCTCCTCGCCTTTGGCAACCGGCGCTTCGGCACCGTCCGCGCCCGGCTTTTCGCCCATCATGCGCATCACGGCATTGGCGGTGCGTTCGCGCAGCGGAACATGTTCCTGCTGCCGGGCGAAATTGCGCCGCGCCAGCTGGTTCAGCGCCTCGATCGCGACCGAGAAGCCGATCGCCACGTACAGGTAACCTTTGGGAATATGGAAGCCGAACCCCTCGGCGATCAGCGACAGGCCGATCATCAGCAGGAACGACAGGCACAGCACCACCACGGTCGGGTGGGCGTTGACGAACCGGGTCAGCGGTTTCGAAGCGAACATCATCACCGCCATCGAGACGATGACGGCGGCGATCATCACGGCCAGTTCGTCGACCATGCCGACCGCCGTGATCACGGAATCGAGCGAGAACACCGCATCGAGCACGATGATCTGGCCGACCACCGCGGCAAAACTGGCGTAGACCACCGGCCCGCTTTTCACCGCCGCCTGCCCTTCGACCCGCTCGTGCAACTCGATCGTGGCCTTGCCCAGCAGGAAGATGCCACCCACCAGCAAGATCAGGTCGCGCCCCGAGAATGCCATTGTTCCGACCGAGAACAACGGTTCGGTCAGCGTGACGATCCAGGAAATCACGCTCAGCAAGCCCAGGCGCATCAGCAGCGCCAGCGACAGGCCCAGCAGCCTTGCCTTGTCCCGCTGGTGCGGCGGCACCTTCTCGGCAATGATCGCGATGAAGATCAGGTTGTCGATGCCGAGCACGATTTCGAGCACGATCAGCGTCAGCAGCCCTATCCAGATGTTCGGGTCGGAAAGCCATTCCATGGGCGTACCCCCGGGACTATGATGCAAGAATTGTACGGGAATCGACCGGATGGGCGAGTTCGGCTGAGCTCCGGGCTGCGCTCCGGGCTAAGCTCCGGTCGGGCGGCTGCGCCGGCCTTCCATGACAGGCGCAGTCCGCAAAGCTATAATCTGCCCCTTCGCCCAGGCTTACCGTCTCTTCACCCAGGATCCGTCATGTCTCTCCTTGCCCACGAACTCGAACTGCTGTCGCCCGCCAAAACCGCCGAGATCGGCCGCGAAGCCATCCTGCATGGCGCCGACGCCGTGTATATCGGCGGCCCGGCCTTCGGTGCGCGCCACAATGCGAGCAACCCGCTGGAAGACATCGCCGCGCTGACCGCCTTCGCGCACCGTTACCGCGCACGCATCTTCGTGACGATGAACACGATCATGCACGACAGCGAACTCGATCTGGCCCGCAAGCAGATCTGGCAACTGTACGAAGCGGGCGTGGATGCGCTGATCATCCAGGACATGGGGCTGCTGGAACTGGATCTGCCGCCGATCCAGCTGCATGCCAGCACCCAATGCGACATCCGCGGCGTGGAACGGGCCAAGTTCCTCGGCAATGTGGGATTTTCGCAACTGGTGCTCGCGCGCGAGCTGACGATCGAGCAGATCAGGAAGATCCGCGCGGAGGTCGACACGCCGCTCGAATATTTCATCCACGGCGCGCTGTGCGTGGCGTTCTCGGGCCAGTGCTATATCTCCCATGCGGAAAACGGCCGCAGCGCCAACCGCGGCGATTGCTCGCAGGCATGCCGCCTGCCCTACACGCTGACGGATGGCCAGGGCCGCGTGGTCGCCTATGACAAGCACCTGCTGTCGATGAAGGATAACGACCAGAGCCGCAACCTGGAAGCGCTCGTCGATGCCGGCATCCGCTCGTTCAAGATCGAGGGCCGCTACAAGGACATGGGCTATGTGAAGAACATCACGGCCCACTACCGGCTGCTGCTGGACGAGCTCCTGGAGCGCCGCCCCGAGTTCGTGCGCGCCTCCAGCGGCCGCACGCAGGTGCTGTTTACGCCGGATGTGGACAAGAACTTCCACCGCGGCCATACCGATTATTTTGCGGGCGGCCGCCAGGACGATATCGGCGCGTTCGATTCGCCGAAGTACCTGGGCGTCAAGCTCGGTACCGTGACGAAGCTGGGCGGCGACCACTTCGACCTGCTCACCGATGCGCCGATGGCCAATGGCGACGGCCTGAACTACATGGTCAAGCGTAACTCGGCCGGTGTGCAGGCCAATACGGTGCAGAAACTGGGCGAGGACGGCGAAGGCCAGCGCTGGCGCGTGTTCCCCAACGAGCCGATGGCCACCCTGGCGGGCCTGAAGGTGGGCACCGAGGTCCACCGCAACCGCGACCACCAGTGGGAAGCGGCGCTGGCGAAGAAATCGTCGGAGCGCAAGGTGGGCGTGCAACTGGCACTGTCCGAAAGTGCCGACGGACTGACCTTGACGGTGACCGACGAAGACGGCATCACGTCGGCGACGTCCGCCGCGCTGGCGCTACAGCCGGCCCAGCAGGCCGCGCAGGCCGAAACGGCGCTGCGCACCAGCCTGGGCAAGCTGGGCAACACGATGTTCGAGGCCGGCGAGGTGGCGCTGAAGCTTTCGCAACCGTGGTTCGTGCCATCGGGCGCGATCAATGCGTTGCGCCGCGATGCGATTGCAGCACATGAAGCGGCACGCCTCGACGCGTGGGAGCGCCCGCCCCGCAAGGCGCCCGCCGAACCGCCGGCCGTCTACCCGGATACGCAGCTGACCTATCTCGCCAACGTCTACAACGAGAAAGCGCGCGCCTTCTACCACAAGCATGGCGTGCAGATGATCGCCGCGGCCTACGAGGCGCACGAGGAAGCGGGCGAAGTGCCGCTGATGATCACCAAGCATTGCCTGCGCTTCTCGTTCAACCTGTGCCCGAAGCAGGCCAAGGGTGTGCAGGGCGTGCAGGGCCAGGTGAAGGCGGAGCCGATGACGCTTGTCTCGGGCAGCGAGACCTACACGCTGCGCTTCGACTGCAAGCCATGCGAGATGCACGTCGTCGGCGCGATGAAGCCGGGGATCCTGCATTCGCTGCCGCCATCGGCCGTGCCTTACAGCCCGATGGTGTTCCACAAGCAGCGTCCCCGGGCCTGATCCGGGGCCGCCAGCCGCCGCCGAAAGCCGCCGGACATCGCTGCGGATGTTCAGAATTTAACATTTGCAGCGGTTTGTCCCGATTCCGCACAGCGCCCGCACAGCTTTGTTGCTGGCCCGCCGCACTGAACGCGATCGGCCACCACACACGATTTAACAATGTTGACTCGGCTTTAATGGCCGTGTGAGGATGCATTACGCCGGTCACGAGCCGGTGTGTCATTCACTTCACATGAGGAGTCGGCAATGCGGAAATTCGTTTGGTTGGGCGGCGTGGCCCTGGCGGCATGGAGCGTATCGGCACTGGCTGCGGCGGCCGTGGTGGCCAATATCGACGTGGCAAGGCAATCGCTGGGCCCGGGCGACGACCTGGTCGTGCGCGTGACGCTCACCAACACGGGTGACAAGCCGGAACGCATGCTGAAATGGCACACGCCGTTCGGCGCGATCGAAGAGTCGCTGTTCGAGATCACCCGCGACGGCATCCCGGTGCACTATGAAGGCCGGCACGTGAAGCGGCCGGCGCCCACCGCGGCGGACTACGTGGTCCTCCAGCCCGGCAAATCCTATTCGGCCACGGTCGAGCTGACAGCGCTCTACGACCTTTCCACCACGGGCGACTATGCGATCCGCTTCCGCACCCATGCGCCCGACGTGCTGGAGCGGGCGCGCATCGCCCGGGATACGGCCGGGCAGCCCGACGGCGACGCCGGCAAGGCAGCCGGCGACGAGGACTACCTGCAGTCCGGTGCCGTGCAGGTATGGATCGAAGGCAGCTACCAGAAACCGCCGCAGCCGGTGCCGATCGGCGAAGCGAGCCTGTCGTACAGCCAGTGCAGCGCCTCGCAGCAGTCCACGATCGCCTCCGCGTTCAGTGCGGCGAAGACGATGGCCAACGGTGCGACCGCCTATCTCGGCGCGGGAACGGCGGGATCCCGCTACACGACGTGGTTCGGCACTTACAACAGTTCCCGGTATGCGACCGTCAAAGCGCATTTCACGGCCATCAAGGATGCGCTCGACAACAAGCCCGTGTCCGTCGACTGCAGCTGTAAGGAAAGCTACTACGCCTACGTGTATCCGACGCAGCCCTACAAGATCTATGTCTGCAATGCGTTCTGGAGCGCCCCGCTGACCGGCACCGACTCGAAGGGCGGCACGCTCGTGCACGAACTGAGCCACTTCAACGTGGTGGCCGGCACGGACGACTGGGCGTACGGCCAGTCCGCCGCGGCATCGCTGGCCAGGAAAAACCCGGCGCGCGCCGTCGACAACGCCGATTCGCACGAATACTTCGGCGAAAACACGCCGGCGCTGCGGTAAGCATCATGCGCTAGCCGTCACCGCGAAAGGCGGAATGTCACTGGCTGCGCGGCCAGTGGCAGCCGCGGGGTGCCCACCTTTGCGTCCGCCTTCGTCCCCGCTTCCGCCAGCGCGCCGGCGTCGGTGACGTAATGGCCCGTGTACGACACTGCATAGGCATGCGTACCCGGCCGGAAGCCATAGGCCGGACCGATGTCGATCACGTGTTCGTGGTGCTGGCCCGGTTCCAGGACCAGGTAATCCGCGGCGGTCAGCGGCCCCCGCTTCACCATCGGCCCGACGTAGGGCACCGGCTCGCCCGTGGCCGCATTCCTCACCGTGAACACGTTGCCGAGCAGCTGGTCCATCGAGGCCACCGCGCGCGGCACCAGTGCCGGCCGGTCGCCGTGGTTTTCCAGTACCACCTGCAGCCGCACCACACCCGGCGCCGGCGGCGCTTCGAGCGCCAGCTGCATGCTCACGCCGCCCTCGACATCTTCCATCGCCTGCCCTCCAGCCGGTGCGGCCGCCAGCAGCGGCAACCACAGCAGATATCGTTTCATCGCGTCGCTCCCCGTCTCGAAGAAGGCATCGTAGCGCTATTGACGGCATCGGCGCCGCGCATTATGGTCGCCTTCCATCACAGCACGGAGCCAACTTGATCCGCGACGCCCGCCCCGACGATGCGCCGGCCATTGCCGCCATCTACAATCCCTATATCGCCGACACCACGATCAGCTTCGAGGAAACGTCCGTGTCCGCCGATGCGATGGTGGAGCGCATCGCCGCCGTGCAGGCCGCTGGATTGCCGTGGCTGGTATGCGAAGAGGAGAACGGCACGATCGTCGGCTATGCCTATGCGACACCAATGCGGGTGCGGCACGCGTACCGGTTCTCTGTCGAAACGTCCGTGTACCTCGCCTACGGAAATACACAAAGGGGCCTCGGCGGCGCCCTGCTTGCGCGCTTGCTGGAACTGCTCCGCGCGAAAGGCTGCCACCTGGCGATCGCGGGGATCGCCCAGCCGAACGAGGCCAGCGTGGCACTGCATGAGAAGCTGGGCTTTGTGAAAGTTGCCCACTTCGGTGAGGTGGGCTTCAAGTTCGGCCGCTGGCTCGATGTGGGCTACTGGGAGCTGCGGCTGCAGGGATCTACTTCTTCGGCGCCGCCTGGTACAGGGGCGCCACCTTCGGCAGCATCGCCGTGAGCTCGCCGATCCGGGTTTCGTTCGACGGGTGGGTGGACGTGAACTCGGCCTGCCTGCCCTCGCCCGACTTGCCGGCCAGCGCCTGCATCTTGCGCCACACGGTCACCGACGCATCGGGCTTGTAGCCGGCACGCGCCGCCAGTTCCAGCCCCATCGCATCGGCTTCCGATTCGTTCTGGCGCGAATTGGGCAACATGTACAGGAAGTGCGCGACCGTGTTCGCCGCTTCGACCTGCGCCTGGCTGTTCGGCGCCGCCATCAGCGCGGTCGTCGTGAGGGCGTTCTGCGCATAGGCGCGGGATACGCGCTCGCGGCCGTGCTCGCGCAGCGCAAGGGCGATTTCGTGGCCCATGACGATCGCGATCTCGTCGTCGTTCAGCTTCAATTGCCGGATGAGGCCCGTGTAGAACGTGATCTTGCCGCCGGGCGCGCAGGTGGCGTTGATCACGGGCGCGTCGATCAGTGCGAGCTGCCAGTGCCATGTCGCGGCATCGTCGCGGAAGGCCGTCACCTGCGCCTGCAGGCGCGCGGCGATCTTCTTGAGTCGTTCATATTCGGCCCCCTTCGTTACCAGTTTGCCCTTCACCTGCGCGGCGCGATTTTGCCGGGTGTAGTTCACCAGCGCCATCTGCTCCACTTTTTCGGCCGACACCAGCATCAGCTGCTGGCGCTGGACGCCGACCGTGCCGGGTTTCGTCGTCGAGGCGCAGGCGGACAAAACCGTGACGGCGGCGCAGATCACCATGGTTTGCTTTCTCATTTCAGACTCCCTGTCATGTGGGACGCTTACTGTCGAGCATTGCCCAAAAGCAGTCAATTTCTAAACAGCAATTACTCCATCCAGATCAACCGCGTACGCACCCCATCGGAGCGAGTGTGCAATGCTTGAGCTGTCGCTATAATTGCCGCGCTATTAACAATCAAGGGAAAATGGCATGAAATACGCAATGCTGGGTGTCGCGCTGCTGCTCGCGCAGGCCGGGGCGCAGGCCAATCCGTTCGGCGTCATCGAGTCGCAGCCGCGCAGCGAACTGTGGGTCAATCCCGGTTTTTATTCGTATCACTTCGACCGCGACAAAGGGCTGGACGATACCAATCCCGGCATTGGCGCAGAATACCGTTTTTCCACCGTGGCGTCGGCCACCGCAGGGCGGTTCCGCAACAGCGACCGGGCGATCTCGAATTATGTCGGCGTGTACTACCAGCCTTTTTCGCTCGGTCCATTGCGCCTGGGCGCCGTCGTGGGCGCGTTCGACGGCTATCCGAAACATCGCGACGGCGGCTGGTTCCCCGCACTGCTTCCCGTGGTGAGCGTGGAGTACGAACGAGTGGGAGTGAACTTTGCTATCGTACCGAAGTACAAGGATCGCCTGCACGGCGCGTTGACCATCCAGCTCAAGTTCAAGCTTACCGATTGACGCTTGCCTGCCGCATGACGGCGCGACGCGTAACGACACCGACCATGAACCATATCGCCCCACAGGAACAACAGGCGCTGCCTGCCGCCAGCGAGCAACTGAGCGAGCAACTGAGCGAGCAAACAAGCTTCCCGCCGGAACTCGTGCGGCTTGCCGGCTACCTGTGCGGCGGCAGCGTGCCGCCGCAGGCGCTGGCCGACGAAAGCACCCTGCTCGCGTGCGCGCCGCCGACCGCGAGTGCGGAACAACGCCAGGCGCTGGCCGACCTTGCCGCCACCGCTGCGGCTTGCCAGGCGCTGAAGAACAAACTGGCACGCGCCGAGAGCTTCCTGTCGGGCTTTGCCGAACACTCCCCCTCGCCGCTGTGGATCAAGGATCGCACCGGCAGCTACGTGATGGGCAACGCGGCGCTGCATGGTTTCTTTGGCGTCCCCACCGTCGTCGGCAAGGACGACAGCCACTTCTGGCCGGAAGACATCCGCCACAGCCTGGAAGAACAGGACCGCGCCGTGCTGGAAAACGGCGAAACGATCAAGACGATGGAAACGTCGCACGATGGCGCGCGCCACTGGCTGGTCCACAAGTTTCCGATCGATGTGGATGGCGAGCCTTTCCTGGGCGGCTCCGCGATCGACATGACCACCGAGGTCGAAAAGGAACGGGCGCTGATCCGGCACGACCATTTCTATGTGCTGCTGTCGCGCCTGTCCGCGATCATCACGCGCGCCAAGACCCTGGAGGCGCTGTGCCTGGACACATGCCGCTTCGCCTGCCAGCAGCCGGGCCTGGAGATCGTGGACATCAGCCGCCTCGACGACAGCGCGGGCAGCCTGGAACTGTTCACGTCGGCCTCGCGCGATGGCACCGAACGCCAGTGGCGCGACTTGCAGAGCGGCGCCACGCAAGGCAGCGTCATGGCGGACTACTGCCAGCCCGAACTGGCCGCCACAGCCGTGACTACCGGACAGCTGCAATGTTCGAACAACCTGGCCAGCCCCGACCCGCGCGTGGGCTCGTGCATGACGATCCCGCTGCTCGTCAACGGCAAGTGCTGGGGCGTGGTGTCGTTCTACTCGCCCCGGCCGGAGTTCTTCGACCAGTTCTGGCGCGAACGGGCGGGCGAACTCGGCAACGAACTGAGCTTTGGCCTGGAGCGCCTGATCAATGCGCAGGAACTGTTCCGGCTGGCGCGTACCAATGCGCTGTCCGGCCTGCCCAGCCGCCTGCATTTCGACGAGGAGATTGCCGCACTGGCCGCGGTCAATGCCAGCGGCACCGTGCTGCTCATCAACATCAACCGCTTCGACGAGATCAGTTCCGCCTATGGCAACGCGGCCGCGATCGGCCTGATGCGGCAGGTGGCGCAACGGCTGCGCGACACGGTCGCGGACCGCATGGCGCTGTCCCACGTGGGTATCGGCCGCTTCGCGCTGTTCTACCCCGTGGACGAGGAGCGCTCGCCGCGCGCCTATGCCCGCAACACGATCATCCCGATGCTGGAAGGGTCGTACTCGGTGGACCAGCAGAAGATCTGGTGCAACGTGAACGTGGGCGCGGCGATGCTGCCGGAGGACGGCACCAGCGCCGACGAGCTGCTGGTCAAGGCCTGGGATGCGCTGGCGGGCGCACGCGGGCAGGAAGAACAGATCGGCTTCTACGACCGCGACGCGGACCATGCGCAGGCCCTCCAGATCAGCCTGGAAGCGGAATTGCGCGAAGCGATCGAGCGCAACGAGTTCGTCAACTTCTACCAGCCGAAGATCGATCTCAAGACAGGCAAGCTGGCCGGCGCGGAAGCGCTCGTGCGCTGGCGCCACCCGGTACGCGGGCTGATCCAGCCAACGGAATTCGTGCCGGTGCTCGAACGCAGCGGCCTCGTGACCCAGGTGGGCCGCAACGTGATGCAGCGCGCGATGGAGGACTGGCGCGCCTGGCACGACGCGGGCCTGAAGCCGCCGCAGATCGCCGTCAACGTGGCGCCGGCCCAGTTCCGCTGCGATTCGCTGTTCGACGACATCGAGCGCGCCCTGAACACCGCCGAAGCGCACCTGAAACCGATGTCGATCGAAGTCACGGAAAGCAGCCTGGTATCGGACCAGCGGCGCGTGGTCGATATCCTGACCCGCGTGCGCGACCTCGGCGTGCCCGTGGCCATCGACGATTTCGGCACCGGCTATTCGTCGCTCGCCTACCTCGTCACGCTGCCGGTCGACGTGCTGAAGATCGACCGCTCGTTCGTCATCAAGATGACGCAGGACGCCAACTACATGGGCATGGTGCAGACGATCGTCTCGCTGGCGCACAACCTGGAACTGAAAGTGGTGGCCGAAGGGATCGAGACGGAAGAGGAAGCGAAGTTCCTGAAGCTGCTGCGCTGCGAGCAAGGGCAAGGCTACCTGTACGGGCGGCCGCTGCCGGCCGAGGAATTCGGCAGGCTGCTGGGGCACTGATTTTTCGGTGTGCGGAAAACCGGTGTCACGGTCGACACCGGTTTTCCGCCGCGCCGCTCAGTGTCTGGACAGTGCAGGCTGTGCGCTTACGGTTCGGGTGACAGCGCCAACGAACATGGCGTAGGCGGTGCCAGCGTCATCTCCCCGGGCGGGGGCGCTGGAAACCGGCGTGCTACATCGCTGTTGGGCAATGCGGGCTGCGCAAACCGCAGCCGCGAAGATTTATTTCTTGTCGGTGGGCGTCGGCGGGGTCACCGGCGGCACGGCGAACGGGAAGGCGCCGAACAGGTTCTTGCTCTGGTTTTGCATCTGCTCCTGCATCTGCACGAACAGGCTCTTGCTCTGGTCGATGTAGTTGTTCATCATGCCCTGCATGATCGGTGCCTGCACGTTCATGAACTGGGTCCACATCTCGGGGCTGAACGTCTTGCCGTCGAAGTTCACGGCGCCGGTGGTGAGGCGGCGCTGGATGTCGGTAAACGCCTGGATGTTCTTTTCCAGGTAGGAGCCCATCATGCCCTGCATCGCGTGGCCATAGTAGCGGATGATCTGCGACAGCGCGTCGGTGGAAAACATCGGTACGCCGCTGGCCTCTTCCTCGAGAATGATCTGCAGCAGGATGCTGCGCGTCAGGTCTTCGTTCGACTTCGCATCCACCACAGTGAACGGTTCGCTGTCCAGCACGAGCTGTTTTACGTCGGTCAGCGTGATATAGGAACTGGTCTGCGTATCGTAGAGTCGGCGGTTGGGATACTTCTTGATCAGGCGTTCGGCAGTTTTCTTTACACTACTCATCACAAGTTCCGTTTTTTGCGCCGCAGCGCATTGCTCATAAACTTCGAAAAAAAGGCCGCGAAAAAAAAGCGAACGTAGAGTTCGCTTTCACTAGCCCTGCTCACCCTATTATAGAGTGAAAGATTGTCCCGATGTACGCATCCTTTTCAGAAACCGGGGCGAATCGGCGAAGTCGGCAGGAAATATACAGGTAGAAAGAGCGTTTATTGCAACGCAACGAAAACAAGTGCCAGGCCGCCTTCCCGCCTGGGGCAGGCAGGCGGCGGTCATTTCCCTTCTTAATTAGCTTTTTCCTTGACGTAACGCCCCGGCGCCGGCTCGACCGGCTTGTACTTCGCGCTGCCCAGTTGCGCCCGTGCCTTGACATCCTTGCCGCCGTGCTCGGCCAGGAACGCGGCCCACAGCGGCCACCAGCTGCCCGGGTGTTCGACGGCATTCGCCATCCACGCGTCCGCATCTTCCGGCCGCTCATCGTTGACCCAGTAACTGCGCTTGTTCTTCGATGGCGGGTTGATGACACCGGCGATATGGCCCGATGCGCCCAGGACGAAGCGGTTGGCTTCGCGCTGCTCCGGATTGAGGATGTTCACGGAGCCATAGGCGGACGTCCACGGCACGATATGGTCTTCGCGCGAGCCATAGATGAACGCGGGCGCGCGGATGGTCGTCAGGTCGACGTTTTCACCGGCCACCGTCAGGCGGCCCGGCTCCTTCAGCTTGTTTTCCAGGTACGTGTTGCGCAGGTACCAGCAGAACATCGGGCCCGGCAGGTTCGTGGCATCGGAATTCCAGTACAGCAGGTCGAAGGCGGCCGGGTCGTTGCCTTTCAGGTAATTCGACTGCACGTAGTTCCACACGAGATCGTTCGGGCGCAGGCTGGAGAACGTGCTGGCCAGGTCGCGGCCCGGCATCAGGCCGCCGTTCGCCAGCGCCTGCTCGCGCAACTTCACTTGCGGTTCGTCGATGAACACGCTCAGCACGCCGGTATCGGAAAAGTCCAGGAACGTCGTCAGCAGCGTGAGGCTGGCCGCCGGCTGCTCGCCGCGCGCGGCCAGCACGGCCAGCGCGGTCGACAGCAGCGTGCCGCCCACGCAGAAGCCGAGCAGGTTCACCGTGTCTTCCTCTGTGATCTCCTGCACGGCATGGATCGCCCGGATCACGCCCTGCTCGGTGTAATCGTCCCACGACGTTTTCGCCATCGACGCATCCGGATTGCGCCACGAAACGAGGAACACGGTATTGCCCTGCTCGACGGCATAGCGCACCAGCGAATTGGTCGGCTGCAGGTCGAGGATGTAATACTTGTTGATGCACGGCGGTACCATCAGCAGCGGCCGCTGCCGCACCGTATCCGTCAGCGGCTTGTACTGGATCAGCTGGAACAGCGGCGTTTCCAGCACGATCTCGCCTTCCGTCGTGGCCAGGTTGCGGCCAACTTCGAACGCCTTGTCGTCGGACAGCGAGATATGGCCCTTCTGCATGTCGGCCAGCATGTTCTTCAGGCCGCGGGTCAGGCTTTCGCCTTTCGATTCCAGCAGCGCCTGCTGCGCCTCGGGATTGGTGGCCAGGAAGTTCGCCGGCGACATCGCATCGACCACCTGCTGGATGGCGAAACGGATCTTCTGTTTTTGCTGGGACGATGCCTCGACCGCATCGGCCATCGCCAGCAGGAACTTCGCGTTCAGCAGATAGGCGGACGCGCTGAAGGCCGTGACGGGATTGGCGGTCCAGGCCGGATTGGCGAAGCGCCGGTCGCGGATCGCGGGCGTCTTGCCTTCCAGGAGCTGCTGCCACAGCGCTCCCAATTCGGCCATGTATTCGTTCTTGAGGGTTTCCAGGACGTCGGGCTTCACCGTGGCGCCAGCTTCGCGCAACAGCGCGGCACCGGGCAAGGGCATGTTCGCCAGGGCGTCGGGATTGGGCATCCAGGATTTCCACTGGCTGGGGTCCATCCAGCCGGCCAGTGTCTGCGCGTCGGGCATGTTCATGTATATTCCATTTAGAATTGTTTGTGATTCCAACCGAAACTACCAATGCTGATCGTTGCTCTTGCCTGGATTTACGTCGTGCTGCTGATGTCGCTGACCGAGCCGACGGTCGTCGCAGGCGTCATGACCTTCCTGCTGTACTGCGTTATCCCCCTTGCAATTTTACTCTATGTGACGGGCGGCTTCCGGCGCATCGGCCGGCGCCGGCGCGAAGAGCGCAAGCGGCAGGAGGAACGCGCGCAGCAGGCCGCCGCAGCGGCTGCCCGCGACCGCTGACTCATTTGCCCGCGGCTACTTCAGCCAGATCAGGCTGGCCTGCCGCCCCGTAACGCCGTCGCGCCGGTACGAGTAGAAGCGACCGGAATTGGACACGGTGCAGAAGTCGCCGCCCCACACCCGGCGCACACCCACCCCGGCCAATGCGATGCGGGCCAGCGCATACAGGTCCGCAAAATATTTACCTGGTTTTGCACCGAATGGCGCGAAGGCGCTCCGGATGGCCGCTTCGTCCACGCCGGGACGGCGCAAAAAGGCATCCAGCACGTCCGGCCCCACTTCGAACCGGTTCGGGCCGATCGCGGCGCCCAGCCACGCCATCAGTTCGCCGGCGCCCGCCTCGCGCATCGATTCCACCGTCCTTTCAAGCACGCCGTCGGCCAGGCCGCGCCAGCCGGCGTGCACGGCGCCGACCATGCGCCCTTCGGCATCGCACAGCAGCACCGGCAGGCAATCGGCCGTGAGGATCGCGCAGACCACGCCGCGCTCGTGCGTGAAGCTGGCATCCGCGATCGGTGGTGCGGCATCGTGGTGCACCGTGCCCGCGTCGAGCACACGGGTGCCATGCACCTGCGTCAGCCAGGCCGGCTCGGCGGGCAGTTCGGCGCGCACGATATCGCGGTTGCGTTCGACACACCTGGGTACGTCGCCCACGTGCGTGCCCAGGTTCAGGCCGCCCTTGCCCTGGCCGTCGTCATAGGGCGCGGCGCTGACGCCGCCACGGCGCGTCGTGCAGAGCACCCCGACGCCCGATGGCAGGTCCGGCCAGTCGGGAACCAGCCACTGGGTCACGTTCGGTGCGCTCATTCGTCGTCGTAATCGTCGTCGTCGTCGAACGCGCCGTCGTCCGGCGCCTTGTGCAGCGATGCCTCGTCGATACCGCATTGCTCGAGCAGTGCGCGGAAATCGTCGGCCAGCGGGATCTCCCATTCGCATGGTTCGCCGGTGGCCGGATGCACGAGGCCCAGGCGGCGCGCCTGCAGCGCCTGGCGGTGGAACACGCCGGTCAGGTGCGGCTTGCCGTACACGTAGTCGCCCACCAGCGGGTAGCCCAGGTGCGCCATGTGCACGCGGATCTGGTGCGTGCGGCCCGTTTCGAGGCGGCATTGCACGAGGCTGACGGGACGGCGATCGAGCTCGCCCGACGCCAGGCGCTCGTAATGGGTGATCGCTGGCTTCGCGCCGAAGCCGGTCGACACGGCCATCTTCACGCGGTCGCGCTGGTGGCGCCCCATCGGCGCATCGATCGTGCCGGACAGCCGCGGCGTGCCCCATGCCAGCGCCCAGTACTCGCGCTTGACGGTGCGCGCCTGCAGCTGGCGCACGAGATCCGTCTGCGTCGGCAGGTCCTTGCCGATGACCATCAGGCCGCTCGTATCCTTGTCCAGGCGGTGGACGATGCCGGCGCGCGGCACGCCGCCCAGCTGCGGCCAGCGGTGCAACAAGCCGTTCAGCAGCGTGCCGGACCAGTTGCCGGCCCCCGGGTGCACGACGAGGCCGGCCGGCTTGTTGATGACGATGAGGTGCTCGTCCTCGAACACCACGTCGACGTCGATCGGCTCGGGCGCGAACGCCACGTCTTCCGGCGCGGCCTGCGGCAGCACGACGATCTTTTCATCGCCATACACGGTGGCGCGCACCTTGGCCGGCTTGCCGTCCACGGTGACGAAGCCCTCCTCGATCCAGCTCTGCAGGCGGCCACGCGAGAATTGCGGCACCAGCTTCGCGATCACCTTGTCGAGGCGGTCGCCGCACACGTCGGGCGTGAGGTGCAGTTCGATCGGGGCCAGCGGGTCGGCGAAGCCGGCGGCTTCGTCGCCGAGGACATCGTCGGCCAGCAGGTCGGGCTCGAAGTCGGTGTCCAGGTCGTGGTCAAGGGGGTGTTCGGCCGGATTCGGCTCAGGATTCAATATCACAGCATTCCCATCGGCTATAATCAGCCAGGTCGTATCTTGTTTAAACGTCTTCTTGCACGAGAACATGCAAAAAAAATTGAAGGTAGTCGCAGCATCCTTGCTATTCGCCAGTCTCTCGGCTTGCAGCCTGTTACCGGAACAGTCGGATGAGACCAAAGGCTGGTCCGCTTCGAAATTATACTCGGAGGCCAAGGAAGAATTGGCCGGACAGCATTATGAGCGGGCAATCCAGTTGTTCAACCGCCTTGAAGCAAGTTACCCGTTCGGCGTGTACGCACAGCAGGCGCAGCTGGAAGTGGCCTATGCCTACTACAAGGCGCAGGACCAGGCCCAGGCGCTGGCCGCCGTCGAGCGCTTCATCAAGCTGCACCCGAATCATCCGAACGTCGACTACATGTACTACCTGCGCGGCCTGATCAACTTCAATGACCAGATCGGCCTGCTGAACTTCGTGTACGAGCAGGATCCGGCCGAGCGCGACCCGAAAGCGACGCGCGAAGCGTTTGCCGCCTTCAAGGCGCTGGTCGACAAGTTCCCGGAAAGCCGCTATACGCCGGACGCCATCGACCGCATGAAATACCTGATCAATGCGATGGCGGCGTATGAAGTCTACGTGGCGCGCTATTACTATCGCCGCGGCGCCTACCTGGCCGCCGCCAACCGCGCGATGGATGCCGTGCGCGAATACGCGGATTCGCCGGCGATCGAGGAAGCGCTGTGGATCATGGTGCGCAGCTACGACAAGCTCGGCAACGTGGCCCTGCGCGACGACGCGATGCGCGTCTTCAAGCTCAATTTCCCGTCCAGCAAATTCCTCGACGAAGGCGCGCCGAAGCCCGAGCGCAAGTGGTGGAAGTTCTGGTCCGCCTCGTAAGCCTGCCTGCAAGGGCCGGGACGGCGTCCCGGCCTGGCAGCGTCAGGCCGCCTTCCGCCTGAATACCCACCGCGCGTCGTTCGATGCGTCCGGCGCGAACGCGTAGCCGTCCGCATCGAAGTGCTTCAGCGCTTCCGGATCGGTGATCCCGTTCACGGCCGCATACCGGGCCAGCATGCCCCGCGCCCGCTTGGCGTAAAACGAAATGATCTTGTACTGGCCGTTCTTGTACTCCTCGAACACGGGCGTGATCACGGGAACGTCGAGCTTTGCCGGCCGTACCGACTTGAAATACTCTTCCGATGCGCAATTGACGAGCCAGCGCGCACCCTGCTCCCGGACAGCACCGTTCAGTTCCTGCGTGATCAGGTCGCCCCAGAACGCGTATAAATCCTTGCCGCGCGGGTTCTTCAGCCGCGTGCCCATTTCCAGCCGGTGCGGATGGATCAGGTCCAGCGGCCGCAGCAGGCCATACAGGCCGGACAGGATGCGCACTCGCCCCTGCGTGTAGTCGAGCTGCGGCGCGGACAGCGTGCGCGCGTCGAGGCCGTCGTAGACATCGCCGTCGAACGTCATCACGGCCTGGCGCGCATGCGTGGTATCCATGGTCCAGGAAGCGTAGCGGCCCACGTTCAGCGCGGACAGCGCATCGGACAGGTCCATCAGTTCGGCCAGTTCGTGCGGCGAGAATTCGCGCATCCGCCCGATCAGCTGCGCCGAATGGTCGAGGAAGGCGGGGCGGGTGGCGATGTCGGTGGTGGGAGGGGTGTCGAGGTCGAGACTCTTTGCGGGGGAAAGCACTATCAGCATATGATTCGAAACTGGTTCACTCAAAAATAATTTCCCGCATGATACCCGCATTAGCCGAAGTAAAGCCCGCCGACGTCGAACCCGCTGACATCAAGCCCGCCGACGCAACGGGCGCACCCCAGCGCATCGTCATCGACACCAATGTGTGCCTGGACCTGTTCGTCTTCCACGACCCCCGTTGGGCCGCCCTGCTGGCGGCCATCGAGGGCGGGGCCGTCGAAGCGGTCACGCGCGCCGACTGCCGCGACGAATACCGCATCGTGCTGCACTACCCGCACCTGCCGCTGGACGATTCCACGCGCCCGGCCAGCGCGGCCCGGTTCGACGAGCTGATCAAGGTGGTGGCGCCGCCCGAGTCGGGCGTGCGCCTGCCCGTCTGCACCGACCCCGACGACCAGAAGTTCCTCGAACTGGCGCGCGATGCCGGTGCCCAGGTGCTGATCACGAAGGACAAGGCGCTGCTGAAGCTGGCCCGCCGCCTGCGCAATGCCGGCATGTTCGCCGTGATGCCGCCGGAACAGTGGGTTCTCCCCGCGCCGGCAGGTGCTGCGCTAGAATAATCCGCACCGCGCAATCCGAACCGACCGACCATGAGCCATCGATGACCAGTCCCTTCCAGCATGCCGTCACGCCCTCGCTGACGACCCGCCTGCCCGCCGTCGGCACCACCGTCTTCACGCGCATGTCGGCGCTGGCGACCCAGCACGATGCCGTCAACCTCGGCCAGGGCTTCCCCGATTTCGCATGCGACCCGCGCCTGGTCGACCTGGTCGCCGAGGCGATGCGCGCCGGCCACAACCAGTATCCGCCGATGACCGGCACGCCGGCGCTGCGCCAGGCCATCGCCGCCAAGATCGGCGCGCTGTATGGCCATGCGTACGATGCCGACACCGAAATCACCGTGACTGCCGGCGCCACCCAGGCGCTGACGACGGCGATCCTGGCCGTCGTCCACCCGGGCGACGAGGTGATCGTCATCGAACCGGCCTACGACAGCTACATGCCGGCCGTCGAACTGGCCGGCGGCGTCGTGGTGCCGGTGCAGATGGTGCTCGACGATGCCGGCTACCACGTGCCGTGGGAGCGCATCCAGGCCGCCGTCTCCACGAATACGCGCCTCATCGTCATCAACACGCCGCACAATCCCACCGGCAGCGTGCTGCGCGAAGCCGACCTGGAAGCGCTGGCCGGCATCGTGCGCGGCACGGAAATCCTGGTGCTGTCGGACGAAGTGTACGAACACATGGTGTACGACGGCCAGCAGCATGCGTCGATGAGCCGGCACCCGCTGCTGGCGGCGCGCACCTTCGTCGTCTCGAGCTTCGGCAAGACCTACCACACCACCGGCTGGAAGATCGGCTACGTGGCCGCGCCGGCGTCGCTGATGCGGGAATTCCGCAAGGTCCATCAGTACAACGTGTTCTCTGTGAACGCACCCATGCAGCACGGCATCGCGGGCTACCTGGCCGATCCGGCGCCCTACCAGCAACTGCCGGCGTTCTACCAGAAAAAGCGCGACCTGTTCCGCGCCGGGCTGGCCGGCAGCCGCTTCGAACTGCTGCCGGCGGACGGCACGTATTTCCAGTGCGTGCGCTATGGCGCCATTTCCGCCATGCCCGAGGCGGCGTTCGCGGAATGGCTGACAAGCGAGATCAAGGTGGCCGCGATTCCCGTGTCGGCGTTCTATCGCCAGGCGAAGGAATCGGGCATCGTGCGCTTCTGCTTCGCCAAGCGCGACGAAACGCTGGCGCTGGCGCTCGACCGGCTGTCGCGCATCTGACCCGCATCTGATCCGGAGGCGCCGCGCATGCTCCCACAAGAACATTCCCGCGACGCGGACGACGCGGGCGACACCGGCCTTCCGCCCGCGCCGCCGTCCGTGCTGCGCGCGCTGAACGCCGTACAGCAGCGCCTGGAGAACGCCGCACATTCGCGGGAACATGACGATCCCGCCGGCCTGCGCGCCAGCGCGCGCGAGCTGCTGCATGCGATCGACCTGTCCGCCGACGTGGCGCTGGCCTGCGTGCTGCGCAACCAGGTCGCCGGCAGCTACGCTGTGCGGCACAGCATCGAGACCGCCGTCATCGCCGCGCTCGTGGGACGGCACCTGAACATGCGGCCGTCCCGCCTGCTGTTGCTCGTGACCGCCGCGCTGGCGCTGCAAGCCACGGGGCGCCATGCGGACGGCCACCGGCCCGCCGATGCACACGTCATGCCCTCCCCCCGTACCGCCGAACCGGACTGGTTCGCCAACCTGCTGCAGGACCACGCGCCGGACGGACACGACGATGGCGACACACAAGCCTGCGCGCACCTGCTGAAAATGGCGGACCGCTATTGCGCAGGCGTTTCGCCACGCAACTACCGCCGCGCCCTCCTGCCGGACGACGCGCTGGCGCGCGTGCTCGAAGGGACGCCCGACCCGGAACTGACGGCGGCGTTCCGCCACGAAATCGGCGCCTATCCTCCCGGCGCCGTGGTTCGACTGGCCAGCGGCGAGACCGGCGTGGTGGCGCACCGCGATGGCGGCCAGCCGGAAGTGTTCTGTTTGCGCGATGCCATGGGGCGAGCCTTCACGGTGCCGCTGCCGCGCCGCGTGGGCCAGGCCGGCTGCGCCATCGCCACCGCGCTGGCCGAGGATGATCTCGACATGCCCGTGTCGATGAAAGGCGTGTGGGGCCAGTTGGCAAGCTTGTAGCACAACGAAAACACGGCGCAAAAACAGCGCAAAAACAGGGACGGCCCCAAATGCCGTTCGTTACGGGATTCGGGCTCGACTGCCTAATCGAGTTGCCCCAGCCGCCGCTCGACAAATGCCTGCAGTTCGGGCGACAGCCCGGCCTCCTTCGCCTTCTGGAACGCCTCGCGCGCGTTCGGGCGCAGGTTTTCGGCTTGCCGCGAGATGCCGAGCCCCATCCACCACACGCCGTTGGCGGGCCGCAGCCGCAGCGCGGCCTCGTATTGTGCCGCCGCGTCCGCGTGCCGGCCCTGCTTTTGCAGTACCCCGGCCAGGAAACCGAGATAGTCGGCATTGCCGGCCGCATGCGGCAACGAGCGCAGCAGCGTTGCGTCGGCCGGCCCACCCCGCTCCAGCTGCAGCCGCGCCAGCACCATCGCCAGCTGCGGCTGGTTGGCGTCCAGCGCCAGGCCCAGCTGCGCGTGGCGCATCGCCTCGTCGCCCTGCCCGTTCTCGAGCAGCAGGCCGACGAGCGTCTGCCGCGCCGCTTCATGCCGGGGATACGCCAGCACCGCTGCCTCCAGGGCGCCGATGCCTTCGTTCACGCGACCTTCCTGCAGCGCGGCCAGCGCGCGCCGGTAGGCGTTCTCGCCCTGCTGGCGCGACGTGAGCGTGGCGCCCTGCCCCGGCGGCGCTTCGGCTGCGCGTTCCGTTGGCGGCGCGACCGGTGCGGTGATGGCAGGCTCCCTGCGCGGTGCCCGCGGCCTGGCGGAATGGGGTGCAGGGACTGTCGGCGATGGTTCGACGAGCGGCGCCACCCCGGCCGGCGCCGTTGCAGCCGCTGCCGTTACCGGTTCCGCCGGCACGGGGACGGCCGGCACGGGAGCGGCTTGCACTTCGGGCACGGGCACGGGAGCCGGCGGAACGACAGCCGCCGCTGTCGCCGGCGCCGCTGCGGCCACGACCACCGCTGCCGGCGTGGCCGGCACGCGGTTCAGGGCATACCAGCCTCCCAGGCCGGCCGCCACGATCAGCGCGCCGACGCCGGCGCCCACCGCGATCGCCGTGCCGGACGTGGTAGCGGTGCGCCCGGGCGCGACCGGCCGCACGTCGCCGCCCTCCGCACGGGCCCTGGTGCCGCCGCGCGCATCGAGATCCTGCAGCATCTTGTTAATTAAGCTCATCTGTCAGGCCCATCTTGTCAACGCAAGGGCGATGCCGCCCGCGGCGGCCAGCGCTGTGGCGCTGGCCAGCCACGCCCAGCGCGGCACGCGCGCCGGCCGGGTACCGATCGTGTCGCCGGCGGCCAGCGCCACGTGTCGCTGCTCGACCAGGTGGCGGCCTTCGCCATAGGCCAGCATCAGCGCCTTGTGCGCCACGATGTTCACGAGACGCGGAATGCCGCCGGTGGCGCGGAACATGCGGCGCACCGCGCGCGCGCTGAACAGCCGCGCTCCCGCGAAGCCGGCCACGCGCAGCCGGTGCGCCAGGTAGTAATCGAGGTCGTCGCGCTTCAGCGCGCCCAGGTGGTAATGGAACGTGATGCGCTGCGCCAGCTGCCTGATCTTGGGACTGGCCAGGTGGGCATTCAGTTCCGGCTGGCCGAACAGCACGATCTGCAGCAGCTTCCTCTTCTCCGTTTCCAGGTTCGTCAGCAGCCGCAGCGCTTCCAGGCTTTCCAGCGGCAGCGCCTGTGCCTCGTCCAGGCACAGCACCACGTGCTGGCCGCGCGCCGCCAGCTCCAGCAGCCGCGTCGTCAGCGATTTCACCAGCTGGTGCTGGTCCACGTCGCGCGGCAGCACGATCTCCAGTTCGTCGGCCAGCGCCATCATCAGCGCGCGCGGCTCGAGATACGGGTTCGGCACGTAAGCGGTGACGAAGCCGTCGCCCAGGGTGGCCATGAACTTGCGGCACAGCAGGGTCTTGCCGGTACCCACTTCACCGGTGATCTTGATGAAGCCCTCGCCGCTGCGGGCCGCCACCAGCAGCGTGTTCAGGCCTTCCTGCGAATGCGGGCTCCCAAAGAAGAAACTGGTGTCCGGCGTGATCGAGAACGGCACCTCGGTCAGGCCAAAGTGGGCTTCGTACATCACCGGCCCCGCTGCGGGTCGAGCCGCTCGATGCGGCGCATCGTGTCCTGCATGTCGGTCGTCATGGTGCTGGCGTCGTCGACGATCGTGGGCTTGATCAGCACGACCAGCTCGCGCTTCTGGCTCACGCTGTCCTTGTTGCGGAACAGCGCGCCCAGCACGGGCACGTTGCCCACGCCGGGCAGCTGCGACTGGTCGCTGGACGTGGCCTGGCGCATCAAGCCGCCGATGGCGACGATCTCGCCATTGCGTCCGCGCACCAGGCTGTCCATTTCGGACGTGGACGACGCCGCCAGCGGCAGGTTCAGCGAGCCCGCGCTGCCCAGGCTGACGGTCTTGTTGATGGTGGTGACGGAGCTGACGGACGGGTGCACGTGCAGCATGATGTTGCCGTCGTCGTCGATCTGCGGCGTCACGTCCAGCAGCACGCCGGAGAAGAATGGCTGCACGGTCACGTTCGGCGTCACCGTGTTGCCGCCCACGTTCGAGTTCGTCGTGGTGCTGATGCCGGTCACGTAGAACTCGTCGGTGCCGATCTTCAGCACGGCCTTCTGGTTGTTCAGCGTGGCGATGCGCGGGCTCGACAGTACGTGCACCGTGCCCTGCGATTCCAGGAACGACAGCATCGCCGAGAAATTGCTTGTCTGGATCGCCAGGCCGAACATCGTGCCCAGCGCGTCGGCCGCGCTGCCGAGCGTGGCGCCGGGAATCGACGTGAAGCCGGTGTCGCCGCCGCTGGTCTGGCTGACGGCGCCATTGGCTGCGCGGCGCACCAGGTTCGTGCCGGGCGAGATCACACCGATGCCGCCCGCGCTGTTGCCGCCCTGGCGGAACGCGGCCCAGTTCACGCCTGTCTGGAAGCCGCTGTTCAGCTGTACTTCGAGGATCTTTGCTTCCAGGATCACCTGGCGCTCCACGGCCAGCCGCGTCGCCTTCAGGTATTCGTCCACGGCGCGCAGCTGGGCCGGCAACGCCCGTACCAGCACCACGCCCGACTGCGGCGTGATGATGACGTTGCGCCCGTCGTCGCCCGTGCCGATGATCGCTTCGAGCGCGCTCTTGAGCTCGCCCCAGAAATCCGCATCGGTCGTCATCTTGACGTTGCTGGCATCGTCCTGCACGGCCTGCGTGCCGCTGGGCAGGCCGTTCTGCGTCTGCGACTGGCCCTGCGGCGTGCCCTGCTGGCCCGACTGCCCGTTCTGCCCGCCACTGTTGGTGGCCACCGTGTTGATCGACGTCGACGAGACGCGCACGTTCGAACTGCCGCGCCGGCTGCCCGTCAGGTAGTTCACCTTGAACATGCGCGTCTGCATCGTCAGCGGCCGGATGTAGATGCGGTTGGCCTCGACCTTGTAGTCGTAGCCGTACAGTTCGCGCACGGCGTCCAGCGCCTCGAAGATCGTCACATCCTTCAGGTTGGCAGACAGCGTGCCGGTCACTTCCGGCGACACCAGCATGTTGTAGCGCGTGCCGGTGGCGATCGACGTGAAGAACTGCTGCGCCGGCACGTTGTTCAGCGCCACGTTGAAACGCTCGTCGAGCACCGCGCGCGCCTTCGGCAGCGTGGCCGCGAGCGCCGGTGCGGGCGGCAGCAGTGCCGCTTCCACCGCGTCCGGCGCCTTGTGCCGGTTCGCGGCAGCTGTCGCCGTGGCGTTGCGCATCTCGCCGCTGATCGCGTCGTAGGTATCCCGGCGGCCGGCAGTGTCGCAGCCAGCGGCCAGCAGCGCCGCACCGGCGAGCGTGGCGACATTGGCGATGGTTCGCATCGTTTGCATGGTTTGTCTCGTCTTCATTGTTGTTCCCGTGCGGCCGGCGGCTTCGGGGAGGGGCCGCCCTCCGGCAACGCAGCCGCTGGCTGATACAGCCGCAGCGTTTCGCGCGCCTTGCCGCGACGCAGCACCACGCGGTCCTCGCGCACCGATTCCACGAATGCGCCCTGGAAACGGCCGCCCTGCCGCACCATTTCGCCACTGATCACGGCGATCCGGCGCCCGCCTGGCTCGCGCGACACGAGCACGGACTGCAGTTCCGGACCCGCCGGCACGGCAGGCGGCGCTTCGGCACCAGCCGCCAGCGCATCCAGGCCGGGCGGGGGCAAGGTCGGGTCGCCCGACTGCGCCCGCGCCCCGGCGGCAAACGTCAGCGCCAGCAGCAGCATCACGGGTAAGTTCGTCGGCAATCTCGTCGGCAACCGGGTCACAGGGCGATCCATTGTTGGTCCAGGCTCAGCGTATATAAGGTCAAGGTCAGCGTGGCCTTGTCGTGTTCGGTCGCGTCCAGCGTGGCCTGGCCCCAGTACAGCCGCGCCGGCAGCCGCTCCAGCGCCGCCATGTAGGCCACCATGTCGGCATAGGCGCCCTGCAGCACGATGCGCACGCCATGGCGGTACAGCAGCGGCTCCTGCGGCTCGTCCGTGCCGCCGGCCGCCGCGCCCGGCGGTGTCGTCGACAAGGCGGTACGCGGCAGCGCCGGCGCGGACGCACCCACGGCCGGGTTGTCCGCACCGCCGCCGAAATTGCCATCCGTCGTGCCCGCCGGCGGCAGCGTGCGCAGCGACACCAGCTTGAGCTTGCCGTTCTGCTGCACCATCTGCTGCAACAGCACGGTCATGCGTTCCGGCGCCACGAGCGCCTGCTGCGTGGTGCGCAGGCTGGCGCGCAGTTGTCCATTCTCCGCCCGCACGGCGGCCAGGCGCTTGCGAAGTTCGGCATCGGGGTCGGCTTGCGCGGCGGCGCGCTTCTGCGCGATTTCCACGTCGATGCCGGCCAGTTGCGCGCGCTGTTGCAGCATCGCCGTGCGCAGCGTGCGTTCGCGCGCGCCCGCCGGTTCGATGAAGCCCATGTACGCGATGAAGATGACCGCCGCCACGGCGGCGCCGCATGCCATGGCCCGCTCGCGCAAGCTCAGCGCATCGATGCGGGCGGCCCATTTCAGCCACAGCGCCTTCATTGCCCCGCCTCCGCACGCGCCTGCAGCGAGAACTCCACGTACGGTGGCGGCAACGGCGCCGCCGTGCCGCCCTCGGCTGCCGCGCCAGCAGCGGGCACGGCCGGGGGCGCGACCTCGCCGGGCCGGCGCGCTTCAGCCAGCCCCGGCCGTGCGATCTCGACCCGCTCGAACGCCTTGCCCTGCAACGCGGGTTCGCGCGCCAGCCCGTTCAGGTAGCCCGGCAGCAGCTCGGCCCGCAACGCCCGGCCGCGCAGGCCGATCTCCGCACGGGCACCGCCGATGTCGACGCCGGTCAGCCACAGGCCGCTGACCCGCGTGCGCGCCAGTGCCTGGAAATAGGCCGAGTAGCCGCGCGGATCGCCGACGCGGTTCTGCTCGAGGATGTCGGTCACGCCGCGCAGCGCGCGCTGCTCCGCTTCCGCGCGGCCCACTTCGCCTTCCACCGAGGCATCCCTGGGCCGCGGCACCAGCCCGGCCAGCGTGCTGGCCTTGCGCGCTTCCGCCTCCTGCAGTTCGGCCGTGAGCCGGGCCGACTCCGCCTCGAGCGCGGCCACGCGGCCATGGGCCGCCACGGACAGCGCGACGGAACCGGCCAGCGCCACGCCGACGACGATCGCCAGCGCAGGCGCCGTCAGGTAGCGCTTTTCCTTGCGAAAGCGCGGATTGAACAGGTTGATCTGCTGGCTCATGCCACCGCACCCTCGTCGCGCAAGCCGCCGCCCAGCACGGTGAAGAAGCGCGCCTGCTGCGCCGCGTCGCGCAAGTCCGGCACCTTGTCGAGATCGAACACGGCATCGAGGTCGAGCAGGTCGACCGGCAGGTACAGGTTGGCGGACAGGTAATCGTGCAGGCCGGCGCTGCCGGTCGGCGCCAGCACCAGCTTCGACACCGCCACATACTGGAACTGGCGTTCGAAATTGTCCAGCGAGCGCTGCAGTTCCAGGACGATGCGGTCGTACAGGTTTTGCCGCTGCTCCTGCGGGCCTTCGACCTGGCCGAGCGCGATATCCATGCGGCGCGCCAGGTACAGTTCGCCGCGGAACGTCACCGTCAGCAAGCCGCCATGCTCGTCGAACGCCAGCATCGCCAGGCCGCGGCCTTCCGGCTCGAGCAGGGCCGACACGTTGCGCTGGGCGATCTCCGGGATGTCGATGGCGCCCAGGCCGATCTTCGCCTCGACGTACAGGTTCTGCAGCGCCTCGATGATGCCGTTGCGGGCAGCCACCGCGAACACCTGGTGGTTGTGCGTGGGGCCGTTCGGCGCGACGGGAATGTCGAGCACGTCGATGGTGGCATCGGGGACGGGAAAATCGATCATGTCCTTCAGCTTCCAGCCGACCGCCGTCTTCAGTTCCTCGGCCGGCACGTTCGGCGCCTCGATGGCCATCAACTGGTATTCGCCCGGCGCCAGCACGCTCGAACACAGGTGCTCGCCCGCCCCCAGCTCCCTGCCGACGCGGGCAATGAGCCCCGCCGCCTCGGCGCGGCCGCCGGGGTGGAACGCGGCCGCCAGCACGGCCGGCTTCGCATCGGTGCGCCGGTGCACGACCGCCGCCGTCACGCCGGCCGCGCCCGCGCTCACCGCCAGCCAGCCGTTCTTTTTCTTTTCCTTGTGCCAGAAAGCCATGCGCCTGTTCCGATATCGGGTACTACGTGCCGCGAGACTCGCGGTGAACCATCCAGTATCTTGATTATATTCAAGGTACCTGCCTGTTCCGGTAGCAAAAAGCTATTTTTGCCTGTTTTTTTATGGCGATTTTCAGTAGATTTCGCGCAGATACGTATAGGGTCTCTTCGACACCGTGCCATAGGTGAGCACGCCCTGGGCGCTCGGCAGCCAGCCCAGGCTTTCCAGCCACATGTACACGGAGCCGCTGCTGCCGGTTCCGGGCGCCACCAGTTTCACGGTTCCCTTGCCGTTCGTGATCGTGCCCACCGTCGCCCGATCGACCACCGGCGCCAGCTTGCAGGCGGTGGCCCCTCTCAGGTTCGTGCAGCCCGAGAATTTCACGTCGGCCGTTGGCCTGAATGACGACGAAGAGTCCGTGACCGAGTCGTACCAGCCAGCCACGCCGTTCAGCGTGCCGAAGAACTGCGGACTGATCTCCACGTCCACCGCCTGCGCCGCCGAGGCCGATACGTCCGGCACCCACAGGCGCCCCGCCGCCACGCGGATGCCGCCTTCGACGGCCGCGGCGCGCCGCGATGTCGTCTGGTCGGTTCCGCTGCTTTCGGCGGCGCGCAGGTAAACCGAGACCGGCTGTGGCCAGTTGTTGGCAGTCGGCGCTGCGCGCGTGAACGCCAGCGCGGCCGGGAACGTGTACGTGGCAGTCACATTGGCGACGCCCGCATCGAACGCGCTGGCGGACACCACCGTGCCGGACAGGAGCGATTTGACCGTGCCCGCCAATGGCGCATCCTGTGCCGTGCCGCCATTCGGTGCCTTCCACGCGCTCAACAGCACGTTTTGCGCCAGGTCGCGGCGGTAGTTCTGCACGACTGCCCCCTTGCTGTTATAGGCCTTCACTTCCACCTTGAACGGCTGGCCGGCATAGGCCATCGTCGAGATCTCCACGGACGGCACCGTGGTGCTTGTGGGATCGGCCGGGCATTGCGCAGCGGGCGCGCACGTCATCGGCCCGGTGACGAACGTCCTGAAATGGTCCGGGTAGAAGCGGCCCACGTTGATCGTGGTGCCGGTCACGTCGCCGGTGCCCAGGTAGGAACCGGTCTTCTTGCCCTCGGCGATATCCGTCGCGGTCATTGCCAGCATCGATTCGACCTTGATGACGCCCAGGTCGTCGAACACGAAAGCATTGCCGGTGGCGACGCCGCCCACGAAGGCGCCGAAATCGCCATCGAGGCCCACCTCCTTGCGGTCATCGTCAGGACTGCTGTCGGGAACCATCGCATCGATCGGCGAGCCGTCCGCCGTCGACGCGGGAAAAACGCGTAACCTGAGTTTCTCGGGCTCGGACTCGCGGCCGAAATTCGGCGCCGGCGTGTTCAAGCCCTGCATCAGCGCGCGCACGGTCATCGTAAACGGCGTGCCGGCGGGCACGAAGCGCGGATCGGTCGCGCTGGCGGGATCGCCGGCCTGGTTGGTCCTCGTCGATCCCGCCAGGGAAATGGCCGGCGTCTGCAGCAGCAGTTTTTCCGGGCGCGACACGAAGGCGCCCGTGGAACCCAGGCGCGCCTGGTTGTCCGTGACGAACAGTTCGATGCGGCCGACATCCTGGTAGCGCAGCAGGAAATCCGTGGGGTCGCGCTCGGTCTGCGCCGTGGTGGCCTTGCTGGACGGCGATCCGCCGGGGAACAGGATATTGCTGGCCGAGCTCCAGGCGGTGGAATTCTGGGCCGGGATCACGCCGCCCGCCGCGCACAGCGGCAGCGTGACCGTGCTGCTGCGCAGCGCATACGTGCCGCGCACGCCGGCATTGGTGCTGGGATCGTGGCAGCTCATCGCAAAGCGCATCGGCAGCGTTAGATCGGTGCTTGCCAGCGCGGTGGGCACGTTCTTCACCACGTAGGTGATGTGCGTGCTCAGGTCCGTGTTGGCCGGCATGTGTTCCAGCTGAAGGGGCTTGCACGGCTGGTTCGGATGGCCGAACGGCTTGTTGTGCTCGCATTCCCCTTCGGTGAAGATGAACACCGGGGTGAACGCCTGGGCCCCGATGCGGGCGCTGACGGTGGACGTGTCGTTGCCGTCGTAGTAGTCGAACAGCTTGCCCGCCACGGTCACGCCGAACGAGACGAGGCCGCTGGCCGAGGCGGCCGGCGTGACGGTCAGCTTGAGCGGCGGCAGCGTCGTGTTGGTCTTGACGAGGCCGGTGTACGTACAGGTGAGCAGCTGGCCCGCAGCCGCGCAGCGCCAGTTGGTGCCGACCGGTTCGTTGGGGTCGAAGATCAGTGCCCCCGGCAAGGTACCGATGACGGTCAGCGGCCCGCCCTCGTCCATCGGCCCGTTGTTGACGACGCTGATCGTGTACGTGGTGGCGACGGACGGCACCAGGGAGCCGTCCAGCGTCATCGTCACGCCGCGGTCGGTGGCCGGCACGTTCGGCGCGGCGATCACCTCGGCATTGAGCAGCACGAGGTCCGAGCCGGACGTGTACGACGTCTTGGCCGATTTCTGGCCGCTGGCGATCACGGGCGAGCGCACGGTGTAGACATCGAAATCGAGGCCGTAGGAATACTGGTCGCCGTTGACGCTGGAGACGGAATTGAACTGGTTGCCCGTCGGGTTCAGCGTATCGGTCTGTTCCACGCCGTTGAAGCGCAGCGTTTCGCCGCCGCCGGACAGCGTGGTATCGCCTTCCCACGTGATATGGCCCACCCGGCCGGTCAGGTTGCCGATCGGATTCGGGGTCTGGAAATTGGCCAGCGTCAGCTCCACGGACGAATTGCGGATGTACTGGAAGCCCTCGTAGACATTGAGCACCCGGAAAGTTTCCGCGGTGTTGTTGTTGCTGTAGATGACCAGCAGCTGGAACCCGCCCAGCACCCCCTGCACGGCGCAGAACAGGTCCTTTGAGATCGTCAGGCCGCTGGCCGTATAGTTGCCGTTGCCCTTTGCCTTCACCTGGTCGGTCACGTCGGCCGCCCCGCCGAAGTAGTCATAGCCCACGGTGCCGGACTCGAACTGGCGATTCGGTGGCGCCGTGATCGACTTGCCGTCGAAGGTGACCGTGTAGTCCGGATTGCTGCCGGAGCCGGCCCAGTACAGGTAGGCCGCCAGCACCGTGCCGGTCGTCGGGATGCCGGACAGGTTCATGGTCACCGACGAAGCGGTGGCGCAGGCATCGAAGCCGTTCGACCTGGTGCGCAGGGTCTTTTGCGTGCCGGTCATGTTGATGTTGCCGGCAAAGCTCTTGAACAGCACGATCGGCGTATCGGCCAGCGCGGGCATGGGGGCCAGTACCAGCGGCAGCAGCAGGCCCGCCGCGCGCGCGGCGCGGCGCAGGAACGTCATCGGTCTTTGCATCGTCTTCATGTCAGATCACCACCTGCATTACGCGCTGCACGTAATCGGTACCCGGCGCGTTGTTCGGGCATGTGCCACCGGCCGGCTGGTTGCAGGCCGTGGCGGTGATGCGCGTTTGCCACAGCGTCGTCGTACCGTCCTGCATCACGTTGCTCGCCCGTACGCACGTTACGGAAACGGTCATCGCACCCAGCGCGCCGGGTGCCGTGAAGGTCACGTCGGCGCACGTTTCGCTGTTTTGCAGGAACTGGTACAACCCGTATTCGATACCCGTGCGCGCCGCTTCATAGGCGCGCGTGCCCAGCAGGTCGACTGCCGCGGCCTGCCGCTGCGTGGTGGCGACGGTGACGACCGCCGCGCCGATCCCGGACAGCACCACCAGCAGGAAGATGGCGGTAACGATGCTGACGCCGCGGCTGCGGCTGAAGCGACGGACGAATGTCATGTGGGATTGTCCAGTTGGGTCTGGCGCACCAGCTGCGCCCGCTCGCCGTTGGCATGTTGCAGCGACAGCACCATCGTCATCAGCGAGCCGGCATTCTGTCCTCGCAATACGGTGTTGCTGAAGATGCAGCCAGCGATCTTGTCGGTCAACACGGCGCCGGCCCCCAGCGCGCCCATGCCGGCCGACAGGTTGGTGGCGTTGAAGAAGCGCTGCAGCGTGCCGCCGCCGTTGGCGCCGGGCGTGCAGACATAGGTGACCTTGCCGGTGGCGACCTGGAATGCAAAGACGGGCGACTGCTTCGCGAAGTAGTTGGCCTGCAGCGTGATGCGGCTGCCGTTCACGGCGGCCACCCGCGAGATATTGTCGGCACCCGCGCCGAACGCATAGGCATTGGAGGGCATGAACTGGGTGTTGCCGATCACGATATAGTCGCCCGGCACGATCGCCTGCCGGCCGGCCGGCGCGGTGCCGACCATGTCGAACACGGTGGTGCCCCCGACGAAATCGAGCGGTTTCAACGTGGCCGGGGGATTATTCGAAATGTCGATGTAGCGCCCCCCGGTTTTCGTCAGCAGGAACTGGATCGCCAGCCCGCCGTTGTAGTCCGCGACCGTGTGAGGCACCGCTAGGCGCAGTTCGCGGGTCATGCGGCGCAACGCCAGGTCGGCCGAATCGGCCATTTCGGCGCGCGCCTGCAGGTCGATACTGTTCTTGACGGGCAAGCGGATGAAGATCGCCACCGTACCGGCAATGATGCCGGTGATGACGATCACCACGATCGCTTCCACGAGCGTGAAGCCGCGCGCCCTGGCTTGTGGTAGTCGGTTCTTCATCGTCATCCGTTCGGCGCGTAGCGGGTGCGCCAGCTTTCCAGCGTCACGGCATCCGTGCCATAGGTCACCGTCACCTCGATGCGCAGCGCCGCGCCGGCGGGGATCGCGGCGCCGGCCGGGCCGAAGGCAACCGGCGTGATCTTCACGGTCGCGGCATAGCCTGCGGGGAATGGCGTGCCGATAACGTCCGTGGTGTACGCCTGTTCCACGCCGTATGTAACGATGTAGTCGTTGACGTTGTCGAACGGCCGCAGCCCCCCGCCAGCTTCCTGGTTGGGGCCTTCCGCCACCGCGCACCCGGCGGCCGACGTGGCGGTCAGGTAGGCGGGGTCGTTGAGGTCGCACCATGTGATGTGCGCCGCGCGGATCTCGTCGACGAGGCTTTCGGCGATGGCCATCGCCTGTTTCTGCCGGATCGGGTCGGCGCTGGAGCGGGTCGTCAGGCTGATCACGCCGAGCACCCCGACGACAGCCACGCCGACGATGACGATGAACATCACCAGTTCGACCATCGTCAGGCCGTGCTGGCGCCGGTGCGGCATCGCAGCCTTCATCGGCGCGGTCAACTTCGCGGTCGTCTCCGCAGTCATCGGCGCCGTCGTCTCCGCAGTCGTCTCCGCAGTCATCTCCGCAGTCATCTTGTGAACCCCGTTTCCGGTTCCACGAGCGTCGTCGCGCTGGCCCCGCCGCCACTGACCGTGATCGCCAGCCTGGCGACGAACGTGCTGGTGACGGCGCCGTCGTTCGCGTTGAACGGCTTGCCGGCGGGGTCGAAGAAAAACGGCGGCACCGCGCTGATCGTCAAGCCGTTCGGCACGCCTTCGCATGCCCAGTCGGCCAGGTTGCCGCAGCGCGCCAGCGTGGTGGCCCGTGCGCTGTTGCTGCGCGATGCCGGCACCATCTTGCCGGTGCAATTTGCGTCGTAGCACACCGCCACGCTGGCGCCATCGAGGCGCACGAACACGTTGCGGTTCTGCGCGATGGCCTGCTTTTGCGCATAGCGCACCAGGGCCGTGACCTGCTGGGAAAAG
Source organism: Pseudoduganella sp. jia 12 (assembly GCF_055502675.1). Lineage (NCBI taxonomy): Bacteria > Pseudomonadati > Pseudomonadota > Betaproteobacteria > Burkholderiales > Oxalobacteraceae > Pseudoduganella > Pseudoduganella sp. jia 12. Next base: position 353,303 of record NZ_JBUXKP010000002.1, read on the forward strand.
CCGGCCGCGTCGAATGTCTGCCGGTCGAAGAAACGGGGTGCGGCGAGGGCGCCAAGGATGCCGATGAGCACCAGCACGATGATCAGTTCCACCAGCGTAAACCCGCGCTGCCTGGAACGCAGTCCAGGCAGGCGGCAACGCAAGGGAAAGCCCGACAAGGGGCAGGCAGGCATGATGGTGTGGGCCGGCACCGGCATCAGCAGGCGGTCACCGCGGGCGCCGCGCCCAGTTTGCCGGTGGCGGGGGTGTAGGTGAAGACGCACGTTGCCTTGTCCGGATCGGCAACCGTCGTCAGCGTGCTGGCAGCAACCGTGAAATCCGCCGGGTCGAGGCCGGCCGCCGTGGCAATCATGTTCCCCTCCAAATAGCCTCCCGCATGGACCTTGACGGTCGTGCCATCGATCGTGACGGTACGGGAAGCAGTATCGCCGTTCACCAGCAATTTGCCGCGCACCATTGCCACGGCGCTGGCCACGGCGCCGCGCGCGGTGACCATCTTGGCATGGCGCGCCTCGGCGCCCATGTCGGCAAACCGGGGCAGCGCGGTCGCGGCGAGAATACCGAGGATGACGATCACGGCGATCAGTTCGATCAGCGTGAAACCGCCCTGGACAGGCGCTTGTCGGGGTCGCATCATGGCTTCAGGAGAGGGTCAAATGCAATCCGGCAACCGGTAGGTCGCCCCGCGGTTGCCGGATGAGGCGGCCAGTTGGCCGCCACGTATGCAGATCAGCAGACGGCGTCGGCTGCCACGGCGCTGACTGCGCCGGTCGATGGATCGTACGTGAACGAACACGTGGTTTTCTTCTTGTCGGCGATCTTGACAGGGGCGGTGCCGGTGACTTCGTAGTCAACCGTCGAATCCAGCCCAGCGATGTTCGCGATGCTGGCAGCGGTCGGGTAGCCCTTCGCCGCGTCCACGGCATACGGGGTTCCTTCCAGCGTCACAGTGGCGGCAGTGCTGCCAGTCACCATCCATTGCGCGCGGGCCAGTGCCACGCCGCTCGAGACGGCACCGCGTGCCGCGTTCATCTTGGCGCGGCGGGCGTCGCTGCCCATGTCCGCGAATTTCGGCAGCGCCGTGGCGGCCAGGATGCCCAGGATGACGATCACGACGATCAGTTCGATGAGGGTGAAGCCGCCTTGGCCGCGAGTGGATGCTTGATTGAATTGCATGAAAAACTCCAACGTAACAAAAAAGAATGTGTGTGTGACGGAAGCGACACAGTGTGCGTATTACATTCTGTTCAACCGTCTACCTGGTGGAGGGCAACGCTCAGCTTTGGCGATTTTGCTGATGAATCTGCTGGCGTTCCTGGCGGCTTGGCGTTGTTCGTGGGCAAGCAAAGTGATTCTACACGGAAACTCCACCTTGAATGGATCCTCCCTGAAAAAGTTTTGTTGCCGCTGAACAAATACACAAGATTCCGTTGTTTTCTGTCGAAAAACCAGCTGCCCGGCGGGACGTTTGTTACATCAGCTTGATCTATTTCGCCACGATACCCCGGTGGAGCATGTTCGAGGAGCGCGATTGGATTGCTGCCGACCAGGGTCTGCAGCGACGACAGATCGCCCTTCACGGCCGCTTCCATCGTCTTGCCGGCGAGCGCGGTACGCATGCTGGCTACCTGGTAGCGCACGCCGGCCAGCTCGGCCTCGGCATGGTAGCGGCGCACGTGATACAGCAACGTCGCGGCCAGCACGCCGAACACGATGGCGCACACGGCGAACTCGAAGCGGGTGATCCCGCGCTGGCGGCGCATGGCACCTCCCATGGCGTCAATGGAGGGCCGCGCGACCCAGGTTCCAGATCGGCAGGAAGATGCCCAGCGCCAGGATCAGCACCATCACGCCGAGGAACGTGATGAGGATCGGTTCGATCTGCGCCGCCAGCGTCTTCAGTTCATAGTCGACTTCACGCTCGTACATCTGGGCGATTTCGTCCATCAGGTCGTCCAGCGAGCCCGATTCCTCGCCCACGGCGATCATCTGCAGCACCACGGGCGTGAAGATACCCGCGGCGACCGAGGTGCGCAGGATACTCTCGCCCCGCTCCACGCTGTCGCGCATCTGGTCCACGCGCTGGCTCAGGTAGGCGTTGTCGACGGTCTGCGACACCACGGTCAGCGCCTGCACGATCGGTACCCCGCTCTTCGACGACAGCGCGAAGCTGCGCGCGAAACGCGACATGGTGGCCTTGTGGACGATCTTGCCGGCGATCGGCAGCTTCAGTTTCCAGCGATCCCAGCGCAATTGCCCTTCCGGCGTGCGCACCCAGCTGCGCAGCGCCATGGCCGCCGCCGCGCTGCCGCCGATGAGGACCCACCAGTACTCCTTGGTGAAATTGGACGTGGCGATCAGGATCCGCGTCATCAGCGGCAGCTCGGCATTGAACCCCTTGAACACGTCGACGAACTGGGGAATGACGAACATGTTGACGATGAACATCGCGATCACCATCGCGATCACGACGAACATGGGATAGCGCAGCGCGCTCTTCACGCGGCCGCGCATGTCGCGGTCGAATTCCAGGTGTTCGAACAGGCGCAGCATGACTTCATCGAGCCGGCCCGTCATTTCGCCGACGCGCACCATGGACAAATAGAAATTATTGAACACGGCGGGATGGCGCCGCATCGCCACCGACAGTTCGCGCCCCGCGTCGAGCGATTCGCGCAGGTCGCCGATCACTTTGCCGAAAGCCGGCGAGATCGCCGATTCCTGCAAACCCGCCAGGCCGCGCATGATCGGCACGCCGGACTTGAGCAGCGTGTACATCTGGCGCGAAAACAGCTGCACGTCCAGCGGCGTGACCTTCTTCTCGGTCAGCCGCGCCCACGTGCCCTGGCCGCCGCCCTTGGCGGGGGCGCGCGTGGGCGTGATCTCCACCGGCGTGGAGCCGGAACCCATCAGCTGGTCGGCCACGGCGGCCGGATCGACCGCTTCGAGCACGCCCTGCATCAGTTGCCCCTTCAGGTCGCGCGCCTTGTATGCGAAATAAGGCATCAATCCTCTTGCTGGTTACTGATCCGCATCGCCTCGGCGATCGTGGTGCGGCCCTGCACCACGAGCTGCACGCCATGGCGGCGCAGCGTGTGCCCCGCCATTTCCTTCGCCGCCGCCTTCAGGAAATGCGCCGGGTCGGGGTCGTTGGCGGCATCGACGACGGCGTTCGTCATTTCCAGCAATTCATACACGCCGGTCCGGCCCCGGTAGCCCATGCCGTTGCAGTGCGAACACCCCTTGCCGTGGAAATACTTGGCCATGTCGACCTTGTCGTTCAGTTCCAGGCTCAGCCATTCGCGCTCCGTCGGCGTAGGCGTGTACGGTTCCGTGCAGCTTTCGCAGATCACCCGCACCAGGCGCTGCGCCAGCACGGCCTGCAGCGAGCTGGCCACCATGTAGCGCGGCACGCCCATGTCCATCAGCCGCAGCGGCGTGCTGGCCGCATCGTTCGTGTGCAGGGTCGACAGTACCAGGTGGCCCGTCATGGCGGCGCGCAGGCCGATCTGCGCCGTTTCCTGGTCGCGCATCTCGCCGACCAGCACCACGTCGGGATCCTGGCGCAGCGCGGAGCGCAGCACGCGTGCAAAGCTCAGCTCGATCTTTTCGTTGACCTGCACCTGGTTGATGCCGGGCAGCCGGTATTCGACGGGATCCTCGACGGTGATGAGCTTTTTTTCCACCGAGTTCAGTTCGGCCAGCGCACTGTACAGCGTGGTCGTCTTGCCCGAACCCGTGGGGCCCGTGACCAGCACCAGGCCGTTCGGCCGCTGCACGATGGCGCGGAACTTTTCCATCAGCGGGCGCGGCATGCCGATCGCGTCCAGCCGCAGGTTCGTGCTGCCCTGCGACAGCAGCCGCATGACGATCGATTCGCCGTACTGCGTGGGCATGGTCGAGATACGCACGTCGATCCGCGTGTTCTTCACGCGCACGGCGAAGCGGCCGTCCTGCGGCAGGCGCTTTTCCGAAATGTCGAGCTCGGACATCAGCTTCAGGCGCAGCGCCAGCGCGGCGGCGATCTTGATGTCGGCCTGGGTCTGCAGGTGCAGCACGCCGTCGATGCGGAAACGGATATGCAGTCGGGCTTCCTGCGGTTCGATGTGGATGTCCGACGCGCGCACCTGCGCGGCATCGTCGAACACCGATTGCAGCAGTTTCACGACCGGCGCTTCTTCCAGCCCCGGGTTCGCCGCCAGCGCGCCGAAGTCGACGGAAACGTCGCCCATCTCCTGTTCCAGCTCGCGGGCCAGGTCCGTGATGTCTTCGGTGCGGCGGTAGATGCGGTCGATCGCGGCCAGCACCTCGGTCTCGTTGACGACGGCCAGCTCGACGTTCTGCCGGACGATCCGGGCGATCTCGTCGTACGCGAACAGGTCGGTGGGATCGGAAATACCGACCAGCATGCCCGTGTCGCGCTGTTCCAGCACGAGCGCGCGGAACCTTCGCGCCTGCGTTTCGGGCAGCAGGCGCACCAGGTCCGGATTTATATTGTAGAACTTGAGGTTGATGTACGGAATGTTCAGCTGGCGCGCCAGCGCGCCGGCGATCTGCTCTTCCGTCACGTAGCCGCTGTCGATGAAGACGCGGCCCAGCTTGCGCCCGCTGCGCTTCTGTTCCGCCAGCGCCAGGCCGAGCTGCTCCTCGGACAGCAGCTTCTGCTGCACCAGGATTTCCCCGAGCCTTACTTTTTCCGGCCTTGCCATAAGCGCGCTTCTCCCATTCTGCGATACGTCACCGATTTCACCCCAAGCAACCCAACCGCCGATTGTAGATCGAAATATTGCCCATAGGCTAGAAAATACCCGTCCCGCACTGGCGTGCGGCGTCGGTTCTTTGCTACAGTGACGGATCGTCAATGCAAAACCATCATCGAATGCCCGAACCCGCCTTGTGCTTCCGCCTTGTTGCCAGACGCCAGGGTAGCCGCGCCGTGCTCGACGGCGTCGACCTGGCGCTGGCGTCCGGCGAGATCCTGGGCCTGGCCGGCGTGAACGGTGCCGGCAAGACCACGCTGCTGCGCTGCCTGCTCGACTTCTGCGCGCCCGACAGTGGCGAGATCGCCATCTTCGGCGTGCCCCATGCGCGGCCGGCCGCCCGCCGGCCGCTGGCCTACCTTCCGGAACGGTTCAATCCGCCCGCGCACCTGACCGGCGCCGAATTCCTCGCCCATGTGCTGGCCCTGCACGGCCAGCGGCCGGACCCGGCCGCCACGCATGCGATGCTCGACGCGCTGGAACTCGATGCCGCCGCGTTGCGCCTGACCGCCCGCCACTACTCCAAAGGCATGACCCAGAAACTGGGCCTGGCCGCCACGCTGCTGCTCGACAAGCGCCTGTACGTGCTCGACGAGCCGGCCAGCGGCCTGGACCCGAAGGCGCGCGCGCTGTTCAAGCAGGCCGTCCTGGCAAGGCGCACGGCCGGTGCGGCCGTACTGCTCACTTCGCATGCGCTGGCCGACATCGGCGAGCTGTGCGACCGCATCGCCATCCTGCACGCCGGGCGCATCCGTTTCGCCGGCACGCCGGCGGAGTGCATCGCGCGGTTCGCGGCGGGGTCCACGGGTAGCGCCGATTCCGCCGACGCCCCTGGCATGGGCAGTGCCGGCGACCTCGAGCGCGCCTTCCTGAGCGCGGTCGCCTGACATGTACTTTACCCACTTCGGCCTGCGCCGGGCGCCGTTCTCGATCACGCCCGACCCCGCCTTCTTTTACGGCGGCAATACCCGTGGCGACATGCTGGCGGCCCTGCTGTACGCGGTCGCCCAGGGCGAAGGCATCGTCAAGGTCACCGGCGAGGTCGGCAGCGGCAAGACGATGCTGTGCCGGATGCTCGAGCGCCGCCTGCCGCCGCATGTGGACGTGCTCTGGCTGGTCAACCCCACGCTGGCGCCGGGCGAAGTACCCTTTGCGATCGCCGCCGAACTGGGGCTCGATGCGTCGGGCTGGCGCGGCGACCAGGTCCTGCGCCAGCTGAACGACGAACTGATCGCCCGGCACGCGGCGGGGCGGCAGGTGGTGGTGCTCGTGGAAGAAGCGCAGGCGATGCCGCTCGATTCGCTGGAAGCGGTGCGCCTGTTGACGAACCTGGAAACCGCGCGCCACAAGCTGCTGCAGATCGTGCTGTTCGGCCAGCCCGAGCTGGACGCCCACCTGGCCCTGCCGCGCATGCGCCAGCTGGCAGAGCGCATCACGCACAGCTTCTTCGTGCCCGCCCTGCCTCCCGACCAGGTGGGCGCGTTCCTGGCGTTCCGGCTGCGCGCCGCGGGCCATGACGAAGGGTCGCTGTTTACTGCCGCGGCAACGCGGCGCATCGCAAGCGCCTCACGCGGTATCATTCGTCGCATCAACATCCTCGCGGACAAGGCGCTGCTGGCGGCCTATGCGGACGACGCATCGGCCGTGCAGGAACGCCATGTGCGCCAGGCCGAACGCGAATGCGGATTCGCGCGCACCTCCCCGAAGCCACGTCCGGCGCGCCTCCTTGCCACAGCCATAACCGCAGCGGCAGCGGCCCTGGGCCTGGCGGCGCTGGCGATCGGGGCGTGGCTGGCATTGCCATCCATGCCCTGAGGCGAGGCGCGTATTTGCACATCCGTCCAATTTGTAAGATTATTATCGCCCCTGCAAACTCACTACCGGCAAACAGATCGATGAAGAAAGTCGCGGCAACCATGATTTGTTCCCTGCTCGGCGCATGCGCCGCGCCCAAGCTGCCCGTGTCGCCGGCCCACGTTACCGAGGCGCCGCGCGCGGCCGGGGCGATTCCCGACCCGGTGCAGCAGAGCGTCGCACTGCCGCCCCCGCAGCCGGCCAAGCGGGCCGAGACATTCAGCGTCACCGTGCACCGCGCGCCGGTCGAGTCGGTGCTGTTCGCGCTGGCACGCGATGCCGGCATGAATGTCGACGTGCATCCGGCCATCGCCGGCACGGTCACGTTGAACGCGCTCGACCAGACCTTGCAGCAACTGCTGGACCGGATCGCCAGGCAGGTGGACATGCGCTACGAGATCGATGGCGGCACGCTGCTGGTGTTGCCGGACGAGCCGCACTGGCGCAATTACCGCATCGATTACGTGAACATCGCGCGTGCCACGAACAGCAACGTCAGCATCGCCACCCAGATCTCGACGACGGGCACGCCGGGCGGGGCAACCGGCACCACGGGATCGAATACCGGCACGGGCACGATTTCCTCCGCCGGCAACGCGCTCGCTTCGGGCAGCAACAATTCGACGACGTCGGTGGCCAACCGGGCCGACAACAACTTCTGGTACAACCTCGAGAAGAACATCCGCGACATGCTGCGGCCGACGAACCTGAACGACCCGCTGGCCGACCCGCTCGCGCAATTGCGCGAACAGACGACCGCGATGAGCCAGCAGGCCCAGGGCCAGCAGCCCGGCCAGGCCATGGCGCCGGGCATTGGCCAGGGCGGCGGCCAGCAGCCCGGGCAGGCCGGCATGCCCGGCATGCCGCAGGGCGCCTACCAGCCGGCGTTCACGCCTGCCGGCGGTGCCACGCAGCCGGCCGATCCGAACTATCCCTATCCTGGCGCGCAGGCTTCGGCGGCGCAGGGGCGCGCGGCGGCACAGCGCGTCGCGCCATCCGTGATCGTCAATCCGGAAGGCGGCATCGTCACCGTGCGGGCCAGCAGCCGCCAGCACGACAAGGTGCGCGAATTCCTCGATACATTGCAGGCGTCGGCCAAGCGGCAGGTGATGATCGAGGCCACGATCCTGGAAGTGCGGCTGTCCGACCAGTACCAGCAGGGCATCAACTGGCAGCGCATGGCCAGCGGCGGCGCGATCTTCGGGCAGGGCAATCCCGACCTCGCGGTGAGGCCGCTGACCGGCACGAGTGCCATCGACGGCGGCATGTTCAGCCTCACCTACTTCAATCCGATGAGCGCCATCGGCAACATCAGCACGGCGATCCAGCTGCTGGAATCGTATGGCAAGGTGCAGGTGCTGTCGAGCCCGAAGCTTTCCGTGTTGAACAACCAGACGGCGCTGCTGAAGGTCGTCGACAACAGCATTTTCTTCACGGTGAAGGTCACCCCGGCCGTCACCAACTCCTCCGGCGGGGTGGCGTCGCCGGCCACGTATGAATCGCGGGTGGAAACCGTGCCGGTCGGCTTCGTGATGAGCGTGACGCCGCAGATCTCCGACGAGGGCGAAGTGACGCTGAACGTGCGGCCCACCATCACGCGCATCGTCGACGAGGTGGAAGACCCGAATCCCGAACTCAAGCGTGCCGGCGTGGTCAGCAAGGTGCCGGTGATCCAGGCGCGCGAACTGGAGTCGGTGATGAAACTGCACAGCGGGCAGACGGCCGTGATGGGCGGCCTGATGCAGGATTCCGTCGACAATGCCAAGGATGGCCTGCCCCTGCTGACGCGCGTCCCGCTGCTCGGCAACCTGCTGTCCTACCGCAACGAGAACGTGTCGAAGACCGAGCTGGTGATCTTCCTGCGCGCCGTCGTGGTGCGCGATGCCAGCATGGAAGGCGACTACAAGGATTTGCGTTATCTGCTGCCGGGCAAGGAACCGCTGAACCGGCAACCTTATGGATCCACTTCGCCGGGACAGTCGCGATGAGCCTTCTGATGCAAGCATTGAAGAAAGCCGAGCGCGCACGGCAAGGCGGCCTCCAGGAAGAGGACGTGCCGGACGGCGCGTACGAGACCGAAGCACGGCCGGGAGAGCGCGACAGCAAGCAGCCCGGCGAGCTCACGGACGACGGCGTTCCCGGCCCGCACGGGCCTGCCATGCCTGAGCCCTACGTGCCGGCATCGCCGGCGGGCGGGCCGCTGGAACTGAGCCTGGAGCCGCTCGACGAGCGCCCGGCGCCGGCACACACCGAGCCACCGGCACGCAACGAGCCGCCCGTGCGCACCGAGCCACCGGCTCGCAGCGAGCCGCCCGTGCGCAGCGAGCCGCCGCCGCCCATCCAGCCGGCCGTCGAAGCATCGCATAATCCGGTGCCGCCGCAAGCGCGCCACGAGGGCACGCGTCCCGCTGCCGATCCCGCGGACATTCCCGTCACCGATGCGCGCGCGGCGCCCCGCCCGGCCAGCGCGGGCATGGGCGAGCGCCGCGGCCCTGGCGCCCCTGAACGCCGGGCCATGCCGCGCACCGCAGGCGCGCAGGCCGACAAGGTGACCGGCATCGACTTGGGCCGGCTGCGCGTGGCCGGCCTGGGTGCCCTCCTCGTGATCGTTGCCGGCACGTTCAGCTACCTGTACTGGCAGGGCATCAGCGGCCCCGGGCCGGGTGCGAGCCTGCCGATGGTGCCGATGCCGCCGCCGAGCGCCACCGGCGCGACGGGTGCCCTCCAGGGCGGCGACGGCGGCATCGTCGTGCCCCCTGCCGGCCCACCGTTCGGGCCGCTCGGCGCGCTCGAAGCAGCCGACACCACCGCATTGCCGCAGTCGGCCGCCGCACCTGCGCAGCCGGCCATGCGCGAGCCGCCGGCTGCCACCCCGGCGGCGCCGGCGCGCGCTGCTGCTGCCGCACCGGCGGCGCGCGGCCAGCGCAACCAGCCCCCCGCCGGGCCGACACCGGCCGAGCTGGCCGCCATCGAAGACCCCGAGGTGCGCGCCGAAGCCATGCGGATCGCGGCCGAACAGGCCGATCGCGCGCTGCGCCAGCAATCCCCGGGCGCCGGCATGCCCGCCGCCGATCCCGGGTTCGCCGCCGCGCCTTCTGCGCTGTCCGCATCGTCCTCGCCATCCGCTCCCGGCGGCGACGTGCAGGTGACGCGCAGCGCCTCCGTGCCCGGCATCAGTCCCGCCGTGCAGGCCGCCTATGCGGCCTTCGGCGCCGGCGACCTGGCGACCGCGCGCCAGCGCTATACCGCCGCGCTGCGCGACGACCCCAACAACCGCGACGCGCTGCTCGGCAGTGCGGCCGTCGCCCTGCGCGAACGGCGCAACGAAGATGCCGCCAGCCACTACAACCGCCTGCAGGCGCTCGACCCGAACGACGCCGACGCGATCGCCGGGCTGACCGCACTGCGGCCGGGAGGCGGTGGCGAGCGTGCGGAGATACAACTCAAGGGCGCCCTGCGCGGCAATCCCGACGCGGCGCCCGTGCACTTCGCGCTGGGCAACCTGTATGCGCGCCAGGGGCGCTGGCAGGAAGCGCAGGGTGCCTACTTCCGCGCCTGGACCGCGGCGCCCGCCAATGCCGACTATGCATTCAACCTGGCCGTGGGACTCGACCGGCTGAACCAGGGACGCCTGGCGCGCGATTACTACGCGCGTGCGCTTGCCCTGTCCGCCGGTGGCGGCGCCGCTTTCGACCGCACGGCCGCGCAGCGGCGGCTGCAGGAACTCGGCGGCACGGCGCCGGCCACGCCAGCCGCCGGGCCGGCACCTGCGCCGGCACCTGCGCCGCAGGCCACGCCGCCCGCCGCGGGGAACTGAGCACGATGGCGGAACGGGTCAAACAGCCGATCGGCAAGCTGCTGATCGACAAGGGCGTCATCAGCGAAGACCAGCTGCGCATCGCGCTTATCGAACAGAAGCGCGAGCGCGAACCGCTCGGCAAGCTGCTGGTGGGCATGGGCTTCGTGACCGAAGCCACGATCCGCGAAGCGCTGTCGGAAAACCTCAACACGCAGTCGGCGGATCTGAACAGCCTGGTGGTCGACGCGATCGCGTTGAAACTCATTCCCAAGGATGTCGCCAAGCGCTACAGCGTGTTTCCGATCGTGTACGAGCGCGACAAGGACAACCTCGTGCTGGCCATGTCCAATACCAGCAATATCGTGGCGCTGGACCAGATCCACGCGATGCTGGTCAAGGGCATCACGATCACGCCGCTGCTCGTCAACGATTCCGATATCGCGCGCGCGATCGACCAGTACTACGGATTCGAACTGTCGATCGACGGCATCCTGCACGAGATCGAAACGGGCGACGTATCGTACCAGGGCACGTCCGACGAATACAGCCACCCGATGGTGCGGCTGATCGATGCGCTGCTGGCCGATGCGGTGCAGAACGGCGCTTCCGACGTGCACTTCGAACCGGAGCAGAGCTTCCTGCGCATCCGCTACCGCATCGACGGCATCCTGCGCCAGATCCGCAGCCTGCACAAGTCGTACTGGCCGGCGATGGCCGTGCGGCTCAAGGTCATCTCCAACATGAACATCGCCGAGACGCGGGCGCCGCAGGATGGCCGCATCGCCATCAAGTTCTCCGGGCGGCAGATCGACTTTCGCGCCAGCGCGCAGCCCACCACGCACGGCGAAAACTTCGTGCTGCGCGTGCTCGACCGCCAGAAGGGCATCGTGCCGCTCGATGGACTGGGACTGGCCGAGCACGAGCTCGACCTGCTGAGACTGATGATCGCGCGGCCGGACGGCCTGATCCTCGTGACCGGTCCCACCGGCAGCGGCAAGACCACCACGCTGTATTCGATCCTGAACCATATCAACACGGAGGGCGTCAACATCATGACGCTCGAAGACCCGGTCGAATACCCGATGAACATGATCCGGCAGACGTCGGTCAACGAGTCGGCCAAGCTGGGCTTCGCGGACGGCATCCGCTCGATCCTGCGCCAGGACCCGGACGTGATCCTGGTCGGCGAGATCCGCGACAAGGAAACGGCCGACATGGCGCTGGCCGCCGCCATGACGGGCCACCAGGTGTACTCGACGCTGCACACCAATTCGGCCGTGGGCGCGATTCCCCGGCTGCTGGACATCGGCGTCATCGCCGATGTGCTGGCGGGGAACATCATCGGCATCATCGCCCAGCGCCTCGTGCGCCGCCTGTGCATGCACTGCAGGGAAGGGAGCGAGGCGGATGAGCTGGAACGCCGGCTATTGGGCCTGGACGAGGAGGATGCGCCTGCGACCATCTACCGGGCAGTGGGCTGCCAGCGCTGCGCCCACCAGGGCTACAAGGGCCGCGTGGCGATCCTGGAGCTGCTGAAGATGAACGCCGAACTCGATGAACTCGTGGCGCGCCGCGCCGCGGTGCGCGAGCTGCGCGCCGCCGCCCGCGCGGCCGGCTTCCGCTCGCTGGTCGACGACGGCATGCGCCGCGTGCTGCAGGGCGTGACCACCATCGAGGAGATCTCGCGCGTGGTGGACCTGACCGACAGGCTGGCCTGACATGCCGCAGTATATCTACCGCGCGATGGATGCGGCCGGGCAGATCGTGCCGGGCAACATGGACGCGCTGAACGTGCCCGACCTGGAACTGCGCCTGCACCGCATGGAGCTGGACCTGATCGACTACCGGCAGTCGCGCCAGAAAGTGATCGCGTTCGGCCGACGCAGCATCGACCGCCGCGACCTGATCAACTTCTGCTTCCACATGGAGCAGATGGCCAGCGCCGGCGTGCCGATCCTCGACGCCCTGAACGACCTGCGCGAATCGATGGACCATCCGCGCTTCCGCGAGATCATCACCGACCTGATCGAGAACATCGAGGGCGGCGTGCCGCTGTCGGATGCGCTGGACAACTACCCCGAAGCGTTCGACAGGACGTTCACGAGCCTGGTGCGGGCCGGCGAGGAAAGCGGCAAGGTCAACGAAGTGTTCCGCAACCTGGCCGACAGCCTGAAATGGCAGGACGAGCTGGCCGCGCAGGCGAAGAAGATCGTCACGTATCCCGCCATCGTCTTCGTGGTGGTCACGGCCGTCACGTTTTTCCTGATGATCTACCTGGTGCCGCAGCTGACGAGCTTCATCCGCAACATGGGCCAGGAACTGCCGCTGCACACGCGCGTGCTGATCGCCGTGTCGAACGTGTTCATCGACTACTGGCTCCTGCTGCTGGCCGCGCCGCTCGCACTGTGGTTCGGCGGCCGCTGGTGGCTGCGGCGCAACGAGCGCGCCGCGTTCGCGTTCGACCGCGTCAAGTTGCGCGCCTGGCCGGTGGGCCCGGTGCTGCACAAGATCATCCTGGCCCGCTTTGCCACGTTCTTCGCGATGATGTATGGCTCGGGCATCACCATTCTGGAATGCATCCGGCTCTCCGAGGGCATCGCCGGCAACCGCGCGGTGGCGGCGGCGCTGCGCCGCGTTGCCCAGCTCATTTCCGAAGGCCACAGCGTCAGCGGCGCCTTCGGCCACACCGGCCTGTTTCCGCCGCTGGTGGTGCGCATGCTGAAGGTGGGTGAGGCCACCGGGGCGCTCGATGGCGCCCTGCGCAACGTGGCGTACTTCTACAACCGCGAAGTGCGCGAACAGATCGAACGGGTACAGGCCATGATCGAACCGACCATGACGGTGGTGCTCGGCCTGCTGCTGGGCTGGATCATGCTGTCCGTGCTCGGCCCGATCTACGACACGATCTCCGCGATCAGGATCTGACATGTTGGCGAAACAGCTTTTCTACCTCACCAGCGACCAGCTGCATGCCTGGCAATTGCAGCGCAACACGCTGATCGGCCCTCGCATCTTCCCTGCCACGCGGGCCGGGCTGAACGATTTTCTGGCCTACCTCGACGCGCATGGCAGCCGGCCCTGCTACCTGTTGACCGACCTGATCGAGGAGGACTACACGCGCCTGCTGCTGCCCCACGTGCGCGGCCGCGCGGGGCGCACGCTGCGCGAGCGGCGCCTCACGCAGCATTACCGCGACACGCCTTACCGTTCCGCCATCGTGCAGGGGCGCAGCACCGAGGGCCGGCGCGACGACGAAGTGCTGTTCACCGCACTGACCAACCCGCTGCTGCTGACGCCGTGGGTGGACGCCATGGAGCTGATGCAGACACCCCTTGCAGGCATCTACTCGTGCGCCATGCTGGGCCGCGAAGTGCTGCAGCGGCTGTCGATACGGCACGGCCACGTGCTGCTGGTCAGCTGGCATACGGGCGGCTTGCGCCAGACCTATTTCCGCAGCGGCATCGTGAAGTTTTCACGCCTCGTGCAGGCCAAGCCCGAAGATCAGGCCGTGGACGCATTCGCGGCGCATACAGGCAGGACGCAGCAATTCCTGCACAGCGTACGGCTGCTCGACCGGGGCGACGTGCTGCACGTGGTGGTGCTGGCGGCCGCGGACCAGGTGGATGGCCTGGTCGCCACCTGCGAGAACGGCGCGGAAACGATCTACCACATCGTGCCGCTCGAAACGGCGGCGACGGCGCTCGGCGTGTCCCCGTCGGCGCCGGGCGTACCGGCCCACGTGGCCGAACCGATGCTGCTGTCGCTGCTCGGCCGGCATGCGCCGGCCAGCCACTTCCCGACCGGGGACGCGGGAAATTATTACCGCCTGCTGCAGGCCAGGCTGTCGCTCTATGCGTCCAGCGCGGTGCTGGCGACGGCCGGCGTGATCTGGTCGGTCCTGAACCTGGCCAGCTACGCGCTGGCGCACGACAGCGCCGCGGCGTTCCGATCCGAAACGGCACATTACCGGGCCAATTACGCCCGCAGCATGTCGAGCATGCCGCCCGCGGCCGACAAGACGGCGAACATGCGCGCCGCCGTGTCGATCGAACGCACGGTCGTGAAGCAGGGGCCGTGGCCGATGGCGATGATGAGCATGGTCAGCACGGCGCTCGAAGGGTCGCCGCAGATCCGCATCCTGCAGCTCGACTGGAAAGCCGTCGTGCCGGGCGCGGCGAGCGGCCCGGCTGCGGACGCCGGACCCGGCACGCCGGCCCTCGCCGCGCCCACCTCGTCGCTCGCGCTGGGCATTCCCAAGGCGCCACCGCAAACGCTGCGCGTGCAGGCCGAGGTGCTGTCGGCGCCGGATGACTACCGCAAGGTGCTGGGCGCGATGAACGCCTTCGCGCAGCGGCTGGCGGAAATGCCGAACATGTCGGTGGAGATCGTGCAGCTGCCGTTCGACATCCGCCCCACCGTCAAGCTCTCCGGCGCGGTCGGCGCCCCCGTCCCCGGCCAGGGGCAAAACAAGTTCACACTGGACATGACATGGAATCCATGAGTTCCCGCTCCCCCGGGCAGTCGGGCCGGGCACTCCTGCCGCTGCCCTTCTGGGTACGCGACTTCGCGCTGATCCGGCCGGCCGTCACCACGTTCGTCATCACGGCGGGCATCAGCTTCACCTGCGTGCTGGCGAGCCACCTCCAGCTCGGCCAGGCACGCCGGGATGAGCAGACGGCACATGCCCAGCGCGACGCCGCGCGCAGCCGCTTCCTCTATGCGGAGTCGGAAAAACAGGAGATCCGCGCCTACCAGCCGCTGTTCGTCGACCTGCGCCGCCGCCACTTCGTGGGAATGGAAAACCGCCTCGACTGGGTCGACGCGATCCGCAGGATCAACGAGAACCGCCGGCTCTTGCCGCTGACCTACGAGATCGATCCGCAGCAGCCCTACAAGCTCGAAGGCAAGCTGGCTACCGGCGACTACCAGTTGCGCGGCAGCCGGATGACCCTGCACATGGACATGCTGCACGAGCTGGACCTGTTCCACTTCCTGGGCGACCTGCGCCAGCATGGCGTGTTCACCGTGGAGCAGTGCACGCTGCGGCGCACGGCCAGCGCGGAGGCCGGCGCCAGGCCGGCTACCCTGTCGTCCGACTGCACGCTGAACTGGCTGACGCTGACCCCGGGCCCGCGGGCCGGCGGAGCGGCCCGATGATGTCACGCCCCGGAATTCCGCGCCCCCTTGCCGTGCTGCTGGCCGTCGTCGCCGCGGCCGCCCTGCCGCACGCCGCCGCCCAGTACAGGGAACCGGCCCTCGGGCGCCTGTTCACGACGCCGGAAGAGCGGATGAGCCGGGAACGCAACCGCGACACCACCCCGGCCGTGTCCACGGAAACCAGCGCGCCGCCGCTGACCGATCCTGCGGCACTGGCCCCGCCAATCGCCCCGCCCGCACCCGTGCGCCTGACCGGCGTGGTACGCCGCAGCGACGGCCGCGCCACCATATGGATCGACGATGAACCGCATCAGACCACGCTGCGCCGCTATCGCCCCGGCAACCCGGTCTCCATCGACACGCCGGCCGGAACGGTGCTCGTCAAGCCCGGCCAGAGCTACGACCCGAACAATGGCGCCGTCCGGAATCCGCGCTGATTTGCGCCCATTGCGCCCATTGCGCCCATTGCGCCACCCCCGCCGCCAGCAAGGCGCCGCCCTGCTGATGCTGCTGGCCGTGAGCAGCGTGGGCTTTGCCGCACTGCTCATCTCCGCGTTCGGTCGCAGCGACGTGGAACGCGTGCGGGAACGGCGCACGCTGGCCGTGCTTGCCCAGGCCAGCGATGCGCTGGTCGGCTTCGCCAGCACGCATGGGCGCCTGCCGCGGCCGGCGGTATCCGCCGTCGACGGGCGCGAGCGCGGCGAATCCTGCGACAGCGAGGCCGATTGCAGTGGTTTCCTGCCCTGGGTCGCGCTGGGCGTCGACGGCGCCGACAGCTGGGGCAAGCGGCTGCGCTACAGCGTCACGCCGGAATACACCATCGCCCCGATCCGCCGCCTGTCGGCCGTCGCGACGAAGCGGGTGCAAACGCGCGACGGCAACGGCGCCCTGCGCTACGAGCTTGGCCAGGAGGAATGCCTGATCTACGCGCAATGCGCGCCGGCCGTGGTGTACTCGCATGGCCGCAACAACCTCGGCACCAGCATTGCCGGGCTGTCCCAGGCCAATGGCGCACCGAACAACCTCGACGAAATCGCCAACGACCGCGCCACCACCGGCTTCGTCCAGCGGGCCGCTTCCGCTGATCCGGCGGTGGCGGGCGGCCCGTTCGACGACCTGCTCGTAGCGATTCCCCTTCAGACGCTGTACGACAGGATGGCCGCGGCGCGCACGCTGCCCTGACCCCGACAACACCGCCAATGAAAACCGCCCCGAAAACCACTTTCAATACCCGAGGATTCACCCTGGTCGAGATCTCGATCGTGCTCGTCGTCGTCGGCCTGCTGATCGGCGGGCTGATCACGCCGCTGTCCACCCAGCTGGACCAGCGCCGCGTGGCCGATACCCAGCGCGCGATGGAAGAGGCGCGCGACGCGCTCGTCGGCTTCGCGGTACGCAACGGCCACCTGCCCTGCCCCGCCATCTCCGCGGCGGACGGCCTGGAAGACCGTGACGGCGGGCGCTGCAGGAATGAGCGCCGCGCCGGCTTCCTGCCATGGGCCACACTGGGCATGCCCAAGCTCGACAGCTGGCACCGCGTGTACCTGTACAGCGTGAGTCCCGGCTTCGCCGACAGCGCATTGCGGTTCCGGCTGGCGACGCCGCGCGACATCACGGTGGCCACGCGCGATGCGGCGGGCAACCTGGTGGCGGCCACGGCGCTGAACGATATTCCCGCCGTGATCGTCTCGACCGGCAAGAATGGCCATGGCGGCTTCTCGGACCTGGGCGTGCGCGCGCTCGATGCCGGGACCGGCAATGTCGATGAGAAAGCCAACCTGAACCCGGCCGGTACGGCCTATATCGCGCGCGGCGCCAGCGACAACCCGGCAGGGCCGGGCGGCGCTTACGACGATCTCGTGGTGTGGCTGTCGCCGAACATTTTGTTCAACCGGATGGTCGCCGCCGGCCGCCTGCCATGACGGTTGAGCGGAGCTGATATGGGCGCAGCCATCCTGGCGATCGCCACCGGCACATTGAAGGAAGCGCTGCGCAGCCGGCTGCTCTGGCTGCTGGCCGCGCTGGCGCTCGGTGCCGTCGGCCTGGCCGGCTTCCTCCAGGCGGTGCTGCCGGCAGGGAGCCGCGCCACGAACACGGCGTTGCTCGCCGCACTGCTGCGCCTCGCCGGCGCCGGCATGGTGGCGATCTTCGCGGTGACCGCCATCGTGCGCGAATACGGCGACAAGCAGGTGGAGCTGATGATCGCGCTGCCGTACCCACGCGCGACATGGCTGCTCGGCCGGCTCGCCGGCTGCGGCCTGCTGGCGCTGCTGCCGGCCGCCGTGGCCGGCCTCCTGGTCGCCAGCGCGAGCCCGCCCGCGCAGGCGGCACTGTGGGCCGCCTCGCTGCTCTGCGAGTTGTGGATCGTGGCCGCCTTCGCCGTGTTCTGCACGCTCTCGCTGCAGCACGCGCTGCCGTCGCTGTGCGCCACGGCCGGCTTCTACCTGCTGGCGCGCAGCGTGACTGCCTTGCAGGTGGCCGGCCACGGCACGCCCGGCGACGCGGGCCAGCGCGCCATCGCGGCCGGCACCGAAGCGCTCGCGTTCGTGCTGCCACGGCTCGACGCGTTCGCCCGCAGCGAATGGCTGCTGTACGGCAGCGGCACCATGGCCGATGCCGGCTTCGTGGCCGGGCAGAGCGCCATTTACATCGTGTTGTTGGGCGCCTGCGCGCTGTTCGACCTGTACCGCAAGGAATTCTGATGGCCCGCCGTGCCCACGCCGGCATCGTTGCCCTGTTGCTCGCGGCGCTCGCCGCGCAGTGTGCGCTGCATGCCGTTGCGCCGCCGCCGGTGGCGTCGACGACCGCGTTGCCGCCCGCCCCGCCCGCCGCGGCGCTGCGCCTGGCCAGCCTGGGCGACGGCCCGGCAGCGGCCCGGCTCGTGCTGCTGTACCTGCATGCGTTCGATGCCGGCATGCCCTTGCGCGAACTCGACTACGATCGCGTGGCGGGCTGGCTCGAGGCGGCGCTGGCGCTCGACCCGCACAGCCGCCAGCCGCTCGTGGCGGCGCAGGTGTATGCCGCCGTGGCCGATCCCGGCCGCGTGCGCACCATGCTCGGCTTCGTCGAGCGGGCCTTCGCCGCCGATCCGGCGCGCCGCTGGCCGGAGATGGCGCAGGCCACCCTGGTTGCCCGCCACCGGCTGCATGACATGGTACTGGCGCGGCGTTATGCGCAGGCGATCCGGCAGCGCGCGCCGGCGGCGCCGGCCTGGGCGCGCCAGCTCGAACTGTTCATCCTGCAGGACATGAATGAGCTCGACAGTGCACGTGCCGTTGCCGGCGCCCTGCTGGCCGGCGGCACGATCACCGATCCCGCCGAAGTGCGCTTTCTCGAGAGCCGGCTGCGGGAACTCGAGAAAGCGCAAGGCGAGGCGCACCGCAGCAGCGGGCAGATGCGTTAACGGCACCGGCGCTGTAAGATGCTGACAGTGCCAAGCATCAAGGAGTATCAATCTTGCAACCCATTTCCACACTGCGGCGCCAGCGCCGCGCGCACGGCTTCACGCTGGTCGAGATCGCGATCGTGCTCGTCATCATCGGCCTGCTGCTGGGTGGCGTGCTCAAAGGCCAGAGCCTCATCGACAATGCCAAGGTAAAGAACGTGATCCAGCAGTCGACATCGCTGCAGGCGGCCGTCAATGCCTACCAGGACAAGTTCCGCGCGCTGCCCGGCGACGATGCGCAGGCCACCGCGCATGTACCGGGCACCAGCGGCAACGGCAATGGCGACGGCCAGATCGCCGAATACCAGCTCGCCCCGCAGCACCTGGCGCTCGGCGGTTTCATCACCGGTTCGTTCAATGGCACCACCGATTTCATGACGAGCGCGCACGGCGGCGCCGTCTATGTGTACAACGACGTGGTGGCCGGCCGCGGCGGCAACGGCATCCGCTTCGACAACTTGCCCGACAGCTTCGCCGAACAGCTCGACGCCAAGCTCGACGACGGCAAGCCCGACACGGGTGCCGTGCGGGCAACGGGGCCCTACACGAACAACGGCACGATCGTCACGCGCACGGCCGTGTTCTTCTGAGGTACGTAAAAACGGGCCTGGGCTGCGCCGCAAACTGCCGCGGATGATGGCCGACATCCCAGGGCGCCAGCACCACAGGCATACCGCCCAGGCTCCCAATCGCCGACATTATCGACGAGCCGTCGTTCCCCCAGGATCCCCGCCTCCTCGCATACTGGGTACGGCGCGTCGCCAGGTTATCGTTTCATGCCCGGTATGGCGGGATGAAAAATTGACCGGCTGCGCAGGGCCACGCATCAAACGGCGCTGCGTTCACTTCCTTCAACTTGCCGACTGCAGCGATGAACGAGCCCATTCAGCTGCGCCATTTGCTCGCTCAACTTCGTGAGTGCTTCAATCCACCTGATTGACACTCATCCGCCCCCTCCCGATACTCGATTCCCACCCAAGTTGCAAAGGCGGCACCACGGCGCACCGTGCCGCGTGCCACCGGCAAACATGCGTCCACCAGGCGCATGCGGCGTGAAGGCCGGCCCCGGTTCCATTACGGCCTCGGCGCGGGCAGTCGCGCCGGCATAGCAAAAGCACCCGCGCGGTGCGGATCGGGCACCCGTCCGGCCAGCGCGTCCATCGTCTGTTGTAGACCACAAAATGGGGAATCAATGAAACGTACCTTTGTACCGCTCGCATTGCTGACGCTGACACTGATGCAGTCGGCATTCGCCGACCAGGGCAGGAAGCTCGAGAAACTCGACCGCGGCGCCGTCGCCATCGCGGCCGGCGCGAATGTCTTCGTCAGCTGGCGCGTGCTCGGCACCGACGACCCCGACACCCGGTTCAACCTCTATCGCGACGACGTCAAGCTGAACGCGGAACCGCTGGACGTCAGCAATTTCACCGACACGGCAGGCACTGCAGGCGCACGCTACCTGATCCGCCCGGTCGTGAAGGGCAAGGAAAAGAAGGGCCAGGAAGAATACGCGCTGTCCACCTGGGCCGAATCGCCGCTGCGCATCCCGCTGGACAAGCCCGCCGACGGCGTGACGCCCACCGGCCAGGTGTACAGCTATGAAATGAACGATGGCACGCCGGCCGACCTCGACGGCGACGGCAAGTACGAGCTCGTGGTGAAGTGGCAGCCGACCAACGCCAAGGACAATTCGCAGAGCGGCTACACGGGCAACACCTACATCGATGCCTACCGCCTCGACGGCAAGAAATTGTGGCGCATCGACCTGGGTCGCAATATCCGCGCGGGTGCGCACTACACGACACTGGTCGCCTACGACCTGGACGGCAATGGCAAGGCCGAAGTGATGCTGAAGACGGCCGACGGCACCATCGACGGCCGCGGCACCGTGATCGGCGACGCCAGCGCCGACTACCGCAACAGCGCCGGCTACGTACTGACCGGCCCGGAATTCCTCACCGTGTTCGACGGCCGCACCGGCAAGGCGCTGGCCACCACGGATTACCTGCCGGCCCGCGGCACGGTGAGTTCGTGGGGCGACAACTACGGCAACCGCGTCGACCGCTTCCTGGGTGGCGTGGCCTACCTCGATGGCAAGCGCCCCAGCGCGATCTTCTCGCGCGGCTACTACACGCGCGCCGTCATCGCCGCATGGGATTACCGCGACGGCCAGCTGACGAGCCGCTGGGTGTTCGATACCAACAACGAAGGCGCCGAAGCGCGCGGCCAGGGCGCGCACTCGTTCTCCGTCGCCGACGTGAACGAGGACGGCAAGGACGACATCATCTACGGCGCCGCCACGATCGGCAGCGACGGCCACCTGATGTACAGCACGGGCCTGTGCCACGGCGACGCACTGCACGTCGGCAAGCTCGACCCGGCACGCCCGGGCCAGCAGATCTATATGGTCCATGAAACCCCGTCGTGCTACAAGGGCAATGGCGCCAGCTTCCATGACGCCGCGACGGGCGCGCTGCTGTGGGGCGCGCCGGCCACCGTCGACGTGGGCCGCGGCGTGTGCTACGACATCGATCCCGCCTATCCGGGCGCCGAGTGCTGGGCCTCGCGCGGCGGCCTGTTCAACGTGAGCGGCCAGCAGATCTCGACCAACCGCCCCGGCAGCATGAACTTCGCCAGCTGGTGGGACGGCGACCTGCTGCGCGAATCGCTGGACAATGTGACGATCGCCAAGTGGAACCCTTCCGCCTTCGCCTTCGAGCCCCTGCTGAACGGCGCGACCTGGAACGCGGCGTCGAACAACGGCACCAAGGCCACGCCGGTGCTGTCGGCCGACATCGTGGGCGACTGGCGCGAGGAAGTCGTGCTGCGCACGGCGGACAACACCGAGCTGCTGGTGTTCTCGACCACGATCCCGACGGCGCACCGCATCCCGACGTTGATGCACGACGCCCAGTACCGCGTGCAGGTGGCAGGCCAGAATGCCGGTTACAACCAGCCGCCGCACACCAGCTTCTACATCGGCGAAGGCGCCACGCCGCCGGCGCAAACGCCGGTGCAGGTTGCCGAGTAAGCGCGCCAGGCCCCCTGCCTGATGCGGGGCCGCCACGCTCAGCCGTTCGTGCGCGCGTGGCGGCCTTCTCGATGATACAGTTGGTCACCATGACCGAAACCACGATCTCTCCCGACGCCCCGCTGTACATCGTGCTCAATGCCGGTTCCGGCGCCTCCGAAAAGGAAGAGCGCCGCGCCGCCATCGAGGAAGTGCTGACGGCGGCGGGCCGCCGCTTCCACCTGCATCTGGTGGAAGATGGCGGCGAGCTCGACGATGCCGCCATCGCGCATGCCGGCAAGGCTTGCGCCAACGGGGGCATCCTCGTGGCGGCGGGCGGCGACGGCACGATCAATGCCGTCGCCTGCCAGGCCGTCAAGCACGGCTGCCCGTTTGCCGCCCTGCCGCAGGGCACGTTCAATTATTTCGGCCGCACGCACGGCATTTCCGAGGACCTGTCCGAAGCCGTGCGCGGATTGCTGGCGGCGCAGGTGCGGCACGTGCAGATCGGCTCCGTCAACGGCCGCATCTTCCTCGTCAATGCCAGCATCGGCCTTTATCCGAAACTGCTGGAAGAGCGCGAATCGGACAAGAAGCAATATGGCCGCAGCCGCGTGGTGGCCTTTTTTTCCGCACTGAAGACGATCTTCCAGCCGCACCGGCGCCTGCGCCTCACGCTGGAGGCGGAAGACCGCACGCTGCAGCTGCGCACGCACACGCTGTTCGTGGGGAACAACCGCCTGCAGATGGAACAGGTGGGCCTGACGGAGCAGGCGCCGGACGTGGCCGATGGCGAACTGGCCGCGGTGGCGCCCAAGCCCGCGGGCAAGCTCGGCATGCTGGGCATCCTGCTCAACGGCGTGCTGGGCCGGCTGGGCAACACGGGCGACGTGGTCACCTTCGGCTTTAGCCGCATGACCGTGCGCACGCCGTTCTACGGCCGCAGGCGCATCAAGGCGGCCGTCGACGGCGAAGTGCTCACGCTTTCCATGCCCCTGCATTTCGAGGCGCTGGACGGCAGGTTGCGGCTGCTGGTACCACCGAATTCGCCGCTGGAAACATTGCCGTAAAAATGGGGACGTACCCCATTTTTCAGGAAATATTTCTCTGAAAACAGGGTCCGCCGGAACGCCGCACCGCCTCAAATTTCCCTGGCTTCTATTTATTCGACCGTGATCGGCAGGTCGCGGCCTTCGGTCGCCACGTTGCCCGCATAATCGGCAGCGTAGATGCGCAACGTGTAGTTGCCCGGCGCGAGGCCGGAAACGTCCCATGTGCCGGGGCTGACCTGTCCGTCGGCCAGCGTGTTGTTCAGCGCATAGGCGAATTGCGTGGCCTTGCTGCCGTAGACCGTGATCCCGCTGCTGGCCGAGTAGACGAGCTTCACCGCATCCTGGTTGCGCGGCAGCCGGTCGTACACCTGCGTGATCTTCGGCTGTTCGTAGCCCGCCACCGGCATGCCGGCGTCGTCCAGCAACTGGTAACCGAGCTTGTACAGCCCGAGGCGCCTGCGCGCCAGGTTGCCGTCCATCTGGTCCCACGCATCGACGACGATGTCGACCTCGCCCACGGCGCGCGGCACCGGCACGCGCTTCGGTGGAGGCGGGGCCTTGGCCTTCCTGCCTTTCCCGCCGCGCGGTGGTGGTGGCGCCCCGAGCTGCCTGCCGCCATCGGCCAGCAGCACGATGCCCTGAATGCGCGGCGGCACCGTGTCGCGCAGGCCGACGAACGGCAGCGTCAACGGATTTTCCACGCCGCCGGTCGGGAAGTAATCGAGGTGCACGTGCGCCATGGCGTTGATGGTGCCGAGCTGGTCGCCCACGGCGAAGCGCGCGCCGCGCCGCACGCGCACGCGTTCGGGCTTGCCATTGCCGCCGGCCAGCAACTGGAAGCGGTCGTCCAGCGGCTTGTCGCGGCGGTCGCGGCCCACCTTCATGTGGATGTACGACAGCGTGCCCACGCTCATGCCTTCGCTCAGCGTGGCGTAGCCCCAGTTCGGGTAAGGGTCGGCGATCTTGGCGGGCAGGATTGCCACCACGGACGCGCCCACGTCGGCCCGCACGTCGAGGCCCATGTGGAAGTGATCGCGGCTGTCGCCTTCGTAATTGCCGCGCACTTCGCCCATCACGCCCACCACTTCATGCGGCGCATCCTGCGGCAGCACGGGCCATGGCATCGGCTGGTCGCGGCGCGGCGTTTGCGCCCGGACACGGCGCACCGGCGCCGGCTGGCCTTCCACGGCCGGGGCCAGGCGCACCACCGTGAAGCCGAGCCCCTCGGCGACGATCACATTGCCGTCGCGCGCCACGGCAACGCCGCGCGGCCCGGACAGGTTCACGGTGCCGTCGCTGCCGTAGCCCGGTTCGGCCGGCCGGTCGAAGTCGGCCAGCGGCCGGTATTCGCCCTCGGGCGTCACCTGCAGCACGCGGCCGGTGCCCGAGCTCACATACAGGAAGCCGTCGCGCGTGACGGCGATGCCGACCGGCCGGCGCAGCGGCGAGCGCCGTTCGCCCGGCGCCGGCACCGCCACGGTCGACACATTGCCGGCCGCATCGATGCGTCGCACGGCATGGTTGCCCGTGTCGGCCACGAACAGCGTGCCGTCCGTGGCCACCGCGACCCCGCTCGGCGTATCGAACCGTGCAGAGAGGGCCGGGCCATCGACATTGCCCGGCAGGCCGCCACCTGCCACCGTGGTCACGGTGCCATCGGGCGCGATGCGGCGGAGCCGGTCGTTGTAGGTGTCGGCCACGAACACGTTGCCGGCATCGTCCACCGCGATGCCCACCGGGCCGTTGAAGCGCGCGGCACTGCCTCGGCCATCCGCAAAGCCGGGCCGGCCATCGCCGGCCAGCGTGGTCACGGTGCCGTCCGGCGCGATCTTGCGCACCGCATGGTTGCCGGTGTCGGCCACGTACAGGTTGCCCGCATGGTCGAGGGCCAGTGCCGACGGCGTGTGGAACATCGCCGCGCCTGCCCTGCCGTCCGCGTAGCCTTCCCGGCCACCGGCCAGCGTGGCCACCGTGCCGTCCGGCGCGATCGTGCGGATGCGGTTGCTGTCGCCGCCATCGCCGACATAGACCGTGCCGCGCGGGCCGACGGCCACGCCGAACGGATCGCCGAACGCGCTTTGCGCCGCGGCACCGTCGGCGAAGCCGGCTGCCCCGCTGCCGCCCAGCGTGCTGACACGCGCGGTCCAGAAACGTGCGGTGCGGGCCTGGGCCGGTGCCAGCACGGCCAGGGCCGCGGCCGGCCGGTCGCCCGGCACGGGCGCGACCGCGTAATACAGCGCGCCGGCACCGGCCAGCAGGATGGCGCCGGACAGCGCGCCGACGATGAGTTTTCGATTCACGGAGATGCTCGTCATTGCAGGAAGCGCAAGCTTAGCAGGAACGCCCGCGGACGCACCACAGCGGTGGGCCCGGTCGCCCCCGAACAGGGGTGAAATGCTCGATGTGCCTGAGAACGCCCGGTGCTGGTCGGGGACGTCGGGCCATGCCGCGCGCCGATGCCGGGGAACGCCAACTAAAATGTGTCCGCCCCAAAGGAATCATTCACACTGAAAGGAACGCCATGAGCAACAAGCCTACTTCAGAGGAAACCGGCAGCGAGCGCCCCGTGCTCACGACCCGCCAGGGCCACCCCGTGCGCGACAACCAGGCGCTGCGCTCGGTCGGCGAACGCGGCCCCGCCACGCTGGAGAATTACCAGTTCATCGAAAAGATCACGCACTTCGACCGGGAGCGCATTCCCGAGCGCGTGGTGCATGCGCGCGGCACCGGCGCACATGGGTACTTCGAAGCCTATGGCAAGATCGGCAACGAGCCGGCCAGCAAGTACACCCGCGCCCGCGTGCTGAACGAGACGGGCGTGCGTACGCCCGTGTTCGTGCGCTTCTCCACGGTCATCGGCGGCAAGGATTCGCCGGAAACGGCACGCGACCCGCGCGGGTTCGCCGTCAAGCTGAAAACCGTCGAAGGCAACTGGGACCTGGTGGGCAACAACCTGAAGATCTTCTTCATCCGCGACGCCATCAAGTTTCCGGACATGATCCACGCGTTCAAGCCCGATCCGGTCACCAACCGGCAGGAACCGTGGCGCTTCTATGACTTCGTCAGCAATTCGCCGGAAGCCCTGCACATGGTGACGTGGGTGAAAAGCCCGTGGGGCATTCCGGCCAACTATCGCGAGATGGAAGGTTCGGGCGTCAACACCTACAAGCTCGTCAACGATGAAGGCACTGCGCACCTGGTGAAATTCCACTGGGTGCCGAAACAGGGCGTGCGCAACCTGACGGGTGCGCAGGCGGCCGAGATCCAGGCGCACGACACGGGCCATGCCACGAAGGACCTGTACGAGGCGATCGAGCGCGGCGACTTTCCGGAATGGGAATTCTGCGTGCAGATCCTGAGCGATGACGACCACCCGGAACTCGACTTCGACCCGCTGGACGACACCAAGCGCTGGCCGGAAGACCAGTTCCCGCTGCTCCCCGTGGGCCGCATGGTGCTGGACCGTAACCCCGACAACGTGTTTGCCGACACCGAACAGTCGGCCTTCGGCACCGGCGTGCTGGTCGATGGCATCGATTTTTCGGACGACAAGATGCTGCAGGGCCGTACCCTGTCCTACTCCGACACGCAGCGCTACCGGGTGGGCGCGAACTACCTGCAACTGCCGATCAACGCCCCGCAGGACGGCGCGCGTGCCCGCACCAACCAGCGCGACGGGCAGATGGCGTACTACGTCGACGATGCCGGCGCCAACAAGCACATCAATTACGAACCGAGCAGCCTGGGCGGCCTGCAGGAAGCGCCGAAGCCGGCGAAGGAGTACCGCCAGTGGGTGGAGGGCCACCTGGGCCGCTACCAGACGTCGCGCACGCTGGACGACTACCGCCAGGCCGGCGACCGCTGGCGCACCTTCGAGGACTGGGAGCGCGACGAACTGGTGAAGAACCTGGGCGACGACCTGCGCCAGTGCCCGGAACAGATCGCGCTGCGCATGGTGTGGCACTTCTGGCACTGCGACGAGGACTACGGCCGCCGCGTCGCCGAGGCGGCCGGCATCGACGTCGACAAGGCCCGCGCCCTCGCGCCGCTGCCGGGCAAGCCCGCGCCGAATGCGCACCGCGAGGTGCCGACCTATACGGACGGCGCCGCGGAGGAACGCGCGCCGCAGGAACCCGCACCGGCGAAGTAGTAGCGGTCCGGTGTCGGACACCGGCTCCTGGGTGTCCGACACCGGTGTGCCGCCGGATCTTGCTGGCTTTCTTCCGATCAAAACCGGTGACAGACACCGGTTTTTCTAAAACACCCGTTGCAAGAAAACCGGTGTCTGTCACCGATTATTCTGCAACGACTGTTCAAATCAATTGGTGTCTGTCACCGGTTTTCCGCGCAGTCACCCCAGCAAGTCCTCGATCTTCACCGGCAGCGACCGGACCCGCCTGCCGGTCGCGTGGTACACCGCGGCGGTGATGGCCGGCGCGACGCCGACCAGCCCGATCTCGCCCACGCCGCGAGCGCCATAGGCGTTCAGCGCCTTGTCCGGATAGTCGAGGAACGTCACGTCGACGGCCGGCGCATCCGCGTGCGTGACCACCAGGTAGTCCGCCAGGTTGGCATTGACCGGTGCGCCGTAGCGGTGGTCGTAGTGCGTTTCCTCGAACAGCGCCATGCCCACGCCCATGTGCACGGCGCCCTCGATCTGGTTGCGCGCCGTGCGGGCGTTGACGATGCGGCCGCCGTCGATCACGGAGACCACGCGCCGCACGGCGAGACGGGCGATCGCCGGCTGCCACGCGACCTCGACGAAATGCGCGCCGAACGAGCGGATCGACACCTCCTTCGCCCCCGGGTCGGACGAGCTGCCTTTTGAAATGCCCTGCCCCTCGACATGCTCCACGCCCGCGCGCCGCAGCACGTCGCCGAACGCGAATCCGCCGGGCATGACCCGCCCGTCTTCGAACGCCAGTTCGCCGCCCTCGTGCACGCGGCCGGCAACGTCCAGCAACTGGCGCACCGCGTGCTGCGCCGCCATGATCACGGCCGGCACGAGCGACGCCGTCGCCATCGAACCGCCGGACGTGGGCCCGGGCGGCAAATCGGTATCGCCGATCTCCACCCGGACCCGCGCCACGTCGACACCCGTTTCGTGCGCGGCCATCTGCGCCAGCACCGTGTACGTGCCGGTGCCGATATCCTGCGTGGCCGAGCGCACGCGCACCGTGCCGTCGTCGTGCAGGCTCACGGCCACCTGCGCCTTCGTGCGCATGCCGGGCCATGTGGCGCTGGCCATGCCCCAGCCGAGGATCGTGTCGCCCTCGCGCATCGCGCCGGTGCGCGGATCGCGGCGCGACCAGCCGAACCGCTCCGCCCCGCGTTCCAGGCATTCCCGCAGATGGCGCGACGAGAACGGCACATCCTTCGATTCGTCGCGCGCCGTGTCGTTCAGCAGCCGCAGCGCCACCGGGTCCATGCCCAGGCGCTCGGCGAGTTCGTTCATCGCCGACTCCACCGCGTACATGCCCGGCACCACGCCGGGGCCGCGCATGGCCGTGTTGACGCCGAGGTCGCGCCGGCAGGCGGCCCCCGTCACGCGCAGGTTCGGCGTGCCGTAGATATAGCCGGTCGCCTCGCCGCACGACTCCTCGGAAACGCCGGCGCGCGAGTCGTGGTACAGGAAATCCTGCCGCAGCGAGACCAGCCGGCCATCCGCGCTCGCGGCCAGCCGCATGTGCTGCTGCGTATTGGTCCGGTGCCCGACATTGCGGAACATCATCTGCCGCGTCACCACCAGCTTGACCGGCTGGCCGGCCAGCCGCGCCGCCTGGGCGGCCAGCAGCGAATGCGTCCATGGCCACAGCTTGCCGCCGAAACCGCCGCCCAGGTAGGTGGTCACGACGCGCACGTGTTCCTCCGGCACTTGCAGCATCGCGGCCAGCACGCCGCGGTGGTTGACGACCGCTTGCGTGGTCTCGTACACCGTGAGGCGGTCCCCTTCCCAGCGGGCCACGGTAGCGTGCAGTTCCATCGGATTGTGGGTCTCGACCGGCGTGCAGTAGGTTTCGTCGACCTGGACGGCCGCTGCCGCATACGCATGCTCCGGGTCGCCCCGTTCGGTGACCACTTCCGGCTCGTCGTCCGGGCTCAATGCCATGCGCACGTCCGGCGTGGCCGCCGCATACTCGACGACGACCGCGCGGGCGCCGTCGCGCGCCTGCTCGAAGGTGTCGGCCAGCACCAGCGCCACGAACTGGCCGTAGTAGCGCACTTCGTCGTCCTGCAGGGGCGGCACCTTCTCGTCCATCTGCAGCCGGCTCTTTTCCGGCAGGCGCGCGATGTGGCCGATGGTTTCGTGCGTGTGGATCGCGCGCACGCCGGGCATCCCCCGCGCCGCGCCGCATTCGATGTGCTTTACGGCGCCCACGGCGATGGTCGCGTAGACGGGCACCGCCACCAGCATGCCGGGGAAATGGTGGTCGGCCGTGTAGCGTGCGTGGCCGGCCACTTTCTGCGGGCCTTCCACGCGCGGTAACGCCGCGCCCAGGATTTCCTGCGGCGGCGCCGCGTCGATGATCTCCTTGCTCATTGCAGGTCCTCCCCGGCCACGTTCCTGATCGCCTGCACGATGCAGCGCCGCGCCAGCTCCACCTTGAAGGCGTTGCCGGGCCGCGGCTGCGCGCCGGCCAGCGCGGCGGCGGCTGCCGCCTCGACATTGGCCAGCGTCAGCGGCTGGCCCGTCAGCAGGTGCTCGGCCGCCACCGCGCGCCAGGGCCGCGTGGCCACGCCGCCCAGCCCGATCCTGATCTGCTCCACCTTGCCCTCGGCCACGCGCAGCACGACGGCGCACGACGCCAGCGCGAACTCGTACGAGGCGCGGTCGCGCAGCTTCAGGTAGCCGGAGCGCGTGCCTTCGGGCAGCGGCGGCAGCGTCACGTGCGTGACCAGGTCGCCGGCCACCAGCGCCGTTTCGATGTGCGGCGTGTCGCGCGGCAGCAGGTGGAAATTGGCGATCGGGATCTCCCGCTTGCCATGCAGGCCCGTGACGTGGACGCGCGCATCGAGCACGATGAGTGCCACGTTCATGTCCGACGGGTTGGTGGCGATGCAGTGCTCGCTGGTGCCGAGCAGTGCGAGGTTGCGGTGGTAGCCGTCCATCGCATCGCAGCCGCTGCCGGGCGCGCGCTTGTTGCAGACCATGTTCGGATCGCGGAAATACACGCAGCGGGTGCGCTGCAGCAGGTTGCCGGCGGTCGTCGCCATATTGCGCAACTGGCCGGACGCTCCCGACAGCAGCGCCTGCGACAACACCGCATAGCCGCGCCTGACTCGCTCGTCATGCGCGAGGTCGCTGTTGCGCACGGTGGCGCCGATCGACAGGCCGTCGTCGGGCGTGCCGTCGATGCGGTCCAGCCCGAGGTGGACGATGCGTACCACATGGGCGGGCCGCTCGACATCGAGCTTCATCAGGTCGAGCAGCGTCGTGCCACCCGCCAGGTAGCGCACGGTGGCGCCCTGCTGTGCGGTCGGCGACGCGGCACCCAGCAGCACGGCATCCTCCACGCTGGCCGCGCGGCGCAGTTCAAAGGGCCTCATTTGCCGGCCTCCCCGCGCACCTGCTGGATCGCCGCGACGATGTTCGTGTACGCGCCGCAGCGGCACAGGTTGCCGCTCATGCATTCGCGCACGGCGCTATCGTCCTGGCCGCAGGGTTCGTCCAGCAACGCCACGGCCGACATGATCTGGCCGGCCGTGCAGTAGCCGCACTGGTAGCCGTCGTGCTGCACGAAAGCCGCCTGCATGGGATGCAGGCGCTCCGGCGAGCCCAGCCCCTCGATGGTGGTAACCTCGTCGCCCTCGTGCGCCATGGCCAGCGCCAGGCATGCATTGATGCGGCGACCATTCACATGCACCGTGCAGGCGCCGCACTGCCCATGGTCGCAGCCTTTCTTGGTGCCCGTGAGGTGCAGGTGGTCGCGCAGGTAGTCGAGCAAGGTCGTGCGCACATCCACGCGCATCGTGTGCTCGACGCCGTTGACGGTGATGGCGGGCCCGATCGGCGCCGCCGGCTTGATGGGTTGCATGCGAGTCCTTTCCGCCCGGCGAGCCAGGCTGCTGAAACTCAACTACACGCAAAAAACCGATCACACGGCGCACGATTGCAATCATCGCAACATTTCCTCAAAACAGGGGTCAGACCCTGGTTTTGAGGCAAAGTTTCCTGGAAACAGGGGTCTGACCCCTGTTTGGGGGCAATGTTGCAGGCAAAAAAAAGCCCGCCATGTGGGCGGGCTGAAGTCTATTTCCTTGGAGGGGAATAGAGGAGACGGTTCAATTATGCTGCGCCGCGCCATATTCCGCAACACTCTTGTAGTGATACTAGATATTGCTGAGCTCTATAACTGCAAATAGTCACGGATCTGAGCGGTGGACGGAGCGCCATAAAAAAGGGGAGCCCGAAGGCTCCCCAGACGTCATCCCTGCTGGGAATGATCAGCGGTCCGGCGCGTACGGCAGCACGCGCGAGGCAAGACGGGTATCGGTTTTCAGCAGGCTCACTTCGTCCGCCATGATGTGCACCGCTTCGAGCAGCAGCACGTCCTTGGCATTCTTGGCGGCCTTCTCGGCTTCCAGTTCGGCGGCCAGCGAGCGTTCGTCGCCCTGCAGGCCGTCGTCGGTACGGCTGACGCCCTTCACGGCGGCGGCGGCAGCCTGCTTTGCCTGCTTGGCGCCCGCCGGTTTCGGCGTCACGGCATTCTTCACGGTCGGATCGGGAACGAGGATCGGATCGTCCGGGGACGGCGCAGCCGCCAGGCGGGCTTCACGCAGCTTGGCGCGTGCCTCCTGCTCGTCGCGCTCCTTGCGGCGCTCCTTCTCGTTCAGCGAAATCAGGTTGTCCTTGCGTTGCTTTTTCACATAGTTCACGTCGTCGACCAGGAACTGGAAATCCTTGTCCTTGGCCACGCGCGCCTCGTGTTTCTTCGTGAGCAGCGGAACGATGTCCTTCACTTCGCCGGCCGGGATGTAGACGGCCGGCTTGATCACCGTGTACGGCAGCGCGTTGTCGTAGCTCGACTCGCCGAAATTCTCGGCATCGGAAAGCTGCGGCAGCTTGATGTCCGGGGTCACGCCGCGCAATTGCGTGGTGCCGCCGTTGATGCGGAAGAACTGCGCCACCGTCATCTTCAGCTCGCCCAGGCGCTGCTTGTCCTGCGCGAAGCGATCCAGGCTGATCAATGTTTGCACGGTGCCCTTGCCGAAGCTCGGTTCGCCGATGACGATGCCGCGGCCGTAATCCTGCACGGCGGCCGCGAAGATCTCGGAAGCCGATGCCGAACCACGGTTGATCAGCACGCCGATCGGACCGTCCCAGGCCAGGCCGGCGATCGTGTCGTTTTCCACTTCGACGCGGCCTTCGGCACTGCGCTGCTGCACCACCGGCCCCTTGTCGATAAAGAGGCCCGTCAGCTCGACCGCTTCGGTCAGCGAACCGCCGCCGTTGTTGCGCAGGTCGATCAGCACGTTGTCGACCTTGTCCTTCTTCAGCTCGGCCAACAGGCGGGCCACGTCGCGCGTGGCGCTCTTGTAATCCTTGTCGCCGCGGCGGCGCGCTTCGAAGTCCTGGTAGAACGTGGGCAGCGAGATCACGCCGATGCGGCGCTTCACCGAGCCATCCTTCACTTCCATGATCGTTTTCTTGGCCGACTGCTCTTCCATGCTGATCTTCTTGCGGACCAGCGAGATCATGACCGGCTTGGCATCGGGGCCGGCATCCCCCGGCAGCACCTGCAGGCGCACCTTGGAATCCTTCGGACCGCGGATCTGCTGCACCACATCGTCGATGCGCCAGCCCAGCACGTCCGTCACAGGCGCATTGTCGCCCTGCGCAACGCCGACGATCTTGTCGCCCACCTTCAGCTTGCCCGACATGCCGGCCGGACTGCCCGTGACGATTTCGCGGATCACCGTGTATTCGTCACGCGTTTGCAGCACGGCGCCGATGCCTTCCAGCGACAGGCGCATCTGGATGTCGAAGTTGTCCGACGCACGCGGGCCCAGGTAATTGGTGTGCGGCTCGATCGACATCGCATACGCGTTCATGAAGATCTGGAACACATCCTCGCCATTGAGCTTGCGCGAGCGCGACAGGTAGTTTTCATAGCGCTTGTCCAGCGTTTCGCGGATGGCCTTGTCGTCCTTGCCCGCCAGTTTCAGGCGCAGCCAGTCGTTCTTGACGCGCTTGCGCCACAGGTCTTTCACGTCCGCTTCGCTCTTCGGCCACTCGGCCTTTTCGCGGTCGTACTGATAGCTTTCGTCCAGCGTGAAATCGGGTTTGGTCTTCAGCAGTTCGCGCGCATGGGCAATGCGGTCGTTGAAACGCTGCTGGTAAAGATTGTAGATGTCGAACGGCATTTGCAGGTTTTCGCCGACGATCGCATCGTCGAGCTTGGCCTTGGCCCCGGCATATTTATCCAGGTCGGCTTGCACGAAGAACAGCTTTTCCGCATCCAGCGACTTGAAATAGCGGTCGTAGATCTTCTCCGACATCGCATCGTCGAGTGGCGTGGCCTTGTAGTGGTAGCGGGACAGTACGCGGGACGCCCACAGGGCGGCCTGGGTCTGCTGGGCGGCAGGCTTGATCTGCTCGACGGCAGCCTTGTCGGCGGGAGCAGCGTGACCATGGGCGGACAGGAAAGCCAGCGATATCGCGGCCAGCAGCGTTTGCTTCTTCATCGGCACACTCCGGATTCTAAAATGACGATTTGCGGACAGGCACAGCTTATTCAAGTCCGCGTGCGGTTTATTCTACAGGAGAGAAAGCGATGATTCGGTACCCACGCTTAAGTACGCATTAAAGTTGATCGCCGAATGACGAATTGAATGACGGGATTGCAAAGAATTGTAAATCCGGCACTGCAAAACATTAATAAAGCTGAACGACAGGCCCGGTTCAGTGACTGCCGCTATAAAAGCAGCGCCCGCATGCCTGCCGGTAGCGCTCATTGCCGCCGATGGCCATCTGCGCGCCTTCGCGGATGCGATTGCCATGCTCGTCCACACGGATGTTCATCGTCGCCTTCTTGCCGCAGGTACAGATATTCTTCAGTTCCTCGATCGTATCGGCCAGCGTCAGCAGGTAGACGTCAACTAGCCGCTATCGACCGCAATGCGGCAATTGGCAAGGTGGTGTGAGGCATGCCCGGCGGCTTGAGCAAATCAGCGGTCTGGGAACACTTGCGCGTCGCCATCGCACTTTGCAGAAGTATCAGCTTCGAGGCCTCCTGCGAACCGGCGGGGGCCTGGGTTAGCGAGCGGATCTACGCACACGAGGAGAGCTTGTCGGTCTTCTTCCATGACATCTCGGAACGCGTGGGGGCGAGCAGCGGATCCGCGACAGCGAACGGCGCTTCCGCGAAACGATCCGCATCAGGCTGGCTGGCCATGTTCTGGTCAACGGTGACGGCATCGTCGACGACACCGTGCCGTGGCGGTACGTATGCCAGATTTCTTGAGTCAATTTGCGGTGCGACTGAGCAGGTTGAGAATTACCGCTACGTCACCAGGCTTGGCGAAGTAACGAAGCCAGCAGTGGCCGTCATTTTCTGGCACGTTCGTATCGGCGTGGCCAGTCAGAGCAATCATCGCGGCGCCTGCCACGTTCTGCATCCGCCGATTCATGCAGACGGCACCGACACCACAAAAAAGGAACTGTCTGGTTCAATGCTGGCTACGGCTGCACGTCTACTCCCAAGTGAGCGCCGACGGGAGCTGAACCCCTTCAACTCGCAGCGCACTGAATCCGACGCCGGCAAGTCCCTGGAAGAGGCCTGGGTTGTAGACAGCGGAGGTACCACCGATCCAGTTCAAGTCGCCAAGCCGGTTCCAGGTGGCACGCAGCCGTGACAAACGTTCTCCAGCGGCAAGCCGCAAAGGTGGGCGGTCCAGTATGGCGGCAGCTACGCTCAGGAACTCTATGTGCCCTGCATCTCCACAGCAGAGGCCGGCACTCCGTCCGCCCGGATCCCGCAAAGTGGCAGTGAGCGCACGTTCCACGTCCTGATCGAGCAAGTGCGTCATCACCGCTCCGTCACCGCGCATGGCCAGCCGGGCCAAGCCAATGCCCGGCGCACCGTAGCACCATTGATTGGGCGTGCGCGCCTTGTCTTTATGGGGGATCGCGCGCGGATCGGTCCAGTTGCCCAGGGCTGCATCGAAATGTCTGTTCTCGAAATCGACACAGTCCTGGGCCGCCTGGCGAAAGCGGACCTCGCCAGTGGCCGCATACAGCCGCGAAAAGGCGAGCGCCATGCCGGCAGCACCATGTGCAATGCCTGTCAGCGGCTCCACAAAGGCTGAAGAGATCCACATCCCATTCACTGCAGATCTATGCTGGAGGAGATGGTCGCCACAGAGGGTGGCACGCTCCACCAGCCACGTGGCACCGGTTCGCCGGTGCAAGGCCAGCAAAGCCAGACAGGCCCCTGCCGATCCCGCAACCAGATCGAACTTGTCGTCAGTGCAAATCAACTCGGACGAGATGCCGCGCGCGCAAGTGCTGGCGGCTTCCAACATTGCCCCGTCGGCTAGAATGTCGGAAACGAAGGCCAGTGCATACACGATCGATCCCAAGCCGACTGCTCCGCCCACGCCCAGTGCCCGGCCTAGCTGGCCAAGCCTGGGCGAATTCACCAGATTGATCGTCGCGCGCAACGCCTGGCGGCACTGCTCTGCGGCACATGCATCTGCACTCTTTGCAAGCGATGCCAGAAACAAGGCAATCCCCGTCGAGCCATAATAAAGGTCGTGACCCAATGGCCCTAATTGCGCAGCGACCTCATGATCTACGCGGTGAAGGCCGATCCACGCAATCGAATGAGGTGCGCGAAATGCATGTCGCAGAACTTCGTCTCGCAATATCTTCGCGAATGATGCCGCGCGCGCCCCAGGATCGTCAGCGCGTGGCCGGACGCGCTGCGCCATTTGCAGGCTGGCGCGTACGATATCGGCTTGGCGGTCGATCGTCGCCGGCGACAACCCGGCGAGCCTCGTACGGGCGACCTCCAATCCCAGGTCGATATGCAGGCGCGTCACAGGCCCGTGCCGATCGCTGATAATGTTCGACTCCGTCTGCATGGCGAAATACGGAATACCGAGCTCGTACAATTGCCGGCGCTCGCTACTCACCAGTTTCCAAGGCTCGTCGTTCTCGCTCTCCCAATCGAAGAAGCGGGCGATGAAATCCGCCTCCATACTCCAGCTTACCGAATCCTTCATATTGCGGTGATCGTAGAGCCGCTTCAGCAACATGTAATAAAAGCGCGTGGGTCGCACCACCTTGCGGATCGTTAGCGAGTGCGGCATGGCGGCACCTACAGCCGCCGAGACTGCATCGCGGCGACTCGACAAGAAGTGCATCGTCGCGCCGAAGCCGTTCAAGAACGCATCCCTGAACGACCCGACCGAAACCGGCTGACCGTCCAGTACAGGGAGGTTGGTCGCAATTTTGATGTGTTCGGTCGCCGAGCGCAGCAGCATCCGCGGCGTATTCACTTCGGCCCACTGGAGGATCTGCACCGGGTAGATGGATGGTTCGAGCGCGCCCATGCTGATCAGCGAGCCATCCTGGCTCTGGACGTACGAGGGAAGCATGCCGACACTTCGAACAGAATCCTCGATGAAGTGCGTGGCCAGCCATTGTGCCTGCGTATCCTCGTCGATGGACTTGGGCATCTGGCGAAGACCTTGCAAGACCATCTCGAAGTCAACGGGGACGGGGTGGTCTCGCTGCCCGATGAAGTTCTCCATATGCATGTCAGAGGTCGACAGAACGTGGAAGATCGCGAGCCAAGCCCCGAAGCGCCGATAGTAGGACACGACCTCGTGTTCGTCGGTGCAAGGACCACTTTCGATAAAGCGCGTCCAGCCATATCCGTCGCTTAGCAGGGCTTCAGGCAGAACGAGCGTTTCGGGCAGGCCAACATCCTGCAGGGCGGTCACGATCGATTCAACAAAGCGGTCCGGCCGCAGATCCTTGGGCTTGTAGAGCACACGATGCCCGTCCTCAAACTCGACGAGAAACACTGAATGGCCACCATTGTGGGGATCGGACATGCCCCAGTTGATACGCCGCACGCATGCGTCTGTGCTCGGTTGCGCCAACAGCTGCGCGATGCGCTGTCGGTCAGCCGCGAATCGCCTGAAGAAAGTAAGATAGCTGTCGTGCCACTGGTCCATCAGCATCGCCAACAGGCGAAAAAGAATTGGCTTTTCGCGCAACAAATCGGCATACCCACCGCCGCGCATATGGGCTGTAAATGCTTCGAGCGTGCCCGCAAGCAGTTGGCGGTTGGCGGCCTCATCCCCGCCACGCGCAGCGATGACGAGGCCGCGCCGCCAGACGAGCAAGACCTCATAGAAAGGTAGCTCGCAGAGATTGGACAGCCGACGGCGCAGATGATCGACCGCGTCATCGTGAACAGCCGGTGTCAGGAATGGAACAACTGCCTCCGGCAAGGCTGCCCGGAGCCTATTCGCCGCCTGATCCACAAGCGGAGCCAGCAGCGGCGCAAAAGCAACGTCGTCCTGGGTAAGGGGGGCCGCCTCCTGGGTTAGAAGATCGAACACGCGGCGAGTCTTGGCGACCCAGTTCGGCTCGGAGAATCCGGCGCGTCGCCGCACACCGCCCAGACGCCCGAGCACCCATTCCTTCGATCGGTTTTCCCGCGCCAGTCGTTTGGCAAAACTAGCTTCGTTTCCGTCCGCACCGATAGCTACCCATTGCGCCAACCTTTGCTGCGCGAGCTGCACATTTCGCTCATGCTCCGGTAGCACCTCGTAGGCAGGAGAAAAAAGTTCGTCGATGGTCAGCGCTACGGACTCGATATCGAGAGGTGACGGAGGCATGGAACAGGGACCAATGATAGGTGCTATAACCAATCGAAAAGAGGCGGACGCAGCGCAAACGGAGACACTTCTTGCTGAGCCGGCCAAAGGTCAACCCGTGTTGCTGATACGTGAGTTGCACAATTCACAGCACGCATGCTTGCCAGCAGACGGCACTGCCGCGGCACGCGGATGCGCAGCTAACGACGAACCCTGCTGAGCTGAAACGCCCGCGCCATGTCGATCGAATTGAAAGTTATTGCACTACAATTGTCCGCTGCGTGTTCGAATCGAGGCGGGTCCGCAATGTTGGCACCCGTATCAACGGGACATTCCCAATTTAGCAGGGAGCCTTCGATGGTGGCATGGACGAGTCATTCATGAATGAGAAAACGGTTGCCCTGCATCCAAGCAGGGCAACGTTGGGGGCGCTTGGCTGTCAGTTACAGCAACAGGTGCAGTTCACGCCCTGGTTGCTGGTACCGTCGCCAGGTGTCGATCGCCCATCGGCGAGGCTGCCCGTACCGGCGGCCGCTTCAAGTGCGAGATCGGTTACATGGCGGCCACTCATCACACTGTGGAAGTCCGCCTCTGCATTTACAAGCTTGTCAAAAAGTTGAGACATGTCAGTCCTTTCAATTTGAAAAATGTTGTGAAATCACCCTACGCTGGCGGAACGGCCGTGTCAACAAGATAGTCTGACCGAATTCGCAGGCGTATCATTGCTGACAAAGCCAAAGGGCCTTCGACAGCTTGACGGCATAATTTTGCCGGACGGTATTCCGCCAAACCGTTGCGATCACGGTGGCGCGCTATGGCTGCTTCCTGCCAGACCTGATGGCCAGCATGATAATTTGTTGCGTGCGCTGCCAAGCAGGGCTTGCCAATGGTGACGACAACCCCGCATGCTGTTGTTGGGGATTATTGCGAACTAACGTTGAGGCGACCGTATGGCCGACTTGCGTATCACTGCTCTCCCCGCTCCGCTTGGTGCTGTCGTACACGGTATCGACCAGGCGATCAGGCCCACACCCGCGATAGCGCGCGCCCTGCGGACAACGCTCGACACACACTTGCTCCTGCTGTTTCGAGGAGTGTTGGCAACTCCCTCGCAGCTGGTGGATTTTGCCGGCAGCTTTGGAGTCCCTGCGCTACATGGCATCATCGCGGGTCTGGTGGGCCATGACCGCATCACCGAGATCCGCAAAGAGCCGGAGCATCAACACAACTATGGAGGTGTATGGCACACCGACCTGAGTTTTCTAAGTTCTCCTCCGGCGGCCACAGTGCTGCA
Organism: Pseudoduganella sp. jia 12; assembly: GCF_055502675.1. NCBI lineage: Bacteria > Pseudomonadati > Pseudomonadota > Betaproteobacteria > Burkholderiales > Oxalobacteraceae > Pseudoduganella > Pseudoduganella sp. jia 12. The sequence goes on from NZ_JBUXKP010000002.1 coordinate 392,509, forward strand.
AGCCAGGGAACTACCGATGAGTGGCGGCGATACGCTGTGGAGCAATCAATATCTTGCCTACGAGGGGCTGCCTGCGCATTTGCGCGAACGAGTCGACGTTCTCTCCGCTGAGCACACTTCGCGCATGGCATTCGGCGGGATCGCGCATGATGCCGTTTCCACGATCCATCCCCTCGCGCCAGTGCATCCGCAGACCCGGCGGCGTTATCTCTACGTGAATCCAGCATCGATCATCCGTCTGCTCGCGGACGGTCACGAAGTGGATGACGCCGCCGAGTTGCTGGCTCATCTGATAGCCCATGCAACACAGGAACATCTGCAATATCGCCATCGCTGGGCCGTTGGCGATATTGTCGTGTGGGATAACCGCAGCACGATGCACAGGGCAATGAACGATTACCCTGGGCAGCGACGAGTCATGCACCGCGTTGCCGTCATGGCGCCGACGGATCCATAGGCACCAATGCCGGGCCGACCGCCTGGAGCGCGAAGGCATGGCGCAGGGCAGTTTCCGCAATCCGGTCGCGCTGGCCCGAAGCGCCGCTGTGTCCGGCGTGGAAGTTCGTCCTCAGGAAAATCGGCGCATTGGCAAGCTGGTGTGCACGAAGCCGCGCCGTCCATTTCGCCGCTTCCCAATAGGTAACCCTTGGATCGGTCAAGGCTTGAATAGCCAGCACGGGTGGATAAGCCTGCGACTTCACATTTTCGTAGGGCGACCATTGGGCGATGTGCTCGAAAGCTCGTGCCGAGGCCACGGGATTCCCCCACTCCGGCCATTCGAGCGGTGTCAGTGGAAGCGTCGCATCCAGCATCGTGTTTAACACATCCACGAATGGAGCCTCGACAATGACTGCCGCGAAGGTGTCGGGACTGGCATTGACGGATGCACCCACGAGGGCACCACCGGCGCTAACGCCGTGCGCCACGATGCGTCCCGGTGCAGCATAGCCTTCGCTAACCAGCATATTCGCCGCCGCGATGAAATCGCGAATGCCGTTCGGTTTGTGCTCCCCCCTGCCCGCGGCGTGCCATTCCGCGCCCAGTTCACCACCGCCGCGCACGTGTGCGATCGCCCAGACGAATCCACGATCCAGCAGACTCAGGCGATCGACATCAAAATGAGCGGGAAGGCTCACGCCGTATGCGCCGTATCCGTAAAGCAGGCATGGTGCGGTTCCATCCAGGGGGGTGTCGCGCCGGGCGACGATCGAAACAGGCACCCGCACACCTTGATCCGATTTCGCATCGATGCGCATGGTCACATAAGCGTGCTCGTCGAACCCACCACCGACGGGCTGCGTGTGGACGCGCGTTAGCGCACCGGTATTCATGTCAGCGTCGAAGACAGTCGGCGGTGTACACATCGAGGAATAGACCAGCCGCACCACATCGGTATCGAATTCATGGCTGGTGCCAAGATCGAGCGCGCATGCTGCTTCGCCAAGCGATATCGCATGCGTATGTCCGTCCGCATGACGCCGGACCATGGCGCGCAACAGGCCACAACGACGTTCAAGCCAGACCAGATGGCGCTGGAAGACACGATGCCCAATAACAACCGTGCCGGAACGGGCTGCAACCAGATCGCACCAGCCAGATACCTGCGGGCCTTCGAACCGGGCGGTCGCAATCTTGTAATCACGGGCTCCATTCGCGTTCGTCATTGCATAAAGGACGCCGTTACCTTCATCGATGTGGAACTTGCTGCCTGCATGTCCAGACACCAAGAGTATGGCTGGCGTCAACGGGTTGTCGGCCCGGATAAGATGGACCTCGGTTTCCTCATGGCTCTGCGACGTGGCGACGAACCAAGTCCTCGATTGGGTAAGGCGTATATTCAATGAAAACCGAGGGTCTCGTACTTCCAGCAGGAGGATGTCGTCTGTCGCTGCTTCTCCAACGCGATGTGCGTACAGACGGCTCTTTCGGTTGCTGTCGTCCAGACCGATGTACAGGAAGAACCGGCCATCGTTGCTGAAGGCACCGCCAGCGGCGACACCGCGGATGCGTTCGGCAAGGTCGCTGTCACTTTCCAAATCCCGGAACAGAAGCGTAAAGCGTTCCGATCCCACATCGTCCAGGAACCAGGCGAGTACCCGATGCGTCGGCGAATGCACGCTGGACCCCAGGCGAAAATATGGGAGCCCCTTTGCTTCGATTGCCGGATCGAGTATGACGTGGTGCACACCGCCGCCGAATGGCCGGCGCACGAGCTGCGGATGGTCGGCGTCTCGTGCCTGCTGCCTGCCATACTCGAACGGACCATCTCGCGTCCACACGGACATGTTGTTGACGAGCAGGCGGCTACGCAGTTCACGGATGAGAGCCCGCTGCAACGGCTCCAGGTGAGCCAGGCCCGCGCGACAGTAGGCGTTCTCCCGTTGCAAGTGGTCGCTGATTTCACTGCACAGCGCCGCCGGGTCGCGCAGCACCTGTTTCCAATTCCTTGCGCGTAGCCAGGCGTATTCGTCCACGCGCGAATGGCCATGCTGCGATATGTGATGCGGGCGTACTTCGCCAAGCGGCGCGATCGCAGCCGAACGGACCAGGAATGGAATGCGCATGGCCGGAATCACTTAATTGAGAGATACATGAATTTTCTTCAGTCAACACTTCAGTTAAAAATAAAAGAGGTCAGCGACGATAAGTTTATCCCCAAACTTTCGTTCAACGACCTTTGCGCTTAAATGTTTGGAAAGACTGTGCACAAGGCAGCACTTCATGCAACTGCATACCGTGACCTTCGTTCAACGACAGCATGTTGAATGGAAACATGTTTCTCTCACACTACAGCCTGGATCCGATCCAGGCCGCTCTGGCAAGTTTGACGGCGCAACGATGTAACATGGGGTTGGAGACAGCCAGTGACAGCAGTGTAGAGTGAATAACCGAGAGTATTGGATGCTGCGCGAATTTCAGAGAAGGTTTTCGGCGTACGCAAGCACCATACCGACACCAAGTAGCAAGCTCGATTGGCTTGCGGTGATGCAGCATTACGGTGGTGCAACGCGCCTGCTGGACTTCTCCCACCCCTTTTACGTTGCTGCTTTCTTCGCGGTCGAACGTGCCACCGGTGATGCTGCAGTGTGGGCGATATCATTGAGCGCACTGTCTGGAAGAATCGCTCATCTCCAAAATGTTGCCGAAGCCTCCGACGATGAAGAACGCAACATTGCCCATTCAGATTTTGCCAATCCGTTTATCGGCCTGAGTAGTCCGCCAGCATCGCCGGTCAAGGTGGCAGTACCATTTGAGCCGGAGATTCTGCATGAATGGCTGATCAGGCAGCAAGGATTTTTTCTTTGCCCTCTCGACCTGATGTCGACTCTCGTCGCGAATCTGGAGGCATCGTTCGACTCCCCTGAAACGATACTGAAAAGCAAAGATGTGTTGAGCTGGGACGCATGTGCAGCCAATCTCCACAACTATTCTGTACTTAAAATAATCCTCCCTCACCGGATTCACGGCGACGCGGCGAAAGATCTCGACCGCATGAATATAAACTCGGCCACGCTTTTCCCAGGCCTCGATGGATACGCCCGATCGATGGCAATTTACCTGCGAACTCGCCCTGCCTGAAACCGGGGATTGATGAGAGCCGGTTGCAAACCGCTAGATAAAGCTTGATGAAGGCTCATCATGACTACTACTTCGAGAGATCGCGCCAGACGGACTCGCAGCTCTCACCGTAACAACCCGACCAGAACGTAATTATTCTCGAAAGATTGACGAGCATTGCGTTGGCTCTCGGGGTCCTGGTTTTGGACTTACCATGTATGGCGTATTCAATGCGCGATAAGGCCATGCACCTGCATCTATAAGCTTGATGACGCGTTTTTCCGTAAGCGGCGCGCTGGATTCAGCCCGTCAATTAGCTTGAAGTGTCGTTTGCGCTACGTGGCAAGGTCAAACGCCAGCCCAATATCCGCAACATATCCTCAATGGAGTCTTGAAGTTGAGTCGAGGCTCTCCCAACAATGTCAGGGGGTTTATTCCCATCCACGTCCCGGGCTGGACCAATGCAAATCCCCCAAAAAAAACCCAGCGCAAGCTGGGTCGTTTGATTCAAGTGTAGAAGCACTTGGCACAAACCTGTCGATACAGGCTGTTCCCGCCAATGAGAACCTGGTCTCCTTCACGTACCCGCTCGCCGTTTGTATCCGTGCGGATGTTCATTGTGGCCTTCTTGCCACATTTACAGACCGTCTTTATCTCTTCGAGCGATTCCGCCAGAGCGAGCAGCGTGGCGGAGCCAGGGAACGGATTGCCTCTGAAATCCGAACGAAGTCCAAAGCACATCACGGGAGTGTTAGCGGCATGTACCCAGCGGTGGAGTTGGTGAACCTGTTCGATAGTAAGGAATTGCGCCTCGTCGACGAGTACGCACGCGACATTCACATCCTTTAGCATCACGGCAAAGTCGGTATCCGGGCTGTACGTAACAGCCTCGCACCGGAGCCCGATTCTCGAGGCGATTACGCCAAATCCGTCGCGGCCATCAAGCGAAGACGTCAGGAGAAGAACGTCCATGCCGTTTTCCCGGTAGTTATGAGCAACCTGCAAGAGGTATGTGCTCTTTCCGGCGTTCATAGCCGAGAACCTGAAATGCAGACTTGCCATCGCTTTCTTTCAATATAAATTACTATTAATATAACAAATCAAAGTATATGAAGTGGTTGCAGGTATTGGGGTGTCTATTAAATAGCACTAGTTCACGCACCCGTGTACTTGACGTTGAAATTCTCCTTTTTTGTCACCATTTTTCAGCTGAGTAAGCCAAATTGTTGTATTACATGCAACATATATGCAGGTGTCGGGTGAACAATCGCAGAGCAACGGAAGTAGAGTTTTGCCACTGCTGACCTGCTGTAAAAAAATGGAATGCGCGATTATAAGACAGCCTCGCGTGGCACTGGGCGCCATCGGGCGGCACCGGCCCGCCTTTACTGGCACCTGCCGGGGATTCGGCGCATACTGCCACGACACTGTCCGTTTCGCCTCACCACGCGCGAAACGGGCCTTTTCGCGATTTTTCGATCCCACGAGGAAAGACCATGGCGAGCACTGCTTTTTCCAATCATTCTTCCGATCACTCTTCCGATCGTTCTTCCCATCATCCCACCCCTGCCGCGCTGCCGGCGCTGTATGGCTTGATCGGGAACACGCCGCTGGTCGAAGTGACCCGCATCGACACCGGCCCGTGCCAGCTGTTCCTGAAACTCGAAAACCAGAACCCCGGCGGCTCGATCAAGGACCGTATCGCCCTGTCGATGATCGAAGCGGCCGAGCGCGATGGGCGCCTGCAGCCGGGGGGCACGATCATCGAGGCCACCGCCGGCAACACGGGCCTCGGCCTGGCCCTCGTCGGCCGCATCAAGGGCTACCGCGTGGTGCTCGTGGTACCGGACAAGATGGCCACCGAAAAGGTGCTGCACCTGAAGGCGCTGGGCGCGGAGATCCACATCACCCGCTCGGACGTGGGCAAGGGCCATGCCGACTACTACCAGGACCGCGCCGCACGCATCGCCGCCGACATTCCCGGCGCCTTCTACGCGGACCAGTTCAACAACCCCGCCAATCCGCTGGCGCATGAAACCACCACGGGCCCCGAACTGTGGCAGCAGGCCGGCCAGCAGCTCGATGCGATCGTCGTCGGCGTGGGGTCGTCCGGCACGCTCACCGGCCTGTCGCGCTATTTCGCCAGGGCCAATCCCGACCTCGAATTCGTGCTGGCCGATCCGAAAGGTTCGATCCTCACCGAATACCTGCGCACGGCCCGCGTGCCGGCAACCAGCGGCTCGTGGGCGGTGGAAGGCATCGGCGAGGACTTCGTGCCGTCGATCGCCGATTTTTCACGCGTGAAGCATGCCTACACGATCACCGACAGGGAAAGCTTCGACAGCGCCCGCGCGCTGGTGCGCGCCGAAGGCATCATCGGCGGCTCGTCGACGGGCACGCTGCTGGCCGCGGCGCTGAAGTTCTGCCGCGAACAGACGGCGCCGAAACGCGTGGCCACGTTTGTCTGCGACACGGGCACGCGCTACCTGTCGAAGATGTACAACGATGGCTGGATGTTCGACCAGGGCCTGATCGAACGCCCGCCCACGGGCGACCTGCGCGACCTCATCGGCCGCCGCCACGATGCGGGCGAGGTGGTCAGCGTGGCGCCGTCGGACACGCTGCTGGTGGCCTTCAACCGCATGCGCGCGGCCGACCTGGCGCAGCTGCCGGTGCTCGAGAACGGCAAGCTGGCGGGCATCATCGACGAATCGGACCTGCTGCTCCACGTGGGCAACCAGGCGCCGGCCTTCGCCGGCCTGGTGGGCGATACGATGACGGCCCGGCTGGAAACGCTGCAGCCAGGCGACAGCCTGCAGGCGCTGCGCAGCACACTCGATCGCGGCCTGACGGCCGTGGTGGCGGACAACCGCCAGTTCTACGGCCTGATCACCCGCTACGACCTCCTCAACCACCTTCGCAGGAAGCTATGAGCCCATCCGACAACGCCCATGACGTTCAAGACGAGCACCGCCAGCGGCTGGCCACCCGGGTGATCCACGCGGGCCAGGCACCCGACCCTTCCACCGGCGCGATCATGCCGCCGATCTATGCCACGTCCACGTTCGTGCAGCAGAGCCCCGGCGTGCACAAGGGCCTGGATTACGGCCGTTCGCACAACCCCACGCGCTGGGCCTTCGAACGCTGCGTGGCCGACCTGGAAGGCGGCGCGCAAGGCTACGCGTTCGCATCGGGCCTGGCGGCCATCGCCACGGTGCTCGAACTGCTCGACGCCGGTTCGCACATCGTGGCCGGCGACGATATGTATGGCGGCAGCTTCCGCCTGTTCGAACGGGTGCGCCGGCGCAGCGCCGGCCATGCGTTCACGTATGCCGACCTGACGAACCCGGAGAACCTGCTGGCGGTGCTGCGCCCGGACACCAGGATGGTGTGGGTGGAAACGCCGACGAACCCGATGCTGAAACTGGCCGACCTGGCCGCCATCGCCAGGATCTGCCGCGAGCGCAACATCATCGCGGTGGCCGACAACACGTTCGCCAGCCCGATCGTGCAGCGCCCGCTGGAGCACGGCTTCGACATCGTGGTGCACTCGGCCACCAAATACCTGAATGGCCATTCCGACATCATCGGCGGCATCGCCGTCGTCGCCGGCGAGGCGCGCCAGGCCGCGTGGCGCGAGCAGCTGGGCTTCCTGCAGAATTCGGTGGGCGCGATTCTCGGGCCGTTCGACAGCTTCCTTGCGCTGCGCGGCGTGAAAACGCTGGCGATCCGCCTGGAGCGCCACTGCGCCAGCGCGCTGGCGCTGGCGCAGTGGCTGGAACAGCAGCCGAAGGTGCGCAAGGTGTTCTATCCGGGCCTGCCGGCGCACCCGCAGCATGCGCTGGCGCGGCGCCAGATGCAGGGCTTCGGCGGCATCATTTCGGTCGACCTGGCCACCGACCTGGCGGGCGCGCGCCGCTTCCTGGAACGCTGCGAAGTGTTTGCGCTGGCGGAAAGCCTGGGCGGTGTGGAAAGCCTGATCGAACACCCGGCGCTGATGACGCATGCCACGATCCCGGCCGCCCAGCGCGCACAACTGGGCATCGGCGACGGCCTGGTGCGCCTGTCGGTGGGCATCGAGCACGTGGACGATCTGCGCCGCGACCTGGCCGACGCGCTGGCGGCGATCTAGCGTCTCAGTCGCGCCGCCGCTTCGGCTCGTCGGTACGGAACAGGCGCTGGACGAAATTTTCCAGCGCCTGGAATACGCCCTCGACACCGAAGCCGGCGATGAAGGACAGTGCGGAACCGGACAGCGCCCACGCATCGAGCAGCCCCTTCGATTCGCCGGGCGCCGCGCCGGAAGGGTTGATGAACAGCCCGATGCACGCCCCGATCGTGCCGCCCAGCGCCAGCTGCAGCAGCGCCAGCGTGGAATCGCGCGGCGACAGCAGGCTTTCGCGCATGCGTTCCCACAGGCGCCGCACCACCGCGGCGCCCGCGCCCAGCATGCCATAGGCCAGCGGCAGGAACGACGTGCCCACCACGAGCGTGACGATGCGCGCCATCTCCTCGGTGCCGCGCCGGCGCACGTTCAACTCTTCCGGATCGGTAACCTGCGCCGGCTCGGGGAGATAGAACACCCCGTAGAATTTTCGCCACGGCGCGAGCCATTCGCGCAGGTTCAGCCGCACGGCGCGGCGCTCCTCGCGCAGGGCTTCGGCCCGGTCGCAGAACTGGTATTCCTCGGTAGTGCGGTAGCGCGGCTTGCCGTCCGGCCCCGCCAGCGCGCAGAAGCGCACCGGTTCCGGATCGCGTGCCAGCCTGCCCTTGGCCTCGGCCGCCATCAGCCGCGCGCGCTCGTCGGCCGCGTATTTCAGCTCGGCGGTGGAAATCTCGGCACGCAGCTCGGTCGTGCGCGTGCGCACCGCGTCGAGGTGCTCGAGGATCACGTTGCCCGCCGCCACATGCCACGACAGCGCGCAGGTGAGCGATAACGAACACAGGAGGAAGAGCACGAGCCACAGCATGCGGCGGTTGAACCTGATCGCCACGCCGATCAGGCCCGGATACGCATAGCGCGCCAGCGTGACGCGCGTGGGCTTGTCCCACAGCGGGCCGCCCTGCCCCCGCTGTACCGGCGCGGCCGCTGCTTCCTGCCCGTGCCGCCTGAAGGCATCGCGCAGCACGCGGCGCAGCGCGTTCATCTTCTTGCGCCGGTCTTCCTCGCCCACCACCAGGATCGTGAACGCCACCGACAACCCCGTCGCCGGGCGCGCCACGGCGTTCAGCATGTCCTTCGCGCGCATCAGGGCCACGGCCTGCCCCAGCCGCATCTCGGGGTCGGTGGCGGGCGTGAGCCCGATCTCGCAGATGGTGCGGATGATCAGCGCCGGGTCGGCGCCCGTGTCGTCGCGCAGGTCCTTGTCCCAGCGACCGGAGATATGGTCGAGCAGGAGGAAGACTTCATACAGCTCGCGCACGAAGATGAATTCTTCGAGGCGCAGCCTTTCGCCGTCGCCCGGCCCCTCGCCGGGTACGTGCTCGTCGTCGGTTGCGGCCATGGCATCCTCCACCGTGCTGGTGGATCGATTCTACGCCTGGCTTTCGCTTCAAAACCGGTGAAAAACCGGTGACAGACACCAGTTTTCTGGAAACATTCCAAAAGAACCGGTGTCTGTCACCGGTTTTGCTCTGTCACAGCCCCGGGTGGTACTGCCGCTCCAGGTTCTTCAGTACGTCTTCCTTGTAGAACAGCACATCCTTGAACTCGCCCCGCGCATACATGGCTGCCTGGTCGCTGAAATGCGGCGATGCCGGATCGCCGCTCTGCCCGCCGGCCAGGATGCTTTTCGCGCGGATCTTCGGACCGAACTCGACGGCGGCGACGAAACTGTTGCCCCGCTCGCCATAGATGCGTTTGGTGGTCTGCGGCGACGTCATGCCGTAGGCGGCCAGCGCGCCCCAGTTGCCGGAGGCATAAGGCACAGGGATACTCGGCTTGCTGTCATCGAATGGCTGCACGATGTCGCCCGTGAGGCGCTGGAAACGGTTGATCTCGCCCCACGGCGTACGCCACGTGCCGAACGCGCTTTCCAGCCGGCTCGAGGCGCGCGTCAGCGCCTCGAGCCGCTGTACCGGCGTAATGCGCTTCTCGACGTATTCCAGCACCGGCACGCCTGCGTCCTTCGCCGCCGGGCCGTAGGTCTTGACGAGATCCTGCAGCCAGTAGACGCCGAGCGACGTCGGCACGGACGTCAACGAATAGCGCATGTCCCAGCCGCGCAGTTCCGCGATCTGCCCTGCCAGCCCGGCCTTCTGCAACGCGCTGGCCGGCGTTTCGTCGTAGGCGCGCAGCAGCAAGGGCAGCAGCGGCTCGAACGCCGTCAGCTGGCTGTCGTACGCGGCCGCGATGAGCGACTCCAGCGTGAAGTCGGCCTTGTTTTCCAGCACGCGCACGGCATGGATGCCGCGGGCGTTTTCCGGATTCATCGACATGTAGGCCGGATAATCCTGCCGGCGCGGGCTGTATGGCCCGGCCGCCGAGTAGGGCCAGTTGTTCGTGTTCTGGATCCAGCCATTCTTCGGGTTGAACAGGTGGATGGTTTCCTCCACCGTGTGCAAGCCCTTCCAGTCGGTGGCCGGGTCGCTGCCGTCGACCGGTTTCGTGAAATCGAATCGCGGATCGCGCTTCGGCACGAAATTGCCGTGGAAATAGGCGATATTGCCGTCCGCATCCGCGTACACGGTATTGTTCGACGAATTGGTGCGCAACCCCATCGCCTTCCAGAACGCCTTGTAGTCACGCGCTTTCGTGCGCAGGTAGGACTGCTGCAGCGCCTTCAGCGGCTCGTTCATCAGCGCGACGGACACCCACTTGTCGCCCTCGCGCCGCACGACCGGCCCATGGTGCGTGAAATAGGCGGTGACCTTCTTCTCGGCCATTCCACCCGCCACCTTGAACGGCAACGCGATCTCGATTTCCTTCACGGGCCGCAGCTCGCCGCCATACCGGTACCAGTACTTGCCATCCTTCTTCACGACCGTTTCGAGGAACTCGTCGATCACGTCCCCACCGCCTGACGTATGCATCCACCCCAGCCGGTCGTTGAATCCCTGGTACACGAAGAACTGGCCCCACGTGACGGCGCCATACGCATTGAGCCCCGCCTCGCTGACGACATGGATCTCGGGCCGGAAATAGAAGGACGTGTGCGGGTTGATCATCAGCAGCGCATTGCCGCTCCTGCTGATCTTCGGCGCGATGGCGAAACCGTTCGAGCCGCCCGGCTCCTTGTCGAGGTGTTTGTCTGCACGCGCCTGGGCAAGCGCGGGAATATCCTCGTAGAACATCCTGAGCGACTTGACGTCCACTTCCTCGATATCGCCGCCGATGCTGCCTTCCGAAAAAGCGAGTGCCATCCACGGCTCGAAGCGCGCGATCAAGGCGGGGCGCACCTGCGGATGCGTGTGCAGGTACCAGTTCAGGCCATCGGCCCACGCATCCATCAAGGATTTCAGCCACGCCGGGCTCGCCTTGTACTGCGCCTGCAGGTCGGCCGGCCGGATGAAAAGCTTCATCCGCAAGTCGTCGTACAGCGCCTTTTCACCGTCCACCTCGGCCGCGCGGCCCAGCGCGGTGATGAAATTGCGTTCCACGCGCCGGAAGTCGTCTTCCGCCTGCGCATACAGCATGCCGAACACCGCATCCGCATCCGTCTTGCCATACACATGCGGAATGCCCCATTTGTCGCGCAGGATCGTCACGCGCTTGGCCTGCGCCTGCAGGCGCAGCACCTCGGCGGGATCGAGCTTCGCGGCTTGCTGGCCGGCCGGAGCCGCCAGTACGGTAGCAGGGATCAAACATGCAAGTACGGCGGCGGTTCTCGGCATAGCGGGCCTTTGGTTGGTTGGTTACGACGCGTCGACCAATTGATCGATGCGCTCGCGCAGCTCGGCGTTTTCCGCCCGCAGCGCCGCATTCTTCGCCTTCAGCTCGGCGACTTCGGCGCGCAGGTGTTCCACTTCCGTCAGCGGCTGGTCGGGCTGCGACGGCGTTTCGCCGCCATCCTCCCACGGCGCCGGCTTGGCCGGCTTCACGGGGCGCGAGGCCGCGCGCTGCTCGCGCACTTCCTTCGCGGCCTGCTGCAGCGACTTCTTGCCGCCGGCCACCGCGTTCACCTGCTCTTCCGCCGGCAGGGTTGCAACGGTGGCGGCGGCGTTGATCGAAATCGTGCCCGTCCGGACAGCTTCCACGAGTTCCGGCGTGGCCGTCTTCTGGATCTTCTCGATCTGCGAGATCGTGTTGCTGGACAGGCGCGCGGCGCGGGCGATGTCTTCGCGCGACGTGCGCACCTTGGGCGCCACCGGCTCGGCATCGGAATCGGGCGGCGCGATCGCCGCGTCTTCCGCCTTGATGCGTGCCGCGTCGGCTTCGATACGTTGCGCCAGGATGTCCTTCTTGCGCAGCGCGAGCACGCCGCGCTGGAAATCGGACACGCTGCGGCGACCCAGGTGGTTGTCGATCATCCACAGCATCACGTCTTCCATGCTCTGGAAACGCTCGTTCTGCACGACCTTGAATGGAATGCCGTGCTGCTGGCAGATGGCATAGCGGTTATGACCGTCGACAAGCACGTCGCCCCACAGCACGAGGGCATCGCGGCACCCTTCGGCCAGCAGGCTGCGCTCGAGCGCCTCGTGCTCGGCCTCGGTCAGCGGCTCGATGTACGCGCGCAGCATGTCATTGATCTGGATTTGCATGATTGGTGTTCCTTGAAAAAGCAAGCGGCACGCGCGAGGCGTGCCGTCCAGCATGCTACACCAATTGAAAGGCATTGCGGAAGCCCTGGAGATTACGGCACCAGGCCGAGGCGGGATATTGCTGGAAAGTAGGAAAGTCCATTTCACTGTGACCGCCTGCATGGTCATGCCACCGTGCCGCCGTGGCTGCGGTACACGTCGACGAGGAAGCTGAGCTTGCGCTCGTTCTGGTCATATCGGGCACCGGGCAGGCTGGACCAGCGCAACTTGCACGCGTGAATCGCCTCATCGATGCGGCCGGCCTCGATCAACGACAGCGCCTCGCACTCCCGGATCAGCTGCACGGCGATTGCATCCTGGCTTGCCTTGCCGAAATCGGGTAACGCGAGCTGCTCCTTGTAATGATCGAAGATCCGTTCGAGGATCTGATAACGGCCAGCCGCCGTGCTGACAAAGATATCCTTGCGCTTGTTCATGAACGGCACGCCGCGGCGAGGATGGTCCGCATACGAGCTGAACAAATAAGGGTTTTTCGCCGTGCTGCCCACGATGACGTTGTAGCCGTCGTCGGATACCGACAGCAGCGCCGGGCCGATCTCGGAAATGGCGAGCATGTCCAGGAAAGCACGAAGATTATTGGAATGCATGGCGGCATACCCCATAAACAGCCGGCAGCAGCGCCGGTAGAAAGCTCACTAGCGGATGCGGGCGCCTGCACGCGGCAACGCCCGGCACGGACAGCGACAGCGACAGCGCCCCAGGCGGTACCAGCGCACCATGAACTTTTCAGCGTCGGTCATGAAGGTCAGGCGCCAGATCGTCGGAGCCGGCAGCGCGGTGCATCGGACGATCTGCAGGGTGAATAACGTTGCCATGACTCACCCCTTCGGCCACGGGAAGCGCAGCTTGCCGGATGCTCTCGACTCCAGTTTCCTGGATCACGGGGATTTGCGGCACGCAAATGGTCGCCACGAGAATGGCGCCGGCCATCGACAAGGCCTTCTGCCAAAGACGTTCAAATGCAAGGAAAATATACCCAGCAAGCACGGTCGCCTTGGCAGCGAGAAGGAAAATTAGCCAATGGCAATAGCCGCTCTTGGCCTATTTACACGTATAACTGGAAATCGTTCGACCGACGATAAATTGAGCATCAAGAAGAAGTGGAAAGACTTTATTGGTAACCGACCTGAATAAAATGTCTCCTAACGGTTCAGAACAGTGTCATGACGATAACAGCGTCAAGTTATTCCCGTTATTAACTGCTCGGCATTCCTGTATCGTTCGGTGAAGCGGTTGAATTACTGCACGATCCACGCTTCCGTTGCAGGGAAGCCGACAGCATCCGCAGCCATTTCTGACAGTGCATTGGCGCTTAGAGAGTCAAAGTCGCTGGCTGCACGCCTGAGAAGGGAGTCTTGGCCCCTCGATCAATGACTTGAACAGCCGGGCGAGGACTCGATGCGGGACGCGTCACGCGGAATCCGGCTGGAGCCGGATTATTCCCTATAGGAACCCTGTCTGCGGGTCCGGCATGATAAATCCACTGCGATGCGCCATGAAAGCTGTTTATGGTTCAGTGCAGTTATCCAGGAAAATTCGCACGGACCAGATGCATAGGCATGGCTCAGGACTATCGTATTTCGGCGTGGCTTTACTCCCGATGTACCGGTTCGTGCCATTCAACAATTGGAGGACCTATGTTCAAGCGACTTTCGATAGCTGGACTACTGGCTGGATGTGCTATCACGGCGCAAGCTGCTGAAACCGAATATATGTTTCGGTGGACTGGTTTTGCAGAGCTCTCTCCAATGGAGGAACTCATTGCATGGTATCCGACTATTACATACAGCGGCTCCTTCCTCGGTGAAGACATTGATAGCGATAACGTGATCAGGCTGGACGAGATCTCAAGTTTACGCATGACTGACCATATTCCCGACTTTGTCGTCGGCTGCCCTGCAGCCGGCCCCAGTGTCGCCGGCGCCACCGATTGCACTTTATCCAACTTTACCTACGAGCTTGGCGGCGACCTGGTTTTCAGCGCTACCTATCAGATCTCGGACCGTGGAGACCCGTACCATTGGTTTGGGTTTTCGCCGCCGTATGGCATGTCATGGCAGCCTGCTCACCATGGTGATGGCTTTGAGTACCGCATAACGGACGATACGATCTTTCAAATAGGTGCGGTACCTGAACCCTCTTCCTGGACAGTGCTGCTCGGTGGCCTCTGCGTAGTGATTGCAGCCATACGCAGGCGAAGGTCGGCCTAGGGAACCGCTGATTTATTCATGGCCGCGATCTTAGCCCATGAGAAAACGCGCCCAGCTGCGCCACAAATGCCCCGTCATATCGGCGGCCGCCCCCCCCAGTATGACGGGGCATTTGCGTCTTGCTGGACACGTTTTTCAAGACTAATCTCATCCACCAGCAATAAATCAGCGCTTCCCTAGCGCGCTCCGTGCCGGGCCATCTGGAACTCGTAGGCATGCACCAGGCGGCAATCGACCGCTGCGCGCCGCGTGCCGCCGCGCGCGATCGGCGGTGTGCTGGATGCCGAGGGCATGCACCGGCCGTCAGCCTGAGACTGGATCAGCCGCCGTCAATGCCGGTCCAGCCACGCCTGCTCGACGTGTACCGTCTGCTCGTTCTCCAGCGCGACCTCGTATTACGCTGAGCATGAAGCCCCGGTGGTCCGTCAACTCGATCGTTGCACTGAACAAGGCCTGCAGATCGAGCCGATAGCGACGGCGCCTGGCCGCGTCACTTCGGCCATGTGCGAGGCACCGCCGCGCTTCGGTGATGGGGCTGGTCGTGCCCATGAGCAGGCGGCGCTGAAGCGGGGCCACGCCATTGGACTCGTCTCCGGTGCTGCGCTGGCCATCGCGGCGCAGCAGGATCACCGCGACCGGGAAGCAGGGCGTGGACAGATCGGCTGCGACCAGGCGGCCCCAATAACGATGACAGATCGACCACCTTTTCAATATTCGGCGCTTTTATCACCAAGCAATTAATGTTAAAGAATAGAATCCCGCAGCCTTTCGAGACGGGCTTCAATGCGCTCCGGGGCTATCTGCCCGGGTAAGCTATATGGACTTGCGGGCGGCTGCCAACGGAACCGCTTGGCAATTCGAATTGCAGCGCTGGATTCTCTTCCAATGAAGCTTAGCCAAGGAAATTCATACACTGTTTGGATCTTTCAGCATCAACGAAAGATGTGTATGCGAGGCTACTTATCCCGTGCCAACCGCTCTGCGCAGGCCAACGGAAGGTCGGAGATTTCGTCGGCGGTCAGCATGGAGTTCGGCGCCCGCCGCGCCAATTGCTCCGTGAGCGGGCATTAAGGGATTCAAGGAGGACGGCCGCGACATCTGCATCTCAGATGAGGTTTGCGACGCCATGTATGACGTGGCCGAGCAGTCGCTGAAAGATACGCTCGACGCGATGAGCGCGGCGATATAATTCGAACGCCAGCGAGAGCCGGCATTTAACATTATTACTGCACTGCTGGAGAATTGCGGAACCAGGCTAAAGCGCTGCGATATTAAGCAATACGCCTGAAGCCCGCATATAGACTGGTGCTCCGGGCTGGAATTCTATCCCTAATATAATCAGGGTGTTTCGGAGGGGATTCGTGAAAAGTTCGGGATGCGATGGAAGAATTGCTGAGCCAGTTCTTCGGCATTTGAGCAGTATATCATCGTGCCTGCCGCCTCCCGCAGACGCCGGCCCTCAGCCTGCGACCGGGTCGACCGCCGTCAGCGGCCGCACCAGCCACACCTGCTCGACGTGCATCGGCACGCCGCTCTGCAACTGGATTGTAGCCGCTCAGCACGAAGCCGCGCGCGTCGGCTTTCTCGATCGTCGGATTGAACAGCGGCTTGCAGACGGAGCCCGTGGCCACGCTGCCCGGGCGGATCACCTCGGCCATGTGCGAGGCGCCGCCGCCACTTCGGTGACGCTGAGTCGGGCCCAGGACGAGGTAACCCTGGAATGGCACCGCGGCCTTGAACTCGTCGCCGGTGATGCGCTGGCCGTCGCGGCGCAGCAGGATGACCGAGACCAAGAGACCCGGCGTGCGCTAGGTGTGTGGCGAACTGGCCATGGGATTGCTTGTGCAGCTCATCGACGTTTCTAGAATACTGTATGCACATCCAGTGTAGGACTGACTTCTCGACCGATGAATGTGAAATTTTCATAGAATTTCTACAAACACTTTATGCTATAATGGCAATATAAATTTCCCAAAAGCTTCCATATTGCATAAGAAACAATGAAAAATTATATTCTTCCACTCACGTTGTTTGCATCTCTACTGGCTGGCACGAGCGCACAAGCAGCGAAACGGGTTGATACAGAAGGGTTCAGTCTTATTCTAGATCACGTGCTCGGCTACAGAAATTATCCTCGAGTCGACATGCAAATACTGTCGAGTAATAGTCAAACGGTGGAGATTTCCTTGAATGGCTTTGGGCCCGTGGGCGCGAGTACGTTGCCGGGGTTCTTTAACTCAGACTCTATAGAGGCTGGATTTTCTGGCTATGTCAATTCCGGATATCGCATTAATTCTATTACTATGCGCGCAACATTTCAGGGCATGTCATATACGCAGACAGAACCCAATGCAGACTGGGCGAACTGCAATGATTGCGATAGACAGTATGTAATCCCTGGCTCCGCAAGCGCAACTGGCGGAGTATCAGGAACTGTAAGCAAAGATTCGAATCGCTCGCATGACTTTCTCTCAGTGACCTTTGATGGACCTAACCGCACTGTGTTCGGCGCAACAACATATGATCAGGCATTAGTAGGGGAATTTGACCTTTTTTACCAAGCTGGGGTAAGTGCTAAAGCCGAACGAGGTTATGCACGCTATGGCAGTTCGCTATATATCCTACCGGCATACAGTGAAGTCGGCATCAGCGATTTCGTGATGACAGTGGAAGTTTCGGCAATCCCTGAACCAAGCACTTATGCCATGCTGATCGGCGGCCTTGCTGTCCTAGCATTTGCGGTGCGCAAACGGAAGGCATAGGCCTGTCCTTGGCCTGCTAAATCTATTTAGCCCCATTGTTCATCGCCCGGCTCGTCAAAGCGCTCTTCGAGCCGCTCGTATTTCCGCACGAGTCGACCAGTGTCTGCGGCGAGGCCGAGAATGTCAGCAGCCACCGTTGGCACAATTGCTTCTCCAGACCCGTCAGGCGCAGGTCCGTCGGTAGCGGGTCGATCTGCGGGTGTGGCGGTGGCGCGTATGGTGTTGATTGCGATGCGCAGGCTGTCATCGCCAGCGCGCACACGGCGCTGAGCAGCGGCGAGAGTTTCGGCATGCTGGCATCCGTCTGTTGGTCGGCCGCGTCGCGTGCGGCAATCTTGGCGCGCAGGTTGCGCTCGGTGGTCAGTGCGGCGGCTGCGTCGGCGGCGCGCTGCCTCTCGCCGGCTGCGACGGCGACGGCATAGCCGGCATCGTGCGCGGCCGACACCTCGTGCCGGTGCCACAAGTAGGCGCCCAGCACGGGCAACGCGCAGGCGAAAAACTTACTACCTGCTCGACACGGGCGGGAAACCACGCAAGGAGATTCCGCTCGGCACCGACTACATTCTGGCCGTACAGCGCAGGGCCGAGCTGACGAACAGCCAACGGCCGATCGGCGCCCTGGTCACATTCAAGGTTGCTGCCGATCGGTACGTCATCGAGGTGTTGCCTTCGAAAGCGCGCCGCACGCAAGCCGACAACGTAGCAGAGCTGAAGCAACTGCTGCAGTTCTTCAACGATCCACCCGTCGCCTTGGATGAGATCGAGCCGAAGCATATCCGTCTGTATCAGGATTGGCGCGTCAAATCGTCCGTGCGGGCCGCGCATGCAAAGAACGTGCTGCGCGTGAAGGTCGGGAGGCCGGTCGTCAAGGTCACTGGCAAGGAGGGTGCCGTACGGGCCAACCGCGAGAAAGCGCTGTTCTCGCACATCTGGAATTTCGCTCGAGTCGTCGGCCTGACAAACAAGGCGAACCCCTGCGCTGGCGTGAAGGGCTTCAAGGAAACCGGCCGCGACGTGTATGTCACGGATCAGGTTTACGAGGCCGTGTATAGCGTTGCTGAGGAGCCGCTACGCGATGCGATCGATCTGGCGTACCTGACTGCCCAGCGACCGGCGGACGTGCTGAAGATCAGCAAGCGCGATGCCCGGGAGGGCGAGCTGGGTATCCAGCAAAACAAGACGCGCAAGAGGCTCAGGGTGGCGATAACCGGCGAGCTAGCGTCGGTGGTTGCCCGGTGCATCGAGCGCAGCCCTATGAGCATGAAGCTCATCAACAACAAAACCGGATTGCCGCTGACACGGAACGAGCTGCGCGGGGCATTCGACAGGGCGCGCGTGGCGGCAGCCGAGCGGTATCCGGAGATCGCCAAGGAGATCGCGCAGTACCAATTCCGCGACTTGCGCGCAAAGGCCGGCACAGACACCAATGAAACGCTCGGCGGCGGCGCAGCGAAAGACCAGTTGGGGCACGCGAGCGAGCGCCAGACCGACCACTACATACGCCACCGGCGCGGCAAGCTGGTTCCGCCAACGAGGTAATCTCCTCGACACAATTAACGCTGCACAAAGAACAGGCATTTAACATTATTGCGGAAAAGAGTCTGGATTGCGGAAAAGTCGGACGGCTAAGTTGAAGTGTTCACTTGCCCGCAAACCCGCATGAATGCTGGTGCCCCGGGCCGGAATCGAACCGGCACGCCCTTGCAGGCAACGGATTTTAAGTCCGGTGTGTCTACCAATTTCACCACCGGGGCACAGAGCCCGGCATTATGACATGCCTGCACGCCAACTTCCAGAGCAAGCAGGGTACATTGTTCTTCTCCGCTGAATATTGCCTCGACGCTGCCTCGCACTTCCGCCATGGCACAGGAAAGTTCACCTGACCCGGCCCATGCTGTCGGCCTTGGCGCTGGTCCGGTCCTCCAATACCGCGGCGCGCTTCGTCATTGTTGCGCAGCTTGCCCATTCGACGCATCGGACTCGCCAGCAAGCCATGGATCATTGGTAACCCTACGGCCCGAGCATCGCATCGCAGGAACGCTTTTCGGCCCGCGATTGACAACCGATCGCCTTGCAGCCGCTCGATACATGCAGATGTCCTGCTCCGATTTCGCGGCACTCGTACGGTCCCGGCCGCATGTACTCGGGTATAAGAATGACCCATCGCGGATGCGTCGAATAGCCAGGACAGCCGTCACGTCGGGCATCCCCAACAGCATGCGTCAAGATGGATTTACCCCGAAAATTCGCGCCGACCGGGGCGTCCCTTCCCCGCAACGCAGCACGCAGATCCTTCTATATTTATAAGTACCGGAAGCGTATGCTCACCCCATAAGCCTCAAGCAAGCGTCAACCAGGGGAGCATGGCATGGCCGTGTTTTTGCGAGCGTTGTCGGCGTTCATGATTGCATGCGCATTGCATTGCCCCGCCATTGCCCAGCCAGCCAATGCACCTCATGGCGAACTGCGCAAGCTCGCCCTTGTCATCGGCAACGCCACCTACAAGGGCGCCATCCCCCTCGACAACGCCGCGAACGATGCGAACGACATCTGCGCCGCCCTGCGCGCCATGAACTTCGAGGTCATCTGCAAAGTCAACGTCGCCAACAAGCGCGAATTCAAGGACGCCATCTACGAATTCACCGGCAAGATCAACGCGCAAACCGTCGCGCTGTTTTTCTACGCTGGCCACGGCCTGCAAATGGACGGGATCAACTACCTGCTCCCCACCGGTGCCACGTTGCGGACCAAGAGCGATATCGAAGACGAGACCGTCCAGGTCAACTACCTGATGCTGGAAATGGAAGGCCGCCGCGCGGCACTGAACATCTTCCTGATGGATGCCTGCCGCAATAATCCGCTGGTCAGTCCCATTCGCGGCTATGTCCCGCAGACCGGGCTGGCTTCGCAGCTCTACATGCCCAACAACAGCATTCTTGCCATGTCCACGGGCCCGGGCCAGGAGGCGCTCGACGGCGTCGGCAGGAACGGCACCTTCACGAAGAATTTGCTGAAGTACCTGCCGACACCCCGCCAGACCATCGAGGAAATGCTGAAGAACGTCAGCCGCGGCACGAGCGAGGAAGCCAGGCGCCTCGGCTACAAGCAACAGCCGCAGATCACCACATCATATTCCGAGCGCTATTGCTTCACGGGCTGCAACGACCAGGCGGCGAACAAGGCAATGCTCAGCTCGAAAGCGCAGGAGCTCGACTCGCTGCAGCAAATGATCGCCACGTCCAAGGCGAAGCAGGCGGAGCTCGACGAACAGCGCAACGCATTGCTGAAGGCGCAAAGTGAGCTGGACAAACTCCGCGACAACGTGGAGACGAAGCAGACCAGCGCCAGTGCGCGCAAGAAAGCGGAAGCGGATGCGATCAACGCCGATATCGAGCTGGCCAAGGCCAAAGGCGAAGAACTCGACGCCATCAAGAAAGCGCTGCTGAAGAAGCAGGAAGAGCTGAACCAGCTGCGCAAGGCGCTCGGCACGCAGCAGGCCAGTGCGCAACCCGCCCCCAACGAAGTACTGACCAGGAAAATAGAACCGCCGCCACCACCCAAGCGGCCGATCACCATCGTGCCGTCCTTCTGAATCGCCTCACTACACCTGGAGCCCTGAACATGACCAAGACAACCGTCGTATTCCTTGCAACGCTCGCTGGTTTCGCTCAGTCCACCACGGCGCTGGCCCAGGAAAGTACCGAGTCCCGGGCCAGCTACACGGTGGGGCTACGGGTGTGGAATGCGGCGTGGTCGACAGGCTTGCCGACCGCCTATGCAGTGGTGACGCCGGGTGGCGCCCCCGCCATCGCCGAGTCGCTGGACAATGTGCAGGGCAAGCGTCGCACCGAGGCGTTTCCCAGTGTCGCCATGCGCAAGGACAAGTTTTTGGCCTCGGCGAGCTATGCCAGGTTTTCCACGGACTTTTATGCCGCCGACACGTCCGTCATCGGGCCGAATGGCATGAACGTGAAAACGTCGCGCACCGACCATCTCGACCGCAAGGAGAGCGACATTACGGCCGGGTATTTCATCACCCCGAATGTCGCGCTGAGCCTGGGATTCAAGTATGCGAGGGAAGACCGCACCTCCGCCATAGCGTTGGGTGGGGGGCCCCAGCCCGTCGTCGACAACACCGCCAGGGCATTGCTGCTGGGCGCAGCGGCGGCTTTCCCGATCCAGCAAAATCTGCTGTTCACGGGCCAGATCGCCTACGGACCGGCCAGGATCAAGACGAATTACGCCGATCCGGCGCTGCGTGACGATACGAACAGCGCGCGCTACCTGATCAGCGAGATCGGCGTCGCCTATGGACTGGGGATCAAGAGCGCCTACTTTCGCAGCGCCAGTATCGGGCTGGCCTACAGGACCCAGCTGGTGAAGACCAAGAGCCCAGGTCCGGCGTCGGGCGGCCGCACGTATCGCGACGAACGGGACGGCCTGATCGCAACGCTGAACTTCACGATCTGAGCTTGCGAACCGGCGGGCGGTTGCTGCCTCGATGGCGCCAGCAACCGCCCGTGCATCACAACCCTTCCATGCACCTGAACTGCTCCAGCACCCCGCGCCGGAACGGATTGACCACGCTGCTCGCCGTCATCTCGAACACCGCCTTCCTGCCCTCCACGTCGAACGTCACCCGATACCGCTCGCTCTGCGGGCTCGCCTCGAGGGTGCCGGCATCGAGCATCCGCAACCACGCCCACGGCCCCTCCTTGCGCAGGGCGCCATGCGCGGCGGGCGGCACGGCTTCCAGTTGCACCACGCCACTGCCCTTCCCGCTCGGCACCTGGAATGTCGCGGCGCCCATGGCGCCGGCCGCCACGGCGAGCTGCTGCCCGTCGATATCGAGGGTGAGTTTCGTGATGCCCGGGTCCAGCGACACGGGCCGCAGCGCGAAGCGCATCGAGGCGAGCTGGCCGCCGCTGCCGAACCACGCGTCGCGGATGCGGGCAGCGCGCTGGAATTCGTCGAGCGTGCCCTGTGAGATGCCCAGCGCCGCATTGCCCGCGGTGGGGCGCCAGCGCCACTGGCTGCCGCTCATGTCCACGTACTGCGCCAGGTTCTTCTGGAAGAAATCGTCGATCATGCCGCCCGGCGCGAACAGCTTGCCGAAGTCCTCGGCGGGAATGTCGGCCGCCGCGCCCCGCCTGATCGGGTAGCGGCCCGCCACGGCCTGCCGGCAGAACGTGGCCGGGCCGGCGCGCCACAGCGCGTTCAGCCGTTCGCGTTCGCTGCCCGAGGCCAGCCCCGCGCCGCTGCTGTCGAGCGCCTTCAGCATGCCGGCAAGGGGCTCCGGCTTGCCGTCCGCTTCCAGGCGCACGCGCGCCAGCGCGTCGGCAGGCGGCGGTGGCGCGCCGGTGCGCCTGGCCGATGCGGCGGCATCCAGGTAAACGGCGACATCCTTCAGCATCGCCAGCGTCGCATCCAGCGGTGGCGGCGTGCCGGCGGTCAGCTTGTGCAGCGCATCGAAATGTTCGTCGACAGGGTGCATGGCCGGCGCACCGGCGGGCGCGGCCGGCGTGCCGAGCGCGCCTTGCAGGCGCTTCGTGTAGGTGCCCAGCTTGCGCATCACGCCCGCGGCGACGGCGGGCGGCACGGCCGGTTTGTCCGCGCCGCCCAGCGTGGTTTCGCGGCTGGCCGCCAGCAGGAACTTGCGCAGCGGCGAGTCGGTGCCGCCCAGCAGGTTCGTTACCCGCGCGCCCTGCTCCATCGTGCTGAACGGCCGCACCGCCACGTCGGCCAGCAAGGCGTCCCACTGCGCGATGTAGTCATCGTAATACAGGCGCAGCACGGCCTGCTGCATGGCGGCGGGATCGCCGCCGGCCGCTTCCTGACGCGCCAGCACCCAGCGCTCGGCGGCCACGTCGGACAGGGCTTCCTTGCTCGCTTCAAGGAAGCGCGCGTGGCCCGCCACGGTGAACATGCCGTTGATACCCCGCGTGATCGGTTCGCCGCTGCGCCGCGCCAGCACGGACGCCGCTTGCGGGCCGCCCGCGCTGACGGCCGAGAATTCCGGCAGGCCGCTCGCCGACACCTGCCGTTTCAGGCTCGCATAGACGCGCTGCTCCAGCGGCATCTGCGCCAGCGCCAGGCGCGTGGCGCCCACCAGGTCGCCATCGAGTTGCGGCAGCGCCTGTCCTTCCTTCAGGTTGTCGAGCAGCGCTTCCTGGTGCGCCGCGAGCGAGCGCAGCCCATCCTCGCCCAGGGCGGCCTGGGCCTGCGGGTTGTCCCAGGCGAGCCAGCTGGCCACCGAACCGGTATCGAAGCGGGCGGGATCGCCGAGCATCAGGTAGACCCTGAGTGTTTCATACAGCGTGTCGGCGTCGCCCGCGTTGCCGCGCCGCAGCCGCTCCTCCATCCGCTGCTGCACGCGGGGCAGCAGGGTTTCCTGCAGCAGGCGGCGGTAGGCGATGCGGGCGGCCTCGCCCAGCTTGTCGCCCTGGTACAGGCCGAAGCGCATCGACCAGGGTGGCGACTGCCCGCGCTCCGCATAACCGCCGGGCAGCGCGCGCGCCGCGTCCAGCAGCGGCAGGAATGGTCCCCCGGCCGCCACGCGCTTCGCCAGGTCGGCCGTGCGGGCCGCCATCTCCCTGATATACGCGCCGTTGCGCAGGTAGCTGCCGAACATGCCGGCAGCCGTGAGCACGAACAGCAGTACCGCGGCGCCGAGCGCTCCCCATTGCAGCCAGCGGCGGCGGCGCTCCAGCGCATGGTTGACGCCGGCCATTTCTGCTTCCGGGAACATCACGTCGCGCAGCACCCGCGTGAGGAAGTAACTGCGGCCTTCCAGCCCTTCCGGGCCGCCCGCACCGTGCGGCGCCAGCACCTGGCGATCGACGCCGAACGAGGCGGCCAAGGCGCTCATCACCCGGTCCAGCGGCGTGCCCTCCTGCGTGCCGCTGCTGAAGTACACGCCGCGCAGCAGCGCGCCAGGTTCGAAGCGGTTCGGTTCGAACACATCTTTCAGGAAGGCACCGAGTTCGTCGCGAATGCCGGCGAACTGCTGGGGAAAGCGGTAGATCAGCGCGCGGCGCTCGGGGTCGCGCTCCTGCTGCATGCGCGCCAGCACGCGCCCCTGCAGGCGCTGTTCGAGCAGGTCGAATTCGGCCGAAAATGTTGCCAGTGAGGCCGCCACCGCCGCATCGGGCTTGCCCGCTTCGGGCGGGAATGTAAGGCCCCAGACCTGGCCGCGCTCCTCCCGGCTCAGCGTGTCGAAGAATTCCACGAAACCGGCCAGCAGGTCGCACTTGGTCACCAGCACATAGACGGGAAAGCGCAGGCCCAGCTGCTCGTGCAGCTCTTTCAGGCGCGCCCGCAGCGCGGCCACGTGCGCGGCCCGCCCGCCTTCGTCGCGGCGCAGCAGGTCGGTCACCGAGAGCGCCAGGATCACGCCGTTGATCGGGCGCCGGCGGCGGTGGCGCCGCAGCAGTTGCAGGAAGCCGGCCCAGGCGGCACTGTCGGCCTGTGCATTGCTGTCCTGCGTGGTGTAGCGGCCGGCCGTGTCGAGCAGCACCGCGTCGTCGGTGAACCACCAGTCGCAGTAGCGGGTGCCGCCGATGCCGCCGATCGCGCCCTTGCCCATGGCGCCGGCCAGCGGGAATTTCAGGCCGGAGCGCGTGAGCGCGGTGGTCTTGCCCGTGCCGGGCGCGCCGATGATCATGTACCACGGCAGCTGGTACAGGCCGCCGCGGCCGCCCGTTTTCGACTTGCGCAGGATCGCCAGCGATTCGCGCATGCGGGTCGTGAGCTCGGCCAGTTCGGCCTGCGTTTCCGGCGATTCCTGTGGAGCCCCGGCCTTGTGCTGTGCCGCCAGGCTTTCCATCAGCCGCAGGTTGGCCAGCTTCACGGCCAGCATCCTGCCGCCGAACCAGAGCGCCCACAGGAGCAGCAGCGCAAGGATCCAGTACCAGCGCACCCGCTCCGACGCGAACGGCGCATGGCCGTCGAAGGACAGCAGCGGCGCCTCGAACCAGATCACCAGGGCCAGCAACAGCACGCCCAGCAGCGCCAGCACGGGCGGCTTGACGAGCCAGCGGAACAGCTTTTTCATGGCATCCTCGCTACAGGGCAGGCGCCGGCGTGGCGACGATGATTTCCACACGCCGGTTGCGGGCGCGGTTGGCCGGCGTGTCGTTCGGCACCAGCGGTGCGGCTTCGCCGTGCCCTTCGACCTCATAGCGGGCCAGCGGGCCGGCGCGGGCGGCCAGCAGGCCGCGCACGGTTTCCGCCCGTGCGCGCGACAGTTCGTAGTTCGACGGGAACCTTGCGGACAGCCCGGGGCGCACATTGTCCGTATGGCCCACCACCAGCACCTTGCCCGGCACGGTGGCCAGCGCGTCGCCGATGCGGCCCAGCAGCGCCAGGTGCGCGGGCGCGACCTCGCCGCTGCCCGACGCGAACACGCCATCGCCGCGCAGCGTGATCGTGGAGCGGCCGCCGCTGTCCACCACGCTGACGAGTCCCTGCGCGATCTCGGGCGCCAGGAAGCCGGCCAGGAGCGGGGGCCACGCCAAAACGGGAGCCGATGCGGGCGCCGGCGCGGCGACCACGGCCGGCGGGCGGGCGGCCTTCAGCGACAGCAGGTTGGCGAACACGGGATCGGAGGCATTGCCCAGCCGGTACGACAGGAACAGGTGCAGCAACAGCAGTACCGTGGCACCGGCGGCCGCGACGATCCACACGGGCACGGCGCGCCACAGCGGTTCGCCCTTGCCGCCCTGGCCCTGCCAGTGCACGGACAATTCCGGCCCGGCGGCCCCCCGTTCCCGTTCGATCATCTGCAGCAGGCGGTCGCGCAGCGTATCGAGCTGGCTGCGGCCGTTTTCCATCACGCGGTAACGGCCCTCGAAGCCCAGGGCAAGGCACACATACATCAGCTCCAGCGCGGTCAGGCTGGCCCGCGGGTTCTGGCTCAGCTTTTGCAGGATGAGGAAGAATTTCTCGCCGCCGAACGCCTCGTTATGGAACGTCACGAGCAGGCTGCGGCTGGACCACGCGCCGCCGCCCCACGGCGTGGAGGCGATGGTTTCGTCGAGCAGCGTGCACAGCGCGTAGCGCGCCGCCGCGACCAGTTCATGGTCGACCTGCGCGGCGCGCGCCGCCGTTTCAAAGTTGCGCACCGCCTGCACCAGGCCCACGCGCAAACCTTCCACGTCGGGGTGGAAAGCCATCCGGCGCAGCGGCGGCACCAGGTCCAGCAACGGATTGGCGGCGCGCACGAGCGGGTTCAGCCCCGCGCCGTGCAGATGGACAGGACCGGCCGGCCGCGGGTCCGGCGATCCGGACGGCGATGCGGCTCCCTCGCGAGGCAGCAGCGAAGGTGCGGACGGCTGCGCGGGCTGCGGGCGGTTGCCGGGCCGCGGCACGAACATCGTGCGGTCCGAATCGGGCAACGGATGATCGGATTCACTGGCACTCACGGTATCGCCCCTGTCAAAGCGATGGCGGCCCACGGTGCCTGCCGTGCATCGCCACCGTCCATCGATTCCTTACTTGCGGATAGCCCAGAATTCCATTTGCAGGCCTGGATATTCGTTCGGCACGTGCATGGCGAATCCGGCCGACGTCAGCAGGGGCCGCCAGTAGTCGCTGTTGCGGTCCAGTTCAAAATACGTGTAGCCGGCGTGGAACGGCAGCTGGCGCGGGGCCACGGGCAGCGCGCGCAGCGCGATACCGGGCAGTTGCAGGTTGACGAGGTCGCGGATCTTTTCGACCGAGCCGATCTTGACCATGGCCGGGAAGCCGCTGCGCACGGCCTCCGGGGGCACCTGCGCATGCACCGCCAGCACGAAGGTGGCCGAGCGCAGCAGTTCAGGGTCGGGCACCACGGCCACGCGCAGGCCGAACTGGCGCTCCTCCAGTTTCAGCGCCACCGCGTGCGGGTCGATCACCTGGGACAATGCGGCGCGCACGTCGTCCATCAGTGGCTGGAAGCTCTCGGCAAGCCGGTCGTGCCGGTAGACGGGGTAGCCGGTCGCCAGCTTGTCGGGCCGGCAGAACGTGGCCAGCTCGCCCGCCAGCCGGGCCACCTCGGCGTACAGCGCCTCGGGGTGCAGGCCCGTCATGCCGGCCAGGTGCGTAAACAGGGGCAGGCTGCGGTTCAGCAGCTGCAGCATGAGGAAGTCCGCGATTTCCGCGGCACCGCCGACGCCGGGCTGGCTCAGGCGGCTGGCCAGCGCCTGGGCGCGCTGCCCCAGCAGGCCAGCCAGCTCGTCCGCGAACGCGCCCAGCCGCGGCGCCGCCCGGTAATCCAGGCATGGCGGGCAATACGCCGCGTCGAGCACCACACGGTTGTCCGGCCGCCGTTCGATCACGCGCGCCACGCCCAGCACCGTGCAGCCGTTGGCCACGTCGCGGGCCAGCGCAAGCCGCAGGCGCAGGCTGCCGACCTGCATCAGCGCCGCGTTATCGAGCCCGTTGCTGTCCATCGCCTCGTATTCCACGGCGCGGTAGCGGGCGAAATTCTCCGCATCCGCGCCGTTCTCCACGCCGCCCTCCGTACCGTCGCACGTCTCGGCGATGCCGGGCCGGCGCACCGGCAATGCCAGCACCACCAGCACGTCGCGTGCGTCGTCGGGGATGTGCAGCGGCACGGGCAGCGCGTCGTCCTGCGGCAGCACCAGCGTGGTACCGTCCGGCAGCACGGCGCTGCACGACAGCAGCGCCAGCTTGCCCTGCGCCAGCAGGCCCTCGTCGATGACCAGCGAGGTAAAGCCCCATGCGTAGGCGCGCACGCCGGCCACGCGCGCTTCGATCACGCTGTGCAGGTAGCGGTCATGCTGCTGCAGGTGTTGCGGCTGCAGCAGCATGCCTTCCGACCAGACCACTTTACGATTCCACGACATCATGCCCCGCAATCCATGTTGATATTCCATCACCGGTGGCCGGCCTTGCCAAGCACCTCGCGAATCTAATGACCGGCTTCGCGCAGGCGCCGCACCTGCTCCTCGTAGGCCACCGCGAACGCCTCGCCGAACAGGCGCTGGAAATCCTCGTCCGCTTCCACGGCCAGCCGCCCGTACAGTTCCACCATCCGGTCCCACATCCTCGCCTTGCGGTTTCCCGCGAATACCTTGTCGAGCATGCCCGGCTCCTGCAGGCGGTCCTCGATCGCCTTCGGATCGAAGCGGCGCAACACACCCGCCAGCGCGGCGCGGGTGCCCGCCATGACCGCCAGCTCGTGGGCCCGCAGGTCGACAAACGCGCCGGCGAACGCCTGCCGCGGCGGCAGGTAGCCCGGCAACTGCCCTTGCAGCATGCTCGTCAGCGCCGTCGACGCATCGGGAAAGAACTTCAGCGGATTGTTGGCCTGCGGCGCGATCATCGTCATCTCCACGCGGCTTTCGCGCTTCGTCAGCGTACGCGCCATCAGCGCGGCGATGGTGCCGGCGGTGGCTTCGCGCAGCATCGCGCCGGCCAGCTCCGCCAGTTCTTCCGCGTCGTGACGGCTGTGCAGGTCCGGCACACCCAGGCCCCGCAGCAGCGCCTGCAGGACCCGGTTGTCGCCGGCCGGCGGCGCAGTGGACGCGGGCGCGGATGCCGGTACAGCGCGGACCGGCACCGCCACGTCGGCCGCGGGCTGCAGTTCGCGTGACACTTCGCGTGACAGTTCGCGTGACAGTTCGCGTGCGGTGGCGGAAGGCACGGATGCGGGCGCCGGTTCCGCCACGGCCTGCGACGCCGCTTCTGTGCGTGCGGGTCGCGGCCCGGCCGGTTGTTCCACGACCGGCACGCGCGGAGGCCGCGGCGCGACCGGCGCCAGCCAGTCTGCCAGCGGATCGTAATCGTGCGGAATGGCCGGCGCCGCCGTGGCGGCCGGCCGCGGCATGACGAATGCCGCCTGTTCGGGCGGCGCGTGATCGCTCTCCGCGCCGCGATAGCCCTGGCCCGGCGGCCTCGCGACCGGCGTTGACAGGTTCAGGCCCAGCGGATCGGCACCCGGATCGAAGTCCGCGGCGAACAGGCCATCCACATTCATGACGGCGGCGGCCGCCAGTGGATCGCCGGCGTGGCCGAACAGCGCCCCCGGCGGCGCGGAAGCTTCGAGCTCCGTCAGCGTGGGATCCGCGTCCACCAGCGGCACCGGCGCCGGCGCGGGTGCAGTCGCGGACTCCGGCTCCAGCGTGGCGACCAGCGAGTAGTCGCCGATATCGATCCGCTCGCCGCCAGCCAGCCTGGCCTCCCCGGCCGGACCCAGCAACTGCCCGTTGACGAGACTGGGATTGCTGCCGATATCGACCAGGTACCATCCGCCGTCGCGAAACTCCACCCGGGCGTGGGCACGGGAAATGTACTTGGTGGGGTCGTCGAGTACCAGGTCGCTGCCCGCGGCCCGTCCCACCACGCCGTCGCGATCGAATCTTCGCCCGACGGGGGGCACCGGCGCGGTGCCACGGTAGCTTTGAACGTCCAGGGAGATCGGCATCGCAATCCTAACGGTCGGAATCAGCACGAACATCAACGCGAACATCAACGCGAACATCAACGCGAACAACGGGGCCAGCGGGCGGCCGGGAAAGGCGAGGCCGGTGCAAACGATTATAGCGCCGCATTGCAGGGAACATCATGCCTCCCCCATCTCTTTGAGGAAGCGTGCACGCTCGGCGCTGTCGGGCACGTGGTCGGCCAGCAGCCGATGAAATTCGGTGCGGTCGACGGCCACCTTCGAGGCCCGCTTGACGAGCACCCTGGCGATCGGCCCGACATACGCGGCCAGCCGCCGCTGCGCCGCCTCCAGCACTTCGGGCGACAGCTGCGCCACGGCCGCGCCCGTGCCGGGCAGTGCCACGTGCGTGCCCGAGACCAGCAGCCCCTGCCCGCCCGTTCCCGTCGACATCGATGCCAGCCCATGCCGGTTGCGGATATCGCGTACGCTGTCGCGAAACCTGGTGCGGCCGTGCTCGGTGCCGATGTGGGGCAGCAGCCGCGCCACCAGGTCGTCGATATCGGTCGCTTCCCTGCCGGCCCCCTTCAGCAGCACCTTGGCCATCGGCCCGACCTCGCTGGACAGCGCCGTCTGCAGCGCCGGCGCCACCGCCGCCAGCCAGGACGGCGCGCCCGTCACCATCTGCCCCGCCGTCTGCGCCGCCTGGTGCGACACAGGGCTTGACGAAAGGCGCAGCGGCTCGACCGCGGCCGGCGGGCGCTGCGAGGCCAGCACCGTGCGCTCGTCGTCCTCGTCCGTCAGCGGCCGGCCGCCGTTATGTTGCAGGTGCGCTTGCGCCAGCGCGTCGGCGAATGCCTGCGCCGCGGGAAAACGCTCCGCCACGTCCTTGGCCAGCGCCCGCCGTACGACCGCATCGAAGGCCGGGTGCAGGCCGGCGCAGCGGGAACCCGGCGGCGCCGGCTCGTCATGCAGCACCTGGCAGATCACCTCCGAAGCGGTGCCGGCGAAAGGCCGGGCGCCCGTCAGCATCTGGTACAGCACCACGCCGGCCGAAAAGATGTCGGCCCTGCCGTCCACCGCCCTGCCATGCAGCTGCTCGGGCGCCATGTAGGAAGGCGTGCCGATCACCGCGCCCACCTGCGTCAGCGTGGATGTCTCCAGCCGGGCGATGCCGAAATCGGTGATCTTGACCTGGCCATCGCTGGCCACGAGGATGTTGGCGGGCTTGATGTCCCGGTGCACGACGCCGCGCCCGTGCGCATAAGCCAGCGCGCGCAGCAGCTGCGCCATGCAGGCCATGGCGGCATTCAGCGCCATCGGCACGTCGCGCGCCAGGAACGCGGTCAGCGGCGTGCCTTCCACATATTCCATGGCGATGTACGCGGTATCGCCTTCTTCGCCGAAATCGTAGACCGTGACGACATTCGGATGCAGCAACCGGCCCGATGCCTGCGCCTCGTTGCGAAAACGCGCCACCAGCTCGCCGGCATCCGCGCCGTCGAGGCATTCGCGGCGTATCGTCTTCAGCGCCACCGTGCGGGCGATGCGGACGTCGAACGCCTTGTAGACGACGCCCATCGCTCCCGTGCCCAGCACCCCTTCGATGCGGTACCTGCCGATCGTTTCCCCCATGGTTCTCCCGTGTTCGCTCATGCTTCCCGATACCCTCTATTCGTCCAGCATCTTCATCGCGCTCGCCAGGCTGGTGCGCATGCGGTTGAACGAGCGGCCCAGCGTGCTCAGTTCATCGTTGCCCCGCACATCCACTTCGTCGGCCTCGAAATTGCCCATGCTGACCTGGTCCGCCACCGTGGCCAGCCGCCGGATGCGACGCGTGACGAACAGGTGCACCATCACGTTCAGCGCCACGAACACGGCAAGGAACACGCCGGCCAGCGACAGCATGAAGGTGCGGAAGATGCCGTCCGCGCGCCGCAGCGGCACGGTCATCGGCACCGACACCACCTGCGCGCCGATCACCTCGTTCAGTTTCCAGCCGAAGCCGTTGTTCGGCCCGTAGATGTCCACCATCGTCTTCGGCGCCGTCGCCGCCGTGGTATGGCACGCCAGGCAGGCCGGGTCCTTGATCTGCAACGGGCGCGCAATGTACAGGCTGCGGCCGATCGGCGTATCGCGCTCGCCGATGAATTCCTTCAGCTCGGCGCGGCGCCGCAGCGTCTGCACGATGTCGACTTCCCAGTCGGCGGCCTTGTCGCGCGGGTTCGTCGGGTTCAGCGTTGCTTCCTTGTACGTGAAATCGGGATACGATTTCAGGATCACGTTCATCGTTTCCACCGCCGAATACGACGGCACCGATTGCGGGTGGAACTGGTACTTCATCTGGTTGCGCAGCAGCGGCGCGATCTGCCCGGCCGTGTATCCGCGCACGCTCATCGCCGCCTCCAGCAGCAGGCGCGCGTTCTGCAGCGTCTCCTGCCGCGCGCTGCGCTGGAGCAGCCGGTCGGCCACGACGCCGGCGGCGATGAAGCCGACCGCGAAGATCGACACGAACACGAGATTGAACTTGGCGGCAATGGAGAGTCTCATCGATGTCCTTCGGTGGTGTCATCAGAACAGTTCGGCGGGCGGACGCCGCGCGCCGGGACGCGCGTCCGGGTGCGAGTTCGGGTGCGACCCCGGTTGCGGCATCGGCGGGGATGCCGGCGCCAGTATCGGCCGCCACTCGGCGCTGGCGCCGAACGCCGCCTCGAGTTCGCGGCGGAACGCCGGGTCGGCCAGGCGCGGCCTGAACCGCGCCACGAAACCCTTGCGCAGCGGCGCCGGCGCGCGCAGCCAGTCGGCCACGTCCGCAAAGCTTGCCTCGCGCTCCTTCACCGGCGCCACCTTGCCGGCGTTCGGCACGGCCCCTGCCGGCACCAGCGTATCGCGAAAGGCCGGCGGCAGCGCGGCCAGGAAATCGGCCGCCGGCCGGCCCACCACCGGCTTGTCCGCCGCGAAGGTGGCGTACTGCTCGGAGACCAGCCTGGCCGTCACGGCCTGCTTGCCCCGGCCGCCCGGGCGCATGGCCTGCTGCGCGCCCTCCTCGGCAAACACGGCCGCGGCGTCGCCGTGGTGGCGCACGATGGTCACCCCGGCAGGCAAAGCGACCAGCAGCGTGGGTGCGACGACCCGCGCGCCACCGGGCGCGGCCACCTTCACCCAGCCGCTCAACAGCGCGACCTCGATGCCGCCGTTGCCGGGCAGCCTCGCCAGCAGCAGGCGCGTGTCCGGCCCCAGCGCCACGATCGCGGGCCCCGCCTCGACCTGGGCGCCGGCACCGGCCGTCTCGAGGATATCGTCCTGCCGCACGGCGCCGCCGGCGGCAAGGCGGTACACCGCCGCGCCACGGATCAGGCGCACCGGTCCATCGGCCATCGACACGATCGCCGCCGGCACCGGCGCCGGCGTTGGCTGGGCTGCCGTTCCCGGCCCGGGCGCACCGAGCAGCGCGGCCAGCGCCAGGGCCGGCGGGAGAGCGGAAAGAACAGGGCCTCGCATGGCTGCTAGTTGATCTTCACCAGCGAACCCTCGACGGTGAGGATGCCGCCGGCCTTGATGGACATCATGCCGTCGGCCTCGATGGCGATCTGCGCCGACTTCATCGTGATCTTCGCCGGTTCGATCCTGACGCTGCTGCCCCCCACCTTCAGCTCGATCGACGTGCCCGCCTCCACGACGATGGTCTTGCCGACATCGACCTTCTGGTCGGCATCGACCTTCACGGTCTGGTTCTTGTTGACCGTGCGCTGTTCGTCACCCTTGATGGTGCTCGCGAGGTTGTTGTCGATCGCGATGGTCTCGTCGTTCGCCACGTGCAGCTTGCGATCGTGCCCCACGTCGACGCTCTGGTCGTTGAAGATGGCAACGGTCTGGTCGCCCTTGTCCTTCTTCTCGAATCCCACCTTGAGCGTGTCGTTGTTCTTCACCACGCGGTTGCAATCCTTTTCGGCCTGGATGTAGACCTCTTCCGCGCCCTTCTTGTCCTCGAAGCGCAGCTCGTTGTAGCCGCTGCCGCCTTTCGAGCTGTTGGTCCTGATGGTCGAGCGGGTCTGGTTGCCGGGCAGGTCATAGGGGGGGATCGTGTCGGCGTTGTACACGCAGCCGGTGACCAGCGGCTGGTCCGGATCGCCTTCGAGGAAGCTGACGACGACTTCCATGCCGATGCGGGGGATGAACATCGTGCCCCAGCCCTTGCCCGCCCAGCCCTGCTGCACCCTCACCCAGCACGAGCTGGTCTCGTTATCCTTGCGGTCGCGCTCCCAGTGGAACTGCACCTTGATGCGGCCATGCTTGTCGGTCCAGATTTCCTCGCCCGCCTTGCCGACCACGATCGCCGTCTGCGGCCCATGCACGAACGGCTTGCGGGCGATGCGCGGCGGCCGGTAGCTGTGCTCCTTGCCCACGGCCTTGAAAGCGCAGACGAACTCGAAGGCGGCTTCGCCGCCGCCGGTGCTACTGCCGTAGGCGTTGGTCGAGAATTCGATGTCGGTGGCGGTAACGAGGAACTCCCGGTTCTGGTCCGCGCGCGGGTGCTCGGCCAGCTTGAACAGCGTTCCGGCGCCGACCCCGCGCGCGTTGGTGGTGCCGTCGACCTGCTCGCCCTGCCCGTGCAGCGCTTCCATGCGCGCGCGCGCCCGTTCCTCGCCCGCGCCGGCGACCTTGTAGCGGCCGGGATAGTCATACTGGCGCAGGCGCTGGCCGATGAACGGCGCCGCGATGGCCGACTTCACCAGCAGGCCGGCGCTGCGGATGGCCGCCGGCTGTTCGAAATCGTAGTCGTTCAGCGCATACTCGGCCGATTGCACGGCGCCGGCAGGCCACATGCGCGTGACCGATTTCTCCGGCGCGCGCCGGCCTTCCTGCTCGTCCCAGAACGGCAGCGTGGCATAGCCGGGGGCACTGGCGTGGGCGCCATAGCTGTCGGCCAGCACCATCGTGTGGGCGCCGGCGTCGTGCCGGAAATAATAGTAGATGCCCTCTTCCTCCAGCAGCCGGCTGACGAACTCGAAATCGGATTCCCGGTACTGCACGCAGAATTCGCGCTTGGCCGGGGTGGACGACAGCTTGCCGGCGTCGATCCGGACCAGGCCGCCGTATGCGCCCGCCCCGCACACGGCCTTGACAATCTCGATGGTGGTCTGCTCCTGGAAGATGCGGCAGTCGGACGACCGGGTAAGCAGCCACAGTGCCGGGTGGACCACCGCCTCCCATGCCGGCATGCCGTCGCGCCATCCCAGGTAGGCGAAGCGCGTGACGATGCCATGGAAGTGGCGCTTGCCGCCTTCTTCCAGTTCCAGCGTGATCGCCAGCTCCTTGCCCAGCACATCGCCGGTGGCGATGTCGGCCCGCGTGGACGCCAGCAGCACGCGGAGCTCGAACAGCCGGCCCAATCCCTCGCTGCATTGGGCGCGGCGGAACAGCAACGCGTCGGGGCCGAGGGCGGAGGTCACGGTGACGGGGCGATTGGCTTGGGTGGGCTGCATGATCGGCATGGGTTGCAAGGTCCTCAAGGCACCTGTGTCTTGACGGTGCCGGAAGTGGTGAACTGGATCACGCCGCCCCAGTTGCACAGGCATTTCGACACGTTATCGAGCGTGGGCATGTTCGCCAGCAGCACGGTCGGTGCCCCGGGCACCCATGGCGCGGCCGTTGCCGGGATGCAGGGCATCGGTGTCAGCACGCCCATCGCCGCCGCGGTGGCGGCGGCCACGGTCGGATTCGCCGGCGACATGCATACCCCGAAAGGCATGATGTTCACCAACGGAACGTGGTCCATGATGTTGGCCGCGGGCGGCCCTTCGCAGAGCACCTTGTTCTTGGGCAGGACGACGAGCGACGACGGGGCGGCCCCCATCGAGCACGCCATCATGGCCCCCATGGATACCTGGTTCGGCATGGTCGTCCTCCGCCGCGTACACGCGGCCGCGTTGGTTGGTTGGCGGTTGTCATCGTCTTTTCCGCGGGCCAGCCGCTTCAATGGTCATAGAACGGGCTGCGCCGGTGCCCGAACGCCTTGGTCTTGATCGCGTGGAATTGCTGCCCGAGGGTGCGAAGCTCCGCCAGCACCACGGCGGCGCGACGCAAGCGGAAAAGCTGGGTGTCCGTCAGGACCAGTTCGTTGTCGGGGTTGGGGCTGGGTTCCGTGTTCGTGCGCACCCAGTCCTGTTCGCGGTTGGCATGCAGGTGCGACTGTACGCGCAGCACCAGCGGCGCCTCCATCGCCATCCGCAGCCGCGCGGCATTGGTCGTGCTGATCTTCCCGGCCGCGGTCAGCGCCGTGATCTGCTGGTCGGTGGTGACGCCGGCGATGTCGTGCCACCAGCACAGGCTCTGTGCCAGGAATTGCGGCACCCGGTAGAACTGCTTCTTCAGTTCGAAGCGCGTCGCAGCGGGTCCCGGGGGAGCGAAACTGGGATTCGTCGATACATCGCGGATCTTCTCCAGCGCCATGCGCCGGCGATAGGTCAGCATCGGGCGCCAGCTCATCTTCCCGCAGGTGGTGCCGAGCACGAGGTCGACTTCCGTCTTGAAGTCGGCAAACAGCTGCGGATCGCCGAAGGCCAGGCTGCTGTCGGACAGGCCTGCCACGAGATGCTGCACGAATTCATTGTCCGAATCGAGGTACCGCTCCACGACACCGGCAAGTTCCACCGCGGTGCCCGTCAATCCCTCGGCAACGATCATGACCCCGGTGTCCGTCTTGGCCAGCGGGTTGAGGCCTCCCGTGCAGAACGTGAACCCCTTGTGGGCATGCTCCACCTGCAGCATCTGCCGCAGGCGCTTCATCACGTCGGTCGAAGCCCCGTTGAAGAAGGCCTTGTCTGCCAGGGTGGCGCCATTTTCAAGCACGATGAAGCCGTCGACATCGGAATACGGGCAAGCCTCCTTCCTCGCACCCGATCCGCCCCAGCAGAATGCAAAGTGGCACGGCGCGGCGCCGCCGTGGGCGTTGAAATAATCGTCATACATGGTTTCCAGGATCGTCGCGGCCCGCTGGGTCCACCCACCCTGCAGGGTCTGCGCATTGGCACCGGCCACGCCCGCCATGTTCGAGATGCTCTGGCGCCGCGCGCGCACGTTGGCGACGTCGTTCGCCACCAGCGCGCATGTCGCACAGCGCAAGGCGGGATTGGGAACCCCATGTTGCGGGCCCGGACACAGCGGCTGCGCTGGCAAGCGTATACAAGTCATGTCGGTCTCCTGGTGGCTGCTGCAGGAGCGTCGCCCGGACGGCCCGCGCCGCCTGGTGAGGCCCCGATGATGGATGCCTTAATCGAATGCATACGAGAACGCCCCCTCCCTGGTGCCGACACGCACGCCGGCGATGGGCGTGCCTTCCAGCATGCGGTTCAGGAATTCGCGCGACAGGTCGGGCAGCATCGTGTTGGTCAGGATCGCATCGATCATCCGGCCGCCCGACTCGCTCTCGGTGCAGCGCGACACGACCAGATTGACCACATCGTCGCCGACCTCGAACGGGATCCGGTAGCGCGCCTCGACGCGCTTCTTGATGCGATCGAGCTGCAGCCGCACGATCTGGCCGAGGATCTCGTCGGACAGCGGGTAGTAGGGAATCGTCACCAGCCGCCCCAGCAGCGCGGGCGGGAAGACCTTCAGCAGCGCGGGGCGCAGCGCCTTGGCCATGCCCTCCGGGTCGGGCATCAGGTCGGGATCCTTGCACAGCCCGGCGATCAGGTCGGTGCCGGCATTGGTGGTGAGGATGATGAGCGTGTTCTTGAAATCGATGAAGCGGCCTTCGCCATCTTCCATGAAGCCCTTGTCGAACACCTGGTAGAAGATCTCATGCACATCCTGGTGGGCCTTTTCCACCTCGTCGAGCAGCACCACCGAATAGGGCTTGCGGCGCACCGCCTCGGTCAGCACGCCCCCTTCGCCGTAGCCCACGTAGCCCGGCGGCGCGCCCTTCAGCGTGGATACCGTGTGCGCTTCCTGGTATTCGCTCATGTTGATCGTGATGAGGTTCTGCTCGCCGCCGTACAGCGCCTCGGCCAGCGCGAGCGCCGTTTCGGTCTTGCCCACGCCGGATGTGCCGGCCAGCAGGAACACCCCGACCGGCTTGCCGGGATTGTCCAGCCCGGCGCGTGACGTCTGGATACGCCGGGCGATCATCTCCATCGCATGGTCCTGGCCCACCACGCGCTGCGACAGCACGGCGGCGATGTTGAGGATGTTTTCCACTTCGTTCTTCGCCATGCGGCCGACGGGTATGCCGGTCCAGTCGCCCACCACGGCGGCGACGGCCTGGTAGTCGACGATGGGCAGGATCAGCGGGTGCTCGCCCTGCAGCGCGGCCAGCTTCGCCCCCACGCCCTGCAATTGTTCCTTCAGCCCGGCACGCGCGTTGTCGTCCATGCCATCGGCCGATGCGCCGTCGACGGGCTTGCCGCCATCGCGCAGCTTCGCGCGCAGGGTCAGCAGCTCGTCCACCAGCGCACGCTCGGCCTGCCAGCGCGCTTCCAGCGCATCGAGCCGTTCCTGCTCCTCGCCCAGTGCGGCCAGTGCGCTTTCCGCGCGCGCGACCGTATCGATGCCGATCGCATCTTCGCGACGGATGATGTCCAGTTCGGTGTTCAGCGCATCGATGCGCTTGCGGCTGTCGTCCACCTCGGCCGGCGTGGCGTGCAGGCTCACCGCCACGCGGGCGCTGGCCGTGTCGAGCAGGCTGACCGATTTGTCCGGCAGCTGGCGGCCGGCGATGTAGCGGTGCGACAGGCGCACGGCCGCTTCCAGCGCCTCGTCGAGGATCTGCACCTTGTGGTGCTTTTCCATCGTGGAGGCCACGCCGCGCATCATGAGGATCGCGCGCGCTTCGTCCGGCTCGTCCACCTGGATGCTCTGGAAGCGCCGCGTCAGCGCCGGATCCGTCTCGATATGCTTCTTGTATTCGGCAAAGGTGGTGGCGCCGATGGTGCGCAGCGTGCCACGCGCCAGTGCGGGCTTGAGCAGGTTGGCCGCATCCCCGGTGCCGGCGGCGCCGCCGGCGCCCACCAGCGTATGGGTTTCGTCGATGAACAGGACGATCGGCTGCTCGCTGGCCTGCACCTCGTCGATGACGGAACGCAGCCGCTGCTCGAACTCGCCTTTCATGCTGGCGCCGGCCTGCAGCAGGCCCACGTCCAGCGTCAGCAGGCGCACTTCCTTCAGCGACGGCGGCACGTCGCCACGCGCGATGCGCTGGGCGAAGCCCTCCACCACCGCCGTCTTGCCCACCCCCGCCTCGCCGATCATGATGGGGTTGTTCTGCCGGCGGCGCATGAGGATATCGACCATCTGGCGGATCTCGTCGTCGCGTCCCACGATCGGGTCCATCTTGCCGCCCCGCGCCTGCGCGGTCAGGTCGACGGTGAATTTCTTCAGCGCTTCCTGCTTGCCCATCGCGGCGGGCGCCACCGCACCGGACGCCTCGCCCGGCGCCGCCGTCACGAAGCCGTCGCTGGCCGTCATGCGCGCCTCGGGCGAATCCTTCAGCAGCGTGGCGAAACGCTCGGCCAGGTCGTCCGGTTTCACGCGCTCGAACTGGCGGCTGATCGCGAACAGCGCGTTGCGCAGGTTGGCGGTCTTCAGCGACGCCATCACCAGGTGGCCGCTGCGCACGGCACCCTCGCCGAACATCAGCGT
This sequence comes from Pseudoduganella sp. jia 12, assembly GCF_055502675.1. NCBI lineage: Bacteria > Pseudomonadati > Pseudomonadota > Betaproteobacteria > Burkholderiales > Oxalobacteraceae > Pseudoduganella > Pseudoduganella sp. jia 12. The sequence goes on from NZ_JBUXKP010000002.1 coordinate 431,829, forward strand.
GCCGTACACCCAGCCCCGTTCGACCAGCTCTTCCACCTGCGACGACAGGTCGGTGACGGACGTGGCGCCGCGCGGTAGGCGGTCCAGCGCCGCCGTCAGGTCGCGCGCGAGCACGGCGCCATCGAGTTCGTAGTGGCGGATGATGCGGTGCAGGTCCGAGTCCTGCAGTTGCAGTATCTGGTGCACCCAGTGGATCACTTCCACGTAGGGATTGCCGCGCAGCTTGCAGAACGTCGTGCTGCTTTCGATCGCGCGGTAGCACAGCGCGTCGAGCTTGCCAAACAGTTTGACGCGGCTGATATCGGCCATTTTTTTCTCCTGTGTCCCGGTCAGGCCGCGCGGGCGGCTCCCCGGAGTGTCAATCGATCGGCGTCGCGCGCCACCGGTGCGCTGGCGAGATACGTCGTCCAGCCCAGCCGCCGCGCGCGCGAAGGGTCGGACCGCAACGCGAGCGCCGGCACGTCTTCCTTCTTCAGCACGAGCCGCACGTCCCAGTCCAGCGCGATGCCGGCATACTGGCGCACCCAGGCCTGCAGGCGCCGCATGCCCGGTGCACCGGGCAGCAGCCGCACGTAGTCGGCGTAATCGAGCGGACCGAACACGATGCGGAACCGGTGCTGGCAATCCCACACGGATTTTCCCAGCACGGCGGAGGTGCCGAGGCGGTTGCCGATGTCTTCACGCCCGATGCGCGTGTAGCCCTGCGCGGGGATCGGCATCCAGTGGCCCACGAACTGCTCGATCCGCACGGGCAGCCGGTAATAGGCGCGCAGGATGGTGGCCAGCCCGGCAGCCGGGCGCTTGCCGTTCGCCAGCAGGCCGGCGAAGTGCCGCTTGGCGAAATCGCCGATGGCGTCCCGGTCCTGCAGCGCCGGGCTGCCGATGCCGCACAGGCTGCCCACGTAATCGCCGAAGCGGTCGCCCTGCGGGCGGTCCAGGCTGATCGCCGGCTCGGCGCAGGCGCGCGCGCGGTAGAACAGCGACAGCGCGCGGTGATGGAAGATATCGAGAAACGCGACCAGCGTGCCGTCGCCGTGGTTGCGGCTGCGTTCCCGCGCATATTCGGTGAGGTGCAGCGGCAGCGGGCCGTTCGGCCCCAGCAGGCCCACGAAGTTGACCGTCAGGCGCGCCTTGCGCACGGCATCGGCGGGCGTGTAGGCCCGCAGCGCGCCGGGCTCGAAGGCCAGCGACGGCTCCTGGCCGAGGCGCACGGCCTCGTCGCGTGGCCGCAGCGCCGTGCCGATGCGGGGCAGTTCCGGGTGGGCGTTTTCCAATAGCCGCAGGGCCTGGATGAAGTCCATGCGCGGGGCGCGTTCGGCCAGCTGGCGTTCCACGTCTACAGGATCGCGCATGCGCCCTCCCTGGCCGGCCAGCGCATGATCGTGCCCCGGCCGACCGTGCGCACCACTGTCTCCGTAAACGTGTTGATGTTGACGTATTGCGCAAAGAAACGGTTCAGCACGCCGCCCAGCAGGAAGGCGCCCGCGCCCTCGAATGCCGCGTCGTCGAGCGTGACCGTGATCTCCAGGCCGCGGCCGAACGTGATCGGCCCGGGCGTGGGCATGCGCCGCGTCACCGGCCTGGCATCGACCGAACGCACGCCCTCCACCTGGCGCTGGGCGATCGGATCGTCCTTGTGGCAGTACAGGGCCAGCAGCTCGCGAAGGGCGACGGCGCCTTCGGCCTGGCCGCCACCGTGCCCGTCATGTTCGGTATCGGCCAGCGACAGGTAGTTCAGCGACAGCTGGTTGATCAGCCGCCACGCCATGGGGCCGTCCGCGAACGACGGCAGCGGCCGGCTAGGTCCGGCCACCACGCGCACCGACTGTACGGGGGCGCCCCCTTCGAGCATGAAATCGGTGTTGCCCAGGCCCAGCGGCATCGACAGCGGCAGGTCGCGGTTGGTGCACCACACGGCCACGCCCAGCTGCCGCAGCTCGTGCCGGTACGGCGCCTCGCCCGCGTCGACCAGCGAGATGAAGGTTTCGCTGCCCACGTAAGACGAGCGCGGGCCGCGTTCGCGCTGCCGCTGCGACAGCAGCCGCGGTTCGCGCCGCACATGGTAATAGGCGCGGCCGGGGCCGCCCAGGTCGGCAGCGCCATACAGGGGTTCGAAGCGCTGCTCGCCTTCGGCGCCGCTGCCGTAGCCGGTGACGCCGGCGATGCTGTGCACCTCGAAATCCATCGGGCGCGTGCGGTCGACCAGCACGTGGTGCTCGAACAGGTCGCCGGACAGGTCGATGCGGTCGGCCCGCCGCGGGAACAGGTTGACGACGGGCGTGCAGTTCAGCGCGAAGTGTGCCGTGTCGAGCATCTGTTCGAGGCGCGCGTCGCCCTGGTCGAGCAGAACCACGACATCGAGTTCGCTGTCGGCGCAGCAGGCAACGGCTTCGCGCAGGCCGCCAATATCGAGGAACAGGAAGCGGGACGCGAAGGCGAAGTATTCCTGCAGCAGCCGGTAGCCTTCGAAGCTGCGCTGCGCGCCGGGCAGCAACGCCTCGGCCGCCGCGAAGCCGGCCGGCTGCAGGGCCTTGCGCGGCAGCAGGCGGTGCCAGCTGGCCGGGCGCCGCGCGGGCATCACCAGCACACCCGCGCTACTGGCCAGCAGCCGCTCGTAGATCTGCGCCGGCAGTGCGTCGCCACCGCGCAGGTGCAGCGCCAGGCGGTCCAGCGCCAGCGTGTTGAACGGCGCATCGTGCGTGGTGCGCAGCCGCAGGCGCAAGCCCGCCTTGATCCCGGGCGGCAGCGCCTGGTCGACACTGGCGGACCCGCCGATGCTGCCGCCGTGCGTGAAGAACTTCGCTTCCACCAGCTCCACCGGCCACAGCTTGAGCGCATGGGCCGTGCGGTATTCGCAGGCCGTCAGGTCGTCCTTGCCCAGCTGGCTGCGCATCGTGGTCCCGGCGGGGATCGTGAACCCCGATACCAGGGCCGGGCTGGCGAGATCGGGCTGACACTGCACCACGGCCATCGATGGCGTGGGCGCGAGGAAATCAGGGTAGACCAGTTCGGACAAATGCTGCGTAAAGCGCGGGAATTCCGCATCGATCTTCATCTGCACGCGGGCGGTCAGAAACGAAAAACCTTCCAGCAAGCGCTCCACATACGGATCGGCGCAGTCGAATCCCTCCAGGCCCAGCCGGCCGGCGATCTTCGGGTAACGCGCGGCGAACTCGCCGCCCATCTCGCGCAGGTGCTGCAGTTCCTGGCTGTAGTAGTGCAGGAAGCGGGGCGAAGTCATCGCGCGGCTCCGGCCTGGTCGGTCACGCTGACCTGGGCGACATCGAGATCGAGCTCGGTGCGCAGGTACAGGCGTTCGGGGTATGGCTGCGCCCACAGGTCGCCCTGTATTTCAAACACCAGCTTGGCGATGCTTTCGGACGGGATCGCCCGCACGGCGACGGAAGAACGGTTCAGGCGCGGCTCGAAATCCCAGATCGCCTGGCGGATCGCCCGTTCCAGGTCGGCCAGCTGCATGCCGGCGAGCGAAGCGCCGGAGATATCGGGCATGCCGTAGTTGAGCACGGAGCTGGACAGATGGGGCAGCGCCGGGGCGTTCGTCACCGATATCAGGTTCGTCGCGTTGAGGAGCCAGGCCAGGTCGCGCAGCACGCCTTCGCGCAGCGCCCTGGCCGACAGCACGCGGCGCTCGCGCGATTCGACGGGCGAGTCGGGTTCATGGTCGGTCAGGCGGTCCAGCAGCGACGGCTGCAGGCGCTCGCGGGGCGCCAGTTCAGCCATTGCCGGCCTCCGCGCCGCCATCGAACACGATGCTGCGCGCATCGAGCAGCGGATAGTCGCCGGCGTCGGTGACGAACATGCGCTGGCCGATGCCACGCGCGCCCAGCCATTCGGTACGGCGCGCCAGCATCAAGGCATCGTCGCCCTCTTCCACCGTGCCCGCGTAGCGGGTCGGGATCAGGCCGACCGATTGCGCGCCATTGCTGAAAGTGAAATTCGCCGCTGTCCAGACGGTGTCGCGCAGGTCGGCCGGCGCTTCGATGTCGATGGCGGCCAGGCGCATGAACGGAATCCAGAAATAGCGGCCGTCGACGATGGCTTCGAGGACCGGGCCGAGGCGCTGGTCGGCGTCGGCCAGCCACGCGAAAGGCTGGCCGTCGATGGTGCCGGCCGGGCCACTGGCCGTTTCGAATGCCCGTGCGCGCAGGGCCGCTGCGCGCTCCGGCGAGGCGTGGTCGTGCCGCAGCGCTTCGACGAGCAGGCCGATCCAGTCTTGCGGTTCGCCGAAGATCAGCGGTGCGCGCTCGCCCGCGAACACGGCGGCGCGAAACGCTTCGCAGCGGATCGCTTCGCGGTAGGTCTGCACCATGGGCAAGGTGGCGGCATCGAGCTCGCCGGCCACGTTCAGCTGGTTCAGCGCACGCTGCCAGTCGCCCTTGACCACCAGCAGCTGGAACAGGAACGTGCGCAGTTGCACGTTGGCCGTATCCAGCCGGATCGCTTGTTGCAGGGCGTCGAGCCCTCCGGCCAGGTCACCGTCACGGACGAGCTCTTGCGCCAGCATAATGGTCTCCCCGATGGATTGGGCCGGCCCGCCGGAGCAGCGAGCCGGCAAGGCGCATCATTCCGCGGCGTTCGACGCGATGTTCCAGACGAATGGCTTGTAGGCTTCCACGCTGCCCTTTTCCGTCTGCGGCTTGTAGCCGAAGTTGACCTTGGCGAAATTGAGCGTGACGTTTTCCGTCAGCCGGTCCTCGCCGCCGCTGCCGCCGGTCGAGATCGACGTCACGATCACTTCTTCCATCGCGATCGAGATGTAGTCGAGCTGTCCTTCGCCGGCCTTGCGCACCAGCAGTTCGGCCGTCTTTACGTGCGTACCCTTCGCCAGTGCGGTCATCAGCGCATTGGTCGAGCTGTCGATATACTTGGTGAACGACAGGTCCTGGAAGGCCGCCTTGCCCGCGCCGCCGCCACCGCCCATGTGGGTGGTGCCGGACTGGCTCATGCCCCAGCTCCAGGCGAGCACGTCGATCTCGCCGGGATACTGCGCGTCCGTCGATTCGCCCTTGATACTATCCAGTTTGATGAACATGTCTACGGCCATTTTGATTCTCCGGTTGTGCCGCGGCCACGCGCCGTGGCGGTGATTGAAACAACGCTGTCAAACAACGCCTTCAGGTTTTCGCCGAAGGGAGCTTCGATACCAGCCGCAATGAAACGGTCAAGCCCTCCAGCTGGTAATGAGGGCGTAAATAGAACTTGGAGGCGTAGTAGCCGGGATTGCCTTCGACTTCTTCCAGCACCACTTCGGCCGCGGCCAGCGGCTTCTTGGCCTTGTACGACTCGCTCGAGTTGGCGGGATCGCCGTCCACGTACTGCATGATCCATTTCGTCAGCCAGCGCTGCATGTCGTCGCGCTCCTTGAACGAGCCGATCTTGTCCCGAACGATGCACTTCAGGTAGTGCGCGAAACGGCAGGTCGCGAACAGGTAAGGCAGCCGCGCGGCCAGGTTGGCGTTCGCGGTGGCATCCGGATCGTCGTATTCGGCCGGCTTGTGCAGCGATTGCGCACCGATGAACGCGGCGAAGTCGGTGTTTTTCTTGTGCACCAGCGGCATGAAGCCGTTGGCCGCCAGTTCCGCTTCGCGGCGGTCGGAAATGGCGATCTCGGTGGGGCACTGCATGTCCACGCCGCCATCGTCCGTGGGGAACGTGTGCACCGGCAAGCCTTCCACGGCGCCGCCCGATTCGATGCCGCGGATGCGCGAGCACCAGCCATACATCTTGAAGGAACGGTTGATGTTGACGCCCATCGCGTAGGCGGCGTTGGCCCACGTATAGTTCTTGCTGCCGGGGGCGCTCGTATCTTCCTCGAAGTCGAAGTCGGCCACCGGGTCGGTTTTCGCACCATACGGCTGGCGGGCCAGGAAGCGCGGCATGGCGAGCCCCACGTAGCGCGAATCCTCGGATTCCCGGAACGAGCGCCAGGCCGCGTGTTCCGGCGTCTGGAAGATCTTCGTGAGGTCGCGCGGATTGGCCAGCTCGTTCCACGATTCCATCAGCATCACCGATGGCGCGGCGGCCGAGATGAACGGCGCATGGGCCGCGGCGGCCACCTTCGCCATCGATGTGAGCAGTTCCACGTCCGGCGCGCTGTTGTCGAAGTAATAGTCGGCGACGATGCAGCCGAACGGCTCGCCGCCGAACTGGCCGAATTCCTGCTCGTACATCTTCTTGAACAGGGGGCTCTGGTCCCAGGCCGTGCCCTTGAATTTCTTCAAGGTCTTGCCGAGGTCGTTCTTCGAGATGTTCAGCACGCGAATCTTCAGCATCTCGTCGGTTTCGGTGTTGTTGACGAGGTAGTGCAGCCCCCGCCAGGCACCTTCCAGTGCCTGGAACTGCTCCGTGTGCAGGATCAGGTTCACCTGCTCGCCGAGTTTGCGGTCGAGCGCGGCAATCAGGCTTTCGATCGTGCCCAGCACGTCGCCCGAGATCAGGTTCGTTCCCGCCAGCGCCTGTTCGGCCAGCGTGCGCACCGCCACCTCGACGGATTCCCGCGCCTTGTCCGACTGTGGCCGGAATTCCTTTTGCAGCAGGGAACTGAAGTCGCTTGCCTCCAGCACGCCCGCCTGCCCATCGCCTTCCAGTTTCGCTGCTGCCGATGCTTCTGCCATGGCTGTCTCCCTGTGGTTATTCGGTCGGCTTCGGCGCCGCGGTCAGCGACTGCATCAGGGCCGGTTCGGCCAGCAGTTTCGCGATCAGGTCTTCGGCACCCGTCTTGCCATCCATGTAGGTCATCAGGTTGGCAAGTTGTCCGCGCGCCTCGAGCAGCTTGCGCAGCGGTTCCACCTTGCGGGCGATGGCGGCGGGACTGAAATCGTCCATGCTTTCAAAGGTGAGATCGACCGCCACGTTGCCCTCGCCGGTCAGCGTGTTGGGCACCTGCACGGCCACGCGCGGCTTCATCGCCTTCATCCGTTCATCGAAATTGTCGACATCGATCTCGAGGAATTTTCGGTCCGACACGGGCGCCAGCGGATCGGACGGCTGGCCGGACAGGTCGGCCAGCACGCCCATGACGAACGGCAGCTGGACTTTCTTTTCCGCGCCGTACACCTCGACGTCGTATTCGATCTGCACCCGCGGCGCGCGGTTGCGTGCGATGAACTTCTGACTGCTTTCCTTGGCCACGATTTCCTCCTGGTGATTGAATGCCGCGTGATTGCCTTATTTCTCCAGCGGCCCGCGAATGACGAGCAGCTGCTTGACGCCTTCCGGCGCCAGGTCTTCCATCGCTTCGATGAATGTCTTGGGCACGAGCCGCTTCGCGCGCTCGATCAGCAGCGGCACCGGGCTGGAAGGCTCCTGCCGCTGGTAATAGTCGAGCAACTTGTCCAGCGCCTTGATCACGTCGTCCCGGTCGCGGACCTCCCCCGATATCCCCGCGACGGTCGCGGCGGAAGCGTCCGCCGCTGCGCCGATGCCGCCCGTGCCGCCGGCAGCCGCAGCCCCCTCGGCCGCGATTGCCGGATCGGCCTGTACATAGGGCTGCAGCGTGGCGGCGATGCGCGCCAGCGGACGCAGCAGCGGCGCAAGATTGAGGGCCTGCGCATTGCCGACACGGCGCACGAGCGTGGCTTCGACGCGCATCACGCTCGCATGGGCCTGTGTCGCCGCCGCCAGCACCTGGCGCAGGGTTTCCTGCAAGGGTCCCTGGGCCATCGCCTGGAGCGCCTTGTCGATCGACGCCGGCGCCATGGCCGTTTGCCCTGCGGGCACGGGGGCTTCGCCGCTCGCATAATCCAGCTGGCGCAGCGACAGCTGCCCGAGGCCGGGCAAGGCCATGAACGAGGCTTCGTTCAGCTCGCGCAGCACGGTGGCCATGTCGGCCAGTGGCGCCAGGCTGTTGATGCGCAAGGTCGGATCGTTGCCGTCATCGGCATCGAGCTGGGGATGCAGGTCGTCCCAATGCGCTTCCAGCATGCCGTCGATCGCCTGCAGGCCGCTCGCCAGGCCGGGCAGGCCTTCCAGCGCCAGCAACGCCCGGGCCAGTGGCACGGCGATGCGCAGGTCGCGGGTCCGACCCAGCAGTTCCGCGGCCTGCCTGTGCACCAGCTTCCAGTCCGGTGGCACGGCCGGGGTTACGGTATTTCCATACTGCACTTCGGGTTTGCCGACGAGGTTGCGCTCCAGCTCCTGGAAGGCCGGGTCGTATTCCAGGTTGGGACCGCATGGCGCATCGGCACTGACCGCCTGCCCCAATATCCCGATATCGATCATTTCCATCGCGCCGTTGCCGATATAATAAAAACGATAATTAAACAGACGAGTCAGCCCCTCAGCTCATCCAATGGATGTGCCGAAATTTTCAATCAATGATGTGCTGGTCGAATTACTGCCGCGTCATGGTCGAACGGTAGCCCATCATGGGCGTGTCTCTTCAATGCGAATCCAGGATTCGTGGGCGTGTTTTTAGATACTTGTTATCAGAGATGCTCTGCCGGAAGCCCGGGTTCATCCTTGGCCGATCGGCGGCCACTATTCAGGTTCATTATCCACTTGCGCCCGGACCGCTGAGGCAGGCATTGTTCGGGCATTGCTCGGGCATTGTTCGGGTATTGTTTTGGTATTGTTCTGGTATTGTTCGCGTATTGTTCGCGTATCGTTCGGGCATCACTGCTACTTGTCTGATATTCGCTAGTGCCCGGCTGACTATCGGCCAGTACATGTGCGCACTTCCGTTCGTTATTGCGATCTGCCCCGTCATTTCACGTTAACTATACTGCTGTCGCCAGCGAAAAATAAAAATTATTTTTCCGATGTTTTAATTTTGATACGCATTCCCACGTCATCGATCTCGACGGCAAATAACGGCCTCATTCAGTTCATGACTGAATCAATTCCCGCCAGCGGAATGCGTTGCCAACAATTGAAATATCCAAGTAGAAATATGTTTATTTCCCGGGGTTTGTCCGCTCCACCAATGTAGCAAATCCGGCTGCGTGTTTTTACCCTACCTATTAATGGATGCCATTGGCGGGAAGGCGTGCTAATCTTGACGGCACCTTTGCCAGGGCGCGCGCCCCCGCGGGCAGGCCGGTCATGGAAGCGCTCCGCCAGCGAGCGCGGGCATCACGGCATGGCGTTCAAGGCATGCAGTCGAACCAATCGGAGCGCGCAGCGCATGAACCAGCCGCAAGACGACGAACACACTGTCCTGGCTTCCAGCGCCCCCGCCGGCAACGCTCCCCCACTGCCAGGGGCGGCCCATGACGACAATGCGTTGCCCGTCGGCGCACGGCTGGGCGATTTCGAGATTGCCGGCATCCTCGGCATCGGCGGATTCGGCATCGTGTACCGCGCGCACGACCATTCGCTCGACCGGGATGTCGCGCTGAAGGAATACATGCCGTCGTCGCTGGCATCGCGGTCGCAGGCGAACGTTCGCGTCACTGCGCCGCAGCACGCGGAGATGTTCCAGGCCGGCTTGCGCAGCTTCATCAACGAGGCACGCATGCTCGCCCACTTCGATCACCCGGCGCTCGTGAAGGTCTACCAGTTCTGGGAAGCGAACGGCACGGCCTACATGGTCATGCCGTGTTATCACGGCATGACCTTGAAGCAGGCCTTGCAGGCACGGTCGGCGCCGCCGGGCGAGGCCTGGCTGAAAAGGCTGCTCGCGCAACTGCTGGACGCCCTGGAATTGATCCACGAGCAGCATTGTTTCCACCGCGATATCGCCCCCGACAATATCCTCATGCTGGACGATACACGGCCCCTGCTGCTCGACTTCGGGGCCGCGCGGCGCGCCATCGAAGGCATGACACAGGCCTTCACCGTCATCCTCAAGCAGGGCTATGCACCGATCGAGCAATATGCCGACGTGCCGGGCATGCAGCAGGGAGCCTGGACCGACCTGTATGCGCTGGCCTCGGTAATACACTATGCGATCGATGGCCGGCCGCCGGTGCCCGCCGTTGCCCGCATCATTTCCGACCCGTATGTGCCGCTGGCCAGCAGGATGGCCGGCAGCTACAGCGAAGGCTTCCTGGCAGCAATCGACCGCGCGCTGGCCGTCAAGGCAGAGCAGCGCCCGCAGAGCGTTGCCGACATGCGAACGCTGCTGGGCCTGGACGACGGCGCAGCCACCGTGGCGCTGGCGCCCGCGCCGGCCGTCGCGGCACCCGGGCCGACCGTCGCCACGCCGGCCGCGCCGCCCGACACTGCTTCCTTGCCGTCGTCACCGCCTTTCCCACCGCCGGCTGCGACATCGCACACGCCACCGCCCGCGTCGCCGTCGCCGGCCTTGCCCTTGCCGCACACGGCCACGCAAGCCCGACGCGCCTCGCCGCGCGCGCCGGTCTACGCCGGGGTTGCCGCGGTCGCGCTGGCCGTGGCGGGTGGCGCCTATTACATGCTCGACGCGAACGCGCCCGCACCTGCGCAGCCCGCGGCAAGGGCCGATCCGGCGCCGCCGTTTGCGAGCCGGGAAGCGCCATCACCCGGCATGCAGCCCACGGCCACGCCGGGCGGCGCCTTCGAACCGGTCACCGCGCTCGACGACATCATTGCCGGTGCCAGCACCGATCGCACCGTGACCGTCCGGGTCGACAAACCGCGGGTGCGGATCGGGGTGGACGCGCTGGAATTCTCGGTCCGGTCATCGCACGCGGGTTATATGTACGTGTACATGGTGGGCAGCGACCGCAACAATTTCTGGCTGCTGTTTCCCAATGCGATCGACCGCGACAACACGATCGCTGCCGGCGCAACGCGTGACATGCCCGGTTCGGCACGCGGCACGGGCCGGTGGCGTCTGGAAACGAGCGGTCCGCCCGGGACCGACCACCTGGTCGTGATGGTATCGGATGCGCCGCGGCGCTTCGACAGCGCCGGCCTCGTTCCCGGCGAGGCGTTCGCGGAGTTTCCCATCGCGCGCGCAGCGCAGCTGCAGCGTGCGCATACCGGGAAAACGCCGCTGTTCGCCGGCGTGCCCGACTGCCCCGCGGCCTGCTCCGGTGCCTACGGTGCCGCCGCGTTCGCGGTCGAGGAAGTCGAGCGTTAGGCCGAAGGGTTATTTCGACAGGTTGACGACCGTGACGCGCCGGTTCTCCGCGGCGATCGGATTGGCCTTGTTCATCAGCTCCCGGTCCCCCTTGCCCACGGCCTCGAGCCGCGCGGTATCGATCTTGCCGTTCCCGACCAGGTAATCGCGCACCGATTCGGCACGGGCCCTGGACAATGCCAGGTTGCCCTCCGGCGTGCCGCGTGGATCGGCATGGCCTTCGATGGCAAAACGGAAACTTGCCAGCTTCTCGGAAGCAAGCGCTTCGCGCAGCACGTCGAGCGAGCGGCGGGCCGCGGAGGTCAGCGTGGTGGAATTGGTTTCAAAGGTGATCAGCAACGATGCGCTGGCCGGCTTCGCATGACCGCCGGCATCGTCGTCGCGCGTCACCCGCAGGCTGCGCATGCGCACCGGCTTTTCCGGCGTCAGCGCATCGACCAGTGCCTTTTCCGTCACCTGCCCCTCCGCCAGCACCGGCGCCTCCTGCCCCAGCACGGGCAATGCCGCCAGCAGGCTGGCGGCTACCAAGATACGTCCCTTCATGTCGCGCTCCTTGTGACTACTCGCTACGTGGAAAGCTGTTTTCCCTGCCGCCGCACCGGCCGCCGTGACCGGCGGCCGGTGCGGCGCATGGCAGGCTCATCCCAGCACTGTCGTACATGGATCGGTGCAGGCAAGCGCCAGCGCCGAATAGTTATCCTGCCCCGGGCGGCCGCGCTCCCTGACCAGTTGCTCGAGCCGGGCCAGCCACGTGTCGGGGTCGGCGAAGGCGGCCAGGTGCCGCTCCATGTCGGCTTCGGCCACGTATTCCCAGAATCCGTCGGTGCACAGCAGGAAGCGGTCGCCATCGCGCACGTGCAAGGGCGACGCCGCGATGCACGGTTCGGGTGGATCGGTATCGCCCATCGCGGCCAGCAACGCATTGCGGTGCGGCGAACCGCGCAGCTCGCCCTGCGCCAGGTAGCCCGCATCGACCATCGTCTGCAGGACCGAATGGTCCTTTGTCTGCAACAGGGTGGCATTGCCCCGGAAACAATACAGGCGGCTGTCGCCCACGTGGGCCCAGATCGCGCTGGCATTCCTGGTATCGACCGCGAGCACCACGAGCGTGGCCCGCATGCCAGCGAGCACGGGACGCTTCCGCTGCTCGTCCAGCAGGCTGTCGTGAGCGGCGCGCATCGCGCCGAGCACATTGGCGGAAGTGGGATGCGGATGGCGCTGAAAGCAGGCCAGCATCTGGCGCACGACGAGACGCGATGCAATGTCGCCGCCCACGTGGCCGCCGAGGCCATCGGAAAGCACGCCGAACCAGCAATCGGGGCCAGCCCAGAAACCATAGGCATCTTCGTTGACCGCCCGGCCGCCAGGATTGGAAAGCACGGAAACACGCAGATCCATGTGGAGCCCATCCGCAAACGCATCGCAAACGCATCGCAAACGCATCGCAATCGCATCGCAATCGCATCGCAATTGGCCGCAATCCGGTCGCAATCCAATTCAATCCGACGGGGACGCTCGTCCGTCACTATTACCTTCTCACCGCCCGCGGAAAAAAGTCGGCGAAAAGACGCAGGCACGAGAAAATTCGCGTATCGCGCTCAGCAATTAACCGCGCCGTCATCACGCAGTTATCAAAATAATATTCCGATTCTAGCGATGGCGTTCGGACGTGGCAAGGAATTCCTGCCTGTTGCAGCGGCACCACGCGAGGTTATCTGGCATCGCTTTGGACTATACTGAATTTACACTTTTGTCGATCGCGCGGGCACTTCACGGGCGCATCCTCCAGCATTTACGAGACCGTCTTCCCTAGCGAGATGAACCGGGCCATGAACTGAGCCATGAACTGAGCCAATGAACTGAGCCATAACCCGATTCATAAACTGAGCCATTACCCGGGGCATACAACCGAGCCATAAACCGAGCCATTAACTGAGCCATAAACCGAGCCATAAACGGGGCCATAAACGGGGCTATAAACGGAGCATAAACTGAGCAATGGGCCTGGTCGCGAGCCTGGCCATGGGCCAGGGCATCGATTTGGCTACGATTTGGCTACGATTTGGCTATCTATATTGCTTTGCAATTCGCACGTTATCCGGTCGATAATCGGTGACCACGTTTTTTGCGTTGGCATGTTCACGAACAATTTGCGCGGCACATCCGCAGCGTAGATTGGCGAAACGGGGACTGTGCATCGAAAGGCCTTCTGGAAACGTGTTGCATACGTCATTGCAGGGCACCGGCCATGCAATGCTGGCTGCAATGCCGGGATAACAATCCTGTCACCAGGCCGCGCGGGCCACCCAGGGCCGCGGCGGCGGCTCGCCAACCGCGCCAACCGAGGCTAACCGTGACCGACAGCGGCAATCCCTGCCGGCATGTACCGCACGAACGAGGAGGAACAATGGTCATCCGCTTGCGTCGCCTGGTCATGCTCCTCGCCCGCGTCCTCCCCCCGGCAACGCCGGCACCCACCGCTCCCCCGCGGATCACGGGCCTGCACCGGCAGGCGGGCTATTGCATTGCCATCGGCCTGCAGGTGGGCACGGCGTTCGCACAGGCGCCGGCCGCTCCCGTGGGCCCGCCACCTGCCACCACCGTGCATGGCGTGCGGGTGGAAGGCAATACCCTGCTTCCGGAGCGCACGATGGGAGAGCTCACGGCGGGGCTGGCCGGCACCGGGCGCACCATGGCCGAACTGGCGGCGCTGGCGGCGCGCGTGCAGGACGCCTACCGGGATGCCGGCTATGGCGGGGTCGTTGCCTACCTGCCCGAACAGGATATTTCCACGGGCAATATCGTGATCCGCGTCGTCGAGGGAAAACTGGCGACCGTGCGGGTGACGGGCAACAAGTACTTTGATGCGGGTAATGTCCGTGCCGGCTTGCCGAGCCTGCGGGAGGGCGCGACCCCGAGGGTCGGCGATGTCGATCGCGACATCCAGCTCAGCAACGACAATCCGGCAAAAAACGTGAAGGTCACGTTGACGGCCGGTGCGCGGCCCGGCGACATCGATGCCGACGTGGCAGTGACCGACACCGACCCGCTCCAGTATCTCGTCGGCTACAGCAACACGGGCAACCGCAGCACCGGCCGGCACCGGGTCAGCGTGGGCATCCAGCATGCGAACCTGTTCGGCCGGGACCACGTGGGCACGCTGCAATACCAGACCTCGCCCGAGGATCCGGGGCGCGTGAAAATCTTCAGCGCCGGCTACCGCGTTCCGCTGTATGCGCGCGCCGCGTCGCTCGATGCGTTCGTGGCGCACTCCAGCGTGAGCAACGGCACCACGATCACGCCGGCCGGGCCGCTGTCGTTCACGGGCCGGGGCACGGTGGTCGGCCTGCGCGTCAACCGCAATCTCGAACGGATCGGCGAGTACGACCACCACGTCACACTGGGCATCGACTGGCGCGACTACGAGGACGACTGCTCGATCGGCGACTTCGGCCCGGCCGGCTGCGGTTCCGCGGCGGTCGATGTCTCCACCGTGCCCGTCAGCGTTTCCTATACGGGCCAGCTACAGGGGCCGCGGCTGGCGTTCGGCGTCAGCGCGGGGCTGTCGGTCAATACCGGGGGCAGTTCGCGCCCCACGTTCGACGCGGCGCGGCCCGGCGCCCCGCGCACGTATGCGATCGCCAGGGCGTCCGGCTTCGTCGACCGCGCATGGACGGCGCGGTTCTCCGTCAATGGCCGCCTCGACATGCAATACAGCCCGCACGCGCTGATTTCCGGCGAGCGGTTCGGTATCGGCGGGGCCAACAGCGTGCGCGGCTATGCGGAGCGGGAAATGGCCGGCGATACGGGCTTCCTCGTGCGTGTCGAAGGCGCGCCGGCACCGATCGACGTGGCGAACGGCGTGCGCGTGCGGCCCTACCTGTTCGTGGACCACGGCCGCATCGTGAACCACCGCGGCCTGCCCTGCCGCGGTACCGGTGAAACGTCGTGCAAGCTGACCGGAGCGGGCATCGGCGTGCGCCTCGGCCTGGGCCGGAAAGCCAGTGCCAGCCTGGATATCGGCCGGGCGCTGGAACGCGGCATCAACACATCGCCGGGAGACGTGCGGGGCCATGTCTCGCTCAATCTCGTTTTTTGACGGACCTGACTGTTCCGCATCCATCGCCAGCCAGCGCCACGGGGAGTTCATCATGAAGCAATCGATCGGTACCTTGGCTGCCGGCAGCGCAGCGCGGCCAGCCGGCAACGATAGCGGCGCGCGGCACCACGCATGCGCGCCGGCATGCCGGCCAGCCCGGCTCCGCCGGCATGCCATCGCGGCCGCCATCGCCGCGACATTCGGCACCGTGGCCGCCTGCGTCGCCATTCCGGCAGCGGCGCAGTTGCCGAGCGGCGGCGCCGTCGTGCACGGCAGCGCCGCCATCGCCGCCGATGGCGGCCGCATGACGGTCACGAACAGCCCGAACGCGGTGCTGAACTGGCAGTCGTTTTCCGTGGGCGCGCGCAACAGCGTGCACTTCGCGCAGCAAAGCGCCGCCAGCCAGGTATTGAACCGCGTGGTGGGCAACGATCCGTCGGCCATCCTGGGCAGCCTGTCGTCGAATGGCGGCGTGTGGCTGGTCAATCCGCACGGCGTGCTGTTCGGCAGCAATGCCCGCATCGACGTGGGCGGCCTCGTCGCCTCCACGCTGCCGCTGACGAACGACGATTTCCTGGCCGGGCGGTTCCGCTTCGACAGCGGCGCCCTGCCCGGCGGCCAGGTGCTGAACCAGGGCGAGATCCGCACCAGCTTCGGCGGCCGCGTGTGGCTCATGGGCGACTCGGTGCGCAACGAGGGCCTAGTCCACAGCCCGGAGGGCCACATCGTGCTGGCCGCCGGCAGGAGCATCGAACTGGTCGACTCGGGCATGCCGAACGTCACCGTGCGCGTCACCGCGCCCGGCAACGAGGCCGTCAACCTGGGGACGCTGCTGGCGTCCGGCCGCGGCAGCATCGACGTGCACGGCGGCATCGTCAACCAGCAGGGCATCGTCCGTGCCGACAGCATCGGCACGGACGATGCGGGACGCGTCGTCATGAAGGCAGGCACGGACCTGCACCTGGGCGCCGCCAGCCAGACCAGCGCCGCCGCGGCCGGTACCGGAGCGGGCGGCCAGGTGGTGGCGCAATCGGCCGCCGGGGCCACGCTGGTACAGGGGGCGGTGTCCGCCACCAGCGGCGGCGGCAAGGGTGGGCGCATCCACCTGCTGGGCGAGCAGGTGGGCGTGTACGGCAACGCGCTGGTCGATGCTTCCGGCGCCACCGGCGCGGACGAGATCCTGGTGGGCGGCAGCTACGGGGGCGCCGACGCCGCCGTGCAGAACGCGGCGGCGACCTACCTCGGCCAGGGCGCATCGATCCGGGCGAATGCCACGGCCACCGGCAATGGCGGCAAGGTCATCCTGTGGGCCGACCGCGCCACGCGCGCGTTCGGCACGATCGCGGCGCACGGCGGAAAGCAAGGCGGCAACGGCGGGTTCGTCGAAACATCGGGCCGCTACCTCGACGCGCAGCCGAAGGCGATCGACGTCACGGCGAGCCATGGCGCGCCGGGCACGTGGCTGCTCGATCCCGGCAACATCACGATCACCGACGGTTGCTGTTCGTCCGGCGTCGTGGAATCCGGCGACCAGGCCAATTTCGCCATGACATCGAGCCAGGACAATACGGTCATCGCCGCCGGCAGCATCGTCCAGGCGCTGCAGACCCGGGCCAACGTGGTCGTGCGCACTGGCGCAGGGGGCAATACGACCCAGGAAGGCAACATCACCGTGGCCGGCGACATCGCGGTACAGGGCAACGCCGCCGGCGTGTCGCTCACGCTGGAAGCCCACAACGACATTACCCTGAACCCCGGTGTGCGGATCGTGGCCGGCACCACGCCCCTGCAACTGAACCTGACCGCGGACAGCGACGGCAACAATACGGGTGCCATCACGTTGAACCAGGGCGCGCGGATCACCACGCGCGATGGCGGCATCGTGATGAACGCGGCCAATGGCGGCGGGAACGACGGCATCGCCATCGCAGGCGGCATCCTCGATGCCGGATTCGGCATCGTCGGCATGAATGCGAACAGGGTCGAGATCAGCGACGCCGGATCGGTGACCGGGGGAGGCATCGGCATCGTCAGCAATGTCATCGACGTCACAGGATCGACCCTGGCGGCAACCGCGACCAGCATCAACCTGACAGCCAGAACGTCCGCCATCGCGAACCGGGTCACGCTGACCGGCAGCAGGCTGTCCGCCCTCTCGCCGAATGGGCCGCTGGGCGTCATCGACATCGGCACGGGCACGCTCGTTCTGGACAATGCCATTGTGGAAGGCAGCGGCAAGGTCCAGCTTGCATCGACGGTCGCCGCCACGATCGGCGGCAGCGAAGTGCTGGGCAGCGAACTCGCGACCACGGCCGGCGAACTCGCCTTGCGCGATTCCCGGCTTGCCGCGAGCCTGGGAGCCGCCGACATCGATGCCTCGGTCATCGAGATCGCCGACAACAGCGAAGTCACCGGCAGGAGCGTCTCGGTCGACGCCACCGGCAGTGTCGATGTCACCAACGCGCGCCTCGCCGCGACGGATGGCGCCAGCACCATCGGTGGCACCAGCGTGCGCGTCACGCAAGGCAGCGCCATCACCGGCGCGGCTGTCAGGGTCGATGCCACGGAACTCGACGTCGGCAACTCCCGGCTTGTCGCGTCCGCCAACGACGTCGACCTGGATGCCGGCACGGTGAACATCGGCGCCGACAGCGAAATATCGGGGCGCAGCGTTTCCATCGTGGCCGGCGCACTGGACGTTGCCGGCTCCCGCGTCACGGCGTCGGGCGGCCGCATCCTCTTGACCCAGGGTGAAGGACAGGCCGACGGCACGGTCACGCTGTCGAACGCCAGCCTGGACGCCGGCTCCGCATCCGTCCAGGGCGCCGGGGGGATCGACATCCTGACCGGCGCGGTGGACATGGTCGATACGGACGTGACAGCAAGCGGCAACCTCACCATCTCTGCCGAAGAGACGTCCATCGACAATGCCGGCAGCGAGGCGGACATCCGCGCGGCGGGGCTCGACATCTTCTCGGACACCACGGTGCTCGACGACGTCGACGTGGTCGCGTCCCGCGCGGGCGATGCCGTCGTCATCCGGACGGGCAGCCTGGTCAACCGGGGCAGCCGGTTCGCTGCGCTGGCCGGCCGCTGGCTGGTCTACCTCGGCCCCGGCCAGCAGGGATTTCCCGCCGCGGACCTGGGCGGACTCGACTACACTTTCGTGCAGGTGGACGCAAGCGACGCGAGCCCGGTCGTTTCCGGGATCGGCGCCCACGGCATCATGATGGCCGACCCGCTGCACATCGAGGTCGGGGTCGATGCCTCGCGTCCGTACGACAGGACACTGCGGGCCACGTTCTCGCAGGCGCTGTCGCACGATGCGGGCACGGGCATCAGGGTGCTGCGCCCCGAAGGCAGCGCCGTCGCCAACGGCGCGTTCGAAGACTGGAATGCGGGCACCGGCAAGCCCGTGATCTTCCAGACCGAAGGGGGCTACTTCGACATTTCCGCCGCCAACGGCAGCCCCGTGTATCGGGCCACGCAATCCTACGTGGCCGACATCACCCCCAGGGATGTCACCCTGTCCGGCCTGGCGGTGGTGCCGAAGGTGTACGACGCCACGCGCACGGCCACGCTGACCGGCACGCCCGTCGGCATCATCGAAGGCGACAACGTCACGGTCAATGGCGCCACCGGCCTGTTCGACGACAAGAACGCGGGCGTGGACAAGCCCGTGGTCGTGACGGGTGGCGCATTGGCCGGCCCGGCCGCCGCCAACTACCGGGTGACCGGCGGCGGCGCCGCCGTGGGTACCATCACCCGCCGCCCGATCACCCTGGCAGGCGTCACGGCCGCCGACAAGGTCTATGACGGCGGCGTGGCCGCCACGCTGGCGGGCTCGCTGTCCGGGGCTCTGCCCGGCGACGACCTGTCGCTGGCCGGCGCCAGCGGTGCGTTCGCCGACAGGAACGCCGGTGCCGACAAGCCCGTCACCGTGACGGGCGGCGCGCTGGCGGGCGTGGACGCGCCGAACTACCTGCTCGATGCGGAATATGTCACGAGCGCCACCATCGCGCGGCGGCCCATCACCACGGCAGGCATCACGGCGAACGACAAGGTCTACGACGGCACGCGGGCAGCCGCGCTGGACGGCGCGCTGTCGGCCATGCTCCCCGGCGACATCGTTTCGCTGGAAGGCGCCACGGGCCAGTTCGCCGACAGGAACGCCGCGACCGGCAAGCCCGTCACGATCACGGGCGGCGTGCTCGCCGGCGCGGATGCGGGCAATTACGTGCTGGCGGCCGGGCATGTTCCGCTGGCCGCCATCACGCCGCGGCCCATCGGCGCCCTCGGCATCACGGCCGCCGACAAAGTCTATGACGGCACGCGCATCGCCAGCATTGCCGGCACGCTGGAAGAAGCGCTCGAGGGCGACGATGTCGCGCTGGCCGGCGCCACGGGCCTGTTCGACACGAAAGACGCGGGGACCGGCAAGACCGTCGTGATCACCGGCGGCACGCTGGCCGGGGCCGACGCCGGCAACTACACCGTCGGCGCCGGCGCCAGCACCACCGCCAGCATCGCGCCCAGGCCGATCTCGGCCACGGGCATCACCGCCGCCGACAAGGTGTATGACGGCACGCGGATTGCCGCGCTGACGGGCTCGCTGTCCGAAGCGCTGGGCGGCGACGACGTATCGCTCGACGGCGCCACGGGGCTGTTCGACGACAGGCACGCGGGGGTCGACAAACCCGTCGCCATCTCGGCAGGCTCGCTGGCGGGCCGCGATGCCGGCAACTACGTGCTGGATGGCGGACATGCGGCCACGGCCACGATCACGCCGAAACCGATTGCCGCCACCGGCATCACCGCCGTGGACAGGGTCTATGACGGTACGCGCGTGGCCACGCTCGCGGGCGCGCTGTCGGAAGCCATCCCCGGCGATGCCGTGACGCTGGGCGGCGCCACCGGCGTGTTCGACACGAAAAACGCGGGCACGGGCAAGTCGGTGATCGTGACGGGTGGCGCGCTGGCCGGCGCCGATGCCGCCAATTACACGCTGTCGGGCAGCCATGCCACCACGGCGTCGATCGCCCCGCGGCCCATCGACGTTACCGGCATCGCGGCCCTCGACAAGGTCTACGATGGCGGCACGGATGCCACCCTGACGGGCGCGCTCGCGGGCGCGATCGATGGCGATGTCGTGGCTCTGGTCGGGGCCACCGGCCGGTTCGACAGCAAGAACGTGGGCGGCGACAAGGTGGTTGCCGTGACGGGCGGTGCGCTGGCAGGGCCCGACGCCGCCAACTACATCCTGGCGACCGGCGGCACGGCCCGCGCCGCCATCGCGCCGCGGCCGGTCGACATCGGCCTCGCCGGACAGGTCGTGAAGGAATACGATGCCGGTACCGCCGCCAGCCTGGGTGCCGGCCAGTTCGTGCTGAATGGCGCGATCGCGGGCGACGCGGTGGTTGTCGCCGGCCCGGCGCAGGGCAGCTTCGATTCGGCCAGTGTCGGCCAGGGCAAGACCGTCAGCGTGACCGGGGTGTTCCAGATTTCGGGCGCCGATGCGTTCAACTACCGTGTGGGGCCCGTGGGGCCGGCGGGTTCGGCTGGCGGCACCGCCACGGTCACGGCGACCGTCACCGGCAGCATCGGCACGATCACGCCCGCCACGCTGTTCTACACGGCGGCGCCGGTGGTGCGCGATCCCGGCATGCCCCTCGACGGCCTGACGGGAACCGTGACCGGCTTCAAGGGTGCCGACACCCTCGCTTCCGCCACCAGCGGAGTATTGGTTTGGCAAGCCACCGGCACGCAGGTGCCTCCCGGCCTGTATCCGGTGCTGGGTTCCGGGCTGTCCGCGCTGAACTATGTGCTGGTGCAGGCACCCGGCAACGCCGTTGCCCTGGAAGTGACGGCCGGCGCCTCGCCCGCCAGCCCGCCGCAGCAGGCACAGGAAAGCAGCACGGCGGCGATCGCCGCCGCGCTGGCGTCGGCGCTGCCGCGGATCGACCCGCCCCGCGCCGGCAGCGGCGTGCTCGACCTGGTCAATCCCGCCGTCGGCCGCACCTATGGCGCCGTGCGCATCGGCGCGATGTCGCAGGATGAACTGACCCGGATGATCGCCCAGCGGCGCGATTTCAAGCGCAAGCTGTTCGCCGACGCGATCTACAAGCTCGAGCTCGACGCCAGCCTGGCGGATGTGCAGCCCTGCACCACGGTCATCGAGGCAAGCTCCGGCGCCTGCCGCATCACGCCAAACCAGCTCAACCTGATCCAGGCGGACACGCGGCTGGCCGCGCTGGCGACCGGAACGGTCAGCACGGCGGGCACGTCGGCGGCCGGCGCCACGGGCAGCTCGGCCGGGTCGGCGCCGGTCGCGGCCGCGCGCGCGGCCACGGCGCACGTGCCGCAGATCCAGCGCAAGATCGCCGTGCTGTTCGGCATCAACGACTATGCCGACAAGACCATTCCTCCGCTGGAAAACGCGGTGCCGGACGTCGATGCCGTCTCGGCGCTGCTGGCGGACAAGCTGGGCTACGACGTGCGCGTGGTCCGCAATCCCGCCAAGGCCGACATCATCCGCACGCTGAACCAGCTGTCGGTCGAGGTCAACGATGCCGACAGCGTCGTCATCTATTACGCCGGCCATGGCTTCTCGCTGGAGAAGAACGGCGCCGGCTACTGGCTGCCGGCCGATGCGCAGGCGAGCGAGCCCAGCCGGTGGATCTCCAACGGCGACGTGGCCAGGCTGCTGTCGGGCATCCGTTCCAGCCAGATGGTGCTGATCTCGGACAGCTGCTATTCCGGCGCATTCGCGCGCGACGGCATGGAGGCCGTGGGCCGCGACGTCACGCCCGAAGGCGTGCTGGCCAAGCGCTCCGTGGTGGTGATTTCCTCGGGCGGTGACGAACCGGTGGCCGACGAAGGCAAGGCCGGCCATTCCATCTTCGCGTGGAACCTGATGGAAGCGATGCGCTCCGTATCGGCATGGAAACCCGGCAGCACCGTGTTCACCGACGTGCAGGCAGGTGTCAGGAAGGAATTCCCGCAAACGCCGAAGTATGGTTCGGTCACCGCGGCGGGGCACCAGGCCGGTGGGGATTACCTGTTCGAATTGCGCTGAGCCATCCACCGCCAACGGGCGGAACGCCCGAGAATGCGCGCCCCGTCCCGCGTCGACCTGCTATGCTTCGCCCATGACTACCGATTCCGATATTGAACTGTCCGGCCCGTTCCAGGCCACCGACAGCAGCGGCCGCGCGCATGACGTGAAGGCCATCCGCATCTTCGACGAAGGCTACGGCATCATCGATGTCTATGTCGACTTCGCGAAACCGCTCGATGGCGGCCACAAGGACACCGTGCTGCTGCGGCAGATCGTCGAGCGCCTGCGCACGCTGGGCTATAAAGGCCCCGATTTCGGGCTCAGCGATGCTGGCTTGCAAGAGAGCAAGCTGATCGTGCTGGAAGCCCCCGAGGAATTTGCCGCGTTCGCCAAGAGCCGTGGCTGGAAGAACCTGGCCGAAGAGTTCGACGAATAAGGCCGTTGCGCGGGTTGCACGCAAGACCGCCAACCGACGCGTGCCCGCGCGCCTGGCGGCGGCCTACTCCTGGTCGTCCGACAAGACGATCGACCTGATCGTGCCCACCGAGGGTTTCGCGCGCGATTCGAACCTGATCGTCCGGATGCCCCCTTGCGCCAGGCGCCTGTCCCGCAAATCGTCCCTCGCGCGATCGTGCGTCCGGTCATCGAGCTCCACCACCGCGACCACCTCGCATTGCCTGTCGCAAATCACGTAGTCGACACGCTGCTGCGCCACGCGCAAACGGTCCCTGTGCCATGCCTCGTCGTTCGCGCTCGCAGGTTCGATCAACGCGGACATCGCCACCTGGGGGAAAACATAGTGCTGCGGCAGTGCCCTGACAAGGCGACCGAAGAATTCGAGCTCGTTCGGCGTCATCAGGGGCCGCTCGCGATACCATCCTTCGATGGCCTGCCTGCGGCGCCGCATGGCCAGCCATGCCACGACAGCAACTGCCAACGCCACGACTACCAGCGTCAGCGGAATGTCCAATCTCATACAAACGTGTCCATGCAAAATCAAGGACGCGCATCTTAGCCTGTGTCGCCGCGGGGAACCAGTCCTTTACTCGAACCGGAACGCCAGGCTGCCCTGATATGTGCCCTTTGCAACGGGCCATGCCGCCGACGGGCCCAGCACCTCGGTGCCGCTGAATTTCTCGCCGATGGCGGGAATGGCATGCAGCCACGACAGGTCCCCGGCCGGGAATTCCACCGTCGTGTTCGCATGCGAGATGCGCGGCGTGCCGACCCGCAGGTAACCGTCCGGCCCGCCGGCCGTGACGAGCAGTATCCCGGCCGCGGTGTCCAGCCGCGCCCAGCGCACGCCCGCGAAGAAGCCCTGCGATTCGGGGTAACGGAACGTTTCGCCCGGCTGCTGGTCGAACCGGGCCACGTCGTGTACGCCCAGCCACGTGCCCTGGAGGCGGTTTTTCCACACGCGATATGGCCCCTCGCCCAGCCAGCGCATCGAGCGCAGCGCGCTTTCCGGATGGTCGAACGTCACGCCGTGGTACTGCACCGTACCGTCGAGCCGGTACACGTAGTCGAGGCGCAGCGTGCCGTCGGCCTGCAGCGTCCAGCGCACCCGGTCGAATCCGGTAGCATTGCCGGCACCGTTGCTTGCACCGTTGTTCGCACCGTCGTCCGCACCCTGGCGCGCTTCCAGCCAGGCGCCCGGCTCGCCGGCGGCACCAGGCGCGGTACCGGTCGTGACGGCAGCCTTCCCGCCATCCACCGCCGGGAAGCGCTGCGCGGCATGCCCCAGCCGCACGCTGCCGAACGACAGCGGCTCGCCGTGCTCGTCCACCGGCGGCGACACGCGCACCGCCAGCACGCGCTGCGGCGGGAAGCGGTATTCGGTTCCATCGGAACGGCGGCGCGAAGCGTCGAACAGCGTCTTCCAGTGTTCGCCGTCCGGGCTGATCTCCAGTTTGAAACGGGCATAGGCGGTCTTCCTGTCCGGGTCGGGCGCGATGTCGATGACGCTGGCCACGCGCGGGGCGGCCAGCCGGCGGACATGGCTGGCGGCATCCTCGCTGGCAAACGGCAGCCACGCCACGGTCTCGCCCATGGCCGGACGGGCAAACGCCAGGCGCGGGCCGTTGGCCAGCGCCGACTCGCGCTCGCCGTTGCGCAGCGACAGCAACCGGCCGTTACCGTCGAAGCTTGCGCTCACGGCGCCCGCCACCAGCCGGTAGCCACTGGCGGATTGCTCGACACGGGGTTGCACGGCGCCCGTGTCCGGGGGCGCTACCCGCGCCGCCGGCGCCTTCGGGGCCGGTACCGGATACGTCCACGTCCATAACTGGCCGCCATCCGGACCCGTGGCCGTCACTTCCAGCGCGTCGGCGCCATGGCCGCGCCAGTTCGCCGGCAGGCGCAGGTCGACGGTGCCGCTGCCGCGCGCGGCAACGACCGGCCCGCGCACCGCGCCGCGCGCCAGTACCCGCACACCGGCCTGCGGCGCATCGGGGCCGGGAAAGCGCACCAGGCGCCAGCCGAAGCGCACCTTGTCCAGGCCATGGAAGTCGTACCGGTTGTCGACCTGCAGCCGGCCGTCGAAGCGTTCGTCCAGCACGGCGGCCCCCAGCTGCACGGGCGACCAGATGTGCCGCACGGCGTGGTAGCTGCCTTCCTTCTCGTGGCCGGGTCCGACGATGCCGTCCGGGCCATACGTGCCGTACGGGTCCACGCGGCCCCCCTGGTCCGTGCGCACCACGCCCTCGTCGTTCAGCGCCCAGATCACGCCGCCCACGCCGAACGGCGACGCCATCATCGCGCACCAGTAGTCGTCCAGGCTCGCCGCGCCGCCGCCGTCGTACAGGGCGTGCATGAACTCGGTGGGCATGAACAGGTTCGGGCCTTGCAGCCGCTCGTTCAGCAGCTTCCAGTTCGGGTAATGCTTGGTATCGAGGTCGCCGAAGATCGCCCACGGGTGGATGACGGGCCGCCGCTGCGGATCGTAGGCGTGGTAGTCGCCGTCCAGATCGAGGTTGAAGCCGCCTTCATTGCCGTTGGCCCAGAACAGGATGCTGGGATGGTTCACGTCGCGCGGCACCATTTCCTTCACGAGCTTGCGGCCGATCGCCGTGCCATGCGCCGCCTGCCAGCCGGACAGCTCGTCGATCACGTACAGCCCCAGTTCGTCGGCCGCTGCCAGGAACGCCGGGTCCGGCGGATAGTGCGACATGCGCGCCGTGTTCATGTTCATCGACTTGATCAGGCGCGCATCGGCGACATTGTCCTCGGGGTCGAGCGCGCGGCCCGTCGCCGGCCGGAAGCTGTGCCGGTTCACGCCCTTGATGACGATCTTGCGGCCGTTCAGGTACAGGCCATCGCCCTTGCGCACCTCGAACGTGCGAAAGCCGAACCGCTCGGTCGTGGTGTGCAGCGCCTTCCCGTCCCGGCGCAGTACCAGCCGCAGCGAATACAGGTTCGGCGTTTCGGCCGACCACAGGCGCGGCTGGGCGATCGTCGCGGCCAGCCGCAGCGGGGTATCGCCGGTGCTGTCGCCGCCGATGGCGCCACCGAATGGTTTTCCGACAGGCTTGCCGGCCGCGTCAAGCACCTGCGCTTCGACGACGGTGCCGGCCGCCGGCCGGGCCAGCGTCACCAGCGCCGCCAGGGTGCCGTCGGCGCGGGCATCGATGGCGGTGTGCGCGATCGCCTGCGCGGGCGCGGCCTCCAGCCAGACCGGCCGGAAGATCCCGCCGAACACCCAGTAGTCGCCGCGCCGCTCGGCCTTGTCCGTCAGCGGGTCGGCCGCGCGCTTGCTCACGTCCACTTCCAGCAGGTTCGCGGCATCGGGCGAAAAGCTCACCAGCTTCGTGATGTCATGGCTGAACCGGTAAAAGCCGCCGACATGGGGTTCTCCGGCCGGCACACCATTCACGCGCACGGCCGTTTCGGTCATCGCGCCCTCGAACACGAGCCTGATCGTGCGGCCGCGCCAGGCCGGCGGTATGGCGAACCTGAGCCGGTACTGGCCCTGTTCCGTGTGGCGCTTGTCGCCTTCGCCGTAATCGTAGCCGCCGAAGCCCTGCAATTCCCAGTTCGAGGGCACCGGGATCGTGCTCCATGCGCCGGCGCGGCGGCCTTCCGTGACCCGGAATTCCCACGGCACGGCCGTTTTCGGGCCGGTGCCGGACAGGTAGCGCACTTCGGTGACGGGGGCGGCGGCGAGCGGCGACGCGGCAAGCGCGGTCCCCGTGGCCAGTAGCGTGACGGCGCCCAGGGCGGCCAGGAACTTCGTTTGCAGGGGCATGGGATCGTCGAAGGAGTGCGGACCGCGCCAGCATAGCGCGATCGCGCGGGCCCGGGGGCCGCCGCCGCCATTCGCTCATCATCATGCGCGCGCCCGGCCCGGCAGGATTCGGCTACGCTGCGAGCGAATCGACAGGAAGAGAAACCATGCCGGACCAACAATGGAATTATGACGCGGTGACGGCCAGTGCGCTGCGCACCATCACCGAGATCGCCACCGAAGCGCGCCGCGCCGAGGGGCAGCAGGCCGAGCCGCACTGGGCCATGGCACACGGCGTGCTGCGCTGCTGGTGCGACCTGGTGGGCAAGGCGGCCCGCGACGAAGACCGGGCCATGCTCGAACAGCTGTTCGAAGGCATGCCGCTGCCGCCGGACAGTGACGCCGGCGGCTGGCACTTCACGTCGGTGCTGGTGCTGCCGCGCCGCTGAGGGCGAGGGAGCGCCGGGACGGCATCGTGCGCGAGTCCCACGGGTCCATCGCCTATACTGGCCCCTTGCGCACCACGAAGCCGCCATGATCTTTCCGAACGAACTCGAGCAACTCGTCAGCCTCACCCGCGACATCGTCGCCAGCGACGTGGCGCCGCGCGCCGCCGCGGTCGACGAGCATTGCACATGGCCAGCCGCGTCGATGGAAGCGTTCGCCGGCGCGGGCCTGCTGGGCCTGCAGGTGCCGGCGGCGCTGGGCGGCCACGGCCAGGGCCTGCTGGCGCTGGCCGCCGTCAGTGCCGAGATCGCCCGCGCCTGCCCCTCCTCTTCGCTGTGCTTCGGCATGCATTGCGTGGGCACGGCCGTCATCGCCGCCAAGGCCACCGAGGACCAGCAGGAACGCTACCTGCGCCCCATCGCGGCGGGGCGCCATATCACCACGCTGGCCCTGTCCGAAGCGGGCACCGGCGCCCATTTCTATTTGCCCGAAACGCAGCTGGTGAAGAACGCCGCCGGCTACACCGTCAACGGCACGAAGCAGTTCGTGACGAACGGCAGCCATGCCGATTCCTATGTCGTGTCGACGCTGGCCAGCGACGGCAGCGCGGCCGGCGGCGATTTCAGCTGCCTAGTGGTGGACCGCGACACGCCCGGCATGTGCTGGCGGGGAGACTGGGCGGGTTTCGGCATGCGCGGCAACTCGTCGCGCGCGCTGGCGCTCGACGGCGTGCAGGTGCCCGCGGCCAACCTGCTGGGCGCCGAGGGCGACCAGGTCTGGTATGTCTTCGAGGTGGTGGCGCCGTTCTTCCTGATGGCGATGGCCGGCACCTACCTCGGCGTGGCGCAATCGGCGCTGGAGGCCGCCGGCGCGCACCTGTACAACCGGCGCTACGCGCACTCGGGCACCGCGCTGCGCGACGTCGAAACGCTGCAGACCCGCTACGCGAAAATGTGGATCGCGTACCAGAAGACGCGCGCCCTCGTGTTCGAAGCGGCGGCGCGGGGCGACGCCGGCGATCCGGACGCATTGCCCTTCCTCCTGGCCAGCAAGGCCGACGCGGGCGAGACGGCGATCGCGCTGGCCGGCGATGCGATGACGATCTGCGGCGGTGCCGCGTACCGCGACAACAGCCGGGTCGCGCAGATGCTGCGCGATGCCCGCGCCAGCCACGTGATGTCGCCCACGACCGATCTGCTGCATCTCTGGGCGGGCCGCGCGCTGCTCGGCATGCCGCTGTTATGAGACCGGCGGCCGAAGCGCGCGCGCTGCTGGTCGGCGACGCGCCGCCGCGGGAACTGGTCGCCACCCTGGAACAGGCGGGCATCGCTTCCGTCCACGCGACGCCGGCCGACGCGCCGGCGGCGCTGTCCGCCGCAGTGCAGGATGGCCATCCACCGGCGGTCTGCGTGGTGATGGCCTGCAATGACGCACTCGGGCTGGTGCGCGACCTGCGGCGCCGCTGGGCGGGCGGCGTGCTGCTGGCATGTCCGGCGGACCGGCTGGCCGACCTGCGCCGCCAGCTCGGCTACACGCCGATGCTGGGCCCCAACGTGACCGTGCTGGCCGAGAACGATCCCGGGCTGACCGGCGAGATCGTCAAGGCGGTGCAGGCGCAAGTGCGCAGCTGGCGGTTACGCACCACGCTACAGCGCGCCAACGCCGGGCTCTCTCCCGTCAGAAGCGCGGGGGACATCGCGGCGGGCGGCACGGTGGCCGGCAGCTTCCACCGCCTCGCCAGCGCGGAACGCTACCTGACGCGCTTCCTGGAAAAATCGGCCGAGGCGATCGCCGGCCTCGATCCGCAGGACCGGGTGCTGTACTGGAACGACGCCGCGGCGCGCCTGCTTGGCCTGTCGGCTCGCGAGGCGCGCGGCCGCAGCCCGCGCGAACTGCCGTTCTGGAACGCGGACGTGCAGCGCGCACTGGCCGACCTGCATGGCGGCGCCGAACATGCGGTGGCCGAGGTGCACGGCGGGCCGGATGCGCCGGGCACCGTACCGCCGGCGATCGTGCTGCCTGTCCCTGTGCTCGAGGTGGCCCTGTCCGCCATTACCGACGAACACGGCAGGTATGCCGGCGCGATGCTGCTGCTGCGCGATGTGTCGGAACGCCATCGCCAGCTGGCGATCGAGCGTTCGCGCAGCATCGAGGCGCTGTCCGTCGCCAACAGCCGGTACCGCCACCTGGCCACGCTGTTCGACCGGGCGCCGGGCTTCCTGTCCGTCACGCGCGGGCCGGATCATGTGTTCGAGCTGGCCAACCGCGCCTACCTGGCCACGTTCGGCAGCCGCGCCCTGCTCGACCGCTCGATGCACGATGCGTTTCCCGAGTTGCGCGACCAGGCGTTCATGCGGCAGCGCGACGAGGTGTATCGCACGGGCAAGCCCTACGTCGGCCGCGACGTGCCGGTCACCGTGCGCCCGCGGCCGGACGGCGAATCCGTCCAACGCTACCTCGATTTCGTCTACCAGCCGCTGACGGGCAAGGACGGCCGCGTGTGGGGCATCTTCTGCCAGGGCAACGACGTGACCGAGCAAAAACGCATGCGCGACCAGTTGCTGGCCCACCAGAACGACCTGGAGCGGCTGGTCGCGGAACGCACGGCCGAGCTGCAAAGCGCCCAGGCCGCGCTGCACCATGCGCAGAAGCTCGAAGCGATCGGCAAGCTGACCGGCGGCGTGGCCCATGACTTCAACAACATCCTGCAGATCCTGCGCGCCAACCTGGAACTGCTCGCGCAGGCACCCGCCATGGCCGGTGCCGGCAACGCCGGCAGGCGCATGGACAGCGCGATGCTGGCGGTGGACCGCGGCACCAAGCTCACGGCGCAGTTGCTGGCCTTCGCGCGCCGCCAGCCATTGCGCCCGGAGCCGGTGGACCTGGCCGTCGTGGTGCGCGGCGTCGACGACCTGCTGCGCCGCGCGCTCGGCGAAGCGATCGACATCGATACGGTCGTCGAAGCCGGCCTGTGGGCCACGCTCGCGGACCGCACGCAGATGGAGAACGTGCTGCTCAACCTGGCCATCAACGCGCGCGATGCGATGGCGGGCGCCGGCCGCCTGACGATCGAGCTGACCAACGTGGAGCTCGATCCCGATTACGCGGCACGGCAGGAAGACCTGCGCCCGGGGCAATACGTGATGCTGGCCGTGTCCGACACGGGCCAGGGCATGGCGCCCGACGTGCTGGCACGGGCCGTGGAACCATTCTTCACGACGAAGCCGGAAGGCGAAGGCACGGGCCTGGGCCTCAGCATGGCCTATGGCTTCATGAAGCAGAGCGGCGGCCACCTGAAACTCTACAGCGAACCCGGCAAGGGTACGTCCGTGAAGCTGTTCCTGCCGCGCACGCTGCAGGCGCCGCTTGCGCCGGTCGAACCTGCCGATGTGGCCGTGCGCGGCGGCCATGAAACGGTGCTCGTCGTCGAGGACGATGCCGATGTGCGCGTCGTCGTGACCGATACGCTGGGCAAGCTTGGTTACACCGTGCTGCAGGCCGCGCACCCGGAAGCCGCGCTCGCCGTGCTGCAAAGCGGCGCGCCGATCGACCTGCTGTTTACCGACGTCGTCATGCCCGGCAAGCTGCGCAGCCCCGAACTGGCGCGCCTGGCCACCACGCTGCTGCCCGGGATCGCCGTGCTGTTCACTTCCGGCTATACCCAGAATGCGATCGTGCACGCGGGCCGGCTCGATCCGGGCGTCGAGCTGCTGAGCAAGCCCTACAGCCGGCAGCAGCTGGCACTGCGCGTGCGGCAGGTGCTGGACCGCCGGCCTGCCGCCACCGCCGCGCCGGCCGCCGAGCCCGTGCTTGAGCCCGCGACGCCGGCACGGCCCCGGGTGCTGGTCGTGGAAGACAACACGGATGGACGCGAGCTGCTGTGCGAGATGCTCGGCCTGCTCGGCTGCGATGCCACGGGAGCCGGCAGCGCCGAGGAGGCGCTGGCGCTGCTGGCCGCGGCGGACATCCTGCTGACCGATATCAGCCTGCCCGGCATGTCCGGCATCGACCTGGCGCGGCAGGCCCACCGCGATCATCCGCGGCTGCGCATCGTCTTCGCCAGCGGCGCAACGCCGCCGGCCGTGGATTTCCCTTCGGCGGCGATCCGCAAGCCGTTCTCGATGGCACAGCTAGAAGAAATCATCAGAGGCGGCGGCTGAAACCAGGGCACTCCTGCCGGGACCTGTGGCGGTTTCGCCAGGCCGTCCGGAGTGCTGCCAAGCGCCCCATGGCTGAACCAGCGCAGGCCTGCCACTGCCCGCGAAGGACATCATGAGCGGCGTGGACGCGGTGATCGTCACCCATACCCACCTCGACCACTGGGACGGCGGCGACCACCAGTTCATTCCGAAAGCGATGCCGCTGTTTGTCCAGCACGAAGCCGACGCCAAGGTGATCCGCGGCCAGGGTTATACCGATGTCCGCATCATGACCGACAGCACCGCGTTCGAAGGCGTGCGCCTGACCAGGACTGGCGGCCGGCATGGTACCGAAGCGATGTACAGCAAGAAGCCGCTGGGCGACATGCTGGGCGAGGCAATGGGTGTCGTGTTCCAGGCACCGGGCGCCAGGACCGTGTATATCGTGGGCGACACGATATGGAACGCCACAGTCGATGGCACGCTGGCCAGGTTCAAGCCCGACGTAATCATCCTCAACACCGGCGACGCCCGCGTGAAGGGCTACACCGGCGCCATCATCATGGGCAAGGACGACGTGCTGCACGCCTGGCAGGCCATGCCCAACGCGAGCATCGTCGCCACCCACATGGATGCCATCAACCACATGACGCTGAGCCGCAAGGAACTGCGCGACCACGTGAACGAGCACAAGATCGGCGACCGCGTACGCATTCCTGCCGATGGCGAGGTAGTGAAGTTCTGAACACGCTTCTTCCTACCGGATCCGATGTCTGCGACACCCAGCAAGCAAACTTTAAAATGCAGAATGCCATGACCACGCCACGCCGAGCCCTGATCGTCATCGACGTCCAGCAGGAATATTTCGCGGGACAGCTGCCAATCCGATATCCCGCCCGTGAGGCGTCCGTCGTGCGCATGCGGGAGGCGATCGACGCCGCCATGAATGCAGAGGTCCCGATCGTGCTGGTGCAGCACGAACTGCCGACCGGCGCCCCGGTCTTCGGCTCGGGATCGGCCACCTTCCGGAACCATCCCGACATTGCCGTGTATGAGGGCAAGGCAGCCAGGCGTATCGGCAAGCAGTTCGGCAGCGTCTTCGCCGGCACTGACCTCGACGCCTGGCTACGCGACCGGGGCATCGATACGATCACCCTCGTCGGGTACATGACCAACAACTGCGTACTCTCTTCCGCAGTCGATGCCGAGCCCCGCGGCTTTACCGTCGAGGTCCTCTCGGATGCGACCGGGGCAATCGACCTGGCCAACGAGGCGGGGCGCGCATCCGCCAGACAGGTCCATGAAACCCTCATGGTCCTCCTTCACTCGAACTGGGCCGCAGTCGCCGACGTCGACACCTGGATCACCGCACTGCAGGCCGGCGCGCCGCTGGGCAAGAGCAATCTCGTCGCGTCAGCCGCTCAAGGCCGTAACCTACCCTGACGCATCGATGAGGGGCCGCCTGCGCCGTCGGTATTGTTGCCTCAGCGGCGTTGGCGAACGGTTCCGTTCACTCACAGGCTCGGATGACAGCGACAGCCAAAAAGCGGCGCCAAACAAAAGGCAGTGCCGGCGCCCATTGCGCCGGCACTGCCCCTGTCACATCGGTACCGCGTGGATGTTGACTATAGCGTTACTGCGTGATGCGTTCCCAGCCATGGCGCACGGCGGACTTGAATTTCTCCCAGCCCGATTGCGGATAGCGCGTTTCCCAGCTGCTGCGCAGGCCCGATTCGGACTCGTCCCACGAACCGCCATAGGTGCCGGCGGAGCGCATCGCGGCGCCGTAGCGATACGCTGGCGCGTAATCGTCATAGGTGCCGCCGGCGTTGGCGAAGTTGCTCGTCCAGTGGCTGCGGTAGTAATCCTCGTCCTCGGTGCTGCCCAGTTGCTCGACATCGACCTCGGTGTGGCGCACGGTATCGCTGATCTGGTCGGTGCGCTGCGTGACTTCCTTGCCAACGACGACTTCCTCGACTACGCGGGCCGTTTTCTGCACGACGGCTTCCTCGGCGCTTTCGCGCAGCTCGAACGAGGTTTCCTGGAACGCGCCCACCTGCGACGGGTCGATCGGGCGATCCACCGGGCGGCGTTCCACGTTCACGTGCTCTTCACGCAGGCTCACGCTTTCCTGCACCGGCGTTTCGACGGTGCGCTGGTAGATGCGCACGCCGCCGCGCTGCACGGTGCGCTTGCCCACCCGCAGTTCTTCCTGCACCACCGGGATCACCTGCGATTCCGTTTCGGCACGCTGCAGCGAGCCGGCATCGCCGACGCCCTGCACCGAACCCTGGGTGCCGGCCAGCGAAACGCCCTGCGTGCCCGACACCGTGGTGCCGCCGGACAGCGAGCTGCCCTGCCAGCTGTCGCTCTGCTGCGAAGCGCCCAGCAGCGCGCCACCGCCGGTGCGTGCGGCGGCCGGATTCCAGCCGCCCGCTTCCCATTGCGAACGCTGCTCGTCGATGTCGATCGGGCCGAAGCGCTCGATAATGTCGGCGGCGCGTTCCACTTCATCCTGCGTGGGGGTCTGCACGGTCAGCACCACATTGCCGCGATTGACGGCTTCGCCATAGACAGCGCGGTCGTCGTCGTCGTCGCCGAACATGTTGCCGAAGAAGTTCTTGATGCTGTCGCCAATCGAGTGCTCGCCGGTGGCGCTGCTGCCCGTGGCGGTGGTCGCCGTGGAGGCATCGGCCGTGGACGAGCTGCTGGCGTTGAGGTGGACCGACCCGGCGGCAATGCCCGAGCTGATCAGTTCGTCGCGTGCCCGTTCAGCGTCGGCACGGTTATCGAAAACGGCTGCTAGCGTATGGCTCATGATGGCTTTCTCCTATGTTTCAGGTTGGTCGGGGGAGTTCGTCCCGCGGGGTTTCGTCGAACGCCTCGACCTGCACGTCCTCCACCCGCAGCGGCACGGTTTCCCTGTATTCCTGCTGCTTGCGTACCCGCGTGATGCGAATTTCTTCCTTGATTCGGAAGCGTTTTTCGATCACCAGGATCTCTTCGAGCACCGGCACCACGAGCACGTCGCCTTCGTAGCGCGACGGCGGCGCTTCCGCCACCACGCGGTCAACGGCAACGCGCTGCACATCGAGTTCCTCGTGCCACAGCGCCTCGCGGATCTCCGCGTGCTCCTCGGTCACGTTGCGGGTGACGCGCACGCCCCGCCCCGTGTCCACGACATGCGTTGTGACCGCGAGTTCTTCACGGATCACGGGGACAGCAACGGCCGCCCCGGTTTCGATGGTTTCCGGTGGTTTGTTCATGGACAAAAAGTCTACGTTAATTAGTCCCGGGGCGGCGTTCCCTTGCCTGTCAGCACAATCGCCGGCGCTTCCGGTACCCTGCAGGCATGGCATTTGCGCAGGACAAGCGGGCACAAGTGGCATGGGGCGAGACATTTTCGCCACGATAAGGGACTTTGCCTCGCGCACCGGAGGCCCTGCCCTTTTCAAACGGCGGCGCGCCGGTTAGGCTTGGCTCCGGCGCCCCTCCCGGCTGGGCCGCCGCCGTTCTGAAGCCGGGCAAACCCGCGTGCCCCCGGGCACACCAAGAGTCACACAACGATGCAGGAATTTCGCAAGGACGATCTGACCGCCAAAAAGGTCGAGACCGCGATGGTTTTCAGGGAAATGCTGGGCAGCGACGATGCGCGCGCGTATCTGCGCGCACAGAACGTGCCGCCGCCCGTCATCGACCGGGTGCTCGCCTGCGACCCGACGCGCAACGGCGCTGCGGAAGCCTCCGCGAGGTCCGCCACGGCGCCACTGCCCGACCTGCACAACGCCTTTTATTGCCACTCGGGCCGTCGTCGCGACACGGTCAAGGCGGCGGTCGTGCAGGCCGCGCTGACCATCGACAGGGAGCTGGGGCGCGAAAGGGCGGAAAACCTGCTGCGCCGGGAAGGCCTGGCGGACGAGGTCATCGTCCGTCTGTTTGCGGCGGACGGAGTCCGCCGGCGCACCCGCTAGCGTTGCATGTCGTGCGCGTTGTACGTTGCGCATGCCACGGCATGCGCAACGACAGGCCCGCCGTTCCAGGGTTGGATCAGGACACCGCCATGACATCCGCCGGCGCCAGCAGCGACATCAGCTGCGGCCGGGCCAGCAGGCTGCCGGCCTGGCGCACGGGCAGCGGCGCCGCGAACAGGTAGCCCTGCCCTTCGTCGCACCCGAGCGCGATCAGCGCGGCCAGCTGGCCGGCCGTTTCCACGCCCTCCGCGACCACTTCCATGTCCAGCGCCTTCGCCATCGACACGATCGCCTGGAACAGCACGCGGCCTTCCGGCGACACCGTCAGTTCCGAGGTGAAAGCGCGGTCGATCTTCAGCACGTCCATGTTCAGCCGCTGCAGCTGCGCCAGCGACGAGTACCCGGTGCCGAAGTCGTCGACGTGCAGCCTGACACCCAGTTCGCGCAGGGCCGCCAGCTCGCCGCGCACGTCCACCCCTTCGGCCAGCATCGCCGACTCGGTGATCTCCACTTCCAGCATGGCACCGGGCAGGTGGTGCCGCGCCAGGTGCATCGCCAGGTGGGCATGCACGCCGCCATGGCCGAACTGGTGGGCCGACACATTGATCGATACGGGCACGATCGCCAGCCCGGCGGCACGCCACAGGGCAAGCTGCCGGCACGCCTGCTCGATCACGAAGCGGCCGATCGCGCCGATCAGCCCGCACTCTTCCGCGATCGGAATGAATTTGGCCGGCGGCACCATGCCCAGTTCCGGATGGTGCCAGCGCAGCAGCGCCTCCATGCTGCACAGGCGCCCCGTGGCCAGGTTCACGCGCGGCTGGTAATACAGTTCGAACTGCGGCAGCTCCGCCTGCTGCGCCACCGCGACCTGCAGGCTGTGGCGCAGCTGCACGCGCGCCGTCGCAGCTACGTACAGGTCGGGATCGAAGAAGCGGTAGTGGCTGCCCCGCTCGCGCTTGGCCGCGCCCATGGCGATGTCGCCGTGCCGGAGCAGCGTGGCGGCATCCCCGCCGTCGCGCGGATAGCAGCTGATGCCGATCGAGGCACCGATCGTGCAGCGCGCGCTGCCCAGGTCGTACGGGCGCGACAGGGCTACCACCATCCGCCCGCCGATCGTCGCCAGTTCCTCGTCGGACCCGCCAGGCGAAATCACCACGACGAATTCGTCGCCGCCCAGGCGTGCGACGATATCCTGCGGCCGCAGCAGGCCTCCCAGCCGTAGCGCGACCTGCTTCAGCAGGTCGTCGCCGGCGCCGTGGCCATGGGTTTCGTTGACCTCCTTGAAACCATCGAGGTCGACCAGCAGCAGCGCCAGCGTGCCGTCGCGCTGCGCGGCTTCCTCGATCGCCCGGGGCACGAAGCGCGTCACCCACGGCCGGCTCGGCAGGCCGGTCAGCGTGTCGTAGTTGGCCAGGTACAGCAGCTCGCTTTCATAAGCCTTGCGTTCGGAGATGTCTTGCAGCGTGATCGCCAGCCCGTTGCCGACCCGGACGATGCGCCGGCGGCCCCAGGTGATCTGCATGCGCCGGCCGGCCGGCATCTGGCGCTCGTCTTCGTAAATGCCTTCCTGCATGGCAGCGTGGTAAGCGTCCAGCATGGGGCCGCCGTGTTCGCGCTCGATGACGGAAATGCGCCGGCCGACCAGGTCGTCGCGGCCGCCGCCATAGAAGGAGGCGCCGCGCTCGTTGCAGTCCACCACGATGTAGTCGACGACGGCACCCGTCGTGTCGCGCACCGCCTGCGCCATGTAGAAGCCGTCCTTGGCGTTCTCGGTCGCCGTCCGGTAAGCCTTGCGCACTTCTTCCTCGGCGGCGCGGCGCGCCTGCTGGCGCCGCAGGGCAAGCGCCAGCGCCAGCGACGCGAGCAGCATGCCGGCCGAGATCTCGGCCCACACCCGGCGCGCCGCGGCGGCCCGCTCGCGGGCGGATGTCAGCGCATCGGCCGTGGTCTTGCCTGCCAGCGCCACCACCGGGTAGACGGCCGAACGGTGCCACCCCAGCAGGCGCGGGGCGCCATCGGTGAAGTTTGTGCCGGGCAGTTGCGCGGCGCCGTCGCCTCCCGCAAGCGCGGGAACGGTACGGAACATCGACCCATCGCGGCCGGCGCCAGGTGCTTCGATCCACACGCCGCCCGGGCCGGCTGGCGGCGCGGTCAGCGCCACCAGGCCGTGCCGGCCGAGCACACGTTCGTTATGGAATGCGGTCAGATACTCGGCAGCGACGGTGAGCGACACGATGCCGGCGAACTCGTTGTCCGGCGATTCGAGCCGCAGCGTCATCCTGACCTGGCGCTGGCGTGCCGCCGGCTCGCCCGGCGCGGCGCCGATCAGCAGCGCGCTGGAATTGTTTTGCCGGTGATACCGCAGGGCGGGATCCGCCGGGTCCAGCGTGGCCCGCGCGCGACGCGGGATCGCCGACACGATCCGCCCGGCCGCATCGGCGATGGCCACCTCGCTGAATGCCCCGTCGATGAACATGCCTTCGCGCCGAAGCGCCTGCAGATCCAGCCGCCCCCCGGCCTGCTCCCACGCATGTTTCAGCTGTGTCGCCGCCTGCTCCATCTGGGCGATCGAGCGCGTGGCATATTGTTCATAGGCTTCGGCATACGACCGCACTTCGCGCAACGCGTCGCGTTCGGCGAGATCGCGGTCATGCCCCAGTTGCGCCTCCATTACGAGACCGTAGACGGCAATGGCCAGCAGTGCCAGGAACGGCGCGAGCGCGGGCAGCCAGGCACGCGGCAGTCGAGGAAAAAACGGGCGCACAGGGGAATGTGGAGGTGGACATGCAAGGGGCATAGTTGCGCTATGGTAAATCGGAGATGTGACGGCGCGATGACGCGCTAGCACATTGGTAGCGGGCGCATCGATCCGGCACGCAGCCCAGCCGGGCGACGGATGAGAACGCTAACTTGTATAGTACAAACCACGAGGTACCGGAAGTTTCTGCCGGTGCCTCATCCTTCTATTGCCGCCCCTGCCAGCGCGCACGGGCATCATGATACGGAGAACCCGATGGAAACGGAACTGAAACTGACGGTCGCCCAAGGCGACCTCGACCGGTTGCGCGACCACGCGCTGCTGGCCGGCATCGCCGGCGCCACGCCGGAAGAACATGAATTGCGCGACACCTATTACGACACACCGCGCCTCGACCTGTGGCGCAACGGCCTGACACTGCGCGTGCGCGGCGATGGCGACGCGTGGATCCAGACCGTCAAGACGGCGGCCGCCGGTTCGGCCGGCCTGCACGAGCGCGGCGAATGGGAATCCGCACTGGCCGGGCCGGAGCCGGATCCGGTCAACCTGGCGCGCCAGGTCAAGCAGAAGCGCATCGCCGAGCTGCTGCGCACGCCCGATATCGTCAACCAGCTGCGCCCCGTGTTCAACAACACCACGCGCCGCACGCAATGGAACCTGGAACTGCCCGAGGGGCAGCGGGTCGAATGCGTGCTCGATGCCGGCGACATCCACGTGGGTGGCCGCAACGCGCCGATCGGCGAGCTGGAACTGGAACTGAAACGGGGCGATCCCACGCCGCTGTTCGAGCTGGCGCTGGCACTGCATGCGGATATCCCGCTGCGGATCGCCAACGACAGCAAGGCCGCGCGCGGCTATGCGCTGCTCGACGGCGAAGCGCCGGCACCCATCAAGGCCGTGCCGGTGCACCTGACGAAGAAGATGCGGCTCGAGGAAGCGCTGCAGTGCATGGGCCTGAACTGCCTGCAGCAGCTCGAGGCCAACGTGCCCGGCGTGCTGGCGGGCAGCGTGGAAAGCCTGCACCAGATGCGGGTGGGCCTGCGCCGGTTGCGCGCGCTGCTCGACATGTTCGCCGACCTGGCGCCGCTGCCGGAGCCCGTGCAGGACAGCCTGGAATGGCTGGCGGGAGAGCTCGGCGCGGCGCGCGACTGGGACGTGCTGGCCGGCTCCACGATCGAACAGATCCGCGGCGCCGACCTCGGCCCACTGCGCGCAACGGCGGAGCAGCGCGCCAGGGAGCTGCACCGCGCGCTGCTGCCCACGCTGCACCAGCCCCGCTACACGCAGCTGATCCTGCAACTGAACGGCTGGTTCCATGGCCGGCAATGGCGTTCGGGTAGCGCGCTGCCGGCGGATTCGCCGCTGCGCCAGCGGGCCCGCGACGCGATGGCACCATTGCTGGCGAAAGCCCAGCGGCGCCTGCGCAAGCGGATCGAAGGGCTGGACGAAAACGACGCACCGGCCCGCCACCGCGTGCGCATCGCGGCGAAGAAGGCGCGCTACGCGGCCGAGTTCTTCCACGACCTGTTGCCGGGCAAGGCCGCAAAGCGCTATATCCGCGCACTGTCGGCGCTGCAGGACAAGCTCGGCCTGCTCAATGACCTGGCCGTCGCCGGCACGCTGTTCGACGAGCTGGAAAAACGGAACCCGACCGAGGACCTCAAGGATGGTCTCACCTACGCACGCGGCTACGTAAACGCCGCGGCGCAGGCGGAAAGCCACCACCTGCGCGGCGCGCTGCGGCAGATCGCCCGGCTGGAGATGACGGGGTGAAGCAAGTTCGGATGCCTGCATAGACCCGAAAGCAAAGGGGGTTCAGTAAGGGGCGCCGGCCCGCAGGCCGGCATCCCTGCCCCCGGCTTTTGTCTCCGGGTCTACCTGCCGAAGCGGAAATAGTCGAACTCGGCGTACCCGGCGCGGGTGGCCGTGTTCGACGGCGTGCCGCCCGGCGCCTGCGCGAACAGGCCCACCTGCGTGCCGACCCAGCGGCCCGGCTGCGTGGTGAACGGCGTGCCGAACGGCTGGAAGTTCACGCCATCCACGCTGTAGCTGAACGCGACCCGGGCGTGCGTCGAGCGCAGCATCGAATGCCAGTAATGGGGCACGCTCGGGGCCGGCTCCGCCACTTCCACTGGACTGAACGACAGGCGCACGTGCACCGGCCCCTTCACCTCCACGGGCGCCGTCAGGACCGTCTCCGAGCTTTGCTGGATCTTTCCGCCATTCACGCCAAGGTCCGCCTTCAGGCGCGTGACCTGCACCAGCCGCTGGCCGGCCGCCGTGTTCTCCAGGCCGATCCACGCATAGTCATAGCCATAGGCCATCAGGCCGGCACGCTCGCCCGGCTGCCCGCCCGGCGCCAGCGCGATGGACGTCGTGACGGAGAACGTCATGCCCGGCAGCTTTTGCGTGAGCAGGTGGCCGGCTTCCCACAGGTTCGCCGGCGACGACACGGCTTTCAGCCGCAAGCTGCCCTTCGCGGATGCATCGACCCAGTCCGCCATCGGATTGGCCATCCACTGCCAGCCGAGGTGAAAGCCATCGTCGAATTCGTCGCTGGCGACCGGCACGGCCACGGGCTGCGCGGCCACTTTCGGCTTCGCGTGGCGCGTGACGGGCGCGCCGTACGGCGCCTTGCCCTGCTGGACGCCGATGACCGGCCAGCCGTCGGCGCCCCAGCGCATCGGTTGCAGGTACACGCGGCGGCCGTAGGAATCGGCATCCGAGAAATGCACGAACCAGTCCTCGCCCGCCGGGGTATCGACCCACGCCCCCTGGTGCGGCCCGTTGATGGGCGTCTCGCCCTGGTCCATCACGTTGCGCCCTTCGTACGGGCCTTCGATGTGCCGGGCGCGGAACACGCCCTGCCAGCCCCCCTTGACGGAACCGGAC
The DNA here is from genome assembly GCF_055502675.1 of Pseudoduganella sp. jia 12. Classification (NCBI taxonomy): domain Bacteria; kingdom Pseudomonadati; phylum Pseudomonadota; class Betaproteobacteria; order Burkholderiales; family Oxalobacteraceae; genus Pseudoduganella; species Pseudoduganella sp. jia 12. The sequence goes on from NZ_JBUXKP010000002.1 coordinate 472,443, forward strand.
GGCACGAACACGTAGTACCAGCCCTTGCGCTTGTACAGCTTGGGCCCCTCGGTGGTAAACCATGGCGTCAAGCCCTGCGACGTGGCCACCTTCGGCAGCTTGTCGCCTTCGATGATGCGCTTCTCGCCCGGCAGCGTGCGCTTGCCGTCGGCGCTCATCTTCTTGAGGGTGATGACGTTCTTGAAGCCGGCGCGCGAACCGGCGAAGCCGTGCACCAGCCATGCCTGGCCGTCGTCGTCCCAGAACGGCGCGGGATCGATCGCGCCCTTTGCATCGTCCACCAGTACCGGCGCCGTCCACGGCCCCTTCGCGTCGCTGGCGCTGACCATGAAGATGCCGAAGTCCGGGTCCGGGTAATAGATGTAGAAGCGGCCATCGTAGTGCCGGATCGCCGGTGCCCACACGCCGCCGCCATGGCGCGGTACCGCATGGTGCGCTTCCGGTACGTTCTTCTCCAGCGCATGGCCCACCAGCGACCAGTTGACGAGGTCCTTCGAATGCAGCACCGGCAGGCCGGGCACGTTCGTGAAACTCGACGCGGTCAGATAGAAGTCGTCGCCCACGCGCACCACGTCGGGATCGGAATAATCGCCGGCCAGGATCGGGTTGATATAGGTGCCATCGCCCTGGTCGGGAGACCAGACGCCCGCCGGCAGCGGCGTCGCACGGTAACTGTTCTTGGCTGCGGGCGTGGCGGCCTGCGTGGAAGCATGCAGCGCGGGAAGGATGCTGCTGGCGGCCAGCAGCACGCTGGCGAGGGTCGTGGGTCGCAATGTCGTCTCTTGTGGTTGGTGATCATCAGCTTTCGAAGCGGCTTTCGAAGCGGCTTTATAGCCTCTTGAAGCGGCTCTTGAAGCGGCGGCCCCGCGTGCGCGACCGTGTTAGCGCAACAATTCGCCAACGATGTGATGATAAGCGCAACCATCGGCGCTGTCAGCGCCATCCGGGCCGGGCGGCCGAACTGCTCACCCGGTTGATCCGTCTCCCGCGATGGCGGCAGGCAGGCCGTCAGCCGCCCTTACGCTGCTTTTGCGCCTTGCGGGCCGAGCGCAGGCGCGCCACGCCATAGACCAGCGCCAGTCCGGCCCCCAGCATGCCCAGCGTCGCCGGCTCCGGTACGGGCGTCGGCTGCGCCAGGTCGGTGCCGGTAGAGGGATTGCGGTCGGCCAGGTCGGGGCCGTGCACGGCTGAACCGAATGGCGACATGAATGCCGACGATGCGACCACTGGTTCCGGCACTGCCGCCACCTGGGCCAGCGCATCGGCCGCGGCCACGTCGTCGGGCGAGGCGATCCGGATCCAGCCGGGGGCCGGGGCAACCGGCAAGGCCGCCTGCTCGCCGGCGCCGCCGCCGCTGCTGCCACCACCACCGCTGCCGCCGCTGCTATCCGCGACAACGCGGCGCACACGGCTGATGTTGCTGCAAATTTGCGGCACGATCAGGCAATGGTCGTCCACGCAATACACCTTTGCCGGCTCGCGCGCCGTGGCGCTCCAGCCGGCGCGCGTCACGTGGTCGCACATCGTCCGCTGGCCGAAATGCATGCCCGTGATGCGTGGGTCGTAGTCGAACTTGCCCGAAATATGGTCGCGCCCGATCGTGGCGTCATCGTCGGCACGGCCGGCCTCGATCTTCGCGACCAGCGCGGTGCGCACCGGCGCGGGAATATCGACATAACGGGAGACCGCGGCGCTCACGCTGCCCCGGTACGGGTTCCTGCCAGGGCTGTTCCAGGAGCAGTTCGACAGCATGGCGGTGGCAACGACCGCACCGGCAACGAGAGTGGACATATCTAAAGCACTATTGAGACAGGGTAACTTTGAGTATATCCCAGAGACAACCCAATTACAATCTTGCAACTGAATTCCTGTGGGCATTATGGTACTGCCATGGGAAACTGTTGTACCAAGGATTCTTTAACAACTTGAAGTTGTCGCACGGCAGCTTTTTGATGCTACGATGTCACCTGTGGCCGAGCCAACGCCACCATTGCCCGGTGCCCTCGTTGCCACCCGGACGGCCCCGATGGCGTGCCGTTTGCTCCGTGTCCGCCATTGTCCCGCACGGCGCCCCCGCGCCTGGTCCTGAACATGTCCCTCCTATTAGCGTCGGCCGCCATGACGGCAGCCGCCATCGTGCCTGCCTGCTCGTGGAACACGCCCGGCCGCCATCCGTACCGCGGTACGGCGACGGAAGCTGTTTCCCGGTATGTCGACATCCCTGCCGCCACCCGGCACCGCCTCGCCGCGAAGATCGATGCCGGCAATGCCGACGATGACGTGATCATCACCCGCGATGCGATCGAGGGGCGTGCCAGCTATGCGCCCGCCATCACCGGCATGCATTTCGGCCGGCAGACCGTGTGCGAGCGCGTCACGCGCGAACGCTGGCCCGCAACCGCGCGCGAGCCGGCGAAAGTGTATTGCGCCGATGGCCACTGCCTGATCGTGCCGCGCATCTGCAACAACATCAGCCGGCTCGCGACAGCCAGCGGTGAGAGCGGCGGCGGTGCCAGCGGCGGTGGTGCCGGCGATGGCATTGCTGGCCCCGCGGAGGTTCCGCGCGCGGCCCGGCCCGGTGCTGTTCCCGAACCTGCCGGCGCTCCCGAAGTCGATATCGAGGCCACCGATGCAATGGCACGACTGGCCGCCGGTGCGCCGGTGGCACCGCCACCGTCGTGGCCGACAAGCCCGTTCGGCGACTGGACGCCCGGCCTGGGGCCGGGGGCCGGCGGCCTGCCCGGCGAGGTCGCGCCGGTGCCGGCCTCGCCCATTCCCGAACCGGCCGGCTGGATGATGTTCCTCGCCGGCGTGGCCGGGGTGCTGTTCTATTCGCGTTTCCGCCGGTAGCGCGCCGCCGGGGGCGTCAGGTATCGGCCGGCGTGGGCTCGTAATTGCCGATGAATGCGGCGTGCACCTTGTCGATGCGCTTGTCGTCCATGCCGGTGATCTCGAAACGCCAGTGCTCCCACTCGACCACGTCGCCGGCGGCCGGCAGGCGGCCCAGCAGCAGCATGATCATGCCGCTGATCGTGTGGTAATGGCCCTTCTCTTCTTCCGGGACGGAGCGCAGGCTCAGCCGGTCCTTCAGTTCGTGGACGGGGATCGTGCCGGCCAGCAGCCACGCGCCGTCGGGCTGTTCGACCGCCCATGCTTCCTCCACGTTGCGGGGCGTGAACTCGCCGGTCAGCGCTTCAAGCATGTCCTGCACGGTGACGATGCCTTCGATATCGCCGTATTCGTCGATCACGAACACCATCTGCATGCCGCTGGCGCGGAACTGTTCGAGCAGGCCCATGCCGGTCAGTGTTTCGGGCACGTAGACCGCGGGCTGGGAAATGGCGGCGAAATCGGGCACCTGCCCCTTGGCCAGCACGGCCAGCGCCTGTTTGGCCGTGACGACACCAACCACATTGGCCAGGCCGCCGTCGCACACGGGGAAACGCGAGTGCTCGGAATCGAGCAGTCGCGCCAGGTTTTCATCGACCGGCAGGCGGATATCGAGGAAGACGATGTCCGAGCGGGGGATCATCAGCGAGCCGAGCTTGCGGTCGTCCAGCCGGAACACGTTGCGCACCATGTCGTGCTGCTGCTGCTCGATGGCGCCGCTTTCCGACCCCTCCTCCAGCATCGCGTGGATCTCTTCCTGCGTGACGCTGGCCTGCGCCGTCTGGCGCACGCCCATCACGCGCAGGATCGCGTGGGTGGAACCGGTCAGCAGCATCACGAACGGCCGCGTCATGACCGCCAGGCTCTGCATGGGCCGCGCCACCAGCCGCGCGACCACTTCCGGGGCGAGCTGGCCGAGCCGTTTCGGCACCAGTTCTCCCACCACGATCGACACGTATGTCACCACGATGACGACGAGCGCCGTGGCCGTGATCTCGGCCGGCTGTTGATCCAGGCCCAGGCCCGTCAGCCACAGCGACAGCGGCCTGGCCAGCACGGCTTCGCCGACGATACCGTTCAGGATGCCGATCGACGTGATGCCGATCTGCACGGTGGAGAGGAACCGCGTCGGGTCTTCCGCCAGCTTCAGCGCCGCAGCGGCGGCATGGTCGCCCTCCGCTGCCAGCTTCATCAGCTTGCCCCGGCGGGCGGTCACCAGCGCGATTTCCGACATCGCGAATACACCATTCAACACGATCAGGCCGATCAGTATCAGCGGCTCCACATACTACCCTTCATTCATTGCAAAGCGTGCATCGTAGCACGCGGGGAGGAAGTGCAGCGCGGCAACATGCCGATACTCCGGGCTGGATCGGCTCCTACACCCGCAGCCGCTCCAGGCCTATTCGTGCGAGGCTGGTCCCGGGCTACTGTTGCACCACATTTCATGACAACGGAGGACAGCATGCCGATGCAAAGCGAAAGCAGGGACAGCAACCCAGGAAACGACCAGAGCACGCGTGACGGCACGTCGGGCAGTGCCGGCGGCACTGGCACCGGCAGCACCGGCAGCACCGCCGGGGGATCGCCCGCAAGCCAGGGCAGCCAGCAGTCCGGTCAGCAATCCAGCCAGCAGAACGCGATGCCCCCCAGCGAGACAGACGACGACCAGTACGATCAAGGCACCGTGCAGCAGGCGCCTTGAGCGGGACCGGCACCTGGCTTCCCCTGTCGCCCCGGCCTGAACAGCCGGGCCTTCACGCTCACGCATACGCGGGCCGATCGCTTTGCCGTAGATCCCGCTTTCGAGCTGCGGTCCATGTCAATGGTCTCCATCACGCCATTCGACCTGGCAGCGGTAAGCATTCTTGCACGGTTAATCAGCTCGCAACACGCGACATCGCATGGGCATCCGCGCCAGCCGGGAGTCGTAGCGGGACCGTTGGGTCTGTTGCTGCCTGCCAGATCGCTTCCGCGACGTCAGCGGGATGCGTCACCATGGTGGACTCGCCCATCCGGCCAAAAATCTCCTGTACGAACTCGCTGTAGGCTTCTGGAAAAGCGCCTTCCATGCGGGGCTGTGCGTTCTTGCTGAATGGTGTTTCCGGCGCACGGCCCGGGATGACCAGATTGATCCGGACATTGAACTGCGCAAGCTCCAATGCCAGCGATTCCGAAAAAGCATTGACAGCAGCTTTGCTGGCTGTATAGACAGCCAGCAATGGATGAGGTCGGTATGTCGTGGCTGAAGTCACATTGACGATCACACCCGAACGCTGTCTGCGGAAATGCGGCAGCATGGCATGGGTCATCGCGATAGTACCCAAGGTGTTTGTTTCGAATATTTCCCGAATTGTCGCCATCGACGTCCCTTCAACGATACCGAGCAGGCCCACGCCGGCATTATTCACGAGCACGTCGACCGGGCCGATCGATGCAACTGCCTGCACAATACTTTCCGGATTGGTGACGTCGAGTTTCACCACGCGCAGATTTGGCGACTCGGAGAAATTGGCGGGCTTGGGCGAGCGCATCGTCGCGACGACTTGCCACCCTTTCGCCAAAAAGTATTCTGCTGTTTCCAAGCCAAAACCCGAAGAACATCCAGTAATCAAAACCGTTTTCATCGATCTGTCCTTTCAAAAGTGTGAAAACAGAATAGACGATACAGCCCGGACGATCTACACTTGGAAGTCCGCAATTCGTGCGCAGGAGTCCAGAATGGTCGATCCATTGTCCGAAGTCGTCTCACTCCTCAAGCCAGGTGCCCCGTACTCGAAAATCGTGAGCGGGTCTGGCGAGTGGACTGTGCACCGGACCGAATCAGGCGGGCCTTTTTTCTGTGCGGTCGTGGAAGGCGAGTGTGCGATCGCTGTCGAGAAGCGGGAGGCCATCCGTTTGCAGCAAGGTGACTTCGTCCTCATCCCTGCAGCTGACCGTTTTGATATGTCGAGCATCAAGCGGTGCGAGAACAAGAATTATCGTCCCGAAGATATTTCCGTCCTGGATAACGAGACCAGGCACGGTGACCCGTCGGGACCCGCAGATGTGCGGCTGTTGGTCGGCTATTGCGTTTTCGAGTCGCCGGACGCGACTTTGCTGGTGTCCCTGCTGCCGGACATCCTGCACGTGCGCAGAGAAACCCGTCTGCAATCGGTGATGGAGCTCGTGGTCAGCGAGTCTCGTGCGAATCGCCCGGCACGTGACGTCGTTCTCGGACATTTGCTGGAAGTGCTGGTGATCGAAGCATTGCGGTCCACAAAGGGTGTTTCTTCCTCGCCCGGGTTGGTACGTGGACTTTCCGACGAGCGGCTGGCAAAAGCCATACGTTGCATGCACGAGGCACCGCAGCATCCCTGGACCGTGGCAGAGCTCGCGAAGGAAGCCGCCTTGTCACGCTCGACTTTCTTCGAACGCTTTAGTCGAGCGATCGGCTCTGCACCCATGGAATATTTGCTTGCGTGGCGCATGGCTTTGGCAAAGAGCCTGCTGGGACAACCGGACCACAGCGTAGCGGACGTCGCCGAGCGGGTGGGCTACAGCTCCGCAAACGCTTTTAGCGTCGCATTCGCCAGACAAGTGGGACACTCACCGGCCAGGTTTGCGCGGTTGTATTGCCGTGCGTCTCGCGGATAGCGTGGGCATCGGGCGGGTGGGGAATGCCGGCTGTCGTGGTCTGTTTTGTACGGCAGCTCCGATTGCGGCCAGTCGAAGAGCGCACTGTCCAGAGCATGCTGGTCCCGGCCAGCATGCGGGTGGCGACCTCGTATGGGGCCCACCGGCCAGCGTTATCCTGACGCGGCCGACGTGATCAGCTCCAGTCACAATGGCTCGCCCATCAAGGTGCGCCGGCGGTGGATTTCGCGCGGTTGCGGTAGTAATCGGCCAGCACGCCGAAGGCCTGCTTGCGCACGCCCGTTTCGGACACGAGTCCCTTACGGTTCCAGCCGTTCTGGAACACCGGATGTTCGCGCCGCGGGGACCGGAAGTCCTTCAGGATCCAGGGCGACAGGCCGCGCAGGGTCGGGATCCGCTCGGCCATCGCCAGCGTCTGGCGGTAGTATCCGGCCTGGTATTCCTCGGTGAATTTCTTCATGCCGTCGCCGGCCTTGCCCTGATCCTTGTAGCCGGCCAGCGCATCGGCACCGAACTCCGACAGGATCAGCGGCCGGTCCGCCGGCACCTGCCACTTCAACGTGGGCAGCGCATCGAGCGTGTCGTTGCCGTACCAGCCGGCATAGGTGTTCACGGCCAGCACGTCGAGCTTGTCGACGAGCGGGTCCTTGATGACGGTGACATCCTCCCCGTCGACCTTCTGCCGCTCGACGAGCAGTGCGGCGCTGACGAGGCGCGTGGGGTCCAGCGCACGCACGTTGTCGGCCATGGCGCCGTGGAAGGCGGTGCGGGCCGGCGACACGGGCGTTTCATTGCCCACGCTCCACAGCACGACGGCGGCGCGATTGCGGTCGCGGTAGATCGTCTCGGCCTGCATCGCCAGCGCCTTGCGCAGCACGGCGGGGTTTTCCCAGTCCACCGTCCAGTAGACGGGAATCTCGCTCCAGACCAGCAGGCCCATCTCGTCAGCGAGGCGCACCGTGGTTTCCGAATGGGGATAATGCGACAGCCGCACGTAGTTGCCGTTCAGGCCGTGCTTGATCTCGGTGAGCAGCGCGCGCGACGCCTGTTCCGTCATGTTGCGGGCCGGGTTCGGGCCGAACTCTTCCTCGTGCAGCGAGATCCCGCGCAGGAAGATAGGCTTGCCGTTCAACAGGATCTGGTTGCCTTTCACAGCGATCGTGCGGAAGCCGATGCGGTCGCGCACCGTGTCGCCCGCCGCGGAAAAGCGCACGTCGTACAGCTTCGGGCTATCCGGCGACCAGCGCTCCAGTTTCGCCGGAGCGGCGATGTCGAACACGGCGCGGCCGCCGGCATCCGTCTTCGCGGTGGCCGTGGCGAGCGCGCCGATGGCGACCGTCACGGCCTGCCCGGCCGCCTTGGCTCCCTGCAGCCGCACCTCGCCGGCGATGCGGCCATCGGCTTTCAATGTCAGCGTGGCGTCGTCGATGAACGTGGCCGGCGTGCGGATGAGGCGCACCGGGCGCGTGATGCCGCCGTACAGATCCCAGTCGGTGATGACCGTGGGGATCGATTGCGCATCGTGCGTGGAATCGACGCCGACGGTCAGCCGGTTGTCGCCGCCGCGCAGCGCGTCCGTCACGTCCAGCACGAACGGCGTGAAGCCGCCTTCGTGCCGGCCGATCTCCTTGCCGTTCAGGTACACGTAGGCCTTGTAGTTGACGGCCTCGAAGCGCAGGAACGCGCGGCCGCCATCCGGCGCCGGCGCCTTGAACTTGCGCTGGAACCAGACCAGGCCATCGTAATAGCGCATCTCCGGCACGGCGGCATTCCACGCGCCCGGAATCGTGGCCAGCGGCCCGCGGTCCATGTCGAACTCATAGAAATCGGTGGTGGCGCGCGCTTCCTCGGCCGCCACGTCCAGGTCGCGGTAGCGCTGCATGCGCGACTTGGCGACCCAGCCGTTGATGTCCGTAAGGCCGGTGCGGTACAGGTCCTTCGAATAGGTCCACTGGCCGGACAGGTCCTGGCTGTCGCGCGACTGCGCACCCGTCAGCAGGAATTTGGGGCGCAGGTCGTCCGTCGCGGGCGTGGCCAGGCCCAGGGGGCAGGCAAGCACGGCCAGCAGGGCAATCGCGAATGTCTTCATCGTTGTGATCTCAAAAAATAAATGGTCAGGGAACCAGCCCAAGGGTCAAGAGATTAGCCCGGCGGCGCGGGCGGCTTCATCGAGGCTGTCGACGCCCAGCGCCAGGTGCTGGATCGCGGCCAGGCCCCATTGCGCGGAGCCGTTCGTGCTGATGCCCGGCAGCTCGGCCAGCGGGCGCAACACGGCCGGCCCTTCGATGCGGACCGGGCGCGCGGGGCTGTTCTTCAGCCAGTCGCTCTGGAAGAACTCGCGCCAGCCCCGTAGCGCCAGCGCGCGGTCGCGCAACTGGTAAGCCGCATAGGCCGTCATGCGCGAATTGGTGTCGCTCATGCCGCGCCCGCCCGGATCGCGCCCCAGCAGCGCCACGATCTCCTCCTTCGGCGCATTGTAGGTGCGGCAGTACTGGATCCAGGCCTTGCGGTAGGCCGGTTCGTCGACAAGGGTGAGCAGTTCGGAGTTCATCTCGACCACGCCGAACACGCCGTTCAGGTTCGAGAAGCCGGCCTTGTCGCCCGGCCCGTGGAATTTGCCGGTACGGTGGTCGTACGGCGCCCCCGCGGCGAACCACTGCCGTTCCAGTGCCGCGATGCTGCGCATGCCATTGACGATCTTGTCGCGCCACTTCGTGTCGCCGGTGCGCTCCCACTCCGCCAGCCAGGCGGCGATCAGCGAACCCCACACGGTGCCGAACGACGCGTTGATGAACGCGCTCTTCGGCGCGTCCGGCTTCTTCGGCAGCTTGCGCGAGATGTCCACGTTGGCGAGGTTCGCATCGGAGTCGAGCAGCTCGCGCATCAGGTCGCCCACGCGCTCGTCGGCCGTCAGGAAATAATAGATGCGGCGGTAGGCGGCATTCGACACGCGCGGCTGCTTCGACGAATCGGACCAGTGCTGCACGCCATGCCGCGTGCCGAAGCCCTTGAAACGGCCCAGGTGATACACGTCCACCTCGCCCGTGTGCCGGGTCATCGCCTCGGCAAGGCGGAACAGGTCGGCGCGGCCCGTGCGCAGGTAGCTGTACCACAGCCACAGGTCCGTCGACAGTTCCGAGTTGTCCCACGCATAGCCGCCGATGTCGTAGCGCCACATGTGGCGGTCGGCGTCGTACGCGTGCATCACGTCGCCATACGACCAGAAGCCGTACCAGCGGTGCTGCTCCACTTCGCGCAGGTACTGGTCCAGCTGCACGGTGAGCCGGTCCTCGACCAGCTTGCGCGCCGGCGTGCCGGTGTCGACCGGATCCCAGTCCCCGAACACGCCGCACTGGTGGATGCGCGCCGGCGCCAGCACGAGCCGGGCCGGGTTGGCCGCCTGCTCCGCCATCGCCGACAGCGTTGCATGCGATGGCGTACTGCCCGTCACCCATAGCTGCAGCTCGGACGTGCGCGCGACGCCGGTGGCCGCATCCCAGCCTGCCTCGTAGTCTTCATAGGTGATGTTCAAACCGGCGATCTGCTTGTCGTGCGTATCCATGCCGTCTTCGCTGCGATAGGACCGCATGTCCATCGCCGGCGCAGACGGCGACCACAGCCAGGCCGTCACGTTCGCCATGGCCGTCGCGGCGTTGCGCACGTCCAGCTGCACCGGCGCGCGCTGCCAGAAATCCTTCAGCCCCAGCACCACGCCGCCGGAGGCGCCGCCCGCGTAGACGAGCCCTTTCGACCGGGTGCCGGCGTTGGAATCGATCCACGCCTGGCCCGCCTTCGTGCGCTTTTTCAGCGTAAAACCGTCGGGTGCCAGCTGCGCGAGCGAAAAATCGCCCCACTCGGGAATCCACTGCAAGCCATCCTGCACGGGCTTCGCCATGCCCGCCAGCGGCGGCAGCGCCCTCCCCGCCACCTGCGCATCCCTGTAGGCCTGGCCGGGATCGCGCCGCAGGCCCGTCACGGGCCGCACGGCCTCGCCCCAGACGCCCACGCCTTCGCCGGCAAAGCGGATATGGCGGTCGTGGGTTTCGTCCGTCATCGGCACCTGCGCCGTCACACCGAGGCCGCGGATGAAATCCGTGTCCGGCGTACCGTCGTAGATGAACGAGTGCACGATGCGCACGCTGTCTGACCCGGCGTAGAAATACAGGCGCACGGAGAACGGCAGCCAGTCGCGGCCCGCCCCGGTGTGCATGCCATCGAGCTTGAGCACCGCGCGCACCGGCCCCGTCTGTTCGACCGTCACGCGCGTCACCTTGCCAGTGAACGGCTGGCGCGCCACGCTGCCGGCGCTTTCCGGTTCCGGACCATCCTGGCGCAGCGCCACCAGCTTCAGGTGCCGCATCGTCACCCTGCCGGCCCGCGTCGCGCTGGCCACCAGATCTTCGCCCGCGGTGGGCACGGTCCATACGACGTCGCCGGCGCTGACCACGACCTGGCCTGCGCTTTGCCGCACGGCGACGGTGCCGTGGGCAGAAGCGCCCGCCTTCAGGTCCCAGCTTTCGGCGGGAGGCCCCCCGGCGATCGCATGGCCTGTCCATTTCAGCGAGCCGTCGGGCCAGAAGGCCAGCGGCCACGATTGCATGGCCGGCCCATCGCTGCCCAGCGTGAGGGACAGCTGCCGGCCGGCGGGCAGCCGCAGCGTGCCGCGCGGCCACGGTACGCCCAGCGTAGCGCCATCGAACCGGGCCGGCGGCTTGCCGTCCAGCCAGCGCAGCGCGGTGCTGTCGACGGGCCGGGCGCTGGCGCCGGTATTCGCCGTGACCGCCTCGGACAGTCCCGGCAGTGAGGCGAGGATAGATGTGGCCGTGGCCGATTGCAGGAAGCGCCTGCGCGACAGGGTGTCGTTTGTCATGGTCTCCGGTGCGCGTTTCGCCGGCTGCCGCCCGGGTCATCGCGCTAATATATTAGTGTCCGGAGAAATGGTAACTGCCTCGCTCGGCAGATGTCCATCGGCCTGTGGAAACGATCAAGGCATTGAGCATGGGGACTCGCCGCGCCGGCATGTAGCAACGCGCACATGCGGGGGTCATTGGCGCCTTGCATGCCAGGCGCACGGGCAGCACAATGGTCGTGCTGCCTTCCCGGCGCCACATGCCGAAACAGGCGCAGATACAGGAGGAAGGACAAGCACGATTCCTTAACGAGCAAACAGGCCGCGAGACAGAGGTCGTCGTCGCATGCGGTGCCTGCTCATTTGCATTCGGTCGGTTTCACGCGGCATTGCGCGAGCCTCTGCGTTGCCACGATCAAATCGGCTTGTGCATTCACGTCGGCGACCTGCTCCGAGACGGACGGCCCCCGCGCGGCCGCCAGAAGCCCTGCCGCCGCGCCGAGGCCGTCCGTCGCACCGTCCTTTGCCCCGTACCGCAACTTGGTTACCGTGCCGACCTCGGCGACTTGCAGCTCGAAATTGCTCGTGCCGAACACCGGGGTACCAGGGATGGGTACGCCCACCAGTTGCGCGGACGGCACGGTGAGATCGGCTTTATAGACGAGGGCCTGTTCGTTGAAGGCCCGGACCCTGACCGTCACCGGGACACGGTCCGTACCGCGCAATTTGATCGCTGGTCCGGCCGTTTCGTCGAACGGCGGGAACTGGTGAACATGCTTGCTCTCGCCAAGGCGCAGCGTCGACTTGGGAAGCAACGGTGCCAACGCACCGAAACGGGTCCTGAAAAGCTGTGTGTTCAGGTCGGGCGCGAACGTTGCATCGGACCGCGCCGGTGCAGTAATGCTTGTGGATTCGCTGAAGGTGATCACATCGTCGTTGCCATACTTGTTCACAAGCTTGCAGACGTCCTCCGGCGTGAATTGCTGCGCCTTTCCCTCGTCGTCCGCGGCGGGACCTGCCGCCATATCGAGCACGAGCTTGACGACTTCCTTGCCGGCACCCGTGCTTTCCGACGTAATGCCGGCGATCCGCCCGTCGTCGCGCAACGTCAGTACCAGATCGCTCGATCCAAAGGCATTCTTGAAAGGCTTGGTGGGCAAGGTAGCCGGCGCAGCGGTATCGGCACTGGCCGTGGTCACCGCCACAGGCGTGCTTGCCACTGAAAAACTGCTCAATGCAGCATTGCACGCGATGGCGTGCTGTACGGTGATGACCGTAACCGACTGCGGCAAATAATAGGTCACGGTCGTGTCGGGAATCGATGCACACCCGCCAAGCACGGCAAGACCGAATGGGACGCTGTAAGTGAGACGCATGGAACCTCCTGTCGAAGAAAACAAAGGGTGGGCAACAGCCAGGGCCGGCGCGGCACTGGCAGAACAGGCGCGGCTTGCAAGCTGCGGCGGCGCCGACAACCGCTCGCCGGCGGCGGTGTCAGACCGGAGACAGCAAGATCGAGATCCACGCCGGGTACCCGCGTGTGAGTACCGGATGGCTTTCCGTCGATACCAGGTCGTCGACCTCGACCCTTCCATTGCCCGACCTGTCCACGTGGGCGCGCACCTCATACCGCATGCGGGCATCCACATGAAGTCCCTCCAGGACAAAGCGCACACACTCACCCGCACGCAGATGCCTGGCGATGGGCAGCAACAGGGAAGACGTCGTCACGCTTGCAGCATCGGCCCGCGTCACTTCCTGCAGTGCCACGCGCAGCACGGCATTGTCCCCGGCGACAAGGTCACACGGGAATACGACTTCTCCGGCCAGGACATGCAACTCTTCCATCGCTCGTTCGGCGGAGCGCCGACGGGAATGCACCGGCACGCTGCAGGGCGTCGCGCGCCATGCAGCGTCGGCCGACCGCCGGGGGTGCCCCTTTATGACGGATACAGCTTTCTGATCGCTTCGATGTCGCCAGCGCTGAGCCCATTGCGTTGGCCGATCGTCTGGCCGCCGATGGCCACGATGGTCGGTTTGGCAGGGTCGATGCTGAAGGCGGCCTGGCCATAGTGCATGATGGAGTCGTAGTCGTAAGCACCGACGTCGTCGCCGTCGACGATATGCTGGTCGAAATTGTGCTCCCGACCGGGTTTGATGTTTTCCCGCATGATGCGCACGTGCTCGCCGCGGTCCTCGCGGCTCTGCTCGTGCCACAGTCCGACCGCATGAGCGATCTCGTGCACGGCCTGTCCGAAGCCGCAGCCGTCACCGAGAGAAATGACCTGTTCGCCGCCCTGCATGCCGACCTCCGACCAGCAGCCGTCGAGACTCTGGAAAGATACATAGTCCGGATGGTCTTTCGCGTTGTCCGTCGTGCGTTCGATGAAGCGAATCGGCGTCCTGGCTTCCCAGTGAGCGATCGCTTCCAGGACGAGACCGCGCAGCGGTGCGATGCTGGTCCATGGCACCCTGCCTTCCGGCCACCGGAAGCGCAGCCCGGAAATGGCGATGCTTTCAAGCACGCGCCCGTCTTTCCCGACCGGCGGATTATCGATCAGCTGCGTCATGCCCTCCACCTTTGACACCGTCCCGAGCGCGATATCGCCTTCGAAGATGGCCATGTTATCGATGACCGAGTACTTGACGGATCTGACCTGGCGGTCCTCGATGCCGCGGACATAGCCCTTGCGCACGTCGTCCGACGAACGAAACCAGAAATTCTCGCAGCCGCACCCGTCGGCCCCCGCACCGCCCTGGCCATCGCCTGTTGCCCCATCGTTTTCTTCTGCGTTCATGAGCATTCCCCTTCCATGAGCGGATATGATCGACGCTTGTCGCGTCGCAACCAGCGCGCCGCTGCCCGCTCTCGCATGGGCGCCTGGAAAAATCTGGATTCGCATCGGGCCGGGATGCTATACGCCGCGGGGTTGCTGCAACATGGCGTCGAGCCGCGCAGCCAATGCGCTGTCGCGCTCACCAGGGGCCCGCGGCGCAGTACCCTTGGTCCTGGCGGACAGCCGCGCCAGCACCGGCCGGTGGTCGGCAAAGCGCGCCAGGTAGTCGACCTGGTTCTTCTCCGTGGTGAGAGTGAAAAAGGCCTGCGGGCCATGCAGCCGCGACATGTTCGGCGACAGGAACACACGGTCGACAAGAGAATCGGGGGCTGCGAGATAGCACAGCGCGCTGCCTGCCTCGTCCTGCGCGGATGACACCGCAAACCGGTGCGCCGCCAGCGATGCGAAAGCGCCGGAAGCAAGTTGTCCATTCATGTCCGCGCCGAGTATCCAGTCCGTAGCAGCGCCATGGTGCGCGATCATTTCGACGACGGCGCGCGCCAGGATCTGCGTTGCCTGTTCCCGCGGCCTGCCCTCGGCGAATGCCTGCAAGTGCAAGGTAAGCAGATAGAAACCCATTGCCTGGCCAGTCTTGCTGCCCCCTTCGAAGTGAAACAGCCCGGGAGGCCGGTCGAAGATCCTTTGCCCAGCCTCCGGCCGTGCACCCTGCATGACACCGTCGACGCCCAGATCGAACAGCGGCGCGATCTCGTCGGGCCAGCGCACCTGCCGGCCAACCACCGTGGTCGGATTCCATAGCACCGAAGCGGATTGCCGGGAAGGCAGTGTTCCGGAATCCGCGTGTTCACATGCGAATCGCAGACCGAACTTGCGTTCGATGGTGTCAGCCAGCTCTTGCGCGGAAGCCGGCGACGTTTCGCTCAGTGCCCATATGTCCAGCCCCATGTCGACGATCATCCGGGCAGCGTCATCGACCTTGCGGGAACCGTCGGAAAGAAAACCGGTGTTCCAGAATCCGATATCGATATCCTGGGCAGTCGCGTGGTAGAGCTCGACCACACGTTCGTGGGTCGGTCGCGCAACGTCGGCCGTACGGCCCGACGCACCGAAGAAGCTGGCCAGCGAATCGGACCCGTGAATCTCGCCCAGCACCAGTTCGATCATGGCGGACGGGCCGCTCGCGCGGCGCGTCTCCAGATCGAGCGCAATGGCGGCCAGCTTGATGCCCTCGTTGACGTATTTCGGTGTGAGCCCATCCGCGGTCGTGAGCCCGCCACTGTTGCCGCGCGCGGCATGATGCAGTGCGATCAGCCGTCCGCTCCGGTCGAACACTGGCGACCCCGACGAACCGCGCTCGGTATCGCTGGTATAGTGAATGACGGCGCCGTCGGGGCGCGCCGAGACGATGTCCGTATCGTCGAGCGAGACCCGCTTCGGCCGGCCCTCCGGATGGTGGATGATGAACGCCCGCTCGTCCTGCTGGATCGCGAAGGCCGCGCGCTCCATGCGAATGGGCGTACGCTCGGCCACTTCGACGTCATCGATCCAGACAAAGCTGTAATCCAGTCCGCCATCGGCAGGGCTAGTCACGAACAGCCGTTCCGGGTCCAGCCGGTATGTCCGCCCTGTCGATGGCGACTCCTTGCGACCGGTGGAAACGGCTTGCGCGCTCAACTCGTAATCGAACGCGATAGTGGCGGCCGCGGCGGCCTGCGACGAATCGAGCACATGATGATTGGTCAGCACGATATTGCGCGCCACCAGAAATCCCGTACCGAACGTTATGATGTTGTTGCCCGCGGGATCGATACCGGAAAGACGAATGATGCCGACCGCCTGCCGCTGCCGGGCCAGCAAGTCGAGGAAAACCGCTTCCAGCGATTCGTCACGACCGATGGCAACCTCGAACACCAGATCGTCGCTGTCCGGCGGACAAAGGCGTTCCTTGCGCCAGCCACGCAACATGGATCTCAGGTCGGTGACCCCGCCCGCGCCGCCAAGGTCGTGCCTCCCGGGTTCGACCAGGAATCGGGCTTCGACCGGTCTGATGCCCGGCACGGCCTCGTCCTGGCTTGCATCATGACCATCGGCCCCTGCGTTTGCACGGTCAATCGGCATATCGCCGAATGTACCGCTGACCCGCGGCGGCGCCGCATGGCCCTCTTCCCCCATCGCCTCCCGCGTGGCGGTCCGGCAGGCAGCCTCGTAGCCGTCCTGGGCTGCTTCCCGGCGACGGACTCCATGGGCGGCTGTCCCGGCAGCCCGTCCCGAAAAAGGCAGCCTGCCATCCGCCACCAGCCAGCCCCTGATGGCGCCTGCCAGCACCGCGGCGATACGATCCTTGTAGTCGTCGGCCTGCAAGCGCACTTCTTCATCGGCGACGTCGATGAAGCTGATCTCGACCAGGCATCCCGCCGTTGCCGGGGCATGGTGCTCTGGCCGCAGCACGGTGAAGCCCTCCGCCTTGACTCCACGGTCTCGCAGACCGGTGGCCTTTGCGACCGCCGACTGGACCAGCGTGGCCAGCGCCTTCGAGTCGCCGGACGCGGACCAGTGGTGATAGGTCTCGCTTCCCTGTACCTTGCCGTCGAAGCTGTTGAAGTGGATGGAAACGAAAGCATCGGCACTGGCGTCCCGGGCAATGCGGGCACGTTGGTCCAGGCCGACGTTCATGTCGCTGTCGCGTGTCATGTGGACCGCGATCCCGGCAGTGGCCAAGGCCTGCCGGACGCGCTGCGCCAGATCGAGCGCAATGTGTTTTTCCAGCAGTCCGGCGGGTCCAACGGCGTTGTTCGGACTTGAATCCCCGATTGCCTCGGTGCCGCCATGGCCGGGATCAATGACAACAGTGGCCATATCATCCTCCAATCACCCCTCGCTGGACAACGACGTTGTACCGGGTCTTTCGTCAGGAATATTCCTTGCCGACTACCTTCGCAGGCTGGCCGCGCAAGGAAATTCCCTCCGGGGTGGCGGAAGCAATTGCTCTGTTACGCCAATCCCTATCAGATTGAAAGAATTATGTAACCGAAAATCAAACCCGTATCATTTTTTTTGACCGCGTCGCAAATTAGCAACTCGCCATGAAACGCGGGCGCCGCTCTCCAGCAAGGACACGGCTGGCCACTTCGATTCACGGCACACTGGCGGCGTCGATCCGCACGCGTTGCGCAGGCATGCCTTCGCCGGCGAACTCCACCTCGATCGCCCCCGCCCCGGTGCCCGCGCGCACCGCGGCAACGAGCCGCCCGTGGAACGTGCTGCGCTCACCGGATTGCAGGCTCGAGGCATCCATAGGATTGCCGTTGCCGGCGCCGGCCAGCGTGCCGGCTCCCTTCACGCTGACCTTGAACTTGCGGTCGCCATCGCGCGCGTAGACCGGCACCCCATCGGCATCGACCAGCTCGGCCGTCACGTAGACAAGGTCTTCCCCGTTCGCGCGCACCTGCCGGCGATCGGCCACCAGTTTCACGGCAGCCGGCGTCCCGGCGGTGCGCAGCTCCCAGCGGTCCATGGCCTTGCCATCGCGGTAGCCCACCGCCACCAGGCGGCCCGGCGCATACGGCACGCGGTAGTCGGCCTTGTACTCGGTCTGCCGCCCGACGGCCTTGCGCCCCAGGCTGCGGCCATTCAGGAACAGTTCCACTTCCGGGTGCTCCGAATACACGACGACCTTCAGCGGCCTGCCTTCCTGCCCTTGCCACGACCAGCTCGGATGCAGGTCGTGCAGCGACCAGTCCAGTTCCGGCTTGTCCTTGAAGTACTCGCGGTCCGGCAGGTCTTCCGTGCCGGCCGGCTGTTCCACGAAGGCCGCCACCGGGTCGATGCCGCTCTTCCAGATCACCTGGCGGTAGTAGGCGGCCGGGCGCTTGCGGCCCGTCGCATCGATCTCGCCGCAGTAGGCCAGGTGCCAAGGATATTGACCGAGTTCCTTCCAGTCCTTCGAATACCCCATCCAGCCGATCCCCGTCTCGCCGATGTAGTCGACCGACGTCCACACGAAGTCGCCGATCACCCAGGGCATCGTGCCGACCGGGTCCCAGTAGCGGAACGCATCCTTCGACGTGGATTCGGACGTGTACATCACGCGCTGCGGATGCGTCGCGTGGTCGCTGCCGAACAGGTGGACGCGGTAGTTGTAGCCCGCCACGTCCATTTCGGCGAAGATCGGCGCATTGGCCGGGCTGTCGACATTGACGCCCTGCGTGACGGGCCGCGTGGCATCGAGCCGGCGGATGTGCGCGGCCAGTTCGCGCGTCGTTTTCACGCCCTCCGGCGATGCCTGCTCGGGAATCTCGTTGCCCACGCTCCAGAAGATCACGCTCGGGTGATTGCGGCCGCTGATCACCATGCTGTCGATGTCGCGCCGCCAGTTCTCTTCGAAGAAGCGCGCGTAGTCGGCATCGCGCTTTGCCTTGCGCCACATGTCGAACGCCTCGTCGATGACGAGCATGCCCAGTTCGTCGGCCGCCTCCAGCGTGGCCTGGCTGGCCGGGTTGTGGCTGCTCCGGATCGCGTTGTAGCCGGCGTCCTTCATCAGTGCCACCTTGCGCTTGTCCGCATCCGGCGCGCCGGCCGCCCCCAGCATGTAGTTGTCGTGGTGGATGTTCCCGCCCTTCAGGACATACTGCTTGCCGTTGATGCGCAGGCCATGTTCGGCGTCGACCGTCACCGTGCGGATGCCGAAACGGGTCCGGCGCGTATCGCGCAGCACGCCGTTCACGCGCACTTCCTGCACCAGCGTGTACAGGTTCGGCGCATCGGGCGACCACAGCCTGGGATTGGCCACGGCGAAGCGCTGCGCCACGTCGGCCTTGCCCCGCGCGGGCACCGCCAGCATGCGGCGCTCCTGCGCGACCGTGCCGCCGTCGCCCGCCACCAGCTTCGACACCAGCTCGACCTTTGCAGTCGTGGCGGCGCGGTTGGCAATCGACGCACGCACGTCCACTTCGCCTTTTTCCGCCGACGCGGTGCGCGTGCTGGCGAACACGCTGTCCGGCGCCACATGCACCGGGTCGAGCAGGTCGAGCGTGACCGGCCGGATCAGGCCCGATCCCGCGTACCAGCGCGACGATGGATCGACGTGGTTGACGCGCACCGTGATCACGTTGTCGCCCGCTTTCGCCTTGCCCGTGAGGTCCAGCGTGAACGCGGTGTAGCCATAGCGGTGGTTACCGACGTGTGCGCCGTTGAACCAGATGTCCGCATCCATGTACACGGCCTCGAAATTCAGGCGCAGCACGCGCGCCGCGTCGCCGGCATCCAGCACAAGGTGCTGGCGGTACCAGCCCTGCCCGCCAGGCAGATAGCCGGAATCCTGGCCGCCCACGGCTTTCGCATCGAACGGCGGCGTGCCATCGGCCTTGTCCATGATCGAAAAATCGTGCGGCACCGCGACCTTGCGCCAGCCTGCGTCGTCGAATGCCTGTTTTTCGGCGCCCTGCGCTTCGCCTTTCTGGAACAGCCAGCCTTGCGACAGGCTGCGCTGTTCGGCGGCGGCATGGCCGGCCAGCAGCGCCAGCGAGAGGGCAAGGGAGAGGGGCAAGCGTCGCGCGGTCGGGAGAAGATGCATTCGGATGGTCTCGGAAACGATAAAAATTTTTTAATCGTAACAGGCGGACAACATGCGCAGGTATTCCATTTTGCAAGCAAGCAATGCCGAGTTGGCATAGCGTCGCATTTCCCGCCACGCATTTTTCAACTCGGTGATTATTTGCCGTTTTGCTAAGTTATCCCCTCCCCGCCTTCATAAGATGCCGGGACTCGCACAGAGAAGCGACATCGACCACAAGGAGAGGCATGAAACCATCGACAAACAGGCGCGGTGAAATCCGCCTGACCGCGCTCGCGCTGGCCGCCGCCGCGCTGGCATCGTCCGCCGCAGCACAGCAGGCTCCCGCCGCCCCGGCCACCGAACCGCCGGCCGTGGTCACCGTGACCGGCTTCCGCGCCAGCCTGGACAGCGCGCTGAACGCCAAGAAGAATTCCGACGGCATCCTGGACGTGATCAAGGCCGAGGATATCGCCAAGTTCCCCGATGCGAACCTGGCCGAGTCGCTGCAGCGCGTGCCAGGCGTGTCGCTGGCGCGCGGCGAAGGCGGCGAAGGCCGGCAGATCACCGTGCGCGGCCTGAACGCCGGTTTTACGCGCGTGCGCATCAACGGCATCGAAGGCATGTCGATGACGGGCGCGTCGGACATCAACGGCAATTCCAACCGCGGCCGCGGCTTCGACTTTTCCGTGTTCGCCTCGGAACTGTTCAACAGCCTGGAAGTGCGCAAGACATCGGAAGCGGCCATCGAGGAAGGTTCGCTGGGCGCCACGGTGGACCTGCGCACGGGCCGTCCGTTCGACTTCAAGGGCCGCACCATCAGCTTCGGCGTGCAGGAATCGTGGAACTCGGTGTCGCGCAAGACGCAGCCGCGCTTCACGGGCCTGCTGTCGGACCGGTGGGATACGCGCTTCGGCAAAGTCGGCGCGCTGGTCTCGGCGGCGCACTCGAAGCGCCGCGCCGTCGAGGAAGGCTACGAGGCGGTGGACCTGTACTCGGCCCACCTGGACGGCGGATTCTGCTCACCGCTCGGCGTGTCGCCGCAAGTGCCGGGCAACGACGCCGTCAAGGGCGTGGACACTGCCAACTGCGGCGCTGGGGTACCCCGCACCAGCAATCCGGCCGAATACGCCGAGGTGCTGAGCCACACCGACAACTACGGCGGCACCGTCGCCAATCCGGTGGCCGGCTCCGGCGCCTTCGCACCACGCATCCCGCGCTACCGCCGTTCGCAGACCGACTACGAGCGCACCGGCATCACCAGTTCGTTCCAGTGGCGCCCGGCGCCGGGCACCGACATCAACCTGGATCTGATGTACGGCAGGTTCAAGAACACCCGCTACGACAACTACATCGGCGCCATCTCGTTCGGCCGCAGCCTGGCAGCGGCCAACGGCAAGCCGCAGACGTCGATCCTGGAAGCGGAATTCGACGACAGGGGCAGCTGGACGTACGGCCGCTTCAACGGCGTGGACGTGCGCACCGAAGGCCTGATGGATGTGTATGAAACGACGTTCCGCCAGAACGTGCTGTCGGCCAGCCACCGCATCACCGATACGCTGAAGGTCGATTTCCTGCACGGCATGTCGAACACGAACCTGGACAACCCGATGCGCGCGACGGTCATGTTCGACGCGCCGAACGTGGATGGCTTCTCGTTCGACTTCCGGCAGAACCGCAACGTGCCCACGCTGAACTACGGCATCGACGTGGCGAACCCGAACAGCTTCACGTTTGCCCGCACGGAGCCGAACGGCACGTGGCACGGCCAGTTCTTCGGCCGCTACCTGCAGTCGGACAACAAGCTCAAGACCACGGCCGTAAACCTGGCGTGGGAAGCGAGCGACCGCCTCACGCTGCGTACCGGCCTGTCGGCACGCAAGAATGCCTACGGCCTGTACGAAGTGGGCAACGGTTCCGATGGTGGCCTGAACCTGCCGGCCGGCGTGGGCATGAACGACATCGCGCGCCAGATCGGCGGCTTCGGCCGGGGCCTGGGCGGCACGGGCGTGCCTTCGTCGTGGGCGGCCGTCGACCTGGACAAGCTGCTGGCCGTGCACAATATCGAGTGCCACTGCGCCGAGGTGCCGGGCTCCCTGTTCAACACCGCCACGCCGGGCGTTACCCGCATCACCGAGGACATCGATGCCGCCTACGGCATGCTGGACTTCAACTATGACTTCTGGGGCATCGGCTGGCGCGGCAACGCGGGCGTGCGCGGCGTGGACACGAAATCCACGTCGATGACGCTGCAGACGATCGGCGGCCAGCTGCAGCCGATCACGGTGGTGAAGAAATACCGCGACTGGCTGCCGGCGCTGAACCTGACGGCGCAGCTGCCGAAGGACGTGTTCCTGCGCTTCTCGGCCGGCAAGACGCTGGCGCGCCCGGAATACGGCGACCTGCGCCCGACGGCCAGCGTAAACCACCAGTTCCAGACCGTCTCGGTCGGCAATGCGCAGCTCGACCCGATCCGCGCCCGCACGTACGACCTGCAGGCCGAGTGGTACTACGACAAGAACGCGATGATCTCGCTGGGCTTCTTCCGCAAGGAAATCAAGTCGTTCATCCAGAACGTGCAGCAGCGCGAAGTGTATTCGGCTCTCGGCCTGCCGAACGAACTGCTGACCGAAGGCGGCTGTTCGATCACCGGTGGCCAGCCGGCCTGCGTCGTGCAGCCCGACAGCACGGTGGTCGTGAACCGCAAGTTCAACACGCCGGGCGGCCCGCTGAACGGCCTGGAATTCAACCTGCAGGCGCCATTCAATTTCCTGCCGGGCATCGGCAAGAATTTCGGCCTGCTGGCCAACTACACGCGCGTGAAGTCGAAGATCAACTACATCGTGCGGCCGGATAACCTGACGACGGCGGCCAACGAGTTCATCGGCGACACGGCCGACTTCACGGGCCTGTCGCCACGGGCGCACAACATCACCCTGTACTACGACGATCCGAAGTTCAGCGCCCGCGTTTCGGCCGCCCACCGCTCCAGCTATATCCAGGCGGTGCTGGGCGACATCAACGGCCACGACTACACGCGCGTCAACGGCATGACGAACATCGACTTTTCCCTGTCGTACAACGTGACGCCGAACCTGCGCCTGTCCATCGAAGGCCAGAACCTGACGGACGAGGCGCTGCGCTACGGCCGCGACTCGGTGCGCAACGATACGCTGCTGTACGTGCATTCGGGCCGCTCGTTCGTGCTGGGGGCGAACTACAAGTTCTGACCGCAGCGATGCGTATCCCCGCGGCCGGGTGGCCGGCCGCGATCAGCCTCATCATCCTGCCGCCCTCGGCGGCGGGCAAGCGGCCTTGGCGTGGGAGGCCTTCCCGCAACCAGGTTCCTCTCGCTTCATTCTGCCCGGATTACGCATCCAGGATGCGGTAACGTCCGCGCGGGAACGCCGCCTCGCGCCGCGTGTGTTGCTGGCCACGCGCGACGTTGGCGCCTCGGTAGTGTGCCGGGGGCATGGCGCGTAGCCATCATCAAAATGCATCCGCTTGTGAATCCGAAAGCACTGAATTCGTACCAGTCTCAACCGTCGTTGACAACCCAGTTGCACCTCACTAGAGTCGTATTGCCGAGCCACACAAGGCGAATGTTTACATCGAGCTGGCGACCCCAGCATTGCTTGTTCAACATAAAGGTTCACAACGTGAAATTTCCACCCCGTTTTGCTTTCGCACCAGCTGTTCTGGTTTGCTGCCTGACCGCCCCCATTGCCCACGCGGCAGGAAATTACTGGGACCTTGGTTACGGCCTGACGGTTTCGGGTTCATCGGCCGACGGCAGCGTGATCGGCGCTTATGTCCCGAACGGGTCGTATTACATGTGGACCGCCGCCACCGGCGTGACCTCCATCGGCGGGACATGGGAAGGCGGCGTGGCCAGCGTGTCGGCTGACGGCACACGCATTTCCGGCTCCGCCAATGGCGGCGACGGGCTGAATTACGCGGGCTACTACTCGGTCGGCACCGGCCAGTGGACGACACTGGGCGGCATTGGCGGCATCTCCGGGACATCGGCCAGCTCCGGCTGGAACATCTCCGGCGATGGCAAGACCGTGGTTGGCCTGGGGTGGGTGAACGGCGGCACGGCCCATGCCATCGCGTCCACTCCCGGCGGCACCATGAGCGACCTTGGCTCGATCGGGGGCTCGTCACGCGCCAACGGCGTGTCGTACGACGGCAGCATCATCGCCGGCTGGGTCGAGCAGCCGAACGGGCAATGGACCGGTGCCTACTGGGAGAACGGCACCTTGCACAACATGGTCGACGATCAGGGCAATGCAATGCAGGAAGCGGGGGCGGTATCGGCCGATGGCCGGTGGATCGTGGGCGATGGCCTCTTCAGCCAGACATGGCGTTACAACACCCTTACTCATGAGACAGAGTGGCTGGGCGACCTGGACGCGACGGCAGATTTCCAGGGGGCGACAGGCATCTCGGCCGATGGCCAGATCATCGTGGGCTACGACCGGGGCTTCGGTCCCGCCGTCTTCGGTCGAGGCACCATCTGGATCGAAGGGCAAGGCATGCTCGATTTCACCGATTACGTCACCAGCCACGGGATAGATCTCGACGGTCGCACGCTGGCATTGCCGCTTGGCGTGTCGGCCGATGGACGAACGTTCTATGGCATGGACAGCACCGGCAGCGGCTTTGTCGTCACGGTGTCAGCGGTCCCGGAGCCGGCCACTTACGCGATGATGGCCGGGGGTCTGGCGCTGCTGGCTGCACGCCGGCGCGTGCGTCGCGGTTCGGCGAAGCGCGCAGCAATGGATAGGGATTGATCGCCCCGCCAACGTCATAGACGCCATAGTGCAGATGGGGCGGCGTGCCTTTGGCATTGCCGGTATTGCCGACGTATCCCAGCACCCGCCCAGGCACGATGCGCATGCCCGCCTCCACGTCCGAGTAGCCATCGAGGTGGGCATAGTAATGACGCTGGCCCCCGGGCCCGACGACCCACACCACCAGGCCGCCCAGCCGGTTCGTGCCGACCTGTGCGACGATGCCCTCGGTGGTGGACAGCACGGGTGTACCGCGCTTCGCAAAGATATCGATCCCCTCGTGCTTGCGGCCGCCACTGCGCGCGCTGTTCCAGGTGTCGCGCAGTGCACGCACGGACACGCCCTCCACAGGCACCGGCAGCGCTTGCGGCTTGGGCATCGCCGCCAGCCGCATCGGATACAGGGCGCGCTCGATGGCGGGTTCCAGGAAGTGATACCCCGCAAGGAGGATTGCGGCGACCGCGAGGGCCTTCAGAAACGTGCGCATGTGGCGTTTATCTGGTCGGAATACCGGGCAGATGGGGACGGCACAGCGCATTCCCAGGCCGTTCACCAGACCCGGCTGTTCCAAAATTGCTGAAACCGGAAAAATATCCGGGGCCGAAGCATTCCCCGTGCAGAGGGCGGGCTACAATGGATTTCATTACCGCATAGAAACTTTCAGTTCGCAATGCTGATAATGAAGACGGCGGATCTTGCCGGACGCGCTCCCGGCGCCTGCTGCGCTCCCCGGGCCATCGAATGCAAGCTGTTTTCGTTCGGGAAAACGCCATGGACGTCCCGCGGTGCCAACTGTCGCCCAGCCAGGCCGGCTTTACCCTGGTCGAGCTGATTGCCGTCATCGTCATCCTGGGCATCCTCGCAGCCACGGCATTACCGAAGTTCGTCGGCCTGGGCAGTGACGCCCGCAAGGCCGCGCTCGGTGCGGCGCGTGGTTCGCTGGAAGCCGTGAAGACCGTGGCGCATGGGCAGTCGCTGATCGTCGGTTCCCTGACAGCCCCGGTCGGGGTCGAGCGCTTCAGCGTGGCCATGGTCAACGGGTATCCGTCTTCCGGCGTGGCCACCGCCGCCGCAGCCGGCCTTTCTGCCGCCGACTGGACCATCACGGCCAGCGGCCGGAACCTGGTCGTTTCGCCGAAGAGCGCCGTCTCCAGGGCGACCTGCAACGTCACCTATTCCGAGGCGAGCGCCGACGGAGCGGTCATCACTCCGCCAACGCTGGTCGTCGTGGACAACGGCTGCTGATGACCGCCATCGCTTGCCAGCCCCCCTGCCCACGGGAATCTGCCTCCGGATCCAGCTTGTCTGAACGGCATCGGCGGCAGGCACCGGTCTTCCGGAAACGTCAGAGGTCGCCGTGCACCCCGCTGCCCGCCACCCCCGGCCATTCCATCTCCAGCTCCATGCCGATCGACTTCGCCAACCCGTCCAGGTCGGGGAACAGCGTCGCGTTGGTGATGTTCATGCGGTACAGCGACTTCATCGCTTCCTCGCGCATGCCGATCGGCAGCACGATCTTTTTCAGCACGGTGCCGCTGCCGGCGTAATGGCGCAGGATGTCGTCGAGCGGCTTGTCGAGCATGCCCGGCACGACCAGCGTGCCCGATTGGGCCACCAGGCGACGGTCCATCTCGGTCGGTTCGCCGGTCCAGATGATCGCGTTGGTATTCGGCAGGAACAGCCGGGCGAAATTGCCCGGCAGGCGCGGGTCGATGGCGTTGCGGTCCATCGCCGGCTGGCTTTCCGGCGTGGCGCTCCACAGCCGCGGGGTGTCCAGCGCATAGACCGCGGCATCCTGCGTGGCACGCTCCAGCGCGAAGAACGCCGCCACGAACGGCGACTTGGTGAAGTCCAGCAGCCGCGTGGGCGCGCCGTGGTGCTGCATCAGCGCGAGGCAGCGCAGCACGTTGTCCAGCACGCCAGGGTTGTCGAGGTAGTTGTGGGCCTTGCGGCGGAAGATGCGGATCGCCCGTTCTTCGCGCAGGCGCCAGCTGGCCTGGTCCGGCACGTAGGCGGCCAGGTAGCGCGACAGCGATGTCTGCAGCGGCCAGTGCGCGTCCTGCTGGCCGCGGAAGGCCCAGCCGTCCAGCGCCGAGGACAGGGCGACGAATTCATTCCAGGCAGGGACGTGGATTTCTTCCATCGGCATTTTTCTCATTGGGCGGTGCGGCGAGTTTATCGCAGCGCGCAAACCGGCTGCGGACGGCAGCGGCAGGGGAGCGCGTCTCGCGCAGGCAACGAACCGGCCGCTGGAACGGATCGACAATCAATAATGATTAGCAACCAATAAGTTGCCGAAGTTATAATTCCCAGGCGCCGGCCCCGCGTTCCCCGAGGAAGAAGATCGATGCTGTTCAACTCCCACGCATTCCTGTTCGGCTTCCTGCCCGTGGTGCTGCTGGCGTATTTCGCCGCCGCCCGGCGCGGCCGTGAATACGGCAACCTGGTGCTGGCCCTGGCATCGCTGTTCTTCTACGCATGGTGGGATGCGCGCTACCTGCCCCTGCTGCTGGCGTCCATCGCCGGCAATTACGCCTGTTCGCTGCAAATCCGTGCCGCGCATGGCACCGCGCGGCAGCGCTGGCTGGTCGCCGCGCTGGCCGGCAACCTCGCACTGCTGACCTGGTACAAGTATGCGGGCTTCTTCGCCGCCGGCGTGGCGCAGGCCACCGGCTGGAACCTGCCGGCGCTGCATATCGTGCTGCCGATCGGGATCTCGTTCTTCACGTTTACGCAGATCGCCTTCCTCGTCGACACGGCGCGCGGGCATGTCAGCGAAAGCCGTTTCCTGCACTACCTGCTGTTCGTCACCTACTTCCCGCACCTGATCGCCGGCCCCGTGCTGCACCACGGCGAGATGATGCCGCAGTTCGCCGACGACAGGAACCGCTGGCCGCGCGCGGAGAACTTCTCGGTGGGCGCGACGATCTTCTTCATCGGCCTGGGCAAGAAGGTGCTCATCGCCGACAACCTGGCGCCTTATGCGAACGTGCTGTTCGCCGAGCCGCAGGACGTGTCGCTGCTCGTGGCCTGGGGCGGCGTACTGGCTTACGCGTTCCAGCTGTATTTCGACTTTTCCGGCTATTCCGACATGGCGATCGGCCTTTCGCGGCTGTTCGGCGTGCAGTTGCCGCTGAACTTCGCGTCGCCCTACAAGGCCACGTCGATCATGGAATTCTGGCGCCGCTGGCACATGACGCTGTCGCGCTTCCTGCGCGACTACCTGTACATCCCGCTGGGCGGCAATCGCAAGGGTCCAGCGCGCCGCTCGGCCAACCTGATGGCGACGATGCTGCTGGGTGGGCTGTGGCACGGCGCGGGCTGGAATTTCATCATCTGGGGCGGCCTGCATGGCGCGTACCTCGTGGTGGGCCAGGCCTGGCGTGGCTTCGCGCAGCGCAGGGGCTGGCGCGGCGGCATGGCCGGCGCGCTTGCCGGCTGGGCGCTGACGTTCGCCGCCGTCTGCGTGGCCTGGGTGTTCTTCCGCGCGCCGGACCTGGATACGGCGCTGGCGATCCTGGCCGGCATGCTCGGTGGCCACGGCGTGCAGTTGCCGGCGACCCTCGGCGCGCATTTCGGCGGCCTGAAAGCGGCGCTCGACGGCATCGGCGTCGGCTGGTACCAGGGCGGTACCGCGCGCTTCATCGAGACATGGGCCTGGGTGACGGCGGCAGGCGCCATCGCATTCACGATGCCGAACACGCAGCAGATCATGCACCGCTTCGCTGCCGCACGCCGTTCGGCCGACGAGGTGGCCAATGAGGCAGCCGATACCGTGGCGGCCCGGTCACAGCCGGCAATGCGGCTGGCGTGGCGGCCGGCGCGCCGCCACGCGGTGCTGGTCGGCGCACTCGCGGTGCTGGGTGTGCTGTCGCTGAACCGGCCCACCGATTTCCTCTACTTCCAGTTCTGAGCATCGTCCCATGAATGCGCCCATGAATGCCCCCCGTGAATGCTCCGATGGATGCCCCAACGAATACCGGCGCCACCGCGCATCGCCACTACCTGCGCTGGCTGCTGGGCACGATCGCCGGCACCAGCGCCGCCGTGGCCGGGTTCGTGCTGCTGGTCGACCCCTACGGTCTGTATGCATTGGCCGATATCCCGGCCTTCAACCGCGTGAAGCCGCCGGTGGAGCGCTACCGCAACGAGATCCGGCTGGCCCGGGCCGACCGCTTCGCACCCGCCATCGTCATCGCCGGCAATTCGCGCATGGAAGTGGGCGTCGATCCCGAGGGCCCGCATCTGGCCGGCCGGAACGCCTTCAACCTGGCGCTGGCCGGCACCAGCACGGAAAAAGCGATCGGCCAGTTGCGCCACCTGGCAGCACGCGGCCATCCGCCGCAACGCGTGATCGCCGGCATGGAATTCGTCGATGCGCTGACGAACCGTCCCGTGCATCCCGCCACCGTGGTGCCGCCACTGCCGGCCGAACCGGCCGGGTGGCGCGCACACACGTGGCGCGCCGACGCACTGTACTCGTTCGCATCGCTGAAGGACGCCGTGACGACCGTGGCGATCCAGCACCAGCCCCGGGCCGCCATGGCCACGATGCGCGGGTTCAATCCGCTGCTGCAGTATCACCAGGCGGCAGCCACGGAAGGCTATGCGGCGCTGTTCAGCCAGCGCGCCGCCGAGAGCACGCGCAAGCTTGCCGCCACGGCCGAAGGCGGCCTGCATGCCGCCGCCGTACATGCCCAGGTCGCGGCATTGGTCGATGCGGCCGCCCGCGCCAAGCCGGACGTGACCATCGACCTCGTCATCTACCCCTACCACGCGCAGTTGCTGGCCCTGTTCGAAGAGGCGAATCTGTGGCCCCGCTTCGAGGCATGGAAGGAAATCCTCGTCGAGGAGGCGGAAGCGGGCCGGCGGCGCCATCCCGGGGCCCGTATCGCCGTGCATGATTTTTCCGGCTACGGCGCGATCCAGTGCGAGGCGATACCCGCGCCAGGCAGCACGGCGCGCACCCGCTGGTATTGGGAGGCGGGCCACTTCAAGCCGGCGCTGGGCGACGTCATCGTGGCCCGCGTGCTGGGAGAGACGGACGACCGCATGCCGGCTGGATTCGGCTTTCCGCTTGCACGAGGCACGCTGGGCGCGAACCGCGAGCGCATTGCCGCCGAGCGTGCCGGCTGCATGGCACGGCAGGCCGACGTGTTCGACAGCGTTGCGCGCGACGTGCAGCGCGAACTGGCCCGGCGCGGGATCCGGGCGCCGGCCGACCGGCATGCCGGCCTCGGCCCCGCGCTGCGCGAATAAACTTTGTTCGGTACGCCATGTCGAAATGCGCGGTGCCGGAATACATGATGCCGGCTGATTATCGCCCCCTTCCGTGCCAACAATAACGCCATGACGGCGGTCCACCTGTCATTCGATCGCGCGCATCAGGATCGAAGATCAAATAAAGTTATTCAAACCCTGGCAGCAAGGCTGAATAGTCAAATAAACCAACAGCCGGAAGCAAGCGCGAATAACCAAATAAACATATTACCGCACCACGTCTCGATGCCGACCCGATCGACTTCTTTCCCGCGCCCACCCTCATCGCGCCGGCTTTTTGGACGAGCCGGGCCTCGACGATAAATTACCAAATACTACGCACGATTAAAAATCATTTATTTTAATATTCTTCTAATTTTTTATTGCAGAGACAACTCGGCCGGGTTTATATTGGTTTCACTTCAATACTGAAGTGGTCCATGAAGTCTTCCTCAACCAAAAGTGAACGGAGTCTCATCGTGCAAATGCTGTCCCTCTCTGTCAAAACCGCCATCGCATCCGCTGCACTGCTTGCCGCAACTGCAGCACACGCCGAACTCACCACGTATACGTCACAGGCTGCCTACCTGGCAGCTGTCGGCACCACGGGCGTGGATAATTATGATGACCTCGCTATCGAGGGCTATGACGGCCCCCTTATCCGCGAAGCGGGCAGCTTCGGCTACTCTGCGGAAGTCGGTCCCGAGAGCCCGGTCTTCTACGGTGCCAGCGACGACGATGCCGATTACTGGCTGAGCACGAACAACCGTTCTGATACGATCACGTTCAGCGATTTCACCGGCGGCAGCATCGCCGGCGCCGGCGGCTTTTTCTTCGGCTCCGATATCGCAGGCTTTTCCGCTTCCGTCGACTCGATCACGATTTCCGCCACGGACAGCACCGGCGCCACGCTGACGTACACGATCACCGACCCATTCACGAGTTCCTTCGTGGGCTTCGTATCGAGCGCCGAGATCACCTCGCTGTCGGTCACGGTCGGCGACCAGCCCGGCTTCTGGCCTACCGTGAACGACCTGCATCTGTCGGTGTCGGCCGTACCGGAACCGTCGACCTACGGCATGATGCTGGGCGGCCTGGGACTGCTGGGCTTTGCGGCGCGGCGCAAGGCGCGCAAGGCCGCCTGACCCCTCGCTGCATCGCAAAGCAAGCGGCCTCAGGGCCGCTTTTTTTTTGGCCGCGAGCTTCTGCAATCCACCATCCGGCCTGACCACTCGTTGCAAAAACACGTCACTGGTCTGACAGAATTTCATCCGGCCCGACCAGATTGTTTACTTACAAACTTTATTCGCATGCAAGCTCTGCGTCTTTTAGGCGCACTTTGAGCGAAGTTAGCGTCAAAGAATCATCAGGTTATCGTTTTCCTCGAACCTATACGTTTTTGTTATTTGTATAAGCAAACAAGCTCCGCAATGATGTATCCCGCACGCACCTCGCACGGTGCGAGCCATCAGGCGTTAGAGATCCGAAACAAATAGAACAGGAGACTTGGATGCACAGCAGCAAAACCGCATTGAAACTGACCGCGATCGCCACGGCCGTGCTGGCAATGAGCCACGCCAGCGCACAGGCACAGTCGGCCGAAGCACCGGCCGAAACGCAGACTGTCGTGGTGACCGGCCTGCGCGCGTCGCTCGAAAGCGCGCTCAATGCCAAGCGCACCGAGAACAGCATCGTCGACGTCGTGAAAGCCGAGGATATCGGCAAGTTCCCGGACACGAACCTGGCCGAATCGCTGCAGCGCGTGCCCGGCGTGGCGATCGACCGCGACGCCGGCGAAGGCCGCAGCATCACCGTGCGCGGCCTGGGCCAGGATTTCACGCGCGTGCGCATCAACGGCATCGAGGCGCTGGCCACCACGGGCGGCAGCGACAACAGCGGCGGCACCAATCGCGGCCGCGGCTTCGACTTCAACGTGTTCGCGTCCGAACTGTTCTCCTCGCTTACGGTGCGCAAGAGTTCTTCCGCCGAGGTGGAGGAAGGCTCGCTGGGCGCCACCGTCGACCTGCAGACGATGCGCCCGTTCGACCTGTCCAAGCGGGGCTTCAACGCCACCGCGATGCTGAAGGGCCGCTATAACGACCTGTCCGAGAAGTCCGACCCGCGCGGCGCGTTCATGTTCTCGGATACGTTCAATAACAACACCATGGGCTACCTGGTCTCCGTGGCGTGGGGCAAGCGCAACCTGTACGAGGACGGCTTCTCCACGGGACGCTGGGACAACGGGCCTTCCGTCGGCGGATGGTGCGCGCCGATGGGCGTGGGCACGTCGACGTCGACGACCTGCGGCACGACCGCGCCGGGCTTCCCCACTTCGCAGCGGCTGCCCGGCACGCCGGAGAACATCGCCGCGTACAACGCCGCCAGCAACGCCGCCAACTACCACCCGCGCTTCCCGCGCTATGGCCGCATGGTGCACGAACAGGAGCGCCTGGGCGTGACCGGCTCGTTCGAATGGAAACCGCAGCGCGGCACCCGCCTGTCGCTGGACCTGCTGTATGCCGATCTCAATGCCACCCGCGAAGAAAACTACATCGAAGGCTTCTCGTTCTCGCGCAACCTGAGCTCCGGCGGCAAGCCGCAAACCTCCGTCGTCGACGTGCAGTACGACGCGCTGGGCCGCATGACCTACGGCGTCTTCAATGGCGTGGACATCCGCTCCGAGTCGCGCTACGACGAGATGCAGACGAAGTTCTTCCAGCCCACGCTGAACCTGTCGCACCAGATCAACGAGGACCTGCGCCTGACCGCCGCGCTGGGCCATGCGAAATCGAAATTCGAGAACCCGATCCAGACCACCGTCACGCTCGACGCGCCGAACGTGAACGGCTACACGGTCGACTTCCGGAACGGCCGCCTGCCGGTCATCACCTACCCGTTCGACGTCACCAAGGCCGGCGTGCTGGGCATCTACGGCGTGGCGAACGGCGCGACCACGGCGGCCAATGCGCTGCCGAGCGAGATCCGCATCCGCCCGGCGGGCACGGACAACACCAACGACGTGTTCAGCTCCGACCTGGCCTGGCGTGCCTCCGACACGTGGACGTTCAAGGGCGGCGTGAACCTGAAGCGCTACAAGTTCAACACGTGGGAATCCCGCCGCGCCAACACGGCCGAATCCATCTACAGCCTGCCGGCAGGCACCGACATCGCCGGCCTGACGACGCTGCTGTCGGGCTTCGGCCCCGGCCAGGACATGCCGGCTGGCAACGCCACCGGCTGGGTCATGCCGAACATCCAGGCCATCACGGCGGCCTACGATGCCTACTGCAACTGCCTGAAGTCCGGCCCGGCCGGCGGCCCGGGCGACTTCACGCTGACCTCGCTGTCCAACACGAGCGCACGCGGCAACAACCGGGCGATCACCGAGCGCGACAACGGCGTGTACCTGCAGGGCGATTTCGACACCGAACTGTGGGGCTACGGCGTGCGCGGCAATATCGGCGGCCGCTACGTGAAGACCAAGCTGACCGCCACCGGCTATGTGGCTTCCGGCGGCGGCACCCCGGTCACGGTGGAAAACGAGTACAACGACTTCCTGCCATCCTTCAACGTGGCCACCAACGTGACGCCGGAATTCCTGGTGCGCCTGGCCGCGGCCAAGGTCATGTCGCGCCCGCCGCTGGGCAACCTGAATCCGGGCGGCACCGTCAGCACCGTGGGCGCGCTGGGCATCTCGTCGGGCAACCCGCTGCTCGAACCGTTCCGCGCCAAGACCTTCGATGCCTCATTCGAGTATTACTTCCCGAACAAGGCCTTCGTCGGCCTGGGCCTGTTCCAGAAGAACATCGCCAGCTACGTGCAGGGCGTGCGCGAATCGATGCCGTATAACCAGACCGGCCTGCCGCTGTCGCTGCTGCCGGCGAACTTCACCGGCACCGAATCGTTCGACGTGACGAGCTTCCGCAACACCCCGGGCGGCAAGCTGCGCGGCTTCGAGCTGAATTACCAGCAGCCGTTCACGTTCCTGCCGGCGTGGGGCCGCAACTTCGGCCTGATCGCCAACTACACGAAGGTGTCGTCGAAGATCGACTACATCATCTCGGCCACCACCGCCAACAGCGGCACCGTGCGCAACGAGCTGGTGAACCTG
The DNA here is from genome assembly GCF_055502675.1 of Pseudoduganella sp. jia 12. Taxonomy (NCBI): domain Bacteria; kingdom Pseudomonadati; phylum Pseudomonadota; class Betaproteobacteria; order Burkholderiales; family Oxalobacteraceae; genus Pseudoduganella; species Pseudoduganella sp. jia 12. The sequence goes on from NZ_JBUXKP010000002.1 coordinate 506,332, forward strand.
TCGCCGAAATCGTGGAATACCACGCTGTACTACGATGACGGCAAGTTCAGCGCCCGCCTGACCGGCGCCTACCGTTCGGCCTACCTGCAGACCGTACCGGCGCAGAACAACAACGACGTGGCGGGCAAGAACGAAACGACGAACGTCGACCTGTCGCTGTCGTACAAGCTCAACGACAAGGTCGAATTCACGTTCGAGGGCGTCAACCTCACGAACGAGTCGAGCGACCAGTACGTGGGCAGCGTGCGCAACAGCGTGAACGTGCTGAACGTCACGGGCCGCGAGTACCTGCTCGGCGTGCGCTACAAGTTCTGAACGGGGCCACGATGGTTACGCGACGCGATGCGATGAAATCCGCGGGCCTCGGCTCGCTGCTGCTGGGAGCCGGCGCGCCGGCCTCCGCGGCAGCGGCCGCCACCTGCGCCAGCGCCGCTGCTCCCGCATGGGGCACCGGCTTCGAAGGCCAGCGCAAGCCCGACCTGGGCAACGGCACCTTTCTGAACCCGGTCGTGGCGGGCGACCGCCCCGACCCGTCGATCCTGAAGGACGGCGACGACTACTACATGACGTTTTCCACCTTCGATGCCTATCCGGGCCTCGTGATCTGGCATTCGAAGGACCTCGTCAACTGGCGGCCCGTGACGGCCACGCTGCACCGGAACATCGGTTCCGTGTGGGCGCCGGAACTGTGCAAGCACAAGGGCCGCTACTACCTGTACATCCCCACCAAGAAGACGGCGGTGCCGGGTTCGAAGACCACGTCGTGGGTGATCTGGGCGGACAGGATCGAAGGGCCGTGGTCCGACCCGATCGACCTGGACCTGCCGCGCCACATCGACCCCGGCCACGCCGTGGGCGAAGACGGCTCGCGCTGGCTGTTCCTGTCCGGCGTGGACCGCGTGCGGCTGGCCGACGATGGCCTGTCCACGGTCGGCAAGCCGGAAAAGGTGTATGAACCGTGGCGCTACCCGGACGACTGGGAAGTGGAAGCGTTCTCGCCGGAAGGCCCGAAGGTGCTGCGTCACAACGGCTACTACTACCTGATCCTGGCGGTGGGCGGCACGTCCGGCCCGCCGACGGGCCACATGGTCATCGCCGCACGCTCGAAATCGATCAACGGGCCGTGGGAACACCACCCGCGCAACCCGCTGGTGCGCACGACGGACGTGGCCGAAAAATGGTGGTCGCGCGGCCATGCCACGCTCGTGCAGGGGCCGGCCGGCGACTGGTGGAGTGTCTACCACGGCTACGAGAACGGCTTCTGGACGCTGGGTCGGCAATGCCTGCTGGCGCCCGTCACGTGGTCCGACGACGGCTGGTTCGACTTCGGCGGCGGCGACCTGTCGCAGCCGATCCGCAAGCCGGCCAAGGGTGTCGCCAGCGGGCAGCATGGCATGCCGTTGTCGGACGATTTTTCGACCGACAAGTACGGCATCCAGTGGAACTTCTTCAATCCCGCACCGGACGAAGCGAAACGGCTGGCCCGGCGCGACGGTACGCTGCACCTGAAGGCCAGCGGCAAGATGCCATCGGACTCGTCGCCGCTGGTGTTCGTGGTGCCGGACCAGGATTACGAGGTGGAATGCGAGATCGAAGTGGATCCCGGTACGCGCGCCGGCCTGCTGCTGTTCTATGACCACAAGCTGTATTGCGGCATGGGCTTCGAGGAAAAGAACCTCGTGCTGCACCGCTACGGCACCGAGCACGGCCAGCCGGCCAACCCGTTCGGCAAGCGCGTGTTCCTGCGCATCCGCAACCGCAAGCACGTGGTCAGCATCCACCTGTCGGGCGACGGCAAGACATGGCAGCGCGGGCCGCGCGGCTACGAAGTCTCCGGCTACCACCATAACGTGCGCGGCGGGTTCATGTCGCTGAAACCCGCGCTGTACGCGGCCGGCACCGGCGAAGCCCGCTTCCGCAACTTCCGGTACCGCGCTTTCGGCTGACACGCTCTGCAACCCGCCCCGGCGCAAGGGCGCACCTGATCGGTTCGTGTCCCCGTGCCTGGCAGCGCTGCTGCAGCCGGGCGACACGGGCTGAAGCACTACTTCTTCGTGCCGAGCTCGTGTCCCGGTGCCTGGCACGGAGACACGCTGGTACGGAGGCACCGAGACACGGACTCAGCCGCTGCTTCTTCGCGTCGAGCTCATGTCCCTGTGCCTGGCAGCCCGACTATAGGCGGGCAACACGGACTCGAGTACATACCGGCTTTTAATTGTTTACTCTTCGTGGTCAAGCGTGACTACAATGTTGGTACTCCCCTCCCCCTGACATGCCCATCGCACCGTGGAGGTGCCAATGCAGCAGCCTTCGCTGTCTCCGCTGACGCCGCTCGCACGCGATCTTGCGTACATGCTCGTCTATGCGGGCTGCGACCCCGAGCCGGGCCGCTTCACGAGCGACCTGCCGGTCGCCGCGGACGTGTGGCTGCACTACGCGGCCGAGCTGCGCTTCGACGGCGCCGCGTCGCTGCTGCTCACGCCGCACAGCAACGTCGACCCGGCCGCCCTGCGGCAGGCAATTGCCCGCTGCCACGCCGACCAACGGACGGGCGACGAGCCACCCGCCATCGCATCGAACGATTCCCACCTGCTGGCGCGGCTCGACTTCTTTTCCCTGCTGCGCCTGCTGCCGCTGACGGCGTGGTGGCAGCGCAACATCGACCGGGTCGCGCGGCGCAATGCCGTGAGCGCCGTCCTGCGCGCCGATAGCACGGCGCAGGCACTGGGCCGGCAGGTGCTGGAACACCTGCAGTCGGTCGAGACGATCGGCCGCTTCAAGAACGTGGGCCGGCTGGTGGTGGACGAGGTCCACGGCGCCGGTCGTGACGCCGACGCCGATGCGGGGCATGGCGCGCTGGTCCGGCTCGTCAACGTGGCGGCACTGTACGTGGGCCTTGGCCTGCTCGGCGTCACGCGCGACAGTATCGGCGAACCCGCCCTGCAGGCGCGTATCCGCAACGCCAGCCGCGCAGTGCTGCGGGTGCTGGCCGGCTGCTGCGATGCCGGCTCCCCGGCGCCGCCGGGCGCCGTGCCGCCGCTGTGGCACATCGCCCGCAACCGCCCGGCACGACATGCGATCGCCAGGAGCCGGCTCACGGTGAAGGCCGATGCGGCGGGCCGCGTGTTCGACACGGGCGGGCGCGGCGTGCGCTGGGCCATCGTGGACTCCGGCATCGATGCGGGCCACCCGGCCTTTGCCGGCGACGACCCGCCGGCAGTCGCTTCGGCCGGCGCTTCGGCCGGCGCCTTGGCCGATGAGCGGCGCGACCCGCGCCGTTCGCGCATCGTGCGCACCCTCGACTTCACGCGCCTGGCCGGCCTGACCGCCGGCACGCTGCCGAAAGCCGTCATGGCCCGTCTCGGCAGGCAGCCCGGCGGCACGGCCCTGCTCGACCGTGCCGCCCGCCTCGGCCGCGACCTGGCAGCGGGCCGCATGCTGGACTGGTCGCTGCTCGAACCCCTGCTCGCGCTGTCCCATGAACCAGGTGGCTACGAAGCGCCCGTCGACAGCCACGGCACCCACGTGGCCGGCATCCTCGGTGCCGGCTGGTATGGCCGGCACTACACGGAACGCGGCCTGCCCCTGCCCGGCGAGCTGGCGGACGGCACCGACCTCCTGGGCGTATGCCCGGCCATCGAGCTGCTCGACCTGCGCGTGTTCGACGACGATGGCAACGCCGACGAATTCACGATCCTCGCCGCCCTCCAGTATGTGCGCTACCTGAACGGCAGCCGCGACCGGCAATACGTGCACGGCGTGAACATCAGCCTGTCGCTGCACCACGCCGTGCGCAGCTACGGCTGCGGCAGCACGCCCGTGTGCCTGGAGTGCAACCGGCTGGTGGGCAGCGGCGTCGTGGTGGTGGCCGCCGCGGGCAATTTCGGCTTCGACGACGCGTATGCCCACACCAGCATGGGCGGCGCCTACCGGGGCCAGAGCCTGACGGATCCGGGCAACGCGCAGGCCGTGATCACCGTGGGCGCCACGCACCGCGCCGATCCGCACCTGTACGGCGTGTCGTATTTCTCCAGCCGCGGCCCGACCGGCGACGGCCGCGCCAAGCCGGACCTGGTGGCGCCCGGCGAAAAGATCACGTCCACGGTCCCGCAAGGAAAAACGGCCACGATGGACGGCACGAGCATGGCCGCGCCGCACGTATCGGGCGTGGCGGCGCTGCTGCTGGCGCGCCACCCGGAACTGATGGGCCACCCCGACCGCGTAAAGGACATCCTGCGCCGCTCGGCCAGCGACCTGGGCCGCGAGCCGTCGTTCCAGGGGTGCGGCCTGGTCGACGCGCTGCGCGCCCTGCAGGCGGTATGACATGCCGGCACGGGCGACATCGATCTTTTCGCTCGAAGCGCTCGACGCGGGCGAAGGCGATGCGCTGATCCTGCACTATGGCAACAAGGCCGCGCCCCGCCATGTGCTGATCGACGGCGGCCCGCGGGCCACGTGGCAGCGTACGCTGCGCCCGCGGCTCGCGCAGATCGCCGAACGGCTGGGGCAATGGCCGCTGGAGTTGCGCCATATCCTCGTCTCGCACCTGGACAGCGACCATATCGGCGGGGTGCTGGCGCTGGCCGAAAGCCTCGGCGCCGAAGAGTGCCCGGCCCAGTGCGACCGCTTCTGGCTCAACACCTTCGACCGCGACCTGCTGGCGCACCTGCCGCAGCCTGCCCGCGCCGGGCTCGCCGCGCTCAATGGCGGTTCCCGCCCGGCCAGCCTGGGGGCCATCGAAGCAAGCGTGCGGCAGGGCCAGGACCTGCTGGCACAGATCGAGCGCCTGCACGCGGCATGCAACGGCGGCGCGGCATCGCTGGTTGCCGACGGCGGCCCGGCGATGCTGCCGCTCGACCTGGGCGTGCTCGACGTGCAGCTCGTTTGCCCGAACGTGGCGCATCTGCGCAAGCTGTCCATCGAGTGGGAGCGCAAGGTCGTCAAGGACGAAGCCGCCACGGCCGCTTACGTGGACAGGTCCGTGTTCAACCTGTCGAGCCTGGTGCTCGTGGTGACGGCGCGCGGCTCGCACGGCCGGCGTGTGCGCATGCTGCTGACGGGCGACGCGCGCGGCGATCACGTGCTGGCCGGGCTTGAAGAGGCGGGCATGATGGATGCGGATGGCCGGGTCGACTTCGACCTGCTGAAAGTGCCGCACCACGGCAGCGACCGCAACCTGGAACCGGCATTCTTCGAGCGGGTGCAGGCACGGCACTACGTGATCTCGGCCGATGGCAGGCACGATAACCCGTCGACCGACACGCTGGTGTGGATCGCCGCTGCAGCCCGCAAGCGCGGCTGGCGGCTCTGGCTGACGAACCGCAGCAACCCGCTGCGTCCGGCGCTGGCCGCCAACATCGCCGCCGCGCTGAAACAGGCGCCGAAACTGAAGACGCACCTGCGCATCCGCAAGGGCGGCGCGCCGGGCGTCATGGTGGACCTGCTCGCGAAGGTCGACTACTGAGCGCGGGCCGGGCTACGCCGATTGCCTATCCACGCCCCTGCCGGGGCACGCTGCGCCGCTCCACGGCGGCAGCCTGGCTGGCGGCGGCGAAGCGGGCCAGCGCGTAGTCCAGTGTGGGCAGCAGCGCGCCGCGCCGCGTTTCCAGCACGGGGGCAGCCTGCTCGGTGTCGACATCGTGCTGCACCAGCATCGTGCCCAGTCCCAGCAGCGAGGCCGCGCGCGCCACGAGGTCGGCCGCGGTGATGCCGGCATGGTTGCTCAGGTGCCAGATGCCCTGCTCGCCGTCGACCGCGAGGTCCAGGCATGCGTCCACCAGGTCCGGCAGGTAGCTCGGCGCCAGCACCAGGTCTTGCTGCAGCGCCACCGGCTGCCCTTCGCGCAGCGAGGCCAGCGCCTGGCCCAGCAGCCCCACATCCCCATCGGCGGTGAAAAACTGGCCGCTGCGCACGATCAGCGCACGCGGATTGGCGCCGAGCACGCGGCGTTCGGCTTCCGCCTGGCACCTTCCGAAGGCATCGAGCGGCGCGGGGATGGCCGCCTCGTCGCGCGGCCCGTCGACACCGGCCAGCACCGCCGTGCTGGAGAACACCAGGTAAGGCAGGCCGTGCCGCGCGGCGGCCAGCGCCAGCACGAGGGCACCGGCCACGTGGGCGCGGTACTGTTCTTCCATCTCGCCCACTTCGGTCATGCCGGGCGATGGCGGCCGGCTGCCCGCCGCGTTGACGATCGCCCACGGCCGGTGCTTGCGGATCATGCGTTCGACGGCCGCGGGATCGGTCGCATCCATCGTGTCGCGGCCGGCGAGCACGCAAGGCAGGTTGCGCGCCTTGCAACGGGCGGCGAATGCGCGGGCCAGTGCCCCGCTGGCCCCGGCCACCAGGATCGGCGGCATCGGCGCCCTGGCCTGCTGGCGTTCGGCCAGCGATGCCGTCACGGCCGGCGCCGCGACCGGCTGGCACAGGAACCTTCCGGGGCGGTGCCACCAGCCGGCGCCACGCATCACGGGATGATCGGGCTCGCGGCCGCTGGACAGGCGCCGCATCAACTCGGCGACGGCGGTCGGGCGGGGTTCCTTGCCGCGCACGTCGAACGGCCCCGGCTCGTAGTAGCCGTGGCAGGCGGTGACCAGGCAATTCCAGTCGTAGGAGCCCAGCAGCGCCCACACGGTAACGGCGCGGATGTCGGCGCCGGCATCGCGCTGCTTCTGCGCGGCCTGCCAGATCTCGCGCAGCCAGCGCAGCTGGTCTTCGCGGTGCGCGTCGATGTGCGCCTCGGTGATCGCCACGGGCAGCCTGTAGCGCTCCCATACTTCGGCCAGCAGCGGGCCGATGCCGCGCGTGGGGTTGGCCAGCACGCGCGCCGTTTCCATGTCGGCATGGCGCCGGCCCTTGTATTCGTGCACGTGGCTGGCCGGGAAGCGGTCCACGCGGTGATCGAGCCAGCGCTCGCTGGTGATGTAGTAGTTCACGCCGATGACGTCCGGCGGGCACGGGTTGTCGCGGAACCACTGCAGTTCTTCCGGCCCGGCACCGGATTGCAGCGTGAAATCGTACAGCGCATGGCCTGGTCCGACCATGCCGCACAGCAGGTCCCAGGACAGCCAGCGGCGTTCGTTGAAGAAATCCACCAGGTCGGCCATCTCGGGGGTGCCGTAGGTGCGCGACAGGTCGTCCGTCTGCACCAGTTTCGCATCGGGATTGACTTCGCGGATCGCCCGCATCGCCAGCACGGTGGCGCGGCACTGGTTGATCAGTGCCCGCACGAAAGCTTCCTCGCTGCGCCCATGCGGGTACCACACGCCGGACAGCCCGGAGAACCGAGCGGTCGTCAGCGGTTCGTTGACCGGCGTGTAATACGTCAGCCAGGGGTAGCGGCGCGCGACGGAGCCGGCATATTCGGCCAGCTTCTCGGCAAAGCAGGGTGATACGAGGCTCGTGTGGACAGGTCCGCTGCCATGGTGCACCAGGCCGGCGATCGGCTCCACGCCGAGATCGCGCAGGCGCGGCAGGCGCGCATCCGACCAGGACCAGTCGGCACTTTCGATCCCGTCCGGCGCGGTGCATTCCCATAGCACAGGGTAGCGTACCGCGCGGATGCCCAGCGACGCGAAACGGTCGATGTCGTCGATCCGGTCGCGGTGGCCGTTGCGTTCCATCTGGCTGAAATACTGGTCCGACACGCGGTTGATCGTGCATTCGAGGCCGCCCCAGAGCTCGAGGGGGGCGGTGGTGTTCACGTCGTGACTCATGTTTTATCTCCAGTGTTGACCCGGTCCCCAGCTTAAAACTGCACGGTAGAGACCGGCGTGGGCGCAGGAGCAACGGGCTTGTCGGACAAAACCTCGCAGGGCGGCGCGAACAACTCCTATAAATGATGACCAAAAACCGCCGTTTACAAACGGCGGTTGCCTTGCGGTTTCGATCATGTTCCGGTTGCCACCGCCGGGGCGACCGTTTTGTCTTGGACAGCCGACGCCGACCGCCCATGCCGGATCAGCGACACCGCCACCGTGGCAATCACCGCCGGCACGGCGATCGCGGCAAAGTTGTGCTGCAGCGGCAATGCCATGCCGACCAGCGTGCCGATGACGATCGGCGCCAGGATCGCCCCGCTGCGGCCCACGCCGGACGCCCAGCCGATGCCGGTGGCGCGCACCGCGGCCGGGTAGAACTGGCCCGCGTAGGCGTAGGTGACGATCTGCGTACCGATCGTCGATGCGCCGGCCAGGCCGACCAGGACGAACAGCACGGGGGTCGGCACCGGGTAGCCGAGCAGCGTGATCGACACCGCGGCCAGCGCGTACATCGCCACCAGCACGTACTTGATATGGAAGCGGTCCGCCAGCCAGCCGCCGCCCACCGCGCCGATCACCGCGCCGAAGTTCAGCACGAGCACGAACGTCAGCGCGGAACCCAGGCTGTAGCCGGCGCCCGCCATCAGCTTGGCCAACCAGGAACTGAGCGCGTACACCATGAACAGGCACATGAAGAACGCGACCCAGAACATGGCGGTCGAAAAGCCGCGGCCATCGGCGAACAGCTGGCCGATCGGCGTGCCCCCGGCGGCGCGGTCGCCGCACGCCAGCGCATAGGTATCGCCACGCTGCGGCACGAACGTCGGTTCCAGCCTGGCGGCGATGGCGCCCGCTTCGTCCAGGCGCCCTGCCCGCACGAGGAACGGCATCGATTCCGGCAGCCACTTCAGCACGAACGGGATCAGCACCACGGGCACGCCGGCCGCCAGGAACACGGATTGCCAGCCCCACGCCTCGATCATGCCCTTGCCGAGCAAGGCGGCCAGCATGCCGCCGACCGCATAGCCGGAAAACATCAGCGTCACGAGCGTGGCGCGGATCTTCTTCGGCGAGTATTCCGTCATCTGCGCCACCACGTTCGGCATCACGCCGCCGATGCCCAGGCCCGCCAGGAAGCGCATCGCGCTGAACACATACGGGTCGTTCGTCATGCCGGCGGCGGCCGTGAAGCCGGAGAACAGTGCCAGGCAGATGGCGATGGCGGCGCGGCGGCCGATCCGGTCGGCAATCGTGCCGAGGAAGATCGCGCCGAACATCATGCCGAACAGCGCGGAGCTGACCATGAAGCCGGCGCTTTGCGCCGTCACGCCCATCTCCTTCATGATCGACGGCAGCGCGATACCGGCCACGGCGAGGTCGTAGCCGTCGCAGACGATGATGACCGCGCACCACGCCAGGATGCCGGCGTGGAAGCGGTTGAACCTGGCGTTGTCCGCCAGTTGTTGCAGGTCGATGTGCCGCATGATGCGTGTCTCCTCTTGTAATAATGGCATGGTGGTGCGAATCTATCGGGTGCGTGCGAGGACCAGGTGGGCGGCCAGGCCGATGGCGATGCCCCAGAACGCCGCGCCGAGCCCGAGGAATGTCATGCCCGAGGCGGTGGCGACGAACGTGACGAGCGCCGCCTCGCGGTCGCGCGCGGCCATCACGGCGTCCAGATTGGTGGCGACGGGCCCCAGCAGTGCCAGCCCGGCGACAGTCGCCACGAGCGCCTTCGGCAATGCGCCGAACAGCGCCACGATGGAACCGGCGCACAGGCCGGCCAGCAGGTAGAAGATCCCGTTGGCGATGCCGGCGATGTAGCGCCTGCGGGGATCCTCGTGGGCGTCCGGCCCGGTGCACATGGCCGCCGTGATCGCGGCGATGGCGATCGTGATGCCGCCCGTGGCCGCCACCAGCAGCGACACCAGGCTGTTCGTCACGAGCACGGGCCGCGCCGGCAGGTCGTAGCCCGACGTCTTCAGCAGCGCCATGCCCGGCAGGTACTGCCCGGTCAGCGTGACGAGCACGAGCGGCAGCGCGAGGCTGAACGTGGCGCGCCACGACCATGCAGGCGCCACCAGCCGCGGCACGGCCAGCTCGAACGCCACCTGGCCGAAGCGCGTGTGGCCGCCGGCGACGGCGAGCGCGATGCCGGTCGCCAGCACCACGACGATGGTGTAGCGCGGCCATGCGCGGCGGCATACCAGATAGGCCGCGATCATGCCGCCGGCCACCAGCGGCAGGCCGCCGACAGCGCGAAAGGCATCCAGTCCGAACGGCAGCAGGATGCCGGCCATCATGCCGGCCGCCACGCCCTGCGGGATGTGGCGCATGTTCCGGTCCACGCCGCCGGTCAGCCCGAGCAGCAGCAGGATCGCCGCCGCCGTGAGGTAGGCGCCAATGGCCTCGGCCACTGACAGCGCCGGAAACAACGTGATCAGCAGCGCCGTGCCTGGCGCCGACCAGGCGGTGATGACGGGTACCCGGTACCGCATGCTCAGCCAGATGCCGGCCATGCCGGCGCCGATCGAGATGCCCCAGACCCAGGAGGCAAACGTGGCGGCATCCACCCTTGCCGCCTGCGCCGCCTGGTAGAAAATCGCCAGCGGTCCGGCAAACGACACCAGTACCGCGAGGAAGCCCGCGACGATCGCGGGCAGCGGCAGCAACGGCGTTGCCGCGCCGCCCGCGCGGGGCGGAACCGTATCGGTCATGGCAGCCTCACGCAGTCGCCGCGTTCATCCCTGGTCGCCGCCGCCCACGGGCAGCACGCTGCCGGTGATGTACGACGCCTCGTCGGACGCCAGGAAAAGGATTGCGCCCACCTGTTCGTCGATGGTGCCGTAACGGTGCATGGCGCTGCTGGCGATCGTCTGGTCGACGATGCCCTGGTACCACACCTGTTCCTGCGCACTGAGCGGCTGCGGATTGCGCGGCACCACGCGCGGCGGCGCTTCCGTGCCGCCGGTGGCGACGGCGTTGACGCGGATGCCATCCTGCGCGTGTTCCAGCGCCAGGCTGGCCGTCAGCGCATTGACGCCGCCCTTGGCCGCCGAGTACGGGATGCGGTAGATGCCGCGCGTGGCGATCGAGGAGACGTTGACGATGGCGCCGCCCCGCTGCGCGATCATGGCCGGCAGCACGGCACGGCAGCACCACAGCGTGGGGAACAGCGAGCGCCGGATCTCGGCCTCGATCTGCTCTTCCTCGTATTCCTCGTAGGGCTTGGCCCAGATCGTGCCGCCGACGTTGTTGACCAACACGTCCACGCGCCCGAAGCTGGCCAGCGCCGTATCGATGACCGCGCGCGCGCCGGCATAGCGCTCCAGGTCCGCCTGCACCACCGACACCCGCGCCTTCAGATCGGCGCATTCGGCGGCCACCTGCTTCACGAGGTCGGCCCGGTCGGCCAGCACCAGTTGCGCACCTTCACGCGCGGCCCGCAGCGCCACGCCCCGGCCGATGCCCTGGGCCGCCCCCGTGACGGCCACTACCTTGCCATGGAATCTGCCGTTCATTCATGCCCCCGTCGACGAGAATTTCTCGAAATGGAAACCCGCGGGTGAAACGCCGGTTTCCGCGAACCAGTTGCGCACCGCGTCCACCATCGGCACAGGGCCGCACAGGTAGACATCGACGTCGCCGCCGTTCATCCAGCCCGGCTCCAAGTGCGCCGTCGCGTAACCCTTTCGGTGATGGCTGCTTTCGGCGGAGGCCACGGTGGTCATGTAGCTGAACTGCGGATGCGCGGCGGCGATCCGGTCCAGCTGTTCCAGTCCCACCAGGTCATGGTCGTTCGTCACCGCATACACCAGCCGCACCGGGTGCGCAAAGCCCTGCTGTGCCAGCGCGTACAGCATCGACAGGAACGGCGCGATGCCGGTGCCGCCGGCCAGCATCAGCACGGGGCGCTGCACCGGGCGCAGGTAGAAGCTGCCATAGGGGCCGCTGAAGGCGATCGGCTGTCCCGGCGCCGCGTCGCGCGCCAGGTAGCCGCTCATCCGGCCGCCCGGCACGTTGCGCACCACGAACCTCGCCAGCTTCGACCCCGGCGGGGAACTGAACGAATACGAACGGGTCAGCGCCGTGCCGGGAATGGCGACGTTGACATACTGCCCGGGCAGGAAGTCGGGCGTATCGCCATCGAGATCGATCGCGAACGCGATCGTCGATGCGGACAAGTGTTCGACCGCGGCGATCCGGCCGCCGAACGTGCCGGCCCCCGACTTGCAGGAAGCCGAGGTGGCGGGAATGCGCACCACGCAATCGGACGTGGGCCGGCACTGGCAGGCCAGGATGTAGCCCTCGGCGGCATCGGCCGGCTCCAGCGCATCCTCGATATACGAGGACTCCGGCATGTCGTAGCTGCCCGATTCGCAGAACGCGCGGCAGGTGCCGCAGGCGCCGTCGCGGCAGTCGAGCGGAATGTTGACCTTTTGCCGGTAGGCGGCGTCGGACAGTCTTTCGTTGGCGTTGCAGGCGATGAAGCGGGTGATCCCGTCCTCGAACTGCAGGGCAATGCGGTGCGTCGTCATCACCTGTCTCCTGTTTGGATGTCTTCTAGATGTGGTACACGTCGATGACCTGGTTGATGTAGTCGTTCTTCAGCACGACGTACTTGTCCAGGATCCGTGGCGCGTCGCCGGTGAAATCGATCACGTAGCGCGACATGCCGAAGTAGCCGTAGTCGGCCTGGTAGCGGTGGCTCAGCGTGTGCCAGTTGAAGCGCACCGTCACCTTGCCGGCGTCCGCCGACTCGATCTCGATGTTGGCGATGTTGTGGCTTGTGCGCGTATCGGGCATGGTGGCGCTCGACCGTTCCGTCTTGATGCGGAATACGCGGTCTTCCAGGCCCTGGCGCGTGGGATAGAAGATCAGCGAGATCTCGCGCTGCGGGTCCGTTACCAGCCTGCCGTCGTCGTCCCACGACGGCATCCAGAACCGCGCATCCGGGTCGTAGCACTCGAGCCATTCGTCCCATTGCTCGTCGTCGAGCAGGCGCGCTTCGCGATACAGGAAGGCGGCAATCCTTTCGGTGCTCACGTTCATTTCTGCTCTCCCTTCACGGCTTGCCGCATCACGTCCAGCCAGTAGCGGTGCTGCACGGTGTACAGGCCCTCGTCCTCGGTGCGCACGCCGGACAGCACGGGCGCCAGGCCGATTTCCTTGGCCGCTTCGTCCGGTCCGGCGATCCAGTGCTTCGCGCCCCGGCACATGTCGTTCCATGCCATCGCCGCGCCGGCATAGCCGGCCTGGCAGGCACGGAATTCCTCGAGGTCGTCCGGCGTGGCCATGCCGCTGACGTTGAAGAAGTCCTCGTACTGGCGGATGCGGCGGGCGCGCGCCTCGTCGGATTCGCCTTTCGGTGCGATGCAGTAGATCGTCACCTCGGTCTTGTCCACGGAGATCGGGCGCAGCAGCCGGATCTGCGATCCGAACTGGTCCATCAGGTACACGTTCGGGTACAGGCACAGGTTGCGCGAGCGTTCGATCATCCAGCGCGCAGTGCCTTCGCCGAATTTTTCCGTGTACTCGGCCTGGCGCGGGTAGTTGGGCCGGTCCTGCGGGTTCGACCACTGGGTCCACAGCAGCATGTGGCCATGCTCGAACGCGTAGAAGCCGCCACCCTGCCGGCCCCACGTGCCCGCGTCCATCGCGCGGATCTTGTCCTCGCGGCCGGGCTGCGCTTCCTGTTCCTTCCGGCGGTTCGTCGTGGCCGCGTAATTCCAGTGCACGGCCGACACGTGGTAGCCATCGGCGCCGTTTTCCGCCTGCAGCTTCCAATTGCCGTTGAACGTGTAGGTGGACGAGCCGCGCAGCACTTCGAGGCCGTCGGCGGACTGGTCGACGATCATGTCGATGATCTTGCCGGCCTCGCCGAGGAACACTTCCAGCGGCACCACGTCCGGGTTCAGGCTGCCGAACAGGAAGCCGCGGTAGCTGGCGAATTTCGGCACCTTCTTCAGGTCGTGCGAGCCTTCCTTGTTGAAGCAGTCCGGATAGCCGGCACTTTCCGGGTCCTTCACCTTCAGCAGCTTGCCGTTGTTGTTGAACGTCCACCCGTGGAAAGGGCACGTGTAAGTGGCCTTGTTGCCGCGCTTGTGGCGGCACAGCTGCGCCCCGCGATGACTGCAAGCGTTGATGAAGGCATTCAGTTCGCCCTGCTTGTTACGCGCGATGAACACCGGCTGGCGGCCCATGTGCGTGGTGTAGTAATCGTTGTTGTGCGGGACCTGGCTTTCGTGGGCCAGGTAGATCCAGTTGCCTTCGAAGATGTGCTGCATCTCCAGCTCGAACAGCTGCGGGTCGGTGAAGGCGCTGCGGTGCAGGCGGTAGTCGCCCTTCGCCTGGTCTTCGACCAGCAGGCCTTCGATGTCGGGCCTGGCCGGATGGATGGGGATACTGGTGCGGGGGATCATGGTTGTCTCCTTGGTCTGGCGCGCTTGGGTGCCCGATCGCCGGGCGCCCGGCAGCATGCTTTGCATTCGTGGAACCATATGCATTCAGTATGATTCGCAGCGATATGGGTACAATATTCCCCGGACACGACCCCGTCCAACACTGAATTGGTATATTTTCAATACCTGGAAGGTATAGTCATGGAACTGCGCCACCTGCGTTATTTCGTCGCCGTCGCGGACGAAAGGAATTTCACCCGTGCGGCCGAACGGCTCAATATCGCGCAGCCGCCGCTCTCCCGGCAGATCCAGCAGCTGGAAGAGGAACTGGGCGTGGTGCTGATCGAAAAGGGTTCGCGGCCGCTGCGGCTGACCGAAGCGGGCCGGTTCTTCCACGCGCATGCGCAGGAACTGCTCGACAAGGCGCAGGACCTGAAGGCGATGACGCAGCGGGTAGGCAAGATCGAGCGCAAGCTGTCGATCGGTTTCGTGGCATCGACGCTGTATGGCCTGCTGCCCGAGATCGTGCGGCGCTTCCGCGAGCGCTACACGGCCGTGGAGATCAGCTTCCACGAACTGACGACGATCGAACAGTTGAAGGCCCTGAAGGAGGGCCGCATCGACGTGGGCTTCGGCCGGCTCAAGGGAGACGACGCGGCCATCCGCCGCATCGTGCTGCGCGAGGAACCACTGATCGTGGCACTGCCCGTCGGCCACCGGCTCACACGCGCGCCGGCGCCCCTGAAGATGTCGGACCTGATGGACGACCCGCTGATCGTCTACCCGAAATCACCCCGCCCCAGCTTCGCCGACCAGGTGCTCGCCACGTTCCGCGAACGGATGCTGGTACCGCGCCAGGTGATCGAAGTGCGCGAACTGCAGATCGCCATCGGCCTCGTCGGCGCCGGCCAGGGCATCGCCATCGTGCCCGACAGCCTGCAGGGCATGATCCGCACGGATGTCGTCTACCAGCACATCGACGACCGGCAAGCCGTCTCGCCGATCATCTTCAGCGCCCGCGCCATGGACCGCTCGCAGGAACTGGCCGACATGCTGGCCGTGATCTACGAGATTTACGACGAGCGGAAGATCGCCTACGTGGCCGAACGCTTATAGACATAAGCAAAAGAAAAATGGGGACGTACCCCAATTTTCAGGAAATATTGCTCGAAAAATGGGGTACGTCCGGATCGCCGGACCGCCCATTTTTGCGGCAATGTTTCAGCGTGGCAGCGCCAGCAGTGCGTCGTCGACGATGGCGACGGCGCGCGTCCAGCCGGCGGAGCCGCGCCGCACCTTGTGGGGGAAGCAGCTGATGAAGAAGCCATGCGCGGGGAGCGTTTCGAGGGCGTGCAGCTTCTCGAGGTGGCAGTAGCCGATGTCGCGCCCGGCCTTGTGGCCTTCCCAGATCAGCGCCTTGTTGCCGGTTTCCGCGATCTTCTTCGCCGTGTACGAGAACGGCGCGTCCCAGCTCCACGCGTCGGTGCCGGTCAGCCGCACGCCGCGCTCCAGCAGGTACATCGTCGCCTCGTAGCCCATGCCGCAGCCGGCGGAGACGTAGTCGTTGTGGCCATAGCGGCTGCCGGCGCGCGTATTGACGACGACGATATCGAGTGGGCGCAGTTCATGGCCGATGCGGTCCAGTTCCGCGGCCACATCGGCGGCGGTGGCCACGTAGCCGTCCGGGAAGTGACGGAAGTCGAGTTTGACGCCCGGCTGGAAGCACCATTCGAGCGGCACTTCGTCGATCGTGATCGACGCCTTCTTCTCGCCAGTCGCCGCATCCATCGTCGAATGAAAGTGGTACGGCGCATCCAGGTGGGTGCCGCTGTGCGTCGTCATCGTCACCCATTCGGCGGCGGCGGCTTCGCCGTCCGGATAGTCGGCAGCCGTGGTGCCGGGGATCATCGCCATGAATTCATGCAGCGTTTCCGTGTGTTTCTGATACGTGATCTTCGGGGCCAGCGGCGGCGGGTCGGACAGCACCTCGTTCTCGAGGTAGATGGAAAGGTCGATGAAGCGTCGGGTCATGAGGGTCTCCGCGTTATTGTTCGCGCAAAGCGTACTGCCCCGCGCGCCAACGGCCAAATGGATTGTATGGATCACAGGTATCCACAAAACCGATGCCCGGGCGGGCTTGCATGTGCGGCGGATGTGGCATCATCCTCCGCATAAAAAAGAAGGAGACACCATGCGTTTCAACCGCCTCGACCTGAACCTGCTGGTCGCGCTCGATGCCCTGCTGAGCGAAAAAAGCATCACCCGTGCCGCACGCCGCCTGAACCTGAGCCAGTCGGCCACCAGCGGCGTGCTGGCCCGCCTGCGCGAGTATTTCAAGGACGAACTGCTGGTGCCCGTCGGCCGCAACCTCATCATGACGCCGCTGGCCACCAGCCTGTGCGACCCGGTGCGCAAGGTGCTGCTGCAGATCCAGGCCACGATCGACATCCGCCCCGAGTTCGACCCGCAAACGGCCACGCGCGCCTTCCGCATCCTCGCCTCCGACTACATCTCGACCGTGCTGCTGGGCGACCTGGGCCAGCGCTTCGCCACGGCCGCGCCGAACATCACGCTCGACGTGCTGCCGACGGGAACGGGCGCGATCGACCTGCTGGAACGGGCCGAGGTCGACCTCATCGTCCTGCCCCGCAAGTTCATCGCCGAGACGCACCCGGTGCACGTGCTGTTCGAGGAAACCTACACGTGCATCGCCTGGACGGGCAACACGGCGATCGGCGAGACCCTCACGCTGGACCAGTACATGGCCCTCGGCCACGTTTCCTCGCGCTTCGGCAACGCGGTGACGAGCTTCGAGGAATGGTTCCTGAAAGTGAGCGGCTACGACCGCCGCATCGAAGTGACGACGACCAATTTCACCAGCATTCCCCACTTCGTCATCGGCACGAACCGCATCGCCACGATGCACACGCGGCTGGCCCGCACGCTGGCGCGCTACTATCCGATCCGCCTGCTGCCGCCGCCGCTGGACATTCCGGCACTGGAGATGTGCATGCAGTGGAACCACTTCCTGGACCGGGATCCGTCGCACATCTGGCTGCGCTCCGTGCTGGCCGACATCGCCCGCGCCGATCCGTTCGGCCAAACGCGGGAGCACGCTGCCGCATTGGCAGCGTGCTCCTGATTCACTCCGCCAGTGCCGGCTGGCGCGCGGCGGCGCCCGGCACCTGAACCCGGTGCCGGGCCGACGGCATCAGGAACGCGGCCAGCGCCGGCAGCAGCACGAGTGCTCCCACCATATTCCACAGGAACATGAACGCCAGCAGGATACCCATGTCGGCCTGGAACTTGATCGGCGACAGCGCCCACGTGGCCACGGCGATCGCCAGCGTCACGCCCGTCAGCAATACCACCTTGCCCGTGAAGCGCAGCGCGTGGCGGTAGGCTTCGCGCAGCGTGTCGCCGGCCTTCTGCCGCGCCAGCAGGATGCTCATCACGTACAGCGCGTAGTCGATGCCGATGCCGACCCCCAGCGCGATCACGGGCAGCGTGGCCACCTTGATGCCGATGCCGAGCCACACCATCAGCGCCTCGCACAGCACGGACGTCAGCATCAGCGGGATCACCGCGCAAACGACGGCGCGCCACGAGCGGAACGTGACGAGACACAGCACGATCACCGCCGCGTACACCCAGACCAGCATCGCGCGGCTGGCCTCGTGGACGACGATGTTGGTCGCTGCCTCGATGCCCGCATTGCCGGCCGCCAGCAGGAACTTTACGTCCTTCGTGTCGTTGTCGCGGGCGAAGTCCTCCACCACCTTTACCACCGCGGCCAGCGTATCGGCCTTGTGGTCGGTGAGGTATGCATACAGCGTGAGCAGGTTGCACGTATCGTTGTACAGCCCGCGGGGCGCGGCGGCCGTGACCATGTTCAGCGCGCCCTGGTTCTGCACCAGTTCATACCATTTCAGGCTGCCTTCGTTCATGCCCGTCAGCACCCGGCGGTTCAGCAGCGCCAGCGAGTTCGTGGTTTCCACGGCCGGCAGCTGCGCCAGCCGGTGCTCCAGCGCATCCACCCGCATCAGCGTGTCGTAGATGGCGCACGCGTTGTCCGGCGTCTTCACCATGACGGCGAACACGTCGCTGCTGGCCGCGTAGTGGCTCACGACATAAGCATTGTCGCGGTTATAGCGCGAATCGGGCCGCAGTTCCGGTGCGCCGGGATCGAGGTCGCCGATCTTCACGTGCAGGCTGGCGTAATAGCCGCCGGCCCCCAGCAGCGCGGCGATGGCGATGGCGACGGCCGCCGTGCGCCGTTCCGTAAACCGTTCCAGCACACGCCAGCCATTCGCCTTCGATGCGTCGACTTCCTCGGCACGCAGGCTGCGCCGCGCTGCATCCGCATCCACGCCGAGCCATGACAGCAGGATCGGCAACAGGATCAGGTTCGTGAGGATCAGCGCGGCCACGCCGATGCTGGCCACCGCGGCGAGATCCTTGATCACCTTGATGTCGATGATCGCCAGCACGGCAAAGCCCACCGCGTCGCACAGCAGCGCGGCCAGCCCCGCAAGGAACAGCCGCCGGAACGTGTAGCGCGCCGCCACCAGCTTGTGGGTGCCACGGCCGATGTCCTGCATGATGCCGTTCATTTTCTGCGCCCCGTGGCTCATGCCGATCGCGAACACGAGGAACGGCACCAGCATGGAGTACGGATCGAGTCCATAGCCGAGCAGCGGCAGCAATCCCAGCTGCCACACCACGGCCACCAGCGAACAGGCGACGACGAGCAGCGTGCTGCGGGCGCAACGCGTGTACCAGTACAGCATCGCCGCCGCGATCAGCGTGGACGCCGCGAAGAACAGCAGCACCTGTTTCAGCCCCTCGATCAGGTCGCCCGCCACCTTGGCGAAGCCCACGATACGAAGGTCGACCGCGCCGCCGGCGTACTTCGTGCGCAGCTGTTCCAGGCGCTCGCCCAGTGCGGCATAGTCGAGCGGTTGGCCATCCGCACCGCGTTCCAGCAGCGGCACGTACAGGATGCTGGAGCGGCCGTCCACCGCCACCAGCTGGCCGATCTCGCCGGAGCGCGCCACGTTGTCGCGCACCTGGGCCACGCTGCGGGGCGAGCCGTCGTAGTCGTTCGGAATCACGGGGCCGCCTTCCATGCCCTCCTCCGTCACGCCCACCCAGCGCGTGGACGGCGTCCACAGCGATTTCATGTAGGTGCGGTCGACGCCGGGAATGAGGAACAGTTCGTCGCTGATCTTCTGCAGCGTGGCCAGGTACTGCGCGTCGTACACCGTGCCGCCCTTCGCCTCGACGGCGATGCGCACGGCGTTGCCGAGGCCCTGGATCTGGTCGCGGTGTTCCAGGTAATTGGCGATGTACGGGTGGCTGGCCGGGATCATGTCCTCGAAGCTGGCGTTCAGCTTCAGGCGGGTGGCCTGCCAGCCCAGCACCAGCGTCGCCAGCAGGCAGGCCAGTGCCACCAGCAGGCGGTGGTTGAACAGCAGCCGTTCAAGCGCACTGCCGGAGCGGCGATCGAAATCGGCCAGCGAGCGGATCACCGCCTGCCCTGGCGTGGAACCGGCGGCGCTCATGGCGCACCTCCTTCGAGCACGGCGGCGGCAATGCGGAAAATGCCGCGCACGCCGGCGACCAGCACATCGCCGCCGGCCGTTGCCACCATGGCGGCGACGGGCGACGGCGGCGTGGCCAGCTTCACCATCCGCGCCGGCTGCTGCCCGGTCCCGGCGCGGTACACATGGCCGGCCTGGTCGGCAAGCAGCACGCCGCCGGGGCCGGCGGCCGATGCGCCCAGCGATACGGGTGCGTAGCCGGCCAGCTGGTCGAAGCCCTGGCCGTTCCAGCGGAACGCGTTGCCGCGCAATCCTGCGAACAGCATGCCGCCGTCCGGCAGGGCCCGGGCAGTAAACCACGTGCCCCGATATGGCGCCTGCACGCGTGCGAAGGTGCGCCCCCCGTCGAGCGAGCGGGCGAGATAGCCCTGCTCGCCGGCCAGCCACGTTTCGTCGCCGCGCGCGGCGATCGCATAGACGTGCAAGCCCTCGGGATTGTCGATGGCGCCATTCAGCGCCTGCCATGTGGCGCCGCCATCGTCGGTGCGCAATGCCAGGCCGTAGGCGCCGGCCACGATGCCGTGCTTCGCGTCGTGGAAATGCAGGTCGAGCAGCGGCTTGTCCGGCCCGTCCGCCGCGAACTGGCGCGCGGTGGCGGCCAGCGCTTCGTTGCCGCGCGCCGCCGACTCCAGCAGCCGGACGATGCCTCGCCCGTCCAGTTGCCGGCGCCACGTGGCGCCGCCGTCCCCGCTGTGCAGCACCACGCCGCCATGGCCGATGGCCCAGGCCAGTTTCGGCGTGACGAACCTTACGGCCGTCAGCGTGACGCTGACGGGCACCTGTGCCTGCCGCCATGCCTTGCCGTCGTCGTCGGACACCAGGATGAGGCCCCGCTCTCCCACGGCGATGACGCGGCTGCCCACCCGGTCGAGACCGAGCATCACACGCTGCGCGGGTTGCCGGTCCTGCACGGCCGGACGATCCAGCACGTCCGGTACCGGGGCGGCACCGATCGCGGCGGATGCCGCGCAGGCAGCCAGGGCGGCGCCGGCGCCGAGCCAACGGCGATAAGCGCGCCCCATCACCGCAGCCCCGCGCCGGACAGCGCTTCCTGGCTCCACGTCGCTTCCGGCCAGCGCGGCACCTGCTTGTACTGCACGGCCTTCTCGGTGACCATGTCGCTGGCGAACCAGGTGCCCGACACCAGGTCGTAGAAGCCGAACGTGATGCTGGTGGTGGCCGGCAGGTCGGGCATCGTCACCGGCAGCGACCACAGCGTCTTCCACAGCTGGCCGTTTGCATCCCAGCGGTCCGCCAGCGCGCCCGTCCACGAATCCTCGTCGATGTAGTACACGCTGCGCGGCGCCAGGTGGCGCTGGCCGCCCTTCAGCTTCGCTTCCACCACCCACACGCGGTGCAGTTCCCAGCGCACGCTGTCCGGATTCAGGTGATTCGCGCCCAGCAGGTCGGCATCCTTGCCCTTCAGCGAACGGTTCGAGTTATACGGGATGTACATTTCCTTCTTGCCGAGGATCTTCCAGTCGAAGCGGTCCAGCCGGCCGCCGAAGATATCCACCTCGTCGAAGCTCATCACGCCCGCGGTGGCCGGCGTGGGCGTGTCGCAGCAGGCGTTCGGCAGCTTGCGGGTGCGGCGCTGTCCCGGCAGATAGACATGGCTGGCATCCTTTTCCGGGTCGAGATTGAGCTTGCCGCTGATCGCCTCGCCGGCGCGGATCGGCGGGCCGGAGTTGACGAGGCGGATCGTCCAGTAGGTGCCGCTGGATTTTTCCGGTGCCGCGTCCTTGTAGTAGTAAGGCATGCTGCCGTCGGCCGTGCCATCGACCGTCATCACCGGCTTGCCGGCGGCCGTCGTCAGGTACGAGCGGAACGGCTTTTGCCAGTCCGTGCCGCGCCAGCGCAGCAGGTGGTTCCACATGACTTCGGCACCTGTTTTCGGAATGGGAAACGGCACGCCGGCCCAGGCGCCTTCGGGCACGAGCTTGTCGCTCAACTTCGCACGGGTGGCGTTCTTCAGCGTGTTCGCATACACCCAGTCCGGCGCGGCGGCCGTGCGGTGCGTCGGGTACACGTCGATGCGGTACGACGGATATTTCTTCAGCATGGCCTTGCTGCCGTCTGACAGACTGTCGGCATGCTGCTCCATGTTCTTCGCCGTGATCGATACGAGCGGCTTTTCGCCCGCGAACGGATCCTGGTCGCGGCGGCCGCCATTGGCGAAGCCGGCGGCGGGTTTCGCCAGGCCGCCATCCCACGCGGGAATGGTGCCATCCTTGTTGCCGGCCTTTTCGGCGCCCAGCGGCGTCAGGGTCTTGCCCAGTTGTGCTGCTTCCTCGGCCGTTGCGGCATGGGCGCCGCCGGCGATGGCGATGGCCGCCAGTACGGCAGCGAGCGTCATACTATTTGTCATGCTTGTCTCCGTTGTGATGTTCAGAATGTGCGGCGCACGGACAGCGAAATGAAATCGCGGTCCTTCATTGCCTGGCCGTAGGTGTAGGCCGTCTGCGGCAGCGTCCGCGCGGCATGCGTGACCACGGTCGGCGTATCCTCGCGGCCGAAGTAATGGGTATAGTTGAGCGACACGAACCAGGCGCTTTCATAGACGGCATTCAGACCAGCGCTGATGTCGCCGCCGCGCTGCACGCCGAAGCTGTTGCCCAGCGCGAGCGAGCGCCCCGCCGGCGCGTAGCCCAGCCCGATGGGCACGGACAGATCGAGCCCGCTGCCCACCTGGCGGTAGTTCGGTTCGTAGATCACGCGCATGGCGGTGGCTTCGCGGCGCGCGTTCGGATCGATCATCGAGGCGTTCTTCGTGATGCTGGTCACGCGGTTCCACGCGATCTCGCCCACCAGCGACGCTTCGCGCGCGATGAAGCTGGGGCCGAGCGAGGCCAGCACCGACACGTTCAGGTGCGCCGTGCGGCCGACCGGGTAGACGGGATTGCCGGCATTATCCGACGCGGCTGCCGGGCCGCCGAACGCGGCGGGCACGAGGCCGAACAGGTCCGCCGTGCCGGCATGGCACAACGGCGCGTTGTGGCGCACGGACGCCTCGGCCGCGAAGTTGAACTCGCCCAGCGTCGTCGTCGCGCTCGCGCCATAGGTGCGGATGCCTTCGTGGTAGTACAGCGAATAGGTGTGCAGCCCCGGCGCCAGCACCACCTGCGGCGTCTTGTCGTGGTAGCGCGCCGCGTAGAGGCCGAAGTCGATGCCAAGGCCTTCCGGGCTCCATTTCAGCTGCACGCCGCCCTGGCCCGAATTCTTCGCAAGGCGGTCGTGCGCGCGAGCCAGCGCCACCGGCCGGCCGGTCGCATCGACACCGGTGTATAGCTGCTCGCCGCCATCGTCGAGGAAATCGACGGTCGAGAAATAGCTGCCGGCGGCCGGCAGGCGGCTCTTCTCCCAGCGGTACTGGTAATACGCGCCGAGGCTGACGTTCGCGCCGGCCTGCACCTGCCCCGACACCTGGCCCACGGGCCGCAGCAGCTCCTTGAACTGGGTGCCCGGCACCGACAGGCCCTTGACCACGTCGATCGGTTGCTGGGCGCCGGCGATGCCGTTCATGCCGAAGAACAGCGTTTCGCCATACACCAGCGCGTGGCGGCCGGCCCGCACCGTGAACGGCATGTCGCCCAGCGTGCCCTTGGCGAACACGAACGCATCGAGCAGCTCGGCCTTCCGGCCATGCAGGTCGCGCGTGGCGCGCGTGAATTCGCCCGCGGGTACCGAAGCCGCGTTCCAGGCTGGCTGGAAACCGTTGTCGTTGGATCGGTTGTACACGCCGTCGTACCACGCGGCGCCACTGACACGCACGCCGAAGTTCCGGTAGGCGACGTCCAGCTCGGACAGCAGGTCGGCGCGGTTCGAGACGATGCCCTTGCCGAAATTGCGGTCGCCGTCATCCGTGTTGACCGTGTTTTCGCCGGGCGCGACCTGCACCGCGGACGGATGCTTCAAGCGGTATGCGGCGCTGTACTTGACCGTGTTGTCCCAGCGGATGGTCAGGTCGGGGACGGTGGTGGCGATTTCGGCGCCCTGCGCGCTACCCATGGCGGCAAGCGCCGTTGCGACGGCGGCGGCCATCGCGGGGGCAATGCGGGCTCTCGTTTGCTTCATGGTGTCTCCTTGGTTTTATCCGGGGCGCACGGCCCCGCCGCGCCGTCGTGGGCGCGTGGTCATGGTGTTGCGGGTGAAGGCGGTACGGGGAGTGGTCCCGGTATCCTGAAACCAGAATACCGGCCGGCGAGGTTGCCGGAAAATGGTTTATCGCGATTCGACGTATCGCGAAAACCGATGAAGCCTGCAGTCAGCTATCGGGGCTGCAATGGTGGCGCGGCGCGCAGCGAGGCATCGGACCGCACGGCAAACGGGATCGCCCTGGCCCAGCGGTTCGACGACAGCGAGAACGTCAGCGAGCGCACCTGGTGGTACCAGCCTGCAGGAACGTACAGCATGTCGCCGGGGTTGACGATGCATTCGATGACGGCAGCCTGCCGCGCGAGCGGGAACCGCCCGTAGTCCGGCGCCTCGGGATCGAACGGTGAACCGAACAGGATCGCGTTGGCCTCGTTCGGATACAGGAAGACATCGTGGTGCGGGGGCGCCAGCATGATCCGCTTGGTGCCCCAGACCTGCGCGAAGAGGTTGTCGTCGTAGTCGCAATGCAGCGGCGTCACCGTGCCGGCAGGGCCGAGCCAGAACCGTGGCGGCCCGATCTTGTCGAAGAAGGCGGGCCAGTGGCAAAGGCGATTGAGCTCGCGCATCTCGAGGTTGCCCAGGTAGGGCGGCAAGCCCGGCATGCCGGCGGCCACGAGGTCGAGATAGTCGAGCAGGCGCATGTCGCGCATGGCCCGGTCCGGCGCGAACGCCGTGTTGACGTAGTCGCCGACCCGCGCCCGGACGGGCAGGTGGCTGTAATGGTCGCGCAGCGTCTGCACCGTGAGCGCCGCCAGGGGCCACCGGTCGACGACACCCGTCATCACGAACGGCAGCCCCAGCGAAGCCCGCTCCCGGAACGCCGCCGGGCCGAGCGTGCCGAGGCGCGGTACTTCCGTGATGGCCGGCAGTGTGCGCGCGGCGGCCTTGATGGCTTCCCGCATCGCCGCGATGGACGTGACACCGCGCACCTGCGCATCCCTGCGCTCGCGGGCGTCCCGGTGGGCCGCCCGATCGGCGGCGGCGGCCTCCGATTCCTGCCGTGTGGGCGGCAGGCGCGAGGCGCCCCGCGCGTCCGGTTGTCCGCGCTCTTGCGTAGACTCTTGCGTAGACTCTTGCGTGAACTCCTGCATGAACGCCTGCTTGAACTCTTCTGCTGACATGGAACCTGCTGCTGCAATCGCTGTAATCCGTGATTGTAGCGCCAGCAGGCTCCGTTCACGCTTGCAGCGCCCTTCTAACCAGCCGATCGGCGTCACCGTCATGCACGAATCCGAGCTGGCCGGCGATGCCCGGCGCCTGGTGCGGCATGCGCCCGAACAGCCGTTCGATGCGCTCGTCCGGCTCCCAGTGGATGCCGGCCACCGCCTGCGCGCCGAACCTGCGCGCCAGCGCCGCCGTTACTTCTTTCACCGTCAGGCGTAGCACCGGCAAAGTGACGACCCGCGTTTCCGTCAGCAGCAAGGCATCGATCGCCGCGGCGTGCACGAGGTTGTCGACACAGCAGCCCAGCGACATCCACCAGCATGCCGCGGCCGGCGACACCGGGCAGGCATACCGCTCGCCGGCCTGCGCCGCGCGCAGGATCGCGCTCATGAACGCCGAGCCATGCCCCGCGGACAGGCCGGGCCGCGCAACGATGCCCGGCAGGCGCAGCGACACGCCATCGACGAGGCCGCGCCGTGCCAGGTCCGCCAGGACGATCTCGCCCACGAGCTTGTACGCGCCGTAGCTGGTGCCGGGCCGCGGTGGCGTCGTGTCGTCCACGGTATCCGGCAACGCGCCGCCATACACCGCGATGCTGCTGGCGAAAACGATCCGCGGCGCCCGCTCCTGCGCGGCGGCACGTTCGAACAGGGCCAGCGGGGCCACCAGGTTGACGCGGTAGCCCAGCGCGGAATCGCGTTCCGCTTCCGCACCCGGCACGCTGGCCAGGTGGAACAGCACGTCGACCGGTTCGTCGAACACCGCATCGAGCACCGTTTCGACGCCGAAGTCGCCGTGCAGGCGCCGCACTCTCGCGTCTTCCGGGGCGTCGGGGAAATGCCGGTCGACCAGCGTCAGGCGGGTGATGGCCGGCAGACCCGGCAAACCGCCCGCCGCGATGCGCCGCGCCAGCGCGGCGCCGACGAAGCCGCCGGCGCCCGTGATCACGATATGCATGCCATTCCCTTCATGGCGCGGCAGGCGGGCGCACCACGCGCTGGTCGATGGTGCCGAACGGGGCGTCGCCCTGCCCGTTGCGCGCCGTCATGCACACGCGGTCGCCGAAACGCATGAATTCGGTGCGCGGCTCGCCATGGTCGATGATCTCGATCACGCGGCGCTCCGCGATGCAGGCCGAACCGGCGGCGCGGCTTTCGTTGGACACGGTCCCGGAACCGATCACGGTACCCGCGGAGAGACGCCGCGTGCGCGCCGCATGGGCGATCAGCTGCCCGAAACCGTAGTTCATCTCCGCGCCATTGGGGTTGCCGAACCATGCGCCGTTCCATTGCACGTGCAGGTCCAGCTTCACGCGCCCGTCATGCCACGCGTCGCCCAGTTCATCGGGGGTGACGGCAACCGGCGCGAAGCTGGTCGATGGCTTGCACTGCAGGAAGCCGAAGCCCGTCTTCATCTCGCGCGGCCCCAGCTTGCGCAGGCTCCAGTCGTTGACCTGCACCAGCAGGCGCACCCGGGCCAGCGCTTCCGCGGCACTGGCGCCCATCGGCACCGTCCCGGTGATGACGCCGAATTCGCCCTCGAAATCGATGCCCAGGCTTTCGTCCGGCAGCGGCACGTCGTCGCAAGGGCCGAGGAAATCGTCCGAGGCGCCCTGGTACATCACGGGAATCGTGTCGAAGTCGGGAATCGGCTCCGTGTTGAACGCCCGCTCCATCAGCCGGCCGTGGTTCAGGAACGCCGAGGCGTCGCACCACTGCCACGTCCGCGGCAGCGGCGCGGCACACGCGGCCGGGTCGAACGGAAAACCGTCCTCAGCGCGGCCGTCATTCACGCTTTCATACAGCGCCTGCAGCGGCGCCGCCACGTCCTCCCACCGCTCGACGGCGTCAAGCAGGCTGGCGGCAATGCCACCGGCATCCACGGCGCGCGACAGGTCGCGGGACACGACGACCAGCCGTCCATCCGGGCGATCCGATTTCAGTGTGGCGAGTTTCATGGCTTCTCCTCGCGCGCCGCCAGGGCGGCACGCACTTCGGGTTCGTATTGTCCGTCCAGCAGCACGAACAGCATGCGGCACATGGCGCCGGAACGGTTGGCCCACGCATGGTTGGTGCCGCGCTGGACGACGATGTCGCCCTGCGCCAGCGGCACTTCGCTGTCGTCCAGCACCAGGGTCATCGCGCCTTCCAGCACGATGCCGTAGTCGACGGACTCGGTACGGTGCATCAGCGGGTGCGGCGAATGCGCGTTGACGGTCGAGGCGACGGCATCGCCGATCTGCGTAAACGCTTCCTTCATGCTTGCCGCACCGTGCGCCAGGAACGCTTCGGTATCGGGCGGGATGTCGACGATGCGGATGCGCGAGCCGTGGCGCGGCGGGGGCAGGACGAGCGGGCCGCCGGTCGGATCGGCACTATTGCCGACCGGAGCCGGCGTGGCGGCCGTCGACCAGATTTCATGGAAGACGGTGCCGGGGATCTTCTCGATGGGCACCACGGTGGGCAGCGGGCCGGCCGAGCTGACGATCGCCTTGCCGGCGGCGTCGTGGCCGGTGACGATGCGGCGGACAGGTTTCATGGTGCCCCTCATATTGCCTGGCCGAGCGCGACCAGCGTATCGCGCATGATGCGGCCGTGTTCGGCCTTGTCGCCGCCGGCGATCTCGATCTCGCCCAGCCGGCCCGAATTCTCGACGACCATGCGGCAGCGCTCCCAGCGCCGTTCCTCGAACGCGGCAAGCGCCGCGTCCACGCTGGCGGCGCGCTCCAGCTCTCCAGCCAGCACGATGGCATCCTCGATGCCGATGCAGGCGCCGGACGCCATGTGCGGCGTGGTGGCATGCACGGTGTCGCCGATCAGCACGATCCGGCCGCGGTGCCACGGGCGCGGCAGCAGCAAGCCTTCCAGCGGCCGGTAGATGATCGCGGAGCGCTCGTCGAGCTGGTTCCGGATGGCCTGCAATGCGGGAACGTCGAACGGCGCCAGCAGCTCGCGCAGCATCGGCAGGAAACGCGCCGGGTCGATGTGGGTGCGCTCGGCACGGTCTTCCGTCACGTACAGGTACATCTCGGTATCGGAAACGGGGGCGACACCCGCCTTGATCTTCGGTCCCAGCCACATCATCGCGTGGTCGATGGACGCCTGGCGCGGCAGCACGGCCCGCCACACGCCCTGTCCCGTGTACTTCGGCGCCGGCGCTTCCGGGAACAGCGCGGCGCGCATCGTCGAATACAGGCCATCGGCGCCGATCACCAGGTCGTAGCGGCCGGTGTCGCCATCGGTAAAGAGCACGTCCACGCCGCCGTCATCCTGCGCGAACGAGGCGAACGTGCAGCCGAGGCGCACCCGCGTGCCGGAGGCGCGCGTGGCATCGGCGAGGATTGCCGCCAGTTCGGGGCGCATGATGGCGCCGCCGCCCGGCACGTCCGGCCCGGCCAGGCGGGGCGTCGGCAAGGTGGCGAGGTGGTGGCCGGTGGAGGTATGCAGGTCGACATTGTCATGCGCCGAACCGCGGCGCACGAATTCGTCGAGGACGCCCAGCGTGCGGAAAGCGCGCAGCGTGGCGCCGCCCAGGCTGATGCCCGCACCGTACGAGCGCCAGCCCGCATCGATTTCGACGAGGTCGACGGCAATGCCGCGTTTCCTCAGTTCGATGGCGGCGGCCATGCCGGAAAAGCCGCCGCCGACGATCAGCACGCGCTGCACGGCAGCGTTCCTTGCGGTTGTGGTCATGTTGGTCTCCTTCCGCCTTGTGGCGGCATGTGGATATTGTTATCGGGTGTCAGCGCCAGCGCGACGGGCTGCAGCCCCTGCCCCAGGCAGGGGCCGAGCGTGCAGATGCCGCTGGCGATGTCGAACTGCGCACCGTGGGCCGCGCACACGATGCGCGTACCGTCGGCGTTCAGGTAGGCATCCTTGCGCCATGCCAAAGGGGTCGTTCCATAGTGCGGACATGCGTCGCGCCAGCCATGCACGCGCGCGCCCTGCCGTACCACCAGCACCGTGTCGCGTCCCTCGCCATGCGGATCGAAGCCGCGCGATGCGCCGTCCGGAATCTCCTCCAGCCGGCACAGAAACACGGCGTCCATCAGTGGCGTTCAGCGGCGCCGGCGGCGCCGGGTGGCGGGCCGCCCGGCGCCCAGTTGTCCCGCTTTTCGAACAGGAACAGCTGCGACGCATCGGCACCGGCCGGCGCGGCGCGGGCGGTCCACTGATCGTCGTGCAGGTCCATGTCCGCGTCGTACTCGACGTGGCAGCCGAGCGGGCTGTTGAAGTACCAGAACCAGTTCGAGCCCATCTTGTGGCGCCCCGGTCCCCAGAACGACTGGTAACCCTTGTTCACGAAGCGAGAACCGGCCTGCATCACTTCCGTCGGGCCGCCCATGTGGAACGTGAAGTGCTCGATGCCTTTCATGAACGGCGGCGTCTGGATCAGGAACAGCGTGTGGTGGTCCAGGGTGCCCGCCGGCCGCAGGAACGGGCCCGCGCCCACGAGGCGGTCCGTGCAGGCGAAGCCGAGCCGCTCCACATAGAAGCGCTCCGCCCGCTCCACGTCCGGCACGAAGTAGACGACGTGCGACAGCGTGCGCGGCAGCGCGGGGGCGCTTTCGTCCACGGCAACGACGTTCGGCTGGCGTTGCGCGGGCGCGCCCGGTGCGTTGATGGTCTCGGCAGGCATGTCGAGCGGGCGGCGCACCGTGACCTGGAAGCCGAGCACGAAGCCCATGTCGTCGACCGCTTCGATGCCGCCATCCGGCAGGCGTTTCACTTCGCGGTCGCGGCCCAGTTCCTCCGCAATGGCGCCCAGCGCCGCTTCGTCCGCCACGCCATAGATGGTCTTGCGCAGCATGCTGGCCGTGCCCATTGCCGGCGGCAGGCCCGCGTCGTCCTTGTGCGCCAGCACGATCGCCGTGCCATCGAGTGCCTCGAAGCGGCCGTTGCCGGCCGGGTGCAGGCCGTAGTCGGCGAGATACTGCGCGCAGGCGGCGAGATCGTCCACGCCGAAGACCAGCGCGTCGGGTCCGATGATGTTCATGATGTCTCCTGTATGTTCGTGAGCCCGGCGTCCGGCACCATGTCCCTCTCGGGAAATGATGTCGGACACCGGTTTTACTTAGATGGCCACCCGTCCGCCCAGCGTTTCCGCGACCCAGTCGGCGATGTACGCGCCGGCGTTGGCCGAGTTGTCGAAGCTCGAATGCTGCACGCCGCCCTCGCGGTCCGTGAAGATCTTCAGCTCACGGCCGGGGCTGTTTACGAGCTGGTCGTAGGTGCGCTGTGCCCAGTGCAGCGGGATCTGCGAATCCTTTTCGCCATGCGTGACGAGGAACGGCACGGTGATGCGGTCCAGCACACCGTCCAGGTGCACGGTTTCCGCGATGCGCATGAAGTCGTCCATGTCCTTCGCGCCCCAGACCCAGCGCACGTGCTCCCAGTAATGGGGAACCGGGAAGCTGCCTTCCTTCGCCAGCCGTTTCTTCTGCACGTCGCGCCAGTCATGGTTGGCGCCCCACACCACGCCGCAGGCGAAGCGTGGCTCGAACGCCACCGCGCGCGGGCAGTAGTAGCCGCCCAGCGAGACGCCTTCCAGGCCGATGCGCTTCGGGTCGACGTCGCTGCGGCGTTCCGGTGCCGATTCGAGCCAGTCGACGACCTTCGAGGCCCAGCGCTCGCTGTCGTACACCGCCGTCATGCCATGCAGGCGCAGCGCCTCGCCGGTGCCCGGCTGGTCGATCACGAGCGAGGACACGCCGCGCTGCGCGAGCCAGCGCGGCAGGCCGACGCGGTACTTCATCTCCTTCGTCGAATCGAGGCCGTTGACCTGCACGAGGACCGGCGCGGGTCCTGTCACACCCTCGGCACGGATATAGAGCCCGGCGATGTGCCCATCGCCCGCATCTCCATAGGGGATTTCCACGCGCTCGCAGTTCTCGCCGGCCAGCCGGATGCCGCGCGCGAACACGTCGAGGAAGCGCTTGTAGAGCTCCGTGCGGCCCGGCGCGCCATGCGCCTGCAGGCGCTCCGCGGTCAGGTAGTAGGTGGCGGCACGGCCGTACTTGTCGCCGGCGGAGATGAGACGGCCGCGCCGCTCGTCTTCCTCGGCAAGGCCGCACAGCTTGTCCGCCATGTTCGACCAGGTGGCGCGGAATGCGCGGGTGCCCTCCGCGTCGGGCTGGCGCGCGGCTTCCTGCAGCGGCGCGCACATTTCTTCGATCTCGCCGATCCTGGCACCCATCTCGATGGCCAGGTCGACCGACAGGTTCCACACATAGTTGGTCGGGAAGTACTTGAACATGCTGTGATCCTTCTTCTCATGGTGTCGTCCGGCGCAACCGCGCCGGGTTTGTCAGCAATATAGAGAAGTGTCGGCATGCCGGAAAATGGATTATTTCCATGGCAGCCATCGACAGGATCGATACCTCGCCCGGCGGTGGCTCAGGTACTGCCGAAGAGTTCGACGAGCAGCGCGCGCAGCCAGGTGCTGGCACCATCCTTGTGGTATTTGCGGTGCCAGTGCTGTTTCAGGTCGAATGGCGGAATGTCCAGCGGCGGCTCCAGCAGCCGGATGTCCGCCAGTTTCGCGAACGATTCCCCGACCGCCCGCGGCACCGTCACCACCAGGTCGCTCGACGCGATCAGGAACGGGATCGACATGAAGTGCGGCGTCGACAGCACCACCCTCCTCTCGATCTTCTGCCGTGCCAGGAACTGTTCGAATACTTCCTGGCTGCGCCCTTCCGCCTTGATCACGGCGTGCCCCATCTTCAGGAATGCCTCCAGCGTCAGCCGCCGCGCGCGGTAGGGGTGACCCTGCCGCAACAGGCAGGTGAAATCGTGCGAGAACAGGCGCTGCTGGAACAGGTTGCGGTGGTGCAGGTCGGGAAAGTAGCCGACCGCCAGGTCCACGTCGCCGCTTTCCAGCGCGCGCGCCAGCTCGCCGGGCGGCATGGTGACGGAGCTGATGGCCGCGTCGGGCGCGTCGCGCTGCAGGCGATCGAGCAGCTTGGGCAGGAACGTCATCTCGCCGATGTCGGACAGCGCCAGCGTGAAGCGCCGGCGCGTGGTGGCGGGGTCGAAATCGCGGCGCGCCAGCACATCCGTCTCCAGCCGCTGCAGGATGTCGCGGGTGGGCGCGATCAGGTCGAGCGCGCGCGGCGTGGGCTGCATGCCCTGCGTGGTGCGCACGAACAGCGGGTCGCCCAGCGCCGCGCGCAGCTTGTTCAGCGCCACGCTGACGGCCGGCTGGCTCATGCCCAGGCGGCGCGCCGCGCCGCTCACGCTCTTTTCCTCGAACACCGCCAGTGCCACGGGCAGCAGGTTCATGTCGAAAGCCTTCACGCACGCCCCCTATTACGATTCCGAATTCAGATTATGCAATAAATTCCATTTTCAGATACCGCGGATTGCGTGATCATCGTTCCACGACGGGCCGGTCCAGGCCCGCATCCACAAGGAGACGATCTTGCGCAACCTGATACCCGGCAGCGCCCGGCTTGCCTTTGCCCTTGCCTTTACCCCGGCTTTTTCCCCGGCTTTTTCCCCCATCGCATCCGCCGCGGAACCCGTGCGCATCGGCGTCATCACATCCCTCTCCGGTCCAGCCGCGCACAGCGGCGCGCAGATGAAAGCGGGCATCGATACGTGGCTGCGGCTGAACGGCGCCACGGCCGGTGGCCGCAGGATCGAGGTGCTGTACCGCGACGACACGGGCCCGCAGGCCGACGTGGCCAAGCGGCTTGCCACGGAACTGGTCAGCCGCGACAAGGCCGACATCCTCGCCGGCTTCGTCTTCACGCCGAACGCCATGGCCGCCGCCAGCGTGGCCGACCGGGCGAAGCGCCCGCTCGTGGTGATGAACGCCGCCGCTTCCGGCATCACGAAGCGTTCGCCGTACGTGACCCGCACGTCTTACACGATCGCGCAATCGGTGGTACCGCTGGCACGCTGGGCGCACAAGACCGGTTCGCGCAGGGTGTATTCGATCGTGGCGGACTACGCTCCCGGCCTCGATGGCGAGGAATGGTTCGACCGCACGTTCAAGGCGGCGGGCGGCACGATCGTCGGCGCCGTGCGCACGCCGCTGGCCACCGTCGACTACGGCGCCTACGTGCAGCGCATCAAGGATGCCAGGCCGGATGCCGTGCATGTGTTCCTGCCGAACGGCCAGCCGATGGTGTCGTTCATGAAGGCGTGGCACGAGAAAGGGCTCGGCAAGGCCGGTATCCGTTTCCTCGGTGGCGAAGGCTGGGCCGACCAGGATGTACTGGCGCAGGGCGGCGAAGGCCTGGCGGGCATCTACACGGCGGGCTTCTACGCCTGGTCGCGCCCCGGCGCGGACAATGCCCGGTTCCGCGAGGGCTTCGCGAAGACCGTGGGCGGCCGGTTCGAACCGAATTTCCTCGCGGCTTCCGCCTACGACGGCATGGCATTGATCGCCGCCACGCTGGCGAAGACCGGCGGCAAGGCAGACGGCCCCGCCTTCATGCAGGCCGTGAAAGGCTACAGCGCAGCCAGCCCGCGCGGCACGGTCACGATCGACGCCGCCACCAACGACATCGTGCAGACGATCTATATCCGCCGCATCGACAAGGGCGCCGGCGGTTTCGTTGCCAATGAAATCGACCGCTATGACGCGGTCAGCGATCCCGTCAAAAACTAAAAGGAGACCCACCATGACCTATCCACTGGACCGCTGGTACGTTGCCGGCTTCGACTGGGAAGTGACCGACGCGCCGCTCGGCCGCACCTTCCTCGACCGCCCCGTCGTGCTGTTCCGCGACGGCGCCGGCCAGGTAGCGGCGCTGGAAGACCGCTGCTGCCACCGCGCCCTGCCCCTTTCCTGCGGCCGCGTCGAGGATGGCGCGCTGCGCTGCGGCTACCACGGCCTGCTGTTCGCGGCGGATGGCCAGTGCATCGACGTGCCGGGCCAGGGCAAAATTCCCGCCAAGGCGCGCGTGGCGCCGTATCCGGTCGCCGTCGTCGACAGCGTCATCTGGATCTGGATGGCACGGGAAGCTGGCGGCCAGCCGGACCGCGAGCCGCCGCGCGTGCCCGCCCACGCGGATCCCCGCTACCGGTTCAAGGGCGGAACTTTCCACTACCAGGCGCCCTACCAGCTGATCCACGACAACCTGCTGGACCTGAGCCACGTGGGCTACGTGCACACGAAAACCATCGGCGGCAATGCCCGCGTGCACATGGAAGCGCCAACGAACGTGGCCGCCGATGGCGAACATGTGCGGGTGGTGCGCAAGATGATGGCATCGGCGCCGCCCGCCACCTATACGGCGGCCTGGCCATTCGAAGGTGCCGTCGACCGCTGGCAGGAGATCGATTTCCACGTGAGCCACCTGCAGATCTTCACGGGTGCCGTCGATGCCGGTGCCGAGCCGATCGAGCATCCTGGCCGGGGCGGCTTCCACATGCGCGGTTTCCACGGCATCACGCCCGAGACCGCGACCACGTCGCACTATTTCTGGACGATGGCTGCATCGAGCCCGCCGGGCGGGCCGGACAACCTGGAAACGGTGTACCGGCAGACGGCCGACACGTTCGAGGAAGACCGCGTGATCATCGAGGCGCAGTGGCGCAACATGCAGCGCTTCGGCCAGCCGCCGATGGTGGATATCCACGTGGACGCCGGGGCCAACCGGGCAAGGCGCGTCATCGCGCTGCTGAACGAACAGAATGCGCAAGACACGCGCGAAAGTGCCACGCGATGAAAGCCGTCATTTGCGGCATCGCGGACACCACGTCCGAGGTCAGGATCATCGAACTGGCGGCCGCCGACGGCGGCCCGCTGCCGCCCTACGACCCCGGCGCCCACCTGGACGTGATGCTGCCCGGCGGGATCACGCGGCAGTATTCGCTGTGCTGCGCCATGCCGTCGCCGTCGCGCTACCGGATCGCGGTCAAGCGCGAGCCGCAGTCGCGCGGCGGCTCCGCATGGCTGCACGACGTGGCTCGCGTGGGATCGGTCGTGGAGATCGGCGCGCCGCGCAACGCGTTCGCACTGGCGCCGGCGGCGCAGGCGCACCTGCTGTTTGCCGGCGGCATCGGCATCACGCCGGTGTTGTCGATGGCCCATGCGCTGGCACGGCGCGGCATACCCTTCCGGCTGGCCGTCTTTGCGCGGTCGCCGGCGCTGGTGCCGTTTGCCGGCGAGCTGGAATCGGCGCCGCTGGCGCCGTTCACCAGCGTGTACTGCGCGCTGGATGCGGACGGCACCGGCGCCAGGATCGACGCGCTGCTCGACGCCGCGACGCATGGCACGCACGCGTATGCCTGCGGACCGGCGCCGTTCATGGCGGCCGTGACCGAACGGGTCGTTGCCCGGTTCGGGCCGGAGCGCGTGCACACGGAGTCGTTCGGCGCGGTGACGCCGGCGGCCGGCGACCGGCCGTTCGTGCTGCGCCTGCTCCGGAGCGGCCGCGAAATCGCGGTGCCGGCCGACCGGACCGCCCTGGCCTGCCTGCAGGAGGCCGGAGTCGACATCGCGTCGTCATGCGAAGTCGGCGTCTGCGGCACGTGCGTCACCGGCGTGTGCGAAGGCGAAGCGGAGCATCGCGACAGCTATCTCACCACCGCCGAGCGGGCAAGCTGCTTCCTGCCATGCGTGTCGCGGGCGGTGACGCCGGTGCTGGCGCTCGACCTTTGAACCGGGGGCGCAGACAGTTCACCCTGCGTGTTCAGTTGATGTGCCACGCCCTCGGCTGGTCCAGCCGGATCAGCCTTTCCCCGGCAGGGTCCGGGCCCACCGTGAAGCCGTCATCGCCGATCAGCAGCAGGCGGCGCTGCCCATCGTAGCGCGGCCACGCCGGCGCGCCCTGCGCCGACGGCACGCCGGTCCTGGCAAAGCTCGTCCACAAGTAGCCCATCCGGCGCGATACTTCATCGGCCTGCGCGCCGCTGCCCGCCGGCAGCGTGCCGAACACGTATGGCAGGTCTGCCGTGTGGACGGCGCCTTCGCCGAGCGCCCGCGCCGCGGGTGCGACGTGGTCGAACAGGTATTGGTACACGCTGCCGCCCGGCTCGCCCGCCACCTTGCTCGCGGCACTGGCCACCGCGCGGGTTCCGATACCCGCAAAAAGATCGCCGGCCACCTGCCGCGACACCCACGCTTCATCGCGCGCCCCGGCTGGATCGACCAGCGCGCGGATGGCGGGCCAGCCGGTACCGAACAGCTTCGGGACGCGTTCGTGGAACGCCGGCGGGAAGAATCCCGCTTCGTCGCTGTTCCTGCCGATCAGCAGGTCGACGCCGCTGCCCGCGCCACGCTCGAAGCTCTCGCGCAGCCGGTACGGAACGACGCGGCCATCGACGAACGGCATCGTGTCCGCACGCCGGTCTGTCATCGCGAGTAACTCTTCGGCCGGCAATGCGCGCAGCCGCGCGAGGCCGGCGGCGCTGCCCGATGCGTCGGCGTCCGTCGCTCGCCTGGCCATGGCCAGGCCGATCGCATCGGCGCCCGCCACGCCCGGCTCATCCAGGTCCAGCGCGCCGGATTGCACGATCGCCCGCCTGAACAGGCCCTTCGCCAGCGGCGACGCCGCGAGATACAGCGCGGAGGCGCCGCCGGCGGATTCGCCGAACACCGTGACGTTGCGCGGGTTGCCGCCGAACGCGGCGATATTTGCGCGCACCCAGCGCAGCGCGGCGATCTGGTCCAGCAAGCCGAAATTGCCGGTCGGCTCGCTTGCCGCTTCGTCGCGCAGCGCCGGCAGGCTGAACGTGCCGAGCGGTCCGACCCTGTAGTTGATCGTGACGAGGATGACGCCACGCCGGGCCAGCGCGGCGCCGTCATACAGCGGCAGCGCACCGCCGCCGCCGCGGAACGCGCCGCCATGGATCCACACCATCACCGGCAACGGCGCAGCGCCACGGTCTGCCGGACGCCACACGTTCAGGTACAGGCAATCCTCGCGCATGTCCGCCTGTGCGATACCGGCTTCCACGTTGCCGGTGCGCGGCTGCACGCATACGGGCGACGTGTCGGTGGCGAGCCGCGTGCCTCGCCAGGCCGTTGGTGGCCGTGGCGCGCGCCAGCGCAAGGCGCCCGTCGGCGCTACCGCAAACGGCACCCGGCCGAAGAATTGCACCGCCTGCATTTCCCTGCCCTGCAATACACCTTCGCCAGTCGTTACCCGGGGTGCCGCCTGCGCCAACCCCGCGCACAGCGCGGCAAGCGCCCATGCCGGGCGGCTGCGGAAGAAGAATCCACATGTCATATCGCATTCCTTAAATGTACCAATAAGCGTACCAATAAGTACAGTTTAAGGCAAGGACACGAAATTTCCCATCCATCGATCCCCATTTTTTTAGAGTACTTCCAATGATTGCAAATCGCCGGCACCTGTTCTAAACTGTACTAATCGGTACACTTTAAAAACAGGATCAACCATGTCTTCCACGCTTCGTAACACCATTGTCGCCGCCGTGCTTGCCGCCACCTGGGCCCTTGCCGCCGCCGCGGACCACCAGCCGCCACGCGACTTCTCGGACATCCAGCGCGTCGAACTGCGCAACGAACTGCCGGGCCGCGCCATTCCCTTCTATATCAAGGCCGACGAGGGCGAGCGCCACCTCGTGGCCGGCATGGCCATGGCCGTGATGGCGCGCGGCCAGGATACCGCAGGGCTGTACGAGGTCATGACCTGGACCGGCGGCAAAGGGGCGGGCCTGCCGCTCCACGCGTTCGCCACGTCGCACCAGGCGCTGTACGTGATGGATGGCCAGCTCGAGCTTTGGCTCGGCAACGCGCACTGGCTGATGAACAAGGGCGACTATGCAAGCATTCCGCCCGGCGTGACGTTCGCGTTCACGATGCGCTCCCACCGCACCAAGGTGCTGAACTGGGCGACCGGTTCGACGAGCGCCGCGCTGATGGCCGGACTGGGTACGCCATACGCCGGTCACGTGCAGCCCGAAACGACCGCCGCCCCGCCGGCTGCGGCGGCATTGGCGGCATCGCAGGAAAATGGCGAATCGCGTGGTGAACTTCGCTGGGCCGGCTTCCCGCGGCGGACGAAGGCGCTGCCTGTCACCAACGCGACCCTGCCGGCCACGGTGGTGCCCTATGTGCTTGCCGCTGGCGAAGGCGAGCGGTTCGTCGCAGGAGACCAGGTGTTCACCTACCTGGGCAACGTCAATGGCAGCGCGGGCAAGTTCCTGGCCGTGATGACGGAAGGCCCGGCGGGCGAGATGATCCCGCCGCACTTCCATGCCTTGCACACCGAAGTGTTCTTTCCGCTCGAGGGCACGCTGAACATGATCGGCAACAGCCAGAAGCTGGTGGCCGAGCCGGGCGACATCATGCATATTCCGGCAGGCACGATCCACGCATACCAGATGAACAAGCACTACACGAAGTTCATCGGCTTCCTCACGCCGGGCGTGTTCGACGATTTCTTGCGCACCATCGGCGACCCGTACCAGCCGCACGTGTTCCCGCAGAAGCCCGGCCCGCTGCGCTTCGACCGCATCCTCGGCAAGATCGACGAGCTCGACCTTTACCTGATGGGCAAGCCCCAGTAACGAGGAAGCTTTTACGCTACCGGACCGGAGGCGATTGCGGCATACTGTGCGACCTGCAACGGCTTGTCACGTATCCATGAGAACAAAATCGGACGAGCGGCGCCACCACATCCTCCAGGTGGCCGCCGCGACCTTCAGCGAACTCGGTTTCGAGAGCACCACCATGTCCGAGATCGTCTCGCGCATCGGCGGCTCCAAGTCCACGATCTACAGCTATTTCCCGTCCAAGGACGTGCTGGCCCAGGCGGTGCTGGCGCACACCGCCGAGATCCGCCTGCAGCAGGCGTTCCAGGAGCTGGACACGCAGCGGCCGCTGCGCGACATGCTGCGCCAGTTCGGTCGCGCCTACCTGGTGCAGCTGCTGGCGCCGGAGATGCTGTCGGCCGTGCGCATGGCCCAGCAGCACACGCACCGCACGGAACACGGCAAGCAGTTCTACGAAGCCGGGCCGCGCACCGGCTGGACCATCATGCAGAAATTCATCGAACACCACGCGCAGGCCGGCACGATCGTGCCGTGCGACGGCTGGGTGGCGGCCATGCACCTGAAAGGACTGCTGCAGGGCGAGCTGCTGGAGCGGGCCATGTTCGGCGAACAGATCACCGCGGTCCGTTCCATCCACGCGGTGTCCGACCGGGCCATCGACGTATTCCTCCGGGCGTACGGCACGCCTGCCGGCTGACACCATCGCACCGCCGGCGCGCCTTATGGTGCGCTTCGTGGCCGCCTTCTGCCCGCCCTTGCTGCCGATCCGCCACGAACCCGGAAGTCGCGGGAGGCCCCTCATCTTTCGGTTAGTTGCATATTTTCGGGAAATTTTGTCTGGCGGCGAACCTGGAAGTGCCGGCGCCGAATGCCGGCCTTCCTGGCACCCGGCGCCGGCAAGCCCCCCGCAAGGCCGCAGCGGCGATGTCCTGCCGCCCCGGCATCGGGCTCGTTACCTGGACGACGACAACTGCACGTCCTGCCGCTGCGCGATCTCCGCGGCATTGAACCCCACCCCCAGCGACACCTTGCCGGCCGGCGTCGCCCACCTGTTTCCCTTCTCGTCCCAGTAGGACAGCAGGCGCCGCTCGACGGGGATCGTCACCACCTGCTCGCCGCCCGCCGGCAACTGCACGCGGGCGAAGCCCACCAGTTTCACGGCCGGTGTCTCCACCGGTGCAGGCAGCGCGCCGCTGTACACCTGCACCACCGTCGAACCGGCCCGTGCGCCCGTGTTCTTGACGCGCACCGACACCGTGGCCGCCGTCTCGCCCTGCCCCGGCCGCACGCCCAGGTTGTCCAGGCTGAACGACGAATACGACAGGCCGTAACCGAACGGGAACAACGGCTTCTGGCCATGCTTGTGCAGGTAGCGGTAGCCGACGAACACGCCTTCGTCGTAGCGCACGGTGCCCCCGCCGCGGTAAGGCCGCGGCCCCTGGCCTTCATCGGCCGGGAACGACACGGGCAGCCGGCCGCCGGGGTCCGCATCGCCGAACAGCACGCTGGCGATCGCCGTGCCGGCCGCGGCGCCCGGATACCACATCTGCACCACGCCTTTGACACGCGGCAGCCAGGGCATTTTCACGGCGCCGCCCGTGTTCAGCACCACCACCGTATTCGGATTCGCGGCGGCCACGGCTTCGACGAGCGCATCCTGGTCGGCCGGCAGCGCGTAATCGTCGCGGTCCATCTCCTCGCCCGTCACCTGGTTGACGAACACCACGGCCACATCGGACTTCTTCGCCAGCGCCACGGCATCCGGGATCATCGATGCGCCCTGCCAGCCCAGCTGGATGCGCGGCCCCGTGAATGCGCCGCGCGACGAATACGCCACTTCGATGCGCACCTTGCGGCCCTTCTCGAGCTGCACCACGCCGTGCAGCGGATACGTAAACGGGCCCGAGCCGGGGAATCCTTCGGCCGTGGACCGCGCACCATCGATGACGGCGTTGCCGTCGACCGTGACCTTCACCGCGCCGCTGACGGAAGCCGCGAGCCGGACCGGCCCATCCTTGTCCGGCGTGTACTCCGTCACCCATTTCGCCGACCACTTCGCCGGCATTGCCATCGACGGCTTGCCCTTGATGTCGATGTCTTTCACCGTGTCCTCGCCCAGCGGGGCGCCGGTATGGTCCTCGGTGCCGAAGTACCGCACGTGCCAGCCCGGCTTGCCGTCCGGCGCCACCAGCGCCACCGGCGGCGCGAAAATGCCGCCATCGGCGGACATCGGCGGCAGCACCACGTCGCCCAGCGAACCCTGCGCATGGGCCACCTTCGCGGCCGTGCCGGCCTTTGCCGCGATGGCTTCGAGCGGCGTGACGAACTGGCCGGGGTCGACGAAGGTCGACCACATCACACCGGTCACGGCTTCCTTGCCGGCCGGGCCGATGACGGCGATCCGCCCGGTGCGCCGCAACGGCAGCACATTGCCCTCGTTCTTCAGCAGCACGGTACCGGCTTGCGCCACCTTCACGGCCAGCGCCTGGTGTTCGGGCGTGGTGACCACGGCGGCGGGCGTGTCGGTGACGGGCCGGTCGAACGTGCCCGTCGAGAACAGCGCCCACAGCATGCGGCGCGCGGCCTCGTCGAGCCGGGCCTGCGAAATGCGGCCATCCCGGAATCCTTCCGCCTTGCGCAGCACCGGTTGCAGCGACCATGAATCGATGCCGGCATTGAACTGGGCGATGCCGTCGGCGCCGCCCATGAAGTCCGTGGCCATGTACCCGTCGAAGCCCTGGCGCTTGATCAGCGACAGCAGGCGCGCATTCTCCAGCATGAAGGTGCCGTTCACCTTCGGGTAGGAACCCATCAGCGAACCGATCCTCGCCCGCTCCACCAGGTAATTGAACGGCAGGTTGTAGACCTCGTGCAGCGCACGCGCCCCGACTTCCACATTCATCGTCAGCCGTTCGCGCTCCGTGTGATAAACCGTGTAGTGCTTCGCCATCGCGATCACGTGTTCGCCCTGCATGCCGGCGGCCACTTCGGAGCCCAGCACGGCGTTCACCAGCGGGTCTTCGCCGAACGATTCCGTCAGGCGGCCGGAAAGGCCGTCGCGCGCCACGTCCACCGTGGGGC
Source organism: Pseudoduganella sp. jia 12 (assembly GCF_055502675.1). Taxonomy (NCBI): domain Bacteria; kingdom Pseudomonadati; phylum Pseudomonadota; class Betaproteobacteria; order Burkholderiales; family Oxalobacteraceae; genus Pseudoduganella; species Pseudoduganella sp. jia 12. Next base: position 547,971 of record NZ_JBUXKP010000002.1, read on the forward strand.
CGAGGATCACGTTCCAGCCCTTGCCGCGCGCTTCCACGGCGATCGCCTTGCCGTATTCGCGTGCCAGCGCCGCGTCGAACGTGGCGCCCAGCTGCAGCGGCACGGGGAATGCGGTCACGCCCTTGTCGCCCCGCAGGCCCGCCGACGCATCCACGCGGGTCAGCGGCGGCACGCCGAGCGGCGCCAGCGGCGCATACTCGGCCGGGTCGACGGCGCTGACCAGGGCCACCTTCTGCTCGAAGCTCATGGCTTTCAGCAACTGGCCGGCGCGCACCTGCGCCGTTTGCGTGGCATCGCGCCACGGCTGTGCGGCCGGTTCGGCATGTGCCAGGCCCGCCATGGCCAGGCCCACGTGCAGTGCCACGCCGCGGCGCAGCAGATTCAGTTTCGTCATCTCGTCTCTCTTGTCATAAAAAATCGGTGACCGGCACCTGGTATCTGGGAAACCACATTGCGGGAAAACCTTCACTGCAGCGCGGCCACGGGCAGCCTGCGAATATACAGCCACCCCAGCGCCGTGGTGAAGCTGACGGCCACGGTGAGGGTGACGAACAGCACGGTCGGGCCGCTCTGGATGAGCAGCGGCGTGCCCAGCGCGGCGACGGCGGCCAGCATGCGGGTGAAGAACGTGGTGGCGCCCTGCGCCGTCGAGCGCAGCAGCGTGGGGAACAGTTCCTGGCTCCACACCTTCCACATCGATTCGCCGGCAAACGCGCCGCCGATGCCCTGCAGGATCTGCCACGCGGCCAGCGACACCACGTTCACGCCGAAGACGATCGGCATCAGCTGCCCGGCCACGGCCAGCACGCCGCCGAGCACGAACCACGTCATCCGCGACGGCAGGTCGACGGTGCGCATGAACAGCACGGCACTGGCGAACGAGATCACCAGTTGCGCGGTATTCACCAGCCCCGCCGTGGACACGGACGTACGGGCCACCTCCGTGTACAGCAGCGTGCCGAACTGCCCGCCCGTGTTGGCAGCCAGGTTGAACACGCCATAGAACAAGGCCAGGGCGACGAACGGGCCGATGAAGCGACGCTCGAACAGCTGCCGCATTCCTCCCGCGTCGATACTGCCCGCGTCCATGCCCGCCTGCTCCCTGCGTGCGTCGGCATCGGCCCGCGCCCGCGTCCACTCGCCCGATTCCGGCAGCGTGGCCCGCAGCGCGAGCACCAGCAGCGCGGCCAGCAGCACATGTGTCCACATGAGCCGCCCGCCCAGCGTTCCCAGCCCCCCCACGATGATCTGCAGCACGAACGTGGTACCGATCGCCGCCATCCACAGCACGTGCGAAAAGGCGATCAGCCGGCCCTTGAAGCCGGGCGGCGCTTCCTCGGCGATCATCGCCATCGACACCGGCAGGTCGGCGCCGATGCAGAAGCCCACGACGACCGTGCCCGCATACAGCACCGCCAGGGTCGGCGCGAACGCCAGCATGGCGGTGCCGAGCGCGAGCCCGACCATCGTGGTGGTGAACACGCGGCGCCGCCCGAACCGGTCGCCCAGCCGGCCGCCGACGAGCGCGCCGATGGCGAACAGCGCCGTCAGCACGGCGGACAGGCGGCCGATCTGCATCAGTGTGAGGCCGAAATGGTCCTTGTACAGCACCAGCGCGCCGCCGCTGGTGATGATCGCGGCGGCATCCAGGTAGGATGCCATGCCGGCCAGGATCGCCACGCGCCACGCGGAGCGCGGCAGGTCCCGCAGGCGCGGCACGGCTATCGTCTCGACCTTCATGCGCCCTCCTCCTGCGATGGCGAATCCGGCGCCACGCCCGGTGGCCGGCCCAGTCCGCGCGCTCGGAACAGCCATGTGGGCGAACAGCTCCAGGCGTGGCAATAGCTGTTGGCATGGACGTCGCCATACGGCGAAGCCAGCGGATCGGCGGGATCGAACGTCTCCCAGAACGTGTCGGCGCCGGCATCGAGCATGCCGCCCCAATACGATTTCACGAGCGCCAGCGCCTCGTCCTCCATGCCGCAGGCCAGCATGGCCTCGACGAGGTAATGCCAGGCATAGGGCGTGATGGGCCGTACTGCGGCCGGGTCGGCCATGGCGTTGCGCAAGGCTGCCTGCGCGATGTCCACCGATTCGGGAATCCCGGCCAGCACGATCCAGGCCTGGGCCGCGCACGACACCTGCTGCGCCGGCCCGCTGGTGTACACGCCCCGCCCCGCGTCGAACAGCTGGCCGCGCGCGGCGGCCGCCATGGCGTCGATGAGCGGGCCATAATGATCGACCTCGCCCCCGCAGTCGAGCATGTCGGCCAGCGCCAGCATGCGCCGCAGCGCGAACACGATGACGGCGTGCGTCGCGGCGCTCTTGTCCAGGCCGAAGGCCCAGTCGATGAAGCACCATGTTTCGCCCGTGTCATGGAACATCAGCGTATCGTCGAGCCGCGCCAGCAGGCAGTCGACCTGCCGGCGCGCCACCGGCCACAGCTCGCGCCCGCAGGCCGTGTCGCCGGTCGCCGCCACGTATTCCTGCAGGGTCACGCAGAACAGCGCCGCGTAGTCGAGCGTCGTCGTGTCGCCGTAGGTGGGTACGGGCCGCTCGTAGACGCAGCCGTTCACCAGGCCGTCCGAGCGCGGCAGCCCGGCAAACAGGTACAGGCAGCGCTTGACGACGTCGTCGGCACGCAGCGTCACGTAACCGGCCAGCGCCTGCAGCCGCAGGTCGCCCACCCACAGCCGCCGGTCGCGGCGCGGGCCATCCTCGAACACCGTCTGCAGGCAGTCGCGCAAGGTGCGCTGCGCAACCAGGTCGACCTGGCGGATCCATGCCGGGTACGCGTCCGGCAACGGTGCGGGTTCACGCCGTGCCGACGTGACGGCGTGCGCCGTCATCGCCTCGAAACGCACGCCGAAGCGGCGCGACGCGGCCAGCACTTCCACCTTCACGTAGCGGAACGCGTGCCGGCGCGGCAGCCTCACGGCGGCCGGCAGGTCGTCGATCGTGACGGTTTCCTCCGGCAGCCATGCCGCGCTGATCCAGCCCGAATACGGGTACAGCGGCTCGGCCACGTCGGTCGGCACTTCGCCGAACGTGAACCGCAGGCGGATCGGGCTGTCCGCCACACTGCCCACGGGCACGGCGCAAAACGACAGGTAGCCCGTCAGGTGCTCGCCGAAGTCGACGATGAAGGCGGCGCCCCCGGCCCAGTCGCGCCGTGCCAGGTCGGCGCCTTCGGCGAACGGCCGCATCGCATGGCGCAACGCAAGGTCGGGCCGCCGTTCCGTCGCCACCAGCGCGACGGGCAGGATGGCACGCTCGTTCAGCACCGGCATCAGCGCCTGCGCCGTGCGCAGGAATGCCGCCACCGGTTCCCCGGCCGGCAGGTTGATTCGCCGCGCCTCCTCCGCCGCGTTGGCCTGGGCGATCTGTTCCGGACTTGGTTTCATTGCTCTCCTTGTTGTCACGTGAAACGGTGCCTACCAGCGCTTGGTCAGGCTGACGGACACCACGCGGCCCAGCGGGTTCGCCGTATTGCCGTCGAAGCCGAGGATCGAGCCGCCCGTATGGAACACCGGCGGATCGCGGTCGAACAGGTTCGTCACGTCGATGGCCAGCGTGGTGTTGTCGAGCAGGCCGCGGTCCTTGAAGTTCCATGCGAAGTGGCCATCGACCGTGTTGAAGCTGGACACGCGCTGCACCGGCGATACCCCCGTGTTGCGGAACGTGCCCACGTGGTTCGCGAACAGCGCCGCGCTGAAGTCGCCGCGCACGAGGCCGGCCTGCAGCCGTACCTTGTTGCGCACCGCGTAGTTCGTGTCCAGCAGCTCGATGGTGTCCGCCACGCCCGGCACGTGCTGGTCGAACGTCATCATGTGGCTGCCGGACAGGCCGAACTTCCACTGGCCCAAGGCGTTTTTCAACAGGTACTCGACGTTGTAGTCGATGCCCTGGATCTTTTCGTCCGCGAAGTTCTGGCGGCGCAGGTCGTACACGGCATGCGGCAGGCCCACGTCCGGGTAGACGAGACCGTCGTGGCGCATGCCGGCCAGCAGCGGCTCGACGATCGCGCGCCAGTCCGCGTCGCTCGCGCCGGCCGGGCGCAGGATGCGGTAAGGCGCATAGGCATCGATCGGGTTGGTCAGCACCCCGAAGGTGGGGAACGTGATCACGTCCTTGTAGTCGATGCGGAAGTACGTGAGGCCCACCTTGAAGCCGCCGAGCAGTTCCGGACCCAGGTCGAGGCCCAGGTTGTATGTGTTGGCCTTTTCCGGTTTCAGGTTGTTGCCGCCGGCGAGCCACACGGCGTAGTCGGACGGCGCCGCATTCGCGCAGCCGATGTGCTGGGCGGGATTGCAGTCGGCGCGGATGACGCGCGTATCGATCGCCGTCGGCGCGTCGGCCAGGCTCGGCGCGTGGAACGAGCGGCCGGCACTGAAGCGCACCTTGACGCCATCGGCCACCGTCCAGTTGGCGCCCACTTTCGGGTTCGTCGTGCTGCCCACGTCGCTGTACTTGTCCCAGCGCGCGGCCACCGACACGTCCAGCTTGCGCACGCCCGGCAGCGCATTGGCCTCGCCCACGACCGGGAAGTACAGCTCGCCGAATACGGAATCGTCGTCGCGGGTGCCTTTCGACGTGTAGGGCGCCGACGTGAAGTCGCCGCCCACCGGACCGGCGGACGTCAAGCCTTCCATTTCCTCGCGCCGCGTGCCGGCACCCAGTGCCGCCCGCGCCTTGCCGCCGCCCATCGCGAACAGCGGCCCGTCGAGCTTCACCTGCGCTTCCTTCAGCGTATGCCGGGCGTTGTAGCGGGTGACGAAGTTGCCGATCTGCGCCAGCAACCCGGCGCTTGTCTGCGCGCCGATGCCGGTCGGGTTGAACGTGCCGTTGGCCGCGCTGGAGATCGCCAGCGCCTGGTGGATCCCGAAATTGTTGACGTCGTCCTTTTCGATGCCGTAGTTGAACTCCACCTTGGCGCTCCACTCGTTCGGCAACTGCACGTTGGCGCCCGCCACCAGGCTGCGCGTGCTGGTGGTGATGCGGTTCGTGAAGGCGCCGAAGTCCGCTTCGGGGTTGTACGTGACCGTCTGAGACGCGCCACCCGCGGCGCCGGCCAGCGGCAGGTAGAACGGGCTCGTCGACGGCACGGTCAGCGCCAGGCCGCCGCTGGTAACGCCGCCGCCGGCCACGCGCGAATCGAGCGTGCGGCCCGAGTACAGGAAGCTCGAATACAGTTCGACCGACTCGCCGACATCCTGGCGCACGCTGAAATAGGCCTGGTCGCGGCGCTGCGCCGGATACAGGTCGTTGCGCCGGTTGCTTTCGCAGCGCACCGGGTCGCCCGGCACGAGTGCCCCGGCTCCGGTGATCGGATAATTGACGCCGCCCACGCTGGCGGTGCCCGGCGTGCAGTTCGACGAGCGCGTATCCGGCCCGCCCCAGCGGCGCTGGTCGGCCACCGCGTAGGAACGCCCGAAGCCGTCCAGTGCCGAGTTTTCCGACCGTTCGATGGCGGCCAGCACGTGGCCGCCGTCCCACTTGTGGCCCACGAGATGGCTGAAATTCTTCGTGCGGTAGCCGTCGGCGCTGCCGAAACGCGCCTTGGTTTCCGCGCCGTCGAAGCTCTTGCGGGGCACGAAGTTGATGACGCCGGCCACGGCGTCGGAGCCGTAGATGGCCGAGCCGCCGTCGGCCATCACTTCCACCCGCTCCAGGATGGACGTGGGAATCGAGCCTGCGTCCGGCGCGGTCTGGTTGATGCCGGCGCCCGGCAGGCGGTGGCCGTCGAGCAGGACGAGCGTCAGGCCGGCGCCGCCATTGCCCACGCCGATGCCGTGGATTGCCGGCTGGTCGACGAAGTTGGCCTGGTTCTGGCCGTTGTTGATACCCGAGGCGCCGAAGTTGTTCATCTCCGGCACGGAGCGCAGCAGCTCGGTGGACGTCGTGGCGCCGGTGGCGGCGATGTCTTCGCGGCGGATCGTCGTCACGTCCGAACCCACGGCGGCAACGCCGCGGATGCTGGTGCCGGTGACGGTCACCACGTTTTCCGGTTGCACGGCCTGCTGGGCCGACGCCCCCTGGCACAAGCTCGCCAGGGCGCAGATCGCCAGCGCGATGCGGGTCTTGCGCCCTGCCGGTTGGCGGCGGGATGGTTGTAGCTGCATTGCCTGTCTCCTGTCATTGGTATGGTTGGTGCTCTGAGTGAAGGCGCGGCAGGGCCCGCGCGCGGCCGCTGGCCTTGCGCGTGCGTGTCGCTGCCGCGGTGTGCAAAAATCAGTGCGGTGGGCCGGCGCTGCTCCAGCTGCCCGGGCGAGGCAGTGCGCAGGCGGCGGGGGCCGGCGCATCCGGCGGCACCACGTCGACCTCGATGCCGGCGCGCTCGAGCATCTGCACCCCGGCGTCGGGCACGCCGGTATCGGTGACGACACGGGCAATCCGGTCGAGCGCGCACAGGAACATGCCGCCCCGGTTGCCGAACTTCGCGGAATCGGCCAGCACCACCACCTCGCGGGCCTGGTGCACGAGGCGGCGCCCGGCGCCGATCAGCAGCGGGTCGGCTTCCATCACGCCCAGCGCGGCCAGGCAGTGCGCGCCCATGAACAGGCGATCGGCGTAGCAGTACTGGACAGCCTCGGTATCGAACGGGCTGAGGATGATGCCCTGCGCCGGATACACCTTGCCGCCGCTGAGGATCACGTCGCTGTCGCCATGGGCCAGCAGTTCACGGGCGAGCACGAACGAATTCGTCAGCACCCGCATGCGGCGGCCGGCGAGAAAACCGGCCATGTGGAACGTGGTGGTGCCGCCGCCGACCAGCAGCGTGTCGCCATCGGCGCACAGGGCCGCGGCATGGCGGGCGATGGCGCGCTTGCGGTCGGCATGGACGCGCGCCGCTTCCTCGAAGGTGCCGCCTTTCCAGGGCCGCGCCGCCGCCGCGTCGATGCGGCGCGCGCCGCCATGCGTCCGGTGCAACTGGCTGGCCGTGTCGAGCAGCCGGATGTCGCGCCGCACGGTCGCGGCGGACACGCCGAGCCATGCGGCAAGCTGGGGGATCGGCGCTGCGCCATGCTCGGCAAGCAGGCGCAGCAACTGTTTGTGACGATGACGCTGGTCCATCGCGGTCTCCTTGTCGGCCTTTGGCAGGCCTGTCTCCGATCGAACTTTTTTCGCTAACCTTAACGATCTGTAATTAAATATACGTGCTCGTTAATCACACGTAAACTTGTTAAAGAAAGATGACAAAAAGTTGATCGTTTGGTGTCGACTGGCCGCCACGTTCATTTATTGTTAAACTCTTTTCATGCATATCCTTCTTGCCGAAGACGACCCCATCCTTGCCGACGCCCTGTGCGCCCACCTGCGTGGCCACGGCTATACGGTGGAACACGCGCCGAACGGCCCCGTGGCCGAGTACCTGCTGGGGCGCGAGTCGTTCGACCTGTCGATCCTCGACCTGGGGCTGCCGATGGTCGATGGCCTCGACGTGCTGCGGCATGTGCGCGCCACGAACCAGCTGATGCCCGTGATCGTGCTCACGGCGCGCGATGCGCTGGAAAGCCGCGTGGCCGGGCTCGATGCCGGCGCGGACGACTACATGACCAAGCCGTTCGATTTCCCGGAGCTCGATGCGCGCGTGCGCGCCCTGCTGCGCCGGGCCGGCGCCGGCAGCGGCACGGCGGAACTGGGTTTCGGAAAACTCAGTTTCGACCCGCGCACGCGGCGCGCCGCGATCGGCGGCGAACCGATCGAGCTGAGCCCGCGCGAATGGTCGCTGCTGGAACTGCTGCTGCTCCACCGCGACAACGTGGTGACAAAGGAACAGATCAACGAAAGCTGGACCAGCGACAGTGCCGGCACGGGAGCCGGCAACGCGATCGAGGTCTACATCCACCGGCTGCGGCGGCGCCTCGAAGGATCCGGCCTGGACATCCGCACGGTGCGCGGCCTGGGCTACCTGCTCGAGGCGGACGGCCGCGCCGCGCGCCCGGTGTCCTGAACCGCACCGCATGGTTTCCCTGCACCGCAAGCTGCTGCTCTGGCTCCTGCTGCCGCAGCTGGTGCTGTGGGTGGCCGGCGGTTTCTTCACCTACCGGCTGGCCGCCGGCTATGCCAACCGCGCCATCGACGCCAGCCTGGCCCAGGCTTCCCGCGCGCTGCTGCGGCAGGTGAAGCCGATCGAACAGGGCTTGCTGATCGACTTTCCCCGCGCCGCCCAGGACGTGCTGGAAGCGGATCCGCGTGACCCGCTGATGTATACGGTGAGCACACCGCCGGGCCACTTCATCCTCGGTAACGAAAACCTGCCCGCGCCGCCGGCCGGCATCGGCCGCAAGCTCGATACGCCCTATTTCTACGATGGCGACGTGGTGCCGCAGCCCGATCCCAGCGGCACGCCGAAGCACATGCGCATCGCGGCGCTGTACGTGGCGTTCGGCGACATCAGCGCGCCGCAGCAGACCATGCTGGTGCAGGTGGCGCGCAGCAGCGCCAACCGCGAGGAACTGGCGCGCGCGATCCTGGCGGACACGCTGCTGCCGCTGTCCGGCCTTGTCCTTCTGATGAGCTTGATCGTGTGGACCGGCATCCGCGCCGGGCTGGCACCGCTGGCGCGGCTGCGCCGCGAGGTGGAAAGCCGCGCGCCCGGCGACCTGACACCCCTGAAGCTCGACCTGGCCCCCACCGAGCTGCGTTCGCTGGCCGGCGCGCTGAACGACCTGCTGGCCTCCGTGCAGCACCACGTGGGCGCCCAGCAGCGCTTCATCGCCGATGCGGCGCACCAGTTGCGCACCCCGCTGGCGGGCCTGAAAAGCCAGACGAAACTCGCCCTCGAAGCGGCCGGCGACGAAGCCCAGCGCAGCCGGCTGGACATGGTGCACCAGAGCGCCACGCGCAGCGCCCACCTGGTGGCGCAGCTGTTGACCCTGGCGCGGGCGGAACCGGGCGCCGCGGCGGCACTGGAGCGCGGCCGCTTCGACCTGCACCGCTTCGTGCGGGAGGTGGCGGCGCACCTCGTGCCGCGGGCGCTGCGCGCGGGCGTCGACCTGGGCGTCGATGCGTCGCCGGGCGAGATCGCCGTGCACGCCAATGCGGCCCTGCTGCGCGAAGCGCTGAGCAATCTGGTCGACAACGCGATCCGCTACGGCGGGCGTGGCGCCGAAGTGACGTTGCGCGTGAAAGAGGAAGACGCGGACGCCGTCATCATCGTCGACGACAACGGGCCCGGCATCCCGGCCGCCGACCGCGAGCGCGTGTTCGAGCGCTTCGTGCGCGCGACCGAGGGTGGCGACGGCTGCGGCCTGGGACTGGCGATCGTGCGCGAAATCATCGAGCGCCACCAGGGCACCGTCACGCTGGGCGATGCGCAGCCGCACGGCTTGCGCGTGACGATCCGGCTGCCGCGCGGCACGGCGGCGCCATGACCGCTGTGCGCTCCCTTGTTGTGCGCCCTGCTCTCCTGTTGGCGGCAGCACTGCTGCAGCCGATGCTGGCTCCGTCCGCGAGCGCAGGCGAAGTCGAGGTGCTGCATTTCTGGGCCAGCGGCGGCGAGGCGCAGGCGGTGGCGCAGCTGAAAGCCACCCTCCGGGCGAACGGGCACACGTGGAAGGATTTCGCGATCGCCGATGGCGGCGGCGGCCTGGCGGTGGTGATGCTCGACTCGCGCGTGCGCTCGGGCAATCCGCCCACCGCGGCGCAGATCAAGGGCGTGGCCATCCAGGAGTGGGCGCGCACGGGAAAACTGTCCGGCATCGAGGATGTGGCCAGTGCCGGAAAGTGGAACGCCGTGCTGCCGCGGTTTGTCAGCGACACGATGAAGTACCGCGGCCATTACGTGGCCGCGCCGCTCAATGTGCACCGCGTGAACTGGCTGTGGATCAATGCCGCCGTGCTGCGCAAGGCCGGCGCGAAGGTTCCCGCCACATGGGACGAGTTCTTCGCCACGGCCGAGGCGATCCGCAGGACAGGCATCACGCCGGTGGCGTATGGCGGCCAGTCGTGGCTGGACATGGGCACGTTCGAGAGCGTGGCGATCGGCGTGGGCGGCGTGGACTTCTACAAGAAGGCATTCCTGGAGCTGGACCGCGCGGCGCTGGGCAGCCCGGCCATGGAGAAGACCCTGGAGACGTACCGGCGCCTGAAGTCGTACACGGACCAGCGCAACATGGGCCGCGACTGGGTCGCGGCGACCGCCATGCTGAACCGGGGCGCCGCCGGCATGCTGATCATGGGCGACTGGGCCAAGGCCGAGATGCTGGCCGCCGGCAAGCGGCCCGGCACCGACATCCTGTGCACGCCCACGCCCGGCTCGCGCGAAGTGTTCAGCTTCGACATCGACTCGATCGTGCTGTTCGACGTGGCCGAGGACAAGAAGGCCGCGCAGCGCGACCTGGCGCGCGCCGTGATGGGCCGCGAATTCCAGCAGGCGTTCAACCTCGCCAAGGGTTCGATCCCGGCCCGGCTGGACGTGCCGCTGGACCGGTTCGATGCATGCGCACGCCGGGCAAGGCAGGATTTCCAGCACAGTGCGAAACGCGGCACGCTGCTGCCCAGCGTGGCGCACGGCATGGCCCATCCCGCGCACACCGTGGCGCCGCTATGGGACGTCGTCCAGCAATTCTGGAACCAGGACCGGATGACCCCGCGCGAGGCGATGGCGCGGCTGGTGGCCGCGGCCGGGCAGTCCGGCGGCAAGCGGCCAGCGGACCCGGCGCGCTGAAAGCTGACTGACAACGGGGCGGTCCGGCGTTCCGGTCCGTCCCCGGTTTTTCCAGCAGGTGAACGGACCGAATCTACCTTGTAATTGATCGTTAAGCTCATTAACCCGATGTTAATCTGACCTTCTCCCGCGTGGTTCCGCGGCGGTCACGCCGGGTTCATGAAGCCGCATCGATAACAAGGAGATGGGAATGGAGATGATCACGGCAGTTTTCACCACGCGCCGGACAGCCCGGCTGGCGGCCATCGCGTTCATGGCATGCGCGGGCGGGCCGGCAACGGCGGCGACGGCGGTGCCGGATTTCGGCCCGAACGTGCTGGTGTTCGACCCGGCCACGCCATCGGCCACGATCGCGTCGAAGCTGGAGGCGATCGCCGGCGAGGCGGAATTCGGCAACGGGCGGCATGCGGTGCTGTTCAAGCCCGGCACCTACAACGTCGATGCGCAGGTCGGCTACTACACGTCGGTGGCGGGCCTGGGCCGCCATCCGGACGACGTGGTCGTCAACGGCGGCCTGCGCGTCGAAGGGCGCATCGACTGGAGCGCCGGCACCGACAGCGCGCTGATCAACTTCTGGCGCTCGGTCGAGAACCTGTCGATCGTGCCCACCGGCGGCACCACGCGCTGGGCCGTGTCGCAGGCGTCGCCGATGCGGCGCGTGCACATCCGCGGCGGGGTGGAGCTGATGCCGGCGTGGTGGGGTTATTCCAGCGGCGGCTTCATCGCCAACAGCCGCATCGACGGCCAGGTGCAATCCGGCTCGCAGCAGCAGTGGTACACGCGCGACAGCGCGATCGGCAACTGGGCCGGATCGGTCTGGAACATGGTGTTTTCCGGCGTGGCGGGTGCGCCGGCGCAGAGCTACCCCGCGCCGCCGGTGACGACCCTGGCCACGACGCCGCGCAGCCGGGAGAAGCCGTTCCTGTACATCGACGAAGATGGCGGGTACCACGTGTTCAAGCCGGATGTGCGGCAGCGCGCCAGCGGCACGTCCTGGGCGGTCGGCGCCGGCTCGCAAGCCGAAGCGGAAGTCGAAGCAGGAGCGTCGATCCCGCTGTCCCGCTTCCTGCTCGCGCGGCCGGCCACGCCGACGGCGGACATCAACCGCGCGCTGGCCGAAGGGCGGCACGTGCTGTTTACGCCCGGCGTCTACCAGCTCGACGACGCACTGGCCGTGCAGCGGCCCGACACGGTGCTGCTGGGCCTGGGCATGGCCACGCTGGTGCCGGCACCCGGCAAGGCGGCCATCGTCACCGGCGACCATGCGGGCATCGCGATCGGCGCGCTGATCGTCGATGCGGCACCGGGCGGTTCGCCCGTGCTGATGCAGGTCGGCGCACCGCGCGGTACGGAACCGCGCCCCGACGCGCCGATCGCGAAAAGCGCGCAGCGCAATCCTGTCCTGCTGAGCGACGTGTTCTTCCGCATCGGCGGGGCGATCGCGGGCACCGCGGCCGTCAGCCTGGAAGTGAACAGCGATAACGTGATCATCGACCACCTGTGGGCGTGGCGCGCGGACCATGGCGCCGGCGCGCAATGGGCCGTCAACCGGGCCGACACGGGGCTCGTCGTGAACGGCGACCATGTGACGGGGCTGGGCCTGTTCGTCGAGCACTACCAGAAGCGCCAGCTGGTCTGGAACGGCAACCATGGGCAAACGATCTTCTACCAGAGCGAGCTGCCATACGATCCGCCCACGCAAGCGGCATGGATGGACGGCACTGTGAACGGCTACGCGTCGTACCACGTGGGCGCCGGCGTGAAGCGGCACGGCGCCATCGGCCTGGGCGTCTATTCGTTCTTCAATGCGGGACAACCGATCATCGAAACCAGCGCGATCCGGGTGCCGGATACGCCCGGGGTGACGATCGAGCATGCGGTGGCCGTGTTCCTGTCCGGCTCGGGCGGCATCTCGCACGTCGTCAACGACGAGGGCACGGCGGCCGATGCCTCCTCGTACATCAGCTACCTGAACCGCTACCTGGGCAGCCAGCCCGGCGCGCGCCGGCCCGTCCACTGACCGCCCTCCCCGCCATCCAGGCAAGCAGCCGGGGTTTCCGGCTGCCTCCCCCAGCGTTTGTTCAGGTTTCTTTTTGGACAAGTACGATTACAAATAAGCATTAATATTATTGTTAATGTTTTAAAGTCTCGTATATACTGTACTCATTGGTACGCTTACAGGCACCTTATCGGTGTGCCTGCGAGCGCCAGCGTCGTGCGGCCGCGCGAACTCCCCAACAACCATCGGAAGAACATCATGAAAATCCCACGTCATCGCCACTGGGTGCTTGCGGCCGCCCTGTGCGCGCTGTCGGCACACGCGGCCGACCCGAAATCCACGCCGGCCGACACCGCGGCGGCCAGGCAGGAACGCGCCGCCCGCGCCGAATTCCTCGACAAGCAGAAGCAGCTGTTCGAGGAAAAACGCATCACCGTCGATGCGCCGGCCCGCGACTCCGCGCCAATCCTCGACCTGCCGCAGGAAGAATCCGACGCGCCGGGAGCAGTGAAGCGATGATACGACCATCCGTCTTCCCCGCCGCGCTGCCGGCCCTCGCGGTGCTGTGCCATGCCGCCCTGCCCCTTTCCGCCGCCGCTGCCGGCCCGGTACAGGGAAACGAAGTGGAAGCCCGCGTCGGCGCCATGATCGACAACATGAGCCTGGCGCAGAAGTTCGGCTTCATCCGCGTCAACGACGGCCACATGCTGCCGGTGCTGGAATCGCAGGGCCTGCCGGGCACCGTTGCCTACGACTCCTCCATGGGCGTGCACGTCGGCCTCGGCACGTTCGGCACGCAGTTCCCGTCGCAATCGGCGCTGGCCGCCACGTGGAGCATCAACCGCGCCCACCAGTTCGGCCTGGCGCTCGGCTATGAAACCCGCCAGGCCGGCGCGCAGCAGATGCTGTCGCCGGGCCTGAACATGTTCCGCACGCCATTCAACGGCCGCAACGCCGAATATGTCAGCGGCGAGGATCCGTTCCTGGGCGCCGTGCTCGGTCCGGCGATCACGAACGCCATCCAGGCCCAGGGTATCCAGGCGGCGGCCAAGCACTACGTGGCCAACGACCAGGAAGCCAATCGCCACCTGCTGGACGTGACCGTGGACGAGCGCACGCTGCGCGAAATCTACCTGCCCGGCTTCGAGTCGACGGTGAAGAACGCGAATCCGGCCTCCGTGATGTGCTCGTTCAGCAAGATCAACGGCGACTACGGCTGCGAAAACCACCACCTCGTCACCGAGGTGCTGAAGGGCGAATGGGGCTTCCGCGGCTTCGTGATGAGCGACTTCAATTCGATCCACAACCCGCAGAAGGCGGCATGGGCGGGCGCCGACCTCGACATGCCGAGCGGCCTGGCGTTCGCGGACCAGACGATGTACGACCTCGTCTACAGCAACCAGGTGCCGATGAACGTGCTGGACGACAAGGTACGCCGCAACCTGCGCGCGATGGTCAGCTACGGCTTCGACAAGGCACTGCCCGTGCCGACGCCGCTGGACACCGCCTACGGCGATGTCGCCTCGCTGGCCGTGGCCCGCGAAGGCATCGTGCTGCTGCAGAATGACGGCGGCAGGGGCGGTTCGATGCCCGTGCTGCCGCTGGCGACGAATGCCCGCGTGGCCGTGATCGGCGACCTGGCGCAGCAGTCCCCGGCTTCGCCGTTCGGCACGGCGTGGGCGCCGGCGAACCGCTATGTGACGGAACTGAGCGGCCTGCGGCAGCTGAACGTCGATCCCGCCAACGTGACGTTCATCCCGGCGCTGTCGCTGAATCCGGCCCAGGCCATCTGGTACCAGCCGGGATCGACGGCGGCCGCGCTGGCCCCCGGCCTGAAGGCGGAATATTTCACCAATACGTCGCTGGCCGGCTCGCCCGCGACGACCCGTATCGAACCGGGCGTGGCCCTGGACTTCAACGCCGGCAGCAATGTCACGGCGGGCGGCACGAGCACGCTGGCCGGCATCGGCACCTCCGCCGGCGCGTTTTCGGCACGCTTCACCGGCACCATCCGCCCCACCGTCACCGGTGCGCAGGTATTCAAGGTGCGTGCCGACGGTGCCTACAGGCTGTGGGTCAACGGCGAACTGGTGATCGATTTCGACGGCGTTCCCGTTGCGGGCGACGTGGTCAATACGCCGGCCAAGGCCGGCAAGACGGCAGTGCTGAAGGCCGGCTCGCTGTATACCGTGAAGCTGGAATATCGCCGCGTGAGCGGCGCGTACTTCCCGGTGCTGGGCAGTATCAACGGCATCCAGATGAGCTGGGCCTCGCTGGCAGCCCCGGCGAGCCTGGCCGATTACGACGCGGTCGTCGTCGCCGTCGGCAAGAGCGCCGAATATGAAGGCGAAGGCAGCGACGTGGCGTACGAGCTGCCGGAATTCCAGGCCGACCTGATCGCCAGCGTGGCCAAGGCCAACCCCAACACGGTGGTGGTCGTGCATGGCGGCGGCCCTTCCGAGATGAAGAGCTGGTCGAAGAAGACGGCGGCGGTGCTGCAGGCATGGTATCCGGGCCAGTTCGGCGGCCAGGCCCTGGCCGAGATCCTCTACGGCAGCGTCAACCCGTCCGGCAAGCTGCCGGTCTCGATCGGCGGCACCGCGAAGGATTATCCGACCACGGCCGGCTACGGCACGATCGCCGAGTACCAGCCCTCGGGCAACTTCGCCGATGCGGCCACCAACCCGGCCCGCAAGACGATGGCCTACTCGGAAGGCGTGTTCATGGGCTACCGCGGCTTCGACAGGACGGGCGTGAAGCCGCTGTATCCGTTCGGCTTCGGGCTGTCGTACACCACGTTCGGCTATTCCGGCATGTCGCTGTCGGGCAAGGAACTGGGCACGGGTTCCACGGTCAATGCGACCGTCAACGCCACGTTCACGCTGACCAACCGCGGCACGCAGTCCGGCTATGAAGTGGCGCAGCTGTACGTGCGACCGGCGGCCGCCGCAGTGGCGCGCCCGAAACAGGAACTGAAGGGCTTTGCCAAGGTGTTCCTGCGTGCCGGCGAGAGCAAGACCGTCACGATCCCCGTCGATGCGCGTTCGCTGAGCTTCTACGACGTGGCCACGGGGAGCTGGCAGGTCCCTGCCGGCAAATATACCGTGCATGTCGGCGGCTCTTCGGCAGACCTGCCGCTGAAGGCAACGCTGTCGGTGAAGACGGCCCTGCGGCTGTCTAGCGCCGCATCGAATCCGCTGCCGGCCCCGGTGCGGGAAGCCGTGCAGGTGGCGCCGGAACGGGCGTACTGAGCAAGCAGGCAACCTGTCGCCACGACAGCACCGCGGGCTGGCCATTGCGCCAACCCGCGGTTTTTTGTGTCCGCTCCTTTTTGCAGCGCTGTCATTCCCCATCAGGCAAGCCACACAAATAGTGTTCGCTGATCGCACAAACGATTGCCTACCGAACGGCCGTTCAGTATAGTTGTTGTGCGGTCCCGGCAGCCACCCCATGGCCGGCCAGGGCGCAACGTCATTACCCGGACGAAGACGAACGTGCGTGCCCCCCCGCGAGCGGGGCATCGGACTGGACAAAGCACCGTTTCGCATCGGCCGGAATTCACAGAAGCACGCATCAAGGAGACTGCATGGAACACCAAGCGCTGGACGTCCGGACCCACATCAACGGCCGGAGCATGTCCAGGTACCAATGGCTGCTGCTCGGCCTTTGCTTCCTCATCGTCGCCACCGACGGCATGGACGTGGCGATCATGGGCTTCCTCGCCCCGGACATCATTGCCGAATGGGGTATCTCCCGCACCGCGTTCGGCATGGCGATGAGCGCGACGCCCGTGGGCCTTGCGATCGGCGCGCTGTTCGTCGGCCCCCTGTCGGACCGCTGGGGACGCAAGCGCATGCTGCTGGGCGCCGTCGCGCTGTTCGGCATCTTCAACCTGCTGAGCGCGGCCGCGAACGATATCGTGGTACTGGGCCTGCTGCGTTTCCTCACCGGCCTGGGCCTGGGCGCCGCCATGCCCTGCTGCACCACGCTGCTGTCCGAGTACGTGCCGGAACGCTCGCGCAGCACGCTGCTGGCCGTGATGTTCACCGGTTTCAACCTGGGCTCCGCGCTGATCGGCTTTGCCGCGGCGGCCCTGCTGCCGTCGCATGGCTGGCGCGCGATGCTGCTGATGGGCGGCGCGATTCCCCTGCTGTGCCTGCCCTTCTACGTGTGGCTGCTGCCGGAATCGGCGCGCTTCATGGTGGTGCGCAAGATGGACCCGGCCAGGATCGCCGCCACGCTGCGCCGCGTCGTCGGCGGCACGTTCTCCGACGCGACCCGCTTCCATGTGAGCGAGCCGCCGGTCGCCACCGGCCACCCGGTGGCCACGCTGGTCTCGCCGACGTACAAAACGATGACGCTGTCGCTGTGGACCACGTATTTCATGGGCTTGCTGGTGATCTACCTGCTGGGCGGCTGGCTGCCCACGCTGATCCGCGACGCGGGCCTGCCGATCGAACGGGCGGCAAGCCTGACGGCGCTGTTCCAGCTGGGCGGCACGGTCGGCGCGCTCGTGGTGGGCTTCTACATGGACCGCTGGCGCGCCAACCGCGTGATCGGCCTGGCCTATGGCGGCGGCGCGATCTTCATCCTCGCGCTGGCGGCCAGCGACATCCACTCGGCGATGTTCACCGCGTTCGTGATGCTGGCGGGCTTCTGCATGAACGGCGCGCAGACCGGCATGACGGCGTTCGCGCCGGCCTGCTATCCCACCGCGGTGCGTGCCACCGGCGTGTCGTGGATGCTGGGCATCGGCCGCTTCGGCAGCATCCTCGGTTCCTTCCTCGGCGGCGTGCTGCTGTCGATGGGCTGGGGCTTCTCCGCCGTGATCGCGATCCTGGGCATTCCGGCCGCCATCGCGGGCATGGCGATCCTGCTCGTGCATGCCGGCGCGCGGGGCACGCCGAAGGCTGCCTGACACGCGGCCGGCATGCACCTTACAGGCACCTGACAATGACGAGGCGGCAGTGGCGGCAACGCACGCTGCCGCCCGGTCCGGCGCGCCGCGCATCGGCGAAATTCCCTACCCTAGTCCGAAATGGCCAACCGGCCTGTTCGACTAACGGAGAATTGCCTTGCTGATCACCACACGAAAAACTGTCAGCCTCGCCCTGCAGGGCGGCGGCACCTACGGCGCCTTTACCTGGGGTGTGCTGGACCGGCTGCTCGACGAAGAGCACCTCGCCATCGACTCACTGACCGGCAGCAGCGCCGGCGCCATCAATTCCGTCGTCACCGCCGATGGCTACGCCTATGGCGGTGGCCGGCGCGGCGCGCAGGCCGCGCTGCGCCGCTTCTGGACGACACTGGGCCAGGTATCGCTGATGAGCCCTCTGCAACGGTCGCCGGTCGACCGCCTGACGGGCCGCTGGGACATGGGAAATACCCCCGCCTACCACCTGATGGAAATGATGGGGGCGATCATCGGCCCCGTGACCAATGTACCGCTCACCATCAATCCGCTGAAGCAGTTCCTGTCGACGATGATCAATTTCGAGCGCGTGCGCGGCTGCGAGGAATTCGAACTGTTCATCGGCGCCACCAATGTGCGCACCGGCACGGGGAAGATCTTCCGGCGCCGGGAACTCGACGTGCAGAAGGTGGTGGCTTCCGCCTGCCTGCCGACCGTGTTCGCCGGCGTGGAGATCGACGGCGAACTGTATTGGGACGGCAGCTATGTCGCCAATCCGCCCCTGTTCCCGCTGCTCGAACGGCCGGCGCGCGATGTGGTCGTCGTGCAGATCAATCCGATCGCGCGCACCGAACTGCCGCGCAGTCAGGCCGACATCGCCAACCGCTCCAACGAGATCGCCTTCAACATCGCCTTCGTGCGGGAGATCAGCGCACTGCTTCACCACCAGGATCTGGCGGACGAGGAACGGGCCGCGCGCATGGCCGGCACGCCCACCCGCCTGCACCTGATCAGCGGGCTGGACGAGCTTTCCGGCCTCGGCTTCTCCAGCAAGTTCAATTCCGAACTGCCGTTCCTGGAAAAGCTGCACGGACTCGGCGCGCAGGCCGCGGAAGCCTGGCTGCGCGAGCACGGGAGCGACCTGGGGAAACGGTCCACCCTCGACCCGGCGCGCATCTTCACGGCGGACAAGGTGCTCGAACAGGAAGCGTCATCGGCCTGTCATGTTTGATCCGTAAGCTGTGGCGCCATCCACCTTGTTTCCGGAGTACCACATGTTGCAGAACTATCCCCAGGATATCACCGACCGCGTGCGGCGCGACATCGCCGACAGCTACGACGAGGAGCTGGAACTGGAGCTGGACGACCGCGAGCTCGATTCGGAAACGCTGCTGCCGGCGCAAGGCGGCGGCGACGAGGAAAGGGAAGCGCGCCGCCTGTACTTTCGCGAGCTGTTCCGCCTGCAGGCGGAACTGGTGAAATTGCAGGACTGGGTGGTGCACACGGGCCACCGCGTGGTGATCCTGTTCGAGGGTCGCGACGCGGCCGGCAAGGGCGGCGTGATCAAGCGCATCGCACAGCGCCTGAATCCCCGCGTGTGCCGCGTGACCGCCCTGCCCGCGCCGAACGACCGGGAACGCACGCAATGGTATTTCCAGCGCTACGTGTGCCATTTGCCGGCCGCCGGCGAGATCGTGCTGTTCGACCGCAGCTGGTACAACCGCGCCGGCGTGGAACGGGTGATGGGCTTCTGCACCGATGAGGAGTACGAGGAATTTTTCCAGACCGTGCCGGAATTCGAGCGCATGCTGGCCCGTTCGGGCATCCAGCTGATCAAATACTGGTTCTCGATCTCGGACGAGGAACAGAATGCCCGTTTCCTGGCCCGCATCCACGATCCGCTGAAACAGTGGAAACTGTCGCCGATGGACCTGGAATCGCGCCGCCGCTGGGAGGAATACACGAAGGCCAAGGAGATCATGCTGGAGCGCACCCACATCCCCGAGGCGAAATGGTGGGTCGTGCAGGGCGTGGACAAGAAAAAGGCGCGGCTGAACTGCATCGCCCACCTGCTGGCGCAGATTCCCTACGAAACGGTCGAACGGCCGGCGATCGCGCTGCCGGAGCGCGAGTACCGCGAAGACTACGTGCGCCAGCCGGTGCCGCAGGAGATCGTGGTGCCCGAGGTTTACTGACCTTCATCCGGGCTGCCCGGGGGCGCCGCCTCAGTTGATGGCGCGCTTCACCGTGCCGGCCGCGTGGCCCACGCCATGGCTCCCGCCGTGGCTCCCGCTGTGGGTCCATTTCGGCCAGCCGTCGTCCCGACTTGGCTGCTGCTGCGGGCGCGCCAGCGCCAGCGTCATTGCGGCGATCACCTCGTCCTTTGCCTGCAGGCGTTCGCGCCACGTCACGTCGGCCGCCTGCCGCGTGGCCTTTTCCAGCTGGGCGATCCGCTCCAGCAGGGCCATGCGCTGCTCGCAGGCCGCCAGCCGCTCGCGCAGCATGGCCACTTCCATTGCCGCTTCCCGCGCCGCTTCCCGATCCTTGTCATCCGCCGCCCCGCCGTCGACCTGGCGCAGCACGGCCTGGATCGCCTTGTCCGTCGCCGCCGGCGACGCGCCGGGCGCACCCTGCGCCTCGCGGCGGCCGATCTCGCCGTAGGCCCGCGCCAGCGCGGCCGAATCGATCTTGAGCGTGCCGTCGGCCGTGAATACCTTGTCGAGCCGTCCCTTCTCCAGGTCGCGATAGATGGAAGCGCGGCTGCGCCGCGCCAGGCGCGAGGCTTCGGTAACGGTCAGGAGTGCCATGGGTTCAGTGAATGAATGGATCAGCTGGGGATCGGGATCGCATGATGACCGGCCGATGACATTTCGTCAAGGCATGCCGCCGCGGCGCCCCCTGACTGTCCAGGACGTTCGAATTACAACAGCATTCGTTATATCGAATGAAACTTTCGTTATAACTTCCAAACATTTATTTACTATTGGTACTACACAGATCAAAATACTATACAATGAACAACATATGTATCTGATTGGCATCAAAACAGCCGATCGACTTTTCTTCCCGGCACAGGCTGTACCCAATATCTGTACTGCGCCCCGGGGGCAACCCGTCCGCCACCGCATCCATGACATGCGCGGGGCTGGCATTGGAGCACATACTGCATGAGCGATTTATCCCTTAAAAGTACCGTCCACGTCGATGAAGACACGTCCGTCACGCTGTCCATGCGCGACATCCTGAAGGCAGCCGGCTACACCGCATCCGACGACATGGCGATCATCGATGTGTCAACCGCCCTTCCGGACGGCTCGACCGTCTGGGGCGACAGCCCGCTGCTGGGCCTGGTCGGCACCGACGAGATCTACATCCGGCCGGGCGACTGGAAGGAAAACTACAATGGCGGGTTCACCACCTACCAGTTCATGGTCGAGGACGATGAAGGCTATTTCTTCTCCCTCGAACTGCGCGTGGTGATCGACCCGGTCAACGACGCCCCCACCGGCGCCGACCGCGACTTCGACCTGGCAAACCACGACCCCGTGGTGCTCGGCACTGCCGACTTCGGCTTCGAGGACGCCGTCGAAGGCGATGCATTCAAGTCCATCATCATCAAGTCGCTGCCGGCGGACGGCAAGATCCTGCTGGATGGCAAAGCGGTCGCGACGGGCAGCGAGATTTCCACCGCCGATATCAAGGCAGGCAAGCTGGCATTCGTGCCGAGCGAGACCTCCGGCGGCATCGTCGAACTGGGCTTCCACGTGCGCGACGACGGCGGCATGGTGGGCACCGGCGCGCGGGATACCAGCATCGATACGAACTACCTGTCGTTCAAGGTGCCCGTTCCGGAAGTGACGCCGCCCGGCAGCGGCGCGCCCACGCTGGCCACGATCGGCGACACCGTGTGGGAAGACGATAACGGCAACGGCATCCAGGACAGCGGCGAAGCCGGCCTCGCCAACGTGGCCGTGGACCTGCGCGACGCGGCCGGCAACGTCATCCTCACCACCACGACCAACGCCGACGGCCAGTACAAGTTCGAGATCGGTACCGGCACCTACACCGTGGCGCTGACCGCGCCGAAAGGCTATGTCGCGACCGAAAAGAACGCCGGTTCCAACCGCGCCGTCGACAGCGACATCGATGCCGGCGGCAAGACCGACGCGTTCACGGTCGCCAAGGGCGACGTCTACGACAGCGCCGACGCCGGCCTGTATCGCTATGCCAGCGTTGCCAGCACCGTGTGGAACGACACGGACCGCGATGGCAAGCTCGACGCGGACGAAGTCGGCATCGCCAATGTCTCGGTCTCCCTGCTCGACGCGAACGGCAAGGTGGTTGCGCAGGCGTCCACCGATGCCGAGGGCCACTACAAGTTCGGCGACCTGAAACCGGGCACGTACAGCCTGAAATTCGACGCGGCAACCCTGCCCGAAGGCGTGACGTTCGCCTCGGGCAACGGCAGCACCGCGCAGGTGACACTCTCCTCCGGCGAGGACGCCGTGTTCGAGGCACCGGCAAACATGCAGACCGGCAAGATCGCCAGCACCGTTTGGGAAGACACCAACGGCAATGGCCTGCAGGACGACGGCAGCACCGGCATCGCAGGCGCGACCGTGTCGCTGCGCGACGCGGCCGGCAATACGGTCGCCACCACCACGACGGACGACAAGGGCAATTACAGCTTCACCACCGCGGCCGGCAACTACTCGGTGCAGGTGGCCAAGCCGGCCGGCTACACGTTCACCAGCCAGAACACGGGCAGCAACGACGCGGTCGACAGCGACGTCAACGCCAGCGGCGTGTCCGCCACGTTTGCCGTGAAGGCCGGCGCAACGATCGATCCGGCCGACGCCGGCCTGTATCGCGCCGCCTCGCTGGGCAACAAGGTGTGGTTCGACTGCGATGGCGATGGCATCCAGGAAGCGGGCGAAAGCGGCATCAAGGGCGCCAAGGTCACGCTGCTCGACGCGGACGGCAAGTCGATCGCCTCCGCCACGACGAACGCGAACGGCGAATACGCGTTCACCGGCCTGAAGCCGGGCACCTACAGCGTGAAGTTCGACACGGCGCAACTGACGTCCGGCTACACGATCACGAAGCAGAACGCGGGCGGCAACGATGCGCTCGATTCCGACATCGACGCCAATGGCCTGTCGCAGAAGGTGACGCTGGCTTCCGGCGAAAACAACACCACCCTCGACGCCGGCGTGGCGCAGACGGCGACGATCGGCGACCGCGTGTGGCTCGACAGCGATGCCGACGGCGTGCAGGACAGCGGCGAATGCGGCGTGGCCGGCGTGGTCATGACGCTGACGAACGCGAACGGCGACGTGGTGTCCACCACGAAGACCGACGCGAACGGCAACTACAAGTTCAACGTGGCGGCCGGCACCTACAGCGTGAGCATGAAGACGCCGGACGGCTATGGCGTGACGAAGCAGTACGCCACGAACAGCTCGTACGACAGCAATGCCGACGCCAGGGGCAACCTGGGCACCGTGACGGTCAGGGCGGGCGAAACGCAGAAGTCGCTCGACGCCGGCCTGACGCAGGCGAGCGTCCGCAGCACCGTGTGGGAAGACAGCGATTTCGACGGCGTGCAGGATGCGAACGAATGCGGCATCGGCGGCGTGACCGTCAAGCTGTACGACGCGAACCATGTGCTGAAGGGCACCACCGTCACCAAGGCCGATGGCAGCTACGCGTTCGACAAGCTGGCCGCCGGTTCGTACAGCGTGGAAGTGACGCGGCCGAACGGCTACTACACGACGAAGGCGAACGTGGGTTCGGACAAGACCGACTCCGACTTCACCAACCTCTCCGCTTCGTCGACCATCGCGGGCAGCGGCGTGTTCAAGCTGGCCACCGGCGAGCAGAAGACCGACCTGGACGCGGGCCTGTACCGCAAGGCCAGCATCGGCGACAAGGTGTGGCGCGATGCGAACCACAACGGCGTGCAGGACAAGGGCGAGGAAGGCATCGGCAAGATCAAGGTCATGCTGTATGACGCCGCCAGCAACAAGCTGGTCGCGTCCACGACGACCGACAGCAGCGGCAGCTACCTGTTCAGCAAACTCGATCCGGGCAGCTACTACCTGAAGTTCGACAAGACCAACGTGAAGTTCACGGACGCCAAGGGCCTCACGTATGCAATGAACGACTGGAAGTGGGGTGCCAAGGACGCGGGCAGGAACGACTACCTCGACAGCGACGTCAAGGGCGACGGCGTGAGCAAGACGGGCCTGACGCAGACCGACGCCACGTTCCTTTCCTCCGGCGAGAACGACATGAGCTGGGATGCGGCGATCACGCCGATCGCCATCGACCTGAACGGCGACGGCATCCACACGATCGCCCGCGAGGACTTCGGCGGCAGGTTCGACCTGCTCGGCACCGGCAATGCGATCAAGTCGGGCTGGCTGTCGTCGAGCGACGCCTTCCTGGCGATCGATGCGAACGGCAACGGCCGCATCGACAGCATTGCCGAACTGTTCGGCGGCGCGAGCAAGGGCAGCGGTTTTGCGAAACTCGCTTCGTTCGACAGCAACGGCGACGGCTTCGTGACGGCCGACGATGCGCAGTTCGGTGCGCTGACGCTGTGGCAGGACGCCAACAGCAACGGCATCACCGACGCGGGCGAGCTGGTCTCGCTGGCCCAGGCGGGCGTGACCTCGCTGGCGGTGTCGTTCGAGGAACTGCCGTTCCTCGATGCCAACGGCAACCTGCACCTGGAGCGCAGCAGCGCCACCGTCAACGGCCAGGAAGTGTCGATGACGGACGTGTACTTCAACGTGGCGGCGGGCGACGTGGCCGCCGCCGGCATCGATGGCCTGAACATGGCCGAGCTGATCGGACAATCCCCGCTGGCCGCTTGAGCCGGCCATTGACGAACCATGAATCCCGTGCCGGCGCAGCCGGCACATTACAGAAGAAAACCAAGACCATGAAAAACATTATCCTGAAACTGTCCGCCTTCGCGCTCGGCGCCGCCATCCTGTCCACGGCGGGTGCCGCCACGGTCAGCACCCACGCGAGTGGCGTCCGCGCTACTGCCGCTGCCTACTTCGGCCAGGGCGCCAAGCCGATCAGCCTGCAGACGTACGATGTCACCGATGGCAGCAGCGTCTTCCTGGCACTGTGCGTCGATCCGGTCACGCCAATGCAGCGCGATTCGAGGGGCGCCTACAGCAACGGCGGTGAATTCACGCTCTTCAAGAACAACGACACCGTCGCGCGCCTGTATTCCAACTTCTATTCGGGCATCACCGGCGACACCGCCGCCGCCAAGACCGACAGCCTGGCATTCCAGCTGGCGCTGTGGGAAGTCTACAGCGATGACAGCAACCTGACGGCCACCACCGGCCAGCTGTACTTCGACTGGAGCGTCAACAACCCTGCCGGCAAGGCGGTGCTGAACCGTGCGGCGGAAATGGTGAGCTACGCGGCAGACACGAACAACGCGATCGTGACCCGCTACGACTTCACCAAGTTCGAGTCCACCGGTTCGCAGACGATCGTCAATGCCACGGTGTCGGCCGTGCCGGAACCGTCGACCTACGCGATGCTGGGGCTGGGCATGGCCGTGGTCGGCTTCGCCGCGCGCCGCCGTTCCAAGCGTTGATCGCCGCTTGAATCATTCAAAACGGGCGCCTCGGCGCCCGTTTTTTTTGCCGGCGATCGTCAGTCGAGATCGGCGGCGCTGTGCCGCTCCGGCACCTGGCGCTCGCCCTGCAGCCGGTTCACGCGGCGCCCGCGCTGCACGGCGGGGCGCGCCGCCACCTCTTCCGCCCAGCGCCGCACGTTCGTGTATTCCTGCACCGACAGGAATTGGCCGGCTCCATACAGTTCGCCCAGCGCGAGCAGGCCATACCATGGCCAGATCGCCATGTCGGCGATCGTGTAGTCGTCGCCCGCCACGAAGCGGTGTACCGCCAGCTGGCGGTCCAGCACGTCGAGCTGGCGCTTGGCTTCCATCGCATAGCGGTCGATCGGGTATTGCAGCTTTTCCGGCGCATAGGCAAAGAAGTGGCCGAAGCCGCCGCCGACGAACGGTGCCGATCCCATCTGCCAGAACAGCCAGTTCAGCGTTTCCGTGCGCGCGCGGATTTCCATGGGCAGGAAGGCGCCGAACTTCTCGGCCAGGTAGACCAGGATCGACCCGGATTCGAACACGCGCAGCGGCACGTCGCCACTGCGGTCGACGAGAGCCGGGATCTTCGAGTTCGGATTGGCTTCCACGAAGCCGCTGCCGAACTGTTCGCCGTCGCCGATGCGGATGAGCCACGCATCGTATTCGGCGCCGGTGTGCCCCAGCGCCAGCAGTTCCTCCAGCAGGATCGTCACCTTCTGGCCGTTCGGCGTGCCCAGCGAATACAGCTGGAGCGGGTGCTCGCCGACCGGGAGCGCCTTGTCGTGCGTGGCACCGGCCACCGGGCGGTTGATGCTGCCGAAGGTGCCGCCGGCCGCCGTTGGCGGGGTCCAGACATCAGGGGGTACGTATTTCGTGTTTTCAGTCATGCGATCGCTCTCCTGTGCGGTGATGGCCGCCATGGCGCGGCCGTCGGGACGGCTAGTTTGGCATGACTGGGAAAATCGCGTGCGAGCCCGCCGATTTCTGGTCGCCAGCGCCCTTCTTCGCTGTGCGGTCCAGCGAACGCCGCGCCTGGTGGTGGAGCAGGGGTTTCAAGGAGCACGGCTCCTTGCCTGCGTAACAGAGGGGGCCTGCAGGCCCTCTCTCCTTCCGGACATTTTTCCGGGCGTCTCATCCGGAAAATGTGTCGGACACCGGTGTTCGGCAGCCCGGTGCCAGCGCATGCGAGAACGGTGTCCGACACCTTTTTCCGGGAAAGGCATCCGGAAAAAAGTGTCCGACACCAGCTAAAGTGTCAGAGACCCGCCTACGATCCGCGCGCCGTGCGCCGTTCCAGCGTTTGCAGGTCCAGCGGGCGGGTGAGCCGGTAGCGCGCCAGCGCGGCGGCGCCCACGGCCACGGCGTCGATGCCGAAGTGCGACGTGCGGATTTCCGGTGGCGTCAGCAGCGCCGCCTGCGCGTAGCCGGCCAGCGTTTGCCGCGCCGGCCCGATCAGCGCGTCGCCGAGGCGCAGCGCCGGGCCGCCGATGACGATCGCCATCGGGTCGAAGCCCGCCCACAGGTTGTTCAGCAGGATGCCCAGCTGGTGTCCGGCCGCCGCCACGGCGGCGCAGGTCGACGGGGCACCGTCGGCCACCCGCTTGTACAGCCGCTCCAGCGCCGCGTAGCTGGGCCGTTCGTCGCCCAGCAGCGCGGCCAGGCCGATCAGCGCATCGGCGCAGCCGCGCCGGCCGCACGAGCAGCGCGGGCCGTCGGCCTGCAGGATCGCGTGGCCGACTTCGCCGCCGAAGCCGCCCATGCCCGTCAACAGCCGATCGCTGACGATGATGCCGGCACCGACGCCATAGCTGATCGACAGGTAGATCAGCGGATCGCCCGCCGTTTCGCGGGAAAACTCGAACTCCGCCAGCGCCGCCACGTTTGCCTCGTTCTGCATGTACAGCGGCAGGCCGTGCAGCACAGTGCCGGCGAAATGCGCCTCCACCTGGGCCCGCACGTCGACATTGCGCCAGCCCTGGTGCGGCGCGTGGCGCAGGCAGCCCGTGTGCTCGTCGACGGCGCCATGCAGGCCGATGCCCAGGCCCAGCACGCGCCGCGCTTCCCCGCCGGCCGGCCGGGCAAGCCGGCGCGCCTGGCGCACCATCGCCTGCGCCGTCAGCCGGATGCAGGAGGCGGGATCGTGCGCGTCGTCGTAGTCGATGACGCGCACGTCGAGCACTTCGCCCAGCAGGTTCGTCGCCAGCACGCGCGCCTCGTCGACCCCCACTTCGGCGCCGATCAGCGCCAGCCGGCCCGTGTCCAGGTGCAGCGGCGTGGCGCGGCGCCCGACTTCGCCCGTCACCAGCAGTTCGCTCTCGGCGAGCCAGCCTTCATCCATCAGCTCGCGCACCAGCTGGCTCACGGTGGATTTCGTCAGGCGCAGCTCGTCCGCGAGCGCCGCGCGCGACAGGCCGGGCTGTGCGCTGACCTGGCGCACCAGCGCCATCCGGTTCAGTTGTTTCAGGAGTTGCTGGTCACCGGTAACGGGCATGGCGGTTCTGGGTCGATTGCAGTGGGCGGATTATGCAGCACGGGTGGGGCTCGCGCCAAAAAAAGGCCGCGCGATCCTCCGCGCGGCCGGCCTGGATTCGGCCGCCGATGGACACGTTTCCACAAACCGTTGGTTTTATGCCGCATGTTGTGAAGAATTTGCAACAGCCATGACGGCCGGCGCCTGGGCAGTCCGGCACGCCAATGCGCAACAGCAACATCGAGACAGTGATGGAGACGTTTTCAGAAGTCGTTGATTTTGCTATGAAAACGATTTCTTGGAAACCGTTTTCCAAAGGATTACGTAACGTATGTAATGGTTTGGGATAACGTAAATGCCTGCCACAACAGGGTTTTTTACCATTTCGTGATGAAATTTTATTTGTTCGCGCGATTGACCAATTACCGTAATTTTCTTACTCTTGCGTAAATTACGTCATGTGAGCAATGTTGCGAAGACAGCATGCGACACGACGAAGTCCCGCGGTGATCGGAACGACGGGACGTGTGATTTGGCAAGACCAATGATGCCGCATCCACCGCCCAGGGACGCGGCGTTCCACATCAGAGAGGAGACACCGTGCTGTACAGTCTGAAGAGTTCCAAGGAACTCAATGCATCCCCCAATACCAGGCACCGCCTGATCGCCATCGCCGTCGCCGGGGCTTGCGCCACGCTGATGGCCCCTGCCTTCGCGCAGGACGCCACGCAGGCCGCTCCGGCCGTCGCGCAGGCCGCAACGGGCCCGTCGGCCCAGGAAGTCGCCGGCAATGTCGCCGGCAACGTGGCCGATTCGAGCGCACCAGCCACCGTCGTCGTCAAGGGCATCCGCGCCTCGATGCAGTCGACGCTGAACCTGAAGCGCAATTCCGACGGTATCGTCGACGGCATCGTGGCCGACGACATCGGCAAGTTCCCCGACACTAACCTGGCCGAATCGCTGCAGCGCATTTCCGGCGTGTCGATCGACCGCAACCGCGGCGAAGGCTCGCAAGTGACCGTGCGCGGCGTGGGTCCGGACCTGAACATGGTGCTGCTGAACGGCCGCCAGATGCCGACGTCGAACCTGGGCGACCTGGCCGGCCGCGCATTCGACTTCTCGAACCTGGCGTCGGAAGCCGTGTCGCAGATCCAGGTGTACAAGAGCTCGCGCGCCGACACGCCGCCGGGCGGCATCGGCGCCACGCTGAACATCATGACGGCGCGTCCGCTGGAACTGGGCAACATGGCCAGCATCGGCGGCAAGCTGGTGTACGACACGTCGAACGACAACCTGCCGCAGGAAGACGCGGCGAAGCGCTCGTACACCCCGGAAGTGTCCGGCATCTACAGCACCACGTGGGCCGACGGCATGTTCGGCGTGTCGGTCAGCGCCAGCTACCAGGAACGCAACCTGGGCGTGAACCAGGCGCAGATCACCAATGGCTGGAAAGGCCCGTACACGGCCACGCAGACCGGCGTCACCGGCGTGATCCCCCT
The DNA here is from genome assembly GCF_055502675.1 of Pseudoduganella sp. jia 12. Lineage (NCBI taxonomy): Bacteria > Pseudomonadati > Pseudomonadota > Betaproteobacteria > Burkholderiales > Oxalobacteraceae > Pseudoduganella > Pseudoduganella sp. jia 12. Next base: position 577,159 of record NZ_JBUXKP010000002.1, read on the forward strand.
GCCCGGCGCGCCCGGCTCGGAAAACATCACGAACCGCCCGGACGGCAGCGACGTGTATTCCGTGCCGCAGAATATCTCGTACTTCATGCGCGGTTCGCAGCGCCAGCGCACGAACGGCCAGCTGACGTTCCAGTTCCGCCCGAACAAGGACCTGACCACCACGCTGGACTACACGTACTCGCTGAACAAGGTGCAGACCAAGTACCACGAGCTGTCGGCCTGGTTCAACCACGGTCCGTCCGTCTCCAGCTGGACCGATGGCCCGGTGGCGGCGCCGATCTTCTACCAGGAGAACGTGGCCAACCAGGATATCGCGATGAATGGCGGCGACTTCGCCACCAAGTCCGAGAACAAGTCGCTCGGCTTCAACACGCAGTGGAAGGTATCGAATGATCTGCGCCTGACGTTCGACGCGCACCACTCCACCGCCGTATCGCAGAAGGACAGCCCGTTCGGCTCGAACAACGACCTGGCCACCGTCAGCTTCAGCCGCGGCAATACTCGCGTGTTGTTCGACAACGAAATGCCGGTGCTGTCGATCGAAGGCGCCGACTTCAACCGCGCGCCGATGCAGGTGTCCGGTTCGTGGTTCCAGGATGGCTACCAGCGGATGGAGATCGACCAGGCCCAGGCCGGCGGCCGCCTGAAACTGTGGGAAGCGTCGGAGCTGAACTTCGGCCTGTCGCTCACCAACGTGAAGAACCGCTCGGCCTTCCAGCAGGTGCAGAGCGATTCGTGGGGCGGCGCCACGTCGCCGGCCGACTACCCGCAATCGATGTTCCGCCCGGATTCGCTGGGCCAGTACTTCGACAAGCTGGGCGGCCACGACAACCCGGCCCTGTTCCAGCAGATCCACCTGTTCGACTTCGCCGCGATGCGCCAGCGCGTATCGGATGCGACCGGCAAGCCGTCCCTGTACCTGCCGAGCCTGTCCAATCCGGACTACGACCGCCGCACGACGGAAAAGAGCCGCGCGCTGTACTTCCAGCTGAATACCGAATGGGATACGGCGATGCCGATGCACACAGGCATTGGCTTCCGCTACGAAAAGACCGACGTGCTGTCGACCGCGCTGTCGCAGACCGTGGCCGGCGTGAACTGGGTGGCGCAGAACGAGCTGCCGTTCGTCTTCTCGGGCAAGGACTTCACGAGCCTGAAGGGCAAGTACCACCACTTCCTGCCGAGCCTGGACTGGGACATGAACGTGCGTGACGACTTCAAGGTTCGCGCCAGCTATGGCTGGACGATCGGCCGGCCGCGCTACGACCAGATCCAGGGCGGCACGAACATCAACCCGACCGGCAACATCAACTATGGTACGGGCACCCGCGGCAACCCGGCGCTGGAACCGGTCAAGTCGAAGAACCTGGACCTGTCGGCCGAGTGGTACTACTCGCAGCAGAGCACCGTGTCGCTGGGCCTGTTCCACAAGTCCCTGTCGAACTACGCTGGCCAGAGCGTGAACATGGAAGCGTCGCCGAACGTGACGACGCCGGTGGGCGGCGCCTACTGGAACGCGGCGCTGGCATCGGGTTGCATCAATACCGACACCACCTGCATCCGCAACTTCATCTTCCGCAACTACGCCGGCCAGCCGGGCGTGGTGCGGGGCGCGCCGAACGCGCTGGGCAACGAGACCGGCACCATCTCGGGCATCGCGGGGAATCCGGCCGTGCAGTATCAGATCACGTCGTTCGTCAACGAAAAGTCGGCCAACGTGAAAGGCGCGGAAGTCAACTGGCAGCACATGTTCGGCACCAGCGGCTTCGGCATCCAGGCCAACTACACGTACGTGAAGTCGAACCTGAGCTTCGACAACGCGGGCTCGGGCAACCAGTTCGCCCTGGTCGGCCTGTCCGATTCGGCCAACGTGATCGGTATCTTCGAGAACGACAAGTGGTCGATCCGTGCCGCGTACAACTGGCGCGACGAATTCCTGTCCTCGGTCACCGACCAGGCGGGGCCGAATCCGCAGTACGTGGAACCGTATGGCCAGGTCGACCTGTCGATCGGCTACAACCTGACCAAGAACCTGACCCTGCAGTTCGAAGGCATCAACCTGAACGACGAAACGCAGCGCGTGCATGGCCGCACCAAGAACATGGTGCTGACCGCCACGCAGGGCGGCCCGCGCTACATGCTGGGCGCGCGGTACAAGTTCTGATGACGGGTTGACCGTCGCGGCGCAACGCAGCGCCGCGCTCCCGGCGGGCCGTCCCTGGACGGCCCGTTTTTCATGGCGCGCACGGCGCCGGCATCCCTGGCCTCCCCTTTCGGCGCGCGGCGAAACCGGGAGTGCATGACAGATTGATACTTACAAGAATTTAAATGTACAATGCCGGGGCGTTACGCACGTCCGGTGCGCATCGTTCATGCCTGAAAGACCCCGTGCCGCACCGCGACCTGCCCCATCCCCGCCTCGAGATCGACCGCCAGCGCGCGGAGTTCGCGGACGCGGCCGCCGAAGACCGCTTCAACCGCCACCACCTGCCCGAGCGTTCCGCCCAGCTGAAGATCAGCCTGATTTTCTGCGCCGCGTTCTACGTGGCGTTCGGCGCCACCGACGTGGCCACACTGGGCCCGACGACCACGGCCGGCGTGATGATCGCGCTGCGCGTGCTCGTGGCGCTGGTGGCGGGCGCCGGCCTGCTGGCGATCACGCGCCGGCCCGAATCGGTGCGCGTGACGGTGCTGGCGGCCTGCAGCGTCGAAATCATCGGCCTGGCGGTGTTCATGGTGCTGTGCTGGTACCAGCCCGCCGCCATGACGTGGAACGTGATGTCGCAGGCGCTGATCCTGATGGCCGTCTACGTCAATATCCCGAACCGGTTCATCTACGCGGTATGGATCGCCTGCGGCTCGTCGGCCGTGTTCTGCGTGATGCTCCTTGTCCAGGGCACCCTCAGGATGGACGACCAGGTGGCGCTGGTGCTGCTGCTCATGCTCGGCAATACGCTCGGCTATATCGGCGCGCGCCGGTTCCATCTCGCGCAGCGCGAGCAATACCGCTCCGCCATCCTGCTCGAACAACTGGCGGACCGCGACCCGCTGACGGGCTGCTTCAACCGCCGCGTGCTGCAGCGGGGACTGCTCGATGCCGAGCTGGCGCGGGCGCGGCGCTACGGCACGGCGCTGTCCGTGATCCTGTGCGACATCGACCACTTCAAGCGCATCAACGACACGTATGGCCACGCGGCGGGCGACCATGTGCTGCACGAATTCGGCGGCCTGCTGCTGGCGATGACGCGCGAAACCGTCGACAGCGTGGTGCGCTATGGCGGCGAGGAATTCCTCATGGTGTTGCCCGAAACGGACCTGGACGGCGCCCGTGCGCTCGCCGAACGGATCCGCCACGCGTTCGGCAGCACCGGCAGCGCCGTGGAGCTGGGCCAGTTCGTGACGGCCACCGCCAGCTTCGGCATCGCCGCGGTGCGGGCGCTCGACCCGGATGCGCCGGACCGCCCGGACATGCTGGTCGAGGCGGCCGACGCGCAGCTCTATGTAGCCAAGCGGAGCGGGCGCAATTGCGTGCGCGGCGTGGCGGTGACGGCGGCGCCGGTCAGGTCGACGGCGTAAAAAAATCCCGCGGCGGAATCGCGCCGCGGTGCGCCAGCTTGGCGGCGGCGACGCGATTGGCGAGGCGCGCGGCGTCGGCGGGCGCCTCGCCGCGCAGCACGGCGGCGAGATAGGTGCCATTCCACGCATCGCCGGCGCCGGTGGTATCGACCACGTTCGCGGCCACCGCCGGCACCGCCGTGCGCTCGCCGCGCAGCCACACTTCGCAGCCCTCTTCCCCATGCTTGACCACCACATGCTCCACCAGCGCCTGCGGCGGGCCGGGCAGGATGGCGCCATCGGCGGGCAGGCTCGGGACCAGGATGTCGACATACGGCAGCAACTCGGCACAGGCGGCGCGGGCGGCATCCTCGTCATTCCACAAGCGCGGGCGGTAGTTCGGGTCATAGGCCACCAGCACGCCGTGTTCGCGGGCGATGCGGGCCGCGGCCAGCGTGGCGGCACGGGCACCCGGCGAAATGGCCTGCGTGATGCCGGACAGCAGGATGCAGCGGGCCGACGCGATGAACGCCGCATCGATATCGGCGGCGGCCAGCTGCGACGCGGCGCTGCCGGCCCGGCGGTACGTGAACGACCGTTCGCCGTGCGCATCGAGCGAAATGAAATACACCCCGTTTTCACCCTGCACCAGCGGCGCGTGCGAAACGTCGATCCCTTCTTCTTCCCACGCGGCGCGCAGGCCGGCGCCGAACGGGTCGTCGCCCACCCGGCTGGCGAATGCCGTGCGCGCGCCCTGCCGCGCCGCCGCGACCAGCGCGTTCAGCACGTCGCCGCCATACGCCTTGGCGAACCGCTGCGCGTGTGCCAGCGGCTCTGTGGCATTGAACTCGACCATGCATTCGCCCAGGCCGACGAGGTCGAAGCGGCGGGCAATGTCCGGGGTGATGCTTGGTTTCATGGATGTCCTGGACGAAAAGGTTACGAAAACGCCAACACGAATTTGGCCTTCCAGCTTTTACCATCGTTTCCCGCGACTGCAAAGTTCTTTGTGCGCCAGCCATGCTTTCACTACGGTATAACTGGCGGCACGAAAGCCGGCGGCAGCGGCCCGAAACCTGATCACAAGGAGACGACGATGACTATAGCGAATCTCACCATCGGAAAACGGCTGGCGCTCGGCTTTGCGATCGTGTGCGTGATGCTGATTGCGATGGTGCAATTGTCGAACGCCATGCTGTCGCGGGTGAACACCGGCACTGGCGAGATCGTGAACAACCGCATGCCGAAGATCCAGGCGACCGGCCGCATGCTGGAAGAAGTGAACGACATCGCCATTGCGCTGCGCAACATGATGCTGAACGACCATCCCGAAGACCGGCGCCAGCAGCATGCCGAGGTGATGGCGTCGCGGCAGGCGATCAACGACGTGATGCGCGAGCTCGAGGCCACGCTGCAGGATCCGAAAGCGCGCGACCTGCTGCGCCAGATGCGCGCGGACACCGACCGGTACGCCGCCGCGCAGGACACGCTGATCGGCCACGTCAACAGCGGGGCCGCCGACGCGGCGCGCGCCTACCTCGTGGGCGAGATGCGGCCCCTGCTGGCGCGCCTGAAGCAGGCCACCCGCGAGCAGGCGGCGTTGCAGAAGCAGATCAGCACGGCCGCTGCCGAGCAGGCGGAGGCTACCTATACGAGCACGCGCAACCTGATGTGGATCCTGGGCTTCATCGCCGTCGCGCTGGCGGCCCTGGTGGCATGGTGGATCACGCGCTCGATCACGGGGCCGGTCGGGCAGGCGCTCGGCGTGGCCAACACGGTGGCGGCGGGCGATCTCACCAGCCGCATCGATGCCGCGTCGCGCGACGAGATGGGCGAACTGCTGCGCGCGCTGCGCCGCATGAACGAGAACCTGGCCGCCACGGTGGCCACGGTGCGCCAGGGTACCGACGTCATCGCCACGGCAGCGGCCGAGGTGGCGACCGGCAGCCAGGACCTGTCGTCCCGCACCGAACAGCAGGCCAGCGCACTGGAAGAGACGGCATCGTCGATGGAGCAGCTGGCGTCCACCGTGAAGCAGAACGCCGACAATGCGCGCCAGGCCAATACGCTGGCCGGGGCCGCGTCGGAAGTGGCGGCGCGCGGCGGCGACATCATTGGCCGCGTCGTCGGCACGATGGACGAGATCCGTGCCTCGGCCAGCCGGATCGGCGACATCACGAGCGTCATCGACGGCATCGCGTTCCAGACCAATATCCTGGCACTGAACGCCGCGGTGGAAGCGGCGCGCGCCGGCGAACAGGGGCGCGGCTTCGCGGTCGTCGCTTCCGAGGTGCGCGCGCTGGCGCAGCGCTCGGCTGCCGCGGCCAGGGAAATCAAGGAACTGATCGGCGCCTCCACCGGGCAGGTCGAAGCCGGCAGCCAGCTCGTTGGCGAGGCCGGCGCCACGATGGGCGAAATCGTCGCCAGCGTGCAGCGGGTCACGGACATCATGGCCGAGATCTCCGCGGCCAGCAACGAGCAGTCGGCCGGCATCGAGCAGATCAACCGGGCCGTGGTGGAGATGGATGCGGTGACGCAGCAGAATGCGGCACTGGTCGAACAGGCGGCCGCGGCTTCCGAGTCGATGAAGGAGGAGGCACGCAGGCTGGCCGAGGCGGTGGCGGTGTTCCGGATCGGCGGGGATGCAGCCGCGGGCTCCCCGGCGCCCGTACCCGGCACGCGCAGGCCGGCGGGCCTGCTGGCGTCGTCGTCCAGGCACTGACCTCCGCTGTCGCGCTGTCCGCCGCGACGGCCCACCCCGTGTCCGCCCTGGGGTCAACCCCGAAATCGGACACGGGCTGAGCTTTTTCCCTGCCACTTAGTGTCGAGTTCGTGTCCGAAAAAAGGCCTGGCCCCATGGTGGACACGAGTTCGGCAGTAAGCGGTGAGCGCGGCCGCGGCACTGGTGATTCACGCGAAGGTTAGCCAGTTGCGCTGGGCGGCGATAGGGTCGGCGGGTTCGTGTTCGGCGCAGTCGATGCGCAGGAAGGCGATCGGCAGCGGCGCGCCGACAAGGGCGCAGTGGTGCGGGGCGTCGGCGCCGGGGAACCTGTTCGGTTCGAAGTGGCGGCACGACAGGCAGGCGCGCAGTTCGGGGAAGCGTTCGGTCTTCTGCAGTTCGGCGATCGTCTTGAACAGGCCCGTCAGCAAGGCCACCTGCAGCGCATGAGGGAGCGCCGAGACGGCGTCGTCGGCGAAGTCCAGCGCGCCCTCGAGGCGCCCGGCCAGTTGCTCGCCCTCGGGCGTCAGCAGCAGCGCGGTGGCGCGGCCGTCGTCGGCGGCCCGGGTCTTGCGCACGTAGCCTTTTGCAACCAGCGCGGCCACGGAATCGCTGGCGCTGGCGGTGGAGATCGACAGTTGCTGCGCCAGCCACGACAACCGCATGCCGCGCACGCGGCGGTGCAGCAGTTGCACGATTTCCGCTTGCGCCGGATTGAGATGCTCGGCGGTGGAAGCGGCCCACATGCCGGCCCGCATCACGCTGGCCAGGCGGGCGATCGCGGTGACGACGCGGGCCGACAGGTCCGGGGTCGCGTCCCACGGCGTCTCTGGGGTAATGTCCATGCCGCAGCGTAGTGCGGCCGCGGCGCCATGTCAAGGAGTCCTAATGGCGCCCGGGCATTACGCCGCGACGGGTGCCAGGAAGCGCGCCTTGAACGCGTCCGCGGCCATCGGCATGCCCAGCAGGTAGCCCTGCACGACGTCGCAGCCGGCGTCGCGCAGCCATTCCAGCTGGCACGGTTCCTCGACGCCCTCGGCCACCACGGTCAACCCGAAGCCGCGGGCCAGCGCCAGCACGGCGTGGATGATGGTTTCGCCGCGCTGCGGCAGCAGTTGCACGAAGCTGCGGTCCACCTTCAGCTGGTTGATCGGGAACGTCTGCAGGTAGGACAGCGACGAGTAACCCGTGCCGAAATCGTCGATCGCCAGGCGCACGCCGAGCGCACGCACGGCCTGCATGAACGCGACAGCGCCGGACACGTCTTCCATCAGCACGCTCTCCGTCAGTTCCAGCTCCAGCTGGCCCGGTGCCAGGCCGCTGGCGGCCAGTGCGCGCTGCACCTCCTCGATGAAGCCCGGCTCGCGCAACTGCCGCGCGGACATGTTGACGGCCAGCGCCAGGGCCGGCCCGCCGGCGCGCTGCCAGTGCGCCACTTCGGCGCAGGCGTGCCGCAGCACCCAGCTGCCCAGCTCCACGATCAGGCCGCTCTCTTCGGCGATCGGGATGAATTCCGCCGGCGAGATCGGCCCGTGTTCCGGGTGGCGCCAGCGCAGCAGGGCTTCCACGCCGAGCAGCGCGCCGCTGGCGCAATCGAACTGCGGCTGGTAATGCACGGCCAGCTGGCCACCGTCGATCGCCCGGCGCAGCTCGCGCTCGAGCATGGCGCGGCGCTGCGTGGCGGCCGTCATCGCCGGCACGAACTCGGCCAGCCGGTTGCGCCCCGACTCTTTGGCGTGGTACAGCGCCGTGTCGGCGCTGGACACCAGTTCGCTCATCGTCGACGCGTCGTCCGGATACAGGCAGACGCCCACGCTGGCGGTCGCGAAGAACTCGCCTCCTTCCACGGCGAACGGATGGCGCAGCGCCTGCGTGACCTTGTCGGCGATCGCCACCGCACAGGCGCGATTCGGCACCGGCGTCACGATGATGGCGAATTCGTCGCCGCCGATGCGGCCCACCAGGTCCGTCGTGCGCACCGCGCCGGCCAGCGCGGCCGCCACCTTCGTGAGCAGTTCGTCGCCGGCCGCGTGGCCGGCGGTGTCGTTGACGATCTTGAAATTGTCGAGGTCCACCAGCAGCAGCGCCACCTGCGCGCCGGCCGCGGCGGCCTCCTCCAGTGCGCCTTCCAGCCGCGCATAGGTGGCGTGCCGGTTCGGCAGCTGCGTCACGTGGTCGGTGTGCGCCATGTAGTCGAGCTTGCGCTCGGCGGCGGCCACCCGTGCGCGCGTGGTGCGGCCCAGCGTGGCCACGACCAGCATCGCGCCCAGCGAAGCCACCACCAGCAGCCCCACGTAGCGCAGCATCGCCCCGCGCAGCCGGTCGGTACCCACGTGCAGCACCGTGTGTCCCATCACGTTGCCGCGGTAGCGCACCGTGTCCGTCACCACGATGCGGCCGTCGCGCTCGCCCAGGGCGGCTTGCAGCGTCAGCGGCAGGCGGCTGTCCGGGTACGAGAATTCCGCGAAACGGCGGCCATCCCGGTCATAGATGCCCACCGCCTTCAGGCCCTGGGCGTAGCGGAACGCGCGCAGCGTTTCCTGCGCCGACTCGCGGTCGCCGAACATCAGCGGCGCGGTCACGCTGTCGGCCACGATGGCGGCCTGCACGCGGGCGCCGTCGGCCAGCGCCTGGCGGATCTCCAGCAGCTGGTAGGCCACCAGCACGGCGCCGGCGATCACCAGCGCCCCAACGGCCGCCAGCAACTGGCCGCTGCGCAGCGCCGCGGCGATCGGCATGCGGCCTTTCGGCCCGGCCCGGGAAGGGAGCAGTTTCATCGGACGTTCCTTGCCAGGCGCAGCAGGCGCGAACTGAAGCGCAGCCCGGCGCGCGCGGCTTCCCTGGTGTCGATATCGAAGCGCAGGCGCTGGTCTTCCTCCACGAGCGCCACGGCCCCGGCGTAACCGGTCACCGGTTCGTCGACGACGGCCAGCGTGCCGGCGCCGTCAGGGGCCGGCCGCGCGGCGCCGGCGCGCAGCACGGCCACGTCGCAGGCGATGCCGGCCGCGGGCTCGACGACGGCGACCTTGCGCTCGCCCACCGGCTTGCCCTGCAACTGGCGCAGGCTTTGCCACAGCGCGTGGCCGCTGGCGACGCACACGTTCAACGGCCGCGCGCCCGCGTTCGCAGGCCACACCGTGAACTGGGCGATGTTGTAGATATAGGCGGCTTTCAGCACGGACCCGTCCGTCTGGGCGCGGCAAGGCAGCGCCCAGACGAACAGCGCCAGCGCCGTGGCGGCAAGATATTCAGAACGCATAGCCCATCTTGACGAGCGCCACACGGCCCTCGCGCGCGATCGCTTCCTGCACGAAGGCCGGGCCGGCCGGGTCCTCGTAGCGGCGGCCGGTCGCGTTGTACAGGCTGACCGACCAGTCCACCCTGCCGTTGCGGCTGGCCGGACCGAGCGTGACGTTCCACCGGCAGAAGCCGCCCGTGCTGGCGTTCTCCGTCAGGCGGCGCGACATGCACTGCCCTTCCGTGCCCAGGCGGAGCGCGTCGCCCGGCAGGGCCCAGGTGGCGTTCACCTTCAGCAGGTGGCGCGGCGAGTTGACGAGCCAGGCGCCATCCTCGTCTTCCGCGTGCTGGTAAGTGTAGCTGCCGCGCACCCGCGTGCCGCCGGCGAACAGGCGTTCGCCGGACAGCTCGACGCCGTCGGCCGAAGCCCGCTCGGTATTGTCGAACATGAGGATGCCGTCCGGCCGCAGCGTTTCCGTGATCAGGTCCTTGAGCCGGTAGTGGAACGCCGACAGCGACAGCTTCGTATACGCATCCGGCTGCCGTTCCCATACCAGTTCGCTTGTTGCGATCTGTTCGGCGCGCAGGTGCGGATTCGCTTCCGCATAGGCCTCCACGTCGTAGTACAGCTCGTAGGCGTTCGGCGAGCGGTAGGCGGTGCCGTAGATCAGCTTCAGCGTATCCTTCGCGCCGGCATGCCAGATCAGCGCGGCGCGCGGGTTGACGCGGCTGCCGGTGATGTTGTCGTGGTCGTAGCGCACGCCGGCATTCAGGATCAGGCTGGAGGCGAGCCGCGCTTCGTCCTCGATGAAGACGCCGGCGCGGCTGACCGCGCGGCGGTCGTCCATCGCCACTTCGTAGGGATCCAGGTCGAAATTGTATTGCTTGAGCCTTGCATTGCGCTGCGCATCCACGCCGACCAGCAGCTTGTGCCCGGCCAGTCCGCTGTACGTGGCGGTCGCGTTCATCCCATACCACGAGGCCTGCGCCCCATCCACGTTGGTGCGCGGATTGCCTTCGTCGTCGGGATACGAGCCCGTGCCCACGTAGGCGATGCGCCCCCAGTCCGCGCGGGCGGACAGCTCCAGCGTGTCCGACACATCCTTCGTGTAGCCGAGGCTGGCGAAACTCTGCGCATCGCGCGTCCGGTTCGCCATGTTGTAGACGGCGCCGAACGATGCCGTCGGCACGCCCTTCTCGCGCGTCACGTGGCCGGCACTGAACGACAGCGGGCCGCGCGAGGCTTTCACGAACGCGCTGCGCGAGTGGTCATGATCCAGGCCCTCGGCAATGCCGTTGTTCTGGTCGGGCGTATCGAATTCGGCTGCGTATACGTTGCCGCCGTCGCGCGTGAATCCGCTGACGGAAAGGAGCACGTCGGTGCCATCCTGCGCATGGTAGCCATAGCTGGCGCGGCCGCGGCGCTCGCCCTTGCTGCCCGCGGCCACGGCGACCTGCGGCCCGGCCAGCGCACTGCCCGACTTGGTGACCACGTTGATCACGCCGAAGATCGTGTTCGAGCCGTACACGGCGGCGCCGGGGCCCGGCACGTATTCGATGCGCTCGACGAGATCCATGTCCAGCAGGCCCTCGGTGCCGATCGACGCCTGGTCGTACACGCTGTCGTTGACGCGCACACCGTCGATCATCAGCAGGAAACGGCTGTTGTAGTCGCCCGGGCGCTGGAAGCCGCGCGCGCCGATGTAGGTGTAATTGCGGTCGTCGGAAATGAACACGCCCGGCAGGCTGGCCAGCGCCGCGGCGAGCGTGCGCCAGCCATGCTCGCGCACGTCCTGCGAGGTGAGCACCGACACGGCCGACGGCGCATCGCTGACGCGCTGGGCGAAACGCGAGGCGGAAGTGACGACCGTCACGCCCATCAGGCTTTCGAGCGGCATCGCGGCCAGGTCGCCGGCGGCTTCTTCCTGCCCGAAGGCCTGGGCAAGGACGGCTTGCAGGGCAAGCGCAAGGATCGTGTTACGGCGGAGAATTTTGCTGGACATTGTTGTTCGGCTGACGCCGCTGGTCCCGGCACGAATCCTGCCGGCAGATAATTTACCTAAGGCAATATGTTACCGCCAAGGCGAACAGAATGTGTCATAAAGTATTTTATATGTAACGTTTTGTGCGCATAAGCAACATCAATACTCATCATGGCGATGACGCTATGCCAGCATTCCGCCAGGGCCCGCATGTCCCGCGGCGGCGCCTTGCTCATCTTGTTGACTGCTTGTCATCCGAACGGCCGTCGCGCCCCGGCCGCGGGCGATAATGCGCGGTCCTGTTACCCGCCCTGCCGCCGATGACACATTCTTCCTCGCCGATCTCCCGCCACGCCGTTCCCCTCGCCGTTTCCTTCACCATCGCGGCGATCGCCGCGACAGCGCCGGCGCATGCCACCGAAGTGCGCGACCTTGCAGGTACCTGGCGCTTTGCCCTCGACCGCAACGACGAGGGTGTCGCCGCGCGCTGGCACGGCCGCGCGCTGGGCGAAAGGATCGCGCTGCCCGGCATCCTGAACGCGCAGGGCTTCGGCGACGAGATCTCCACGAAGACGCCCTGGGTGCTGTCGCTGTACGACAAGGACTGGCACCAGCGCGAGGACTACAAGGCCTATACGCAGCCGGGCAACGTGAAGGTGCCGTTCCTGTCGCAGCCGCCGCGCCATTACCTGGGCGCGGCCTGGTACCAGCGCGACATCGACGTGCCGGCCGCATGGCGCGGCAAGCGCGTGGTGCTGCACATGGAACGCCCGCGCTGGGGCTCCACGCTGTGGCTGGACGACCGCGAGATCGGCAGCAACCGCAGCCTGGTCGCCGAACACGCCTACGACCTGGGCCTGCTGGCGCCCGGGCGGCACCGGATCACGGTGCGCGTGGACAACCGCATGCTGATGAACTACCGGCCCGATTCGCACAGCGTGTCCGATTCGCTCGGCATGAGCTGGAATGGCATCGTCGGCAAGGTGGAATTGCGCGCCACGTCGCCGGTATGGATCGACGATGCCCAGGTCTTCCCGAACGTGGCCGACCGCACCGCGCGCGTCCGGCTGAAGATCGGCAATGCCGGCGGCACCGCCGGCAGCGGCACCGTGCGCGCCAATGGCCAGCGCATCGGCGTCACCTGGTCCGCACAGGGCGGCGAGGCCGAGTTCACCGTGCGCTATCCGCGCAATGCCGCGCTGTGGGACGAGTGGAACCCCACGCTGCACACCCTCGGGCTGGAGCTCGAGGGCCCGCAGGCGGCCGACCGGCGCGACGTGAAATTCGGCTTCGTGGAAATCAGGGCCGCCGGCACGCAGATGCTCGTCAACGGCCGCCCCACCTTCATGCGCGGCACGCACCACGGCGGCGACTTCCCGCTGACCGGCTATCCGCCGACCGACGTGGCCTACTGGAAGAAGATTTTCAGCATCAACAAGGCATGGGGCATCAACCACGTGCGCTTCCACTCGTTCAACCCGCCGGAAGCGGCATTCCAGGCCGCCGACGAAGTGGGCATCTACCTGCAGCCCGAACCGGGCATGTGGAACGCCGTATCGCCCGGCACGCCGATGGAGACGATGCTGTACGAGGAAACCGAGCGGATGATCCGCGCCTACGGCAACCACCCGTCGTTCCTGCTCTTCAGCCCCAGCAATGAACCGAAGGGCAACTGGAAGGAGGCGTTCGACAAATGGATCGCCCACTACCGCAAGGCCGACCCGCGCCGGCTGTACACGAACGGCACCGGCCATACGGAGCCACGCGTGCCGGACGTGGACAAGGGTACCGACTACCTGGCCATCCAGCGCATCGGACCGAAACCGCTGCGCAACAAGACGGGGTGGTTCGGCCGCGATTATTCGGCCTCCCTGGAGGGCATCGGCGTTCCCGTGCTGTCGCATGAGAACGGCCAGTGGGTGGCTTACCCGGACTACTCGGTGATCGACAAGTTCACCGGCTACCTTAAGCCGGGGAACTACGAGATCTTCCGCGATTCCGCGAAGGCGCACGGCGTGCTGGAAAAGAACCGCGATTTCGCGCTGGCGTCCGGGCGCTGGCAGCTGGCCTGCTACAAGGAAGAAATCGAAGCGATCCTGCGCACGCCGGGCATGAGCGGCTACCAGTTGCTGGACCTGCACGACTACCTGGGCCAGGGCACGGCGCTCGTCGGCCTGCTGGACACGTTCTGGGAATCGAAGGGCTACGCATCCGCCGAGGGTTTCAGGCGTTTCAACGGCGAGACCGTGCCGCTGGCGCGCGTGACCCGACTCGTGCTCACCACCGGCGACACGCTCGACGTGCCGGTGGAGATCGCGCATTACGGCAAGGACGTGCTGCGCGGCGCGCGCCCATGGTGGAAGATCGTCGACGGCGCCGGCAACAGCGTGGCCGGCGGCAGCTTCGCCGCCACCGACCTGCCGGTCGGCCGCAACGCGCAGCTGGGCCGCATCGCCCTGCCCCTGGCCGGCCTGAAGGCGCCGGCGCGCTACCGCCTGGTGGTGGGCCTGGCCGGTACGACGATCGAGAACGACTGGAATTTCTGGCTGTATCCGCAAACGCTGCGGGCCGACGTGCCGGCCGACGTGCTGGTTACCCGCACGTGGCCGGAGGCCGAGGCACGGCTGGCCGCCGGCGGCAAGGTGCTGTACCTGCCGCGCAAGGCGGACCTGGACTGGACGTCGCCGCCGCTGGCGGACGTGCCCGTGTTCTGGAACCGGCTGATGAACCCCGGCTGGAGCCGCATGCTGGGCCTGTGGATCGACAAGGCCCACCCTGCCCTCGCCGGCTTCCCCACGGAAGACCACTACGACTGGCAATGGGGCGAGGTGGCGGCGCAGGCGCGCGGCATGAACCTGGGCAGGCTGCCGCGCGGCTTGCAGCCGATCGTCCAGCCGATCGACGACTGGAACCGCAACTACAAGCTCGGCCTGCTGTTCGAGGCGAAGGTCGGCAACGGCCGGCTGGTCGTCTCCACGGCGGACCTGGACAGCGACCTGGACGGGCGCGTGGTGGCGCGCCAGTTGCGCAAGTCCGTGCTCGACTACATGGCCAGCGCCGCTTTCGCACCCCGCACCGCGATCGAACCAGCGGCCATGCGCGCATCGCTGTTCGACACGCGCGTGATGAAGAAGCTGGGCGCCACCGCCACCGGCTGGCGCGATGCCGACAAGGCGATCGATGGCGATCCGAACACCTATGCGCTGGAAACGGTTCGGGGCGACGCCCCCCGGCCGCAACCGGCGCTGACCATCGCCTTCCCGGCCGCCGTGCCGTTCGACGGCCTGGTGCTGATGCCGCGCCAGAACCACCGCGACCACGAGGGCGACGTGCGCGAATGGCTGGTGCAGGCCAGCGACGATGGCCGGCAATGGCGCGATGTGACGAGGGCCACGCTGGGCTCCACCTTCGATCCGCAAACGATCCGCTTCGGCACCATGACCGCGCGCTGGCTGAAACTGACCGCGCTGTCCGGCTTCGGCGCCGACCGGGCCAGCGCGCTGGCCGACGTGGCCGTGTCGTACACGGGGCCCGCGCTGCCCGACGAGGCCGGCGAATTGCAGTACCAGCGCTCGCGGTCGACGTCGTCCGATGTCGACGAGGCCGGGATGGACGACCGGCGGCCGGCGCGGCCGGGGGCGGCGGGCCGGCGCTGATCACTTCGGCAACGAAACCTCGCCGTCCACCTGCAACGTCGCCTGCCCGACCCTGGCAAACTTCGGCTGCCCGCCGCCGGCATAGACGGTGTACTCCCCGGCCCGTACCGAACGCGCGCCCTTCTCGTCCACCTGCGACTGCGCGCGGGCATCGATGTCCAGCGTCACGGTGCGGCTGGCGCCCGCCTTCACGTGCACGCGGCGGAAGCCGGCCAGCACGGGATTCGAGCGGTCGCCCGGCTTGGCGAGGTACAGCTGCACCACCTCGTCGCTGTCGCGCTTGCCGGTATTGCGCACCGTCACGGTGGCCTGCACCGCCTGCCCCGCCTGGAGGCGCGTGGCGGAGAGCTTCGGCGCCGCGTAGCTGAACGTGGTGTAGCCGAGGCCATGGCCGAACGGGTGCAGCACCGGCCCGTCGAAATAGCGGTAGGTGCGGTTGTGCATGGAGTAATCGGCGAACGGCGGCAGGTCCGCCTCCGAGCGCACGATCGTGTACGGCAGGCGGCCCGCCGGGCTGACGGCGCCGGACAGCACGCGCGCGATCGCGGCGCCGCCGCCCTCGCCCGGGTACCAGGCATGCACGATGGCGTCCGCGTTGGCTTCCACCCACGGGTCGGAGATCGGGCCGCCCGTCAGGTACACCACGACCAGCCGCTTGCCCGTGGCCTTCACGGCTTCGAGCATGCGGCGCTGCGCATCCGGCAGCGCCAGCGTGAGCCGGTCGCCGCCACGGAAGCCGGGATAGTCCACCTTCATTTCCTCGCCTTCCAGGTCCGGCGACAGGCCGACCATGGCCACCGCCACGTCGCTCGCGCGGGCGGCCGCCACGGCATCGGCAACGAGGGCATCCTGCGGCGCCACCCATTCGAGCGCGCTATGCCGGTCGTTTTCCGTGCGCGCGTAGTCGATGCGCACGCGGCGCGGCGTCGTGTCGCCGAACGTGAAGTGGATCTTTTCCATCCGCTGCTGGCAGTTGCCGGCCACGCATTCGGCCGTGTTGCCGGCGCCGATGCCGGCCTTTTCCGGCGAGACCACCAGTTCGTCGTCGATCCATACCCGGATGTTCGGCAGCGGCCGGTCGCGCGGCACGATCATGCGAAACCCCAGCTCGTACTTGCCCGGGCGCGGCGGCACGATGACGCCGGTCCAGCGGATCGCGAACCGTTTCGGCTCGAAGCCCTGCGGCGCGCTGTGCTCGAAGTTGAAGTTGATGACGGGGTCGATGCGCGTCATCTTCGGCGTGCCGGAAAAGTCCAGGTTGTCGAAGTATTCGCCTTTCAAGCCATGCTGGTCGCTGTCCGCCGCCACCTTCAGGTACGTTTCCGGGATCGGCATGCGCTTGCCGTCGATGAGCGGAGCGCCGGCCGCATAGTCCACCCGGTGGGCGCCCAGGGCCTTGCGCAGCGCGTCCACCGGCAGCACCGGATGCGCGATCGTGCCGTTGTAGTTGCCCTCCAGGCTTTGCAGCAGCGCCGCGTTCGGCCCGATGACGGCGATGCGGGCGCCTTTCGCGAGCGGCAGCGTGCCGCCGTCGTTCTTCAGCAGCACGATCGCTTCCTCGGCGGCCTGCTGCGCCAGCGCGCGGTGCCGCGCCGAATTGATGGCGCTGTACGGCACCTTGTCATGCACGCTGCCGTCGAGCAGGCCCATGCGGATGCGCGCGGCCAGCAGGCGCACCAGCGACGTGTCGATCTCGGCTTCCGTGATCATGCCCCTGGCTACCGCGTCCGGCAGGCCCAGGTAGCTCTGGCCGCATACCAGGTCGGTGCCCGCCTTGACCGCGGTGGCCGCCGCATGCGGGATGTCGGGCGACGTCTTGTGGCCGGTGACCAGGTCGCGCACCGAGTCGCAATCGGACACGATGAAGCCCTTGAAGCCCCAGTCGCGGCGCACCAGGCCGTTCTGCAGCGGGTGCGCGCACATGGGAATGCCGTCCACCGCGTTATAGGCGCACATCAGCGAATAGGCCTTGGCATCCACGATCGCATTGCGGAACGCCGGCAGGTACGTGTCTTCCAGGTCGAACGGCGACACGTCGACGTTGAAGCTGTGGCGCTCCGGCTCGGGGCCGGAATGCACGACGAAATGCTTCGGCGTCGCGATGCCCTTGTACAGTGCCGGGTCGGTGCCCTGGATGCCGCGGATGAAGGCCATGCCGAGCTGCCCGGTCAGGTGCGGATCCTCGCCATAGGTTTCCTGCCCCCGGCCCCAGCGCGGATCCCGGTAGATGTTGATGTTGGGCGTCCAGTAATTGACGCCGAAGTAGCGCGCAGTGCCGCCGTCGCGCCGCAGGGCCGCATTGAAGTTGGCGCGGCCTTCCAGCGCGATCGCATCGGCGAGACGCTCCGTCAACGCAGTATTCCAGGTGGCCGCGAGACCGATCGCCTGCGGGAACACGGTCGCGTGCCCGGCCCGTGCCACGCCGTGCAGCACCTCGTTCCACCAGTCGTAGCGCTTCAGCCCCAGGCGCTCGATGGCCGGTGCGCCGCTTTGCATCTGCTCCGCCTTCTCCTTCAGCGTCATGCGCGCCACCATGTCCTGCGCGCGAGCCTCCGGCGACAGCGCGGTATCGCGGAATGCCGCGTCGGCATTGCTGGCGCCATCGGCAGCGGAATTGGCCGCGCCGTTGGCGCCCGTCGCGCCGGCCAGGCAGGCCAGCGCCACGGCCAGCGGGATGGCGGCGAGTAATCGGGGTGGGGTCCGTGTCGAACGTGGCGCGACGCGGCTGTCGGTTGAATGCATGGGTCTCCTGAACGGTCTGGGTGAATTGCCGGTTTCCGGCAATTCTGCAGGCCAGTGGCGACAGCCGCAATGGCGAAATTCGTCAACCGCATGGCGATTTTGCGGGCCGCGCCGCCGCACGGCCGTCAGGCCGCGGGAATGTCGTCGAGGGTGAAATAGACGGACAGGCCCAGCTCGCGCGCCTGCCGGACATCGCCGTCCGCGCCGCGAGACGCCCCGGCGATCCGGTAGACCGCGTCGCACTGGCCGATGACCCGCCGCGCCACGTCGTACAGGAACTCCGCCGGCACGTACTCGGCAACCCGGCCATGTCCGGCATGCTGCGCCAGCGGCAGCGCCAGCCACTCGCCGATCAGGGGCACATGGCCCTTTGCATAGACCTGCCATGCCGCTTGTTCAAGTGCGCGCAGGTTGCGCGCAATGTGCAGCAGGTCGCCTTCGGTGCCGCTGCGGTACGGGCCCGCGATCAGGATGGTCATCGGTTTCATGTCGTGCCTCCAGGCTATCGGAAAAGCATGAGATTACACGTAAACGCGTACTTTTGCACGTTTTTGCACGATTCAACACGGAAAAAATCATGCATAAAACAGATAATGCCTATCAGTATTGGCAATTGGCGTGGATGAGTAGCGGGCGCCATAATGGTTCCCGTCTCCTCCGGTTGTTCGGATAAACGAATCGGAACTTCAGCCCGCTTTCAGCGGGCTTCTTTTTGGCGCTGTCACCCGAGCCTGTGGACTGAACTGAACCATTCGCCGAAATCGCTGTCTCAACAGTACTGACGACGGAGGCGGCGATGCATGACGGACTGTTCACTACCTTGCTGGAAAAGCTGCGCAGGCAAGTCGCTGAATGCTCAAGTGCGCAACTGGCGGCGTTGCGCGCTTTGCTCGGGTCGGCCTCGTCACTGGCGACCTGCCTCGAACTGATCGAACGATTCGGGCGCCCTTGCAGCAGTTGCCCGCATTGCGCGGCGACGCGCATCCATCGTCACGGCTTCTCGTATGGCCTGCAACGCTATCGCTGCCTGGCTTGCGGCCGAACCTTCAATGCCTTGACCGGCACACCGCTCGCGTTCCTGCGCCTGCGTCACAAATGGCTGCCATTCCTGGAGACAGTGCTCGATTCGCGGACGGTGCGCGCCGCCGCCGAAAAAACCGGCATCCATCGCAACACCAGCTTTCGCTGGCGCCATCGCTTCATGGCCGGAGCCAAGCACGATCGCCCGTCGCAGTTGCAAGGGATCGTCGAGGCGGACGAGACTTATCTGCTGGAATCGCAAAAGGGCAGCAGGCACCTGGACAGGCCGGCGCGCAAGCGTGGTGGCAAGGCCAGCCGGCGCGGCATTTCGAGGGAACTCGATTGCATCCTCGTGGCCCGCGACCGTGATGGCAAGACGAGGGATTTCGTTTGCGGCCGTGGCCCGGTCACGGCGCGCCAGCTCGAGCATCACCTGCCGCCGGTACTGGCCGCGGACGTGCTGCTGGTATCGGACAGCGCCGCTGCCTACCGGACATTTGCACGCCGTACCGGCATCCTGCACGAAGCTGTCAACCTGAACGCAGGGGCGCGCACGCGCGGTGCGATTCACCTGCAGCATGTAAATGGGTACCACAGCCGCTTCCATGGCTGGCTGGCGCGTTTCAACGGGGTAGCGAGCAGGTACCTGCCGAACTACCTGGGATGGCGCCACGGCCTTGACGGGCAGCGCTGGCGAACGCCAGCGGATTGCTTGATTGCAGCACTGCAGGGCAGCATTACCTGATAACTCGGCGGAACTTCCACAGGTTTGGGTGACAGCGCCAAAAAAAAAGGCTGCCAAGGCAGCCTTTTACCCGCAAAGCGCCAGTCACTCCTTGCGGCCCTGTTCGCCGGTGCCGGCTGGCCGGGTCAGCATCCACGCGGCCGCCAGAACGCCGCCACCGAGCAGCGCCAGCTTCAGCGGCGAGCGGGTCACGGGGCGGTAGCTCGTGTCGCCAGCCGTTGTCTGGATGCCGAGCCTGGTCTGCAGTTCCTGCGTGGGATCGGACGAATGCAGCGCATCGTTGCGGAACCAGCGCGAAGGCTTCTTCGTGCGCTGCTGGTCCCACATGGCCGACGAGCCCAGCTTGTCGAACAGGCTGGGCAGCGTGAAGCCGCCGATGGCGTTGGCCTTCGCCGCGTTGCCGACGAAGACGTCGCGCCGCGGATGCTGGGCCGCGTCGAGGATCGCCTCGGCCACCATTTCCGGCGGGTAGACCGGCGACGGCAACGTCGGTTCCACATCCATGTAGTTCTTGGCGTGCACCGGGAACAGCGTGTCGATGGCGGCCGGCTTCACGAGCGTGACGGAGATCGGCAGCTTGTCGTGTTCCAGTTCCATCCGCAGCGCATCCGTGTAGCCCTTCACGGCATGCTTCGACGCCGCGTACATGCCTTGCAGCGGCACGGCCACTTCCGACAGTTCGCTGCCCAGGTTGATCAGCGCGCCGCCACTCTGCCGCAGGTGCTTGACCGCCTCCAGCGAGCCGTTGACCACGCCCCAGAAGTTGGTCTGGAACAGGCGGTGGTTGTCTTCCTCGCTCACTTCCTCGGCGCGGCCGAAGATAGAGATGCCGGCATTGTTGACCCACGTATCGATGCGGCCGAAGCGCTTCAGCGCCGCCTGCGCCAGCGCATGCACCTCATCCTTCTTGCCCACGTCGGTGGGCACGGCCAGTGCTTCGGCGCCGCGCTGGCGCAGCTGTTGTTCCAGTTGTTCCAGGGCTTCCTCGCCGCGGGCGGCAAGCACCACCTTGGCGCCGCGCGCGGCCGCCATCCGGGCCGTGGTCAGGCCGATGCCGCTAGTGGCGCCGGTGATGACGATGACCTGGTCCGAGAGTCGTTTCAAACGCATGCTGGGCTCCTTTGTGATTGGTACGATGACAATGGTTGGTGCGCTATCGTACCCGGCGGCATTTTTACAGCGCACACCGTTCCCTCAGTCAACCCGCCGCATGCGGTCGACGCCATCGCGGTTGTCCAATGATCAGGCCGCGCTGCCGGACGATTCGGCCCACAGGTTGATGCCGCCTTCCTGGGCCAGCGCATCGATGGCGCGCAGTTCATCGTCGCTGAACGCGAGTTTGTCCAGCGCGCCGATGTTCTCGCGGACCTGCGCGCTGTTCGACGCCCCGATCAGCGTGGACGTGATGCGCGGATCGCGCAGCACCCAGGCCAGCGCCATTTGCGCCAGCGACTGGCCGCGGGCCCGGGCGATGTCGTTCAGGCCGCGTACCCGCCGCAGGTTGTCCTCGGACAGGTGCGCCGCCTGCAGCGAGCCGCCGCCAGGGCGGTTGATGCGCGCATCCTGCGGAATGCCGTCCAGGTACTTGTCGGTGAGAATGCCCTGCGCCAGCGCCGTAAACGTGATGCAGCCGATGCCCTGGCGGCCCAGCGTGTCGAGCAGGCCTTCGGTTTCGATCCACCGGTTCAGCATGTTGTAGGACGGCTGGTGGATCAGGCAGGGCACTTTCCACTCCGCCAGCAGGCGCTGCGCTTCTGCGGTCTTTTCCGCGGAATAGGACGAAACGCCCACGTACAGCGCCTTGCCCTGCTGGACCGCATGCGCCAGCGCGCCCATGGTTTCCTCGAGCGGCGTGTCCGGGTCGAAACGGTGCGAGTAGAAGATGTCCACGTAGTCCAGGCCCATGCGCCGCAGGCTCTGGTCCAGGCTGGCCAGCACATACTTGCGCGAGCCGCCGCCCTGGCCGTAAGGGCCCGGCCACATGTCCCAGCCCGCCTTCGTCGAGATGATCAGTTCGTCGCGGTAGGGCTGGAAGTCGTCGCGGAAGAGGCGGCCGAAATTGGTTTCGGCGCTGCCGTAGGGCGGACCGTAATTGTTGGCCAGGTCGAAGTGCGTGATGCCGTGGTCGAACGCGGTGCGCAGCATGTCGCGTTGCGTGGCCGTGCTCGTGGTGTCGCCGAAATTGTGCCACAGGCCCAGCGACAGTACCGGCAGTTTCAGGCCGCTGCGGCCGCACGTGCGGTACTGCATCGTTTCATAACGGTGGGGCGATGCCGTGTAGGTCATATGTGTTTCTCCATGAAAAAAAAGCCCGCCAGGCGGCGAGCTTTTCAGCAACCGGGCTATCCGGTCATTCAGGCGAAGTTCTGGTTCACGAATTCCCAGTTGACCAGGTTCCACCACGATTCCACGAACTTCGGACGGGCGTTGCGGTAGTCGATGTAGTACGCGTGTTCCCATACGTCGACCGTCAGCAGCGGCTTGTTCTCGGTGGTCAGCGGGGTCGCGGCGTTGGACGTGTTGACGATGTCCACCGAGCCGTCGGCCTTCTTCACCAGCCAGGTCCAGCCGGAACCGAAGTTGCCGACGGCCGACTTGCTGAACTCTTCCTTGAACTTGTCGAACGAACCCCACTTGGCGTTGATGGCTTCAGCCACGGCACCGGTCGGTGCGCCGCCGGCGTTCGGTGCCATGCAGTGCCAGAAGAACGTGTGGTTCCATACCTGGGCGGAGTTGTTGAAGATGCCGCCGGAGGATTTCTTGATGATTTCTTCCAGGGACAGGTTCTCGAACTCGGTGCCCTTGATCAGGTTGTTCAGGTTCGTGACGTAGGCCTGGTGGTGCTTGCCGTAGTGGTATTCCAGCGTTTCAGCCGAGATATGCGGTTGCAGTGCGTCTTTCGCGTACGGCAGCGGAGGCAGGGTATGTTCCATGTGCATTTCCTTATGAGGGGACTAAAGAATCAACGTTTTCAAAACGCCCATCATTGTAATGCGTTGCCTGCCGCCCTGCCGAAATCCCCCGTAAATAGTGATGCTACGGGAAAGTACATACCGCCTGGATCACTACCTCGGCCGCGTGGTTTCGCGCACCACGAGTTCCACCGGCGGCACCCGCGTGGGTACGCGGTCGCCGCTGATCAGCCGCAGCAGCGCGTTCATCGCCGTGAGGCCGATATCGTACAGCGGCTGGCGCACCGTGGTCAGCGGCGGGGTCGTGAACGCAGAGCCGGGCAGGTCGTCGAAGCCTACCAGCGACACGTCTTCAGGCACGCGCACGCCCTTGCGGTACAGCGCCAGGCGCACGCCATAGGCGCTCTGGTCGTTGGCCGCGAACACGGCGGAAAATTCCTGGCGCGTTTCGAACAGGTGGTTGATCGCGATGAGGCCGCTGTTTTCATGGAAGTTGCCCTCGACGACCAGGGCCGGGTCGACCGGGATGCCGGCGCCTTCGAGCGCCTTGCGGTAGCCGCGCAGGCGGCTCGAGGCGTCGGCGTGGCTCGGCGGGCCGGACACGAAGGCGATGCGCCGGTGACCCAGTTCGATCAGGTGCTGCACGGCCACGTAGGCGCCGTGTTCGTTGTCCATCGTGAAGCCCAGCGCATTCGGCGCATCGAGCGGGCGGCCGGTGACGACGATCGGACGCTGGGTGGCGAAGTGCAGCAGCTCGTCGTCCGGCAGGTTGCCCGACAGGAGGATGATGCCGTCGACCTTGCGCGCGAGCAGCAGCCGGATCCGGTCCGCTTCCTCCAGCGCGCTCCAGTGGCCGGTGACGATCACCGAGGCATAGCCGGTACCTTTCAGGCCATCGTCGACGCCGTGCAGGATTTCGTCGAAAAACGGCGACGAGATATCCTGCACGATGATGCCGATCGTGTGCGTGCGGCCCTTCTTGAGGCCTTGCGCCATCAGGTTCGGCGCGAAGTTGGTGCGTTCGATCGCCTTCATGACGGCTTGCCGCTTGTCGTCGGAGACGCGCGCGGTGCCGTTCAGGATGCGCGAAACGGTCGAGGGCGAGACGCCCGCCTCCCGGGCGACGTCGAGCAGGGTCGAAGGCCCGGCAGCCACTGCTGGCTCGGTTGTTTTATTCAATTGTTATCCCGTGGGGTGTACCGACGGGCAAGATTAACATAGATGAATGGAATGACAGCGACTGCCATTACAGCGCCGGTTGTACCCCCGACACGGTGACATCGGCGCTGCCCTCGGCCAGGCGCACGCTCAGTTTGCGGCGCGGCTGCAGCTGGGCAGGCGAGCGCAGGATGGTCCCCTTGCTGTCGGTGATGATCGCATAGCCCCGTTCCAGCGTGCGTTGCGGGTTCAGCAGTTCGAGCTGCGCGGCCAGCGCGCCCAGTGCCTCGCGCTCGCGCTGCACGCGCGCGCCGATGTTGACGGCGCAGCGGTGCTGCAGGGCGGCCAGGTGGGCGCGCACGGGCCGGGTGTCGGGGCGCCGGGCCGCGAGCCGCCCGGCCAGGCGCTCGAGCCCATGGCGCGCCTGGTTCAGCGGCGTGCGGTTGGCATGCATCATCGCCGTGGACAGTGCCAGCAATTCCAGGCGCTGCTGGCGGATGCGTGCGGTGGGGCTCAGCAGCCGGCGGCCGTGGTGGTCGAGGGTCTGGGAGGCGTCATCCAGCATGCGGCGCATGGCGCGGCGCAGATCGGTCGCGTCCGCGCGCAGGGAAGCCAGCCAGTCGCCGCGCGGCGTGGCGGCCAGCTCGGCGGCGGCGGTGGGCGTGGCCGCGCGCAGGTCGGCGGCGAAATCGGCGATCGTGAAATCGGTCTCGTGGCCCACGCCGGAAATCACCGGCATGCCGCACTCGGCGATCGCATACGCCACCGCTTCCTCGTTGAAGCACCACAGGTCCTCGATGCTGCCGCCGCCCCGGCAGACGAGCAGCACGTCGCACTCGGCGCGCGCGGAGGCGGTGCGGATCGCCTGCGCGATCTGCCCGGCCGCCTGCTGGCCCTGCACCAGCGTGGGGTACAGCACGACGCGCACGTGCGGCGCGCGGCGGCGCAGCGCGATCAGCACGTCGCGCAATGCCGCCGCCTGCGGGCTGGTGACGATGCCGATCGTGCGGGCGAACAGGGGAATGGCGCGCTTGCGCTCCTCGTCGAACAGGCCGGCGGCGGACAGTCTTTCCTTCAGCCGCATGAAGGCCTCGAACAGCGCGCCGACGCCGGCGCGCCGGATCGCTTCCACGTTGATCTGGTAATCGCCGCGCGGCCCGTACAGCGTGACGAGGGCGCGTACCTCGACCTTGTCGCCTTCGCGCGGCACGAAGCCCGCATACTGGGCGCGGCCGCGGAACATCACGGCGCGTACCTGGGCAGCATCGTCCTTGAGCGTGAAATACCAGTGGCCGGACGCGGCGCGCGTGAAGTTGGAGATTTCCCCAGCGATCCACGTCAGTGGAAAAGAGCGTTCGAGCAGGCGCGATACGGCCTGGTTCAGGGCGCTTACGGTGATCACGGCACTCTGGCCGGGGGCGGAATCGGGGCGGTCGAAGGTCGTCATCGGAAAGACTGTCCACAGAGTCATCAAGCGGTCATGCTTATGTCATATCTCGCCTAAAACAGCAAGGTGTTTTTCCAAGCTACTGATTTATAAAGATAAAACCGCTTGCCGCATTCGTGGGCAGCGTAAGAATATTCTTACAAATCAAGGACTTCACTGATGGGCGACATTCTTACGCACAAAGATATCCACAGAAATTGTGGGGAACATTGCGCACCATGGCATCGGTTGCCGTAAATTTCCGCAAAACAATTTTTTTCATCAAAATCAGGTACTTGGACCGTATTGTTCGGGCTTCCCCACAATTTTATCCACAGAACTTGTGCAGAAGCCGTAGGCAGCGCAGCTGCACGACGATGTCATGAAGCGCCGGCACAGCTTGCCTGTTTTTTGAGCGACAATGGTTTTCCCTTATAAATCAATAGTGTTCATCGTGCTTGCGCGCCTTGCGCACAATATTGTCCACAGATTTTGTGCAGAAAGGGGAAAACGCACTGCGGCGACAGGCAGCGCCACCATTGCACGCTGTTTGCGCATTAATTGGGCAGGCCTGTTTTTGTCTTATGAATCATCGACTTATGGCGATACGAGGCGCATTGCCAACAATCTTATCAACAGTTACTGTGCAGAAGGGTCGTCGCGTTCGCGACCCCTTTCAACACGGCTGCAAGTTTTTTGCGCAGGGGATAAAAGTTCAATCGAATCAGAGGCTTGCATGGTCAGCGTCGGCTTTGCCAACAATATTGTCCACAGAAACTGTTGAGAAAGGCACGGGGTATGGCTGGCCGCTGTCTGCACAAAAAATATGCACCGGTAAAAATCCCTTTGTATTCAAACGGTTGCGGTGCTGAACTGACATTGCTCACAATCTTCTCCACAGAATCTGTGCAGAACGCGTACCCCTGGAAGATACGCCCTTCCGCACTTGCCGCCGTCACGGCAACACGCTACATTGCGCGTCTGCGTTAATGTCTGTGCCAATACAAGGAGTAAGTTTTGCTCGCCATCTTTCAAGCCGCCGGCTGGCCGATCTGGCTGCTGCTGATCGCTTCCATCGTCGCCACCGCACTCATCATCGAACGCCTGATGACGCTGCGCCGGGCCCGCATCATTCCAGCGAACCTTCTCGATGAAGTGGTGCGTGTCTACCGCAGCGGCAGCATCACGCCGGACATCACCGGCAAGCTGGAAACCAGTTCGCCGCTCGGCGTGGTGCTGTCTGCCGCGCTGCGCAACGTGAACGCGCCGCGCGAGGTGATGAAGGAATCGATCGAAGAAGCAGGTAATGGCGTGGCCCACACGCTCGAGCGCTTCCTGACGACGCTGGGCACGATCGCCACGCTGGCGCCCCTGATGGGCCTGTTCGGCACGGTGGTCGGCATGATCGAGATCTTCGGCTCGCAGAATCCGGCCGGCGCCAATCCGGCACAGCTTGCCCACGGGATTTCCGTGGCGCTCTACAACACCGGTTTCGGCCTGGCGATCGCCATGCCCACGCTGGTGTTCTACCGCCACTTCCGCGCGCTGGTGGACAGCTACGTGATCCAGATGGAGCAGCAGGCCGTGCGCTTCGTCGACATCGTCCACGAATCACGTAAATGAGCGCGCAGATGAGCACGCAGATGAGCACGCAAACGAGCGCGCCAACGAGCGCGCAGACGAGCGCACGGGAGAACGTGGCATGAATTTTCGCAAGGACCGGCGCCGCGAAGACCCGGAAATCAACCTGATTCCGTTCATCGACGTGCTGCTGGTGATCCTGATCTTCCTGATGGTGTCGACCACCTACAGCAAGTTCACCGAACTACAGATCACGCTGCCGACGGCCGATGCGCAAAAGGCAAAGGAGCAGCCGGAGCAGATCGACGTGACGGTCGATGCCAAGGGCAACTACACGATCGATGGCGAGCCGGTATCGTTCCGCGACGTGGCCGGGCTGGCCTCGGTGCTGAAGGCCGCGGCCAGCCCGGGCAGCGACCCGGTGGTGGTGGTCAACGCCGACCAGTTCGCGATGCACCAGATGGTGGTCAACGTGATGGAAGCCGCGCGCATCGCCGGTTTCGGCAGGCTGACGTTCGCGGCGCAGACGGGGAGCGGGAAATAGTTACGCTTCGAGTTACGCTTCGAGATACGCTTCGACGTGCGCGTCGACGCCCGCCCCGAACCCCGTTCCACACGCCCGCACGCAGCCGATGAACCTCGAATCGACCCTGACCCGCGCCTGGCTGCGGCGCGGTCCGCTGGCATGCGCGCTGTATCCCGTGTCGCTGCTGTTCCGCGCGCTCACGGGCCTGCGCGGCCTGCTGTACCGCGCCGGGGTGCTGGCATCGGGCCGCCTGCCGGTGCCGGTGGTCGTGGTCGGCAACATCTTCATCGGCGGTACCGGCAAGACCCCGCTGACGATCTGGCTGGTCGAACAGCTCCGGGCGAAGGGCTTGCGGCCGGGCGTGATCTCGCGCGGTTTCGGCAGCAAGGGCGAAGGGCCACGCCCCGTGACCGCGCTGTCGACGCCGGCGCAGGTGGGCGACGAGCCGGTGCTGATCGCCACGCGGGCCGCGTGCCCCGTGTTCGTCTGCCGCGACCGCGCCGCGGCGGGCAGGGCGCTGCTGGCCGCGCACCCGGAAGTGGACGTGATCGTCACCGACGACGGCCTGCAGCACTATGCCCTGCAGCGCGACGTGGAGGTGATGCTGTTCGACGGGCGTGGCGTCGGCAATGGCTGGACGCTGCCGGCCGGACCCCTGCGCGAGCCGGCCTCGCGCCGGCGCGACGTCACTGTCGTCAACGCGCCGGCGCTGACGCCGCGGCTGGCCGCGAGCGTGGGCGGCACGCCGTTCCAGATGATCCTTGCCGGCGCCTGGGCCGAGCGGCTGGCCGACCGGCGCGACCGCGTGCCGCTGTCCGGCATGGCCGGCCGCGGGCGTCTCGCCGCGGCCGCCGGCATCGGCAATCCGCGGCGTTTCTTCGGCATGCTGGCCGATGCCGGCCTGGCGTTCGAGGAGCTGCCGCTGCCCGACCATCACGATTTCCTCGACCGCCCCTTCGCCCGCATCGACGCCGACGCGATCTTGATGACGGAGAAGGATGCAGTAAAATGCGCACAAATCGAAGAACTGAGAAACGATCCGCGGCTGTGGGTCGTTCCGGTCAGCGCGCAACTCGACGTGGCGCTGGTCGAACACATTGTGGAGAAATGCCGTGGACGCACGTTTGCTTGACATCCTGGTCTGCCCCGTTTGCAAGGGCCCGCTGGAATACGATAAGAAAGCCCAGGAAATGATCTGCCGCGGCGACCGCCTGGCCTATCCGGTCCGCGACGGCATCCCGATCATGTGGGCCGACGAAGCCCGCACGCTGCAAGATCATGCCGACTGAATGCGTGCGGACTAACGGACCAGGATAGCGAGAAACCGTGAGCTTTACCGTCATCATTCCCGCGCGGCTGGCCTCGACCCGGCTGCCGAACAAGCCGCTGGCCGACCTGGCCGGCAAGCCGATGATCGTGCGCGTGGCCGAGCGTGCCGCGCTGTCCGGCGCCGGCCGCATCGTCGTGGCCACCGACCATCCTTCGATCCTGCAAGCCTGCGCGGCGCATGGCATCGAAGCGCTGATGACGCGCGCCGACCATCCTTCCGGCACCGACCGCATCGCCGAGGTGGCGCTCGCGCTCGGCCTGCCGCTAGACGCCGTGGTCGTCAACCTGCAGGGCGACGAGCCGCTGATCGACCCGGCGCTGCTGGCCGCCTGCGCCACGCGCATCGGCGCGGACGTGCCGATGGCCACGTGCGCCCATCCGTTGCACGATGTGGCCGATGCCTTCAACCCCAATGTGGTGAAGATGGTGCTGGACAAGGCCGGCCGCGCGCTGTATTTCAGCCGCGCCACCATTCCGTGGGCGCGCGATGCCTTCGCGCAATCGAAGGAGGTACTGCCCGATGGCTACGCGCCGTTGCGCCACATCGGCCTGTACGCCTATCGCAACGATTTCCTGCAGGCTTATCCGCGGCTGGATGTCTCGCCGCTTGAAACCATCGAAGCGCTCGAACAGTTGCGCGTGCTGTGGCACGGCCATCCTATCGCCGTGCACGTTACCGACGCGGCGCCGGCGCCCGGTGTCGACACCCCCGAAGACCTGGAACGGGTCCGCGCTCACTTCGGTTGAGCGTTTGACGTTTTTGCACGGCGAACGGCCTCTCGAAGTGGCGTTCGGCCGGCGTTTTGTGGTAAGTTTCGTCACTAATGACACACTTACCACCAAACTATTAAAATCGTTTTAGGAAATTTCATGCGTCTCATTCTGTTAGGACCACCCGGCGCCGGCAAGGGCACCCAGGCCAACTTCATCAAGGAAAAATACAACATTCCTCAGATTTCGACCGGTGACATGCTGCGGGCGGCCATCAAGGCCGGCAGCGAGATGGGCCTGGCCGCCAAAAAAGTGATGGACGCTGGCCAGCTGGTTTCCGACGATATCATCATCGGCCTGGTGAAGGACCGCCTGAAAGAAGCGGACTGTGCAAATGGCTACCTGTTCGACGGCTTCCCGCGCACGATCGCGCAAGCCGATGCGATGAAGGATGCCGGCGTGAAGATCGACTACGTGCTGGAAATCGACGTGCCCGATGAACAGATCATCGAGCGCATGGATGGCCGCCGCTGCCACCCCGGCTCCGGCCGCGTGTACCACATCAAGTTCAACCCGCCCAAGGTGGAAGGGCAGGACGACATCACCGGCGAACCGCTGGTGCAGCGCGACGACGACAAGGCCGAGACCGTGAAAAAGCGCCTGGACGTGTACCACAACCAGACCGAGGTACTGTTAGGCTATTACAACGAGTGGGCCAAATCGGGCGCCGCCGAAGCCCCGAAATACCGCAAGATCGAAGGTGTCGGAGCCGTCGATCAGATCCGCGACCGCGCGTTCGCCGCGCTGGCGGAATAAGAAAACAACAAACGGACCGCGACGGTCCGTTTTTTTTGCCGGCCCCCTTGGCCGCAGCCGCACAGGCTTCCACGACAGTCTGATTCACATCGTCTTGTCTGCATCGTCTTGTCTGCATCGTTTCGTTGCATGGTTTCGTTACCTTCGTTTCGCTTGCCGCCAATGCGGCGTGATGAAGTCCGATTTGCTCCAATTCGATAACGTTGGTTCACAAAGGGGGAACTTATGGCAGCAGGTCTGTGGTTTGCGGTGGCGTGCGGCGTCATCGCGGTGATTTACGGGTTGTGGTCGCGCAGCTGGATCCTGGCACAGGATGCCGGCAATGCCCGCATGCAGGAAATCGCCACGGCGATCCAGCAGGGCGCCAGTGCCTATCTCGCGCGGCAGTACCGCACCATCGCCATCGTCGGCGTCATCCTCCTCGTCGCCATCTTCCTGCTGCTCGGCGTGCAGACGGCGCTGGGCTTCCTGATCGGCGCGGTCCTGTCCGGCGCCTGCGGCTTCATCGGCATGAATGTGTCCGTGCGCGCCAACGTGCGCACGGCGCAGGCCGCATCGGTGAGCCTGGACAAGGCGCTGGACGTGGCCTTCAAGAGCGGCGCGATCACCGGGCTGCTGGTCGTCGGCCTGGGCCTGCTGGGCGTGGCGCTGTTCTACTGGATGCTGACCGCCTTCGCCAGCACGGCGTATCCGGCGCCGAACCTGAATCACCACGACGTGATCAAGCCGCTGATCGGGCTGGCGTTCGGCGCTTCGCTGATCTCGATCTTCGCCCGGCTCGGCGGCGGCATCTTCACGAAGGGCGCCGACGTGGGAGCGGACCTGGTCGGCAAGGTGGAAGCCGGCATTCCCGAGGATGATCCGCGCAATCCGGCCGTGATCGCCGATAACGTGGGCGACAACGTGGGCGACTGCGCCGGCATGGCGGCGGATTTGTTCGAAACCTATGTGGTGACGCTGATCGCGACGATGCTGCTGGGCGCGCTGATGATCGCGGATGCACCCCGCGAGGCGATCCTGTATCCGCTGCTGCTGGGCGGCGTGTCGATCCTGGCATCCATCGTCGGCTGCCTGTTCGTCAAGGCGAAGCCGGGCAAGAAGATCATGTCGGCGCTGTACACCGGGCTGTGGTGGTCGGCGATCCTGTCGCTGGTGGGCTTTGCCGTCGTGACCTGGCTGGTGTGGGACAGCTACGACATGCGCTGGCAGATGATGGGCGCGACCGTGGTCGGCATCGTGCTGACGGGGCTGATGGTGTACATCACCGAATTCTATACGGGTACCGACTTCAAGCCGGTGCGCCACATCGCCGAAGCGTCGACGACCGGCCACGGCACCAACATCATCGCCGGCCTGGGCGTGTCGATGAAATCGACCGCGTACCCTGTGCTGGCCGTGTGCGTGGCGATCCTCGTGTCGTTCGAGCTGGCGGGCCTGTACGGCATCGCGATCGCGGCCACGTCGATGCTGTCGATGGCCGGCATCATCGTGGCGCTCGATGCCTACGGGCCGGTCACGGACAACGCCGGCGGCATCGCCGAGATGGCCGGCATGCCGGAATCGGTGCGCGCGATCACCGATCCGCTCGATGCGGTCGGTAACACGACCAAGGCCGTCACGAAAGGCTATGCGATCGGTTCGGCGGGCCTGGCCGCGCTGGTGCTGTTCGCCGACTACACGCATGCGCTCGAATCGCGCGGCATCGATATCGCGTTCGACCTGTCGAACCCGATGGTGATCGTGGGGCTGTTCATCGGCGGCCTGATTCCCTACCTGTTCGGCGCGATGGCGATGGAAGCGGTGGGGCGCTCGGCGGGCGCGGTGGTGATCGAGGTGCGGCGCCAGTTCCGCGAGATCAAGGGCATCATGGATGGTACCGGCAAACCCGAGTACGACAAGGCGGTGGACATGCTGACGGCATCGGCGATCCGCGAGATGATCGTGCCATCGCTGCTGCCGGTGATCGTGCCGATCCTCGTGGGCATGCTGCTGGGGCCTGCGGCCCTGGGCGGCATGCTGATGGGAACCATCATCACCGGCCTGTTCGTGGCGATCTCGATGACGACCGGCGGTGGCGCGTGGGACAACGCCAAGAAGTATATCGAGGATGGCAACCATGGCGGCAAGGGTTCCGAGGCGCACAAGGCGGCCGTGACCGGCGACACCGTGGGCGACCCGTACAAGGACACGGCCGGCCCGGCCGTCAACCCGCTCATCAAGATCATCAACATCGTGGCGCTGCTGCTGGTGCCGCTGCTGCCGGCGACGGGCTGGCTGGCCGTGACGGACAGGCCGGTGCAGGCCCGGGCCAAGGTATCGCACCAGGTAGCGAACGGGGTGCCCCAGGCATTGCCGGCGGCACCGGCCGCGGAACGCTGAGCCGGCGCCGGCATCGGCCCGCGCCAGCCGTGCCGTGCGGCGGCACCCGGGCAGGGCGGCGTATCATGAATGCGCCGCCCGCCCGCCCGGATTTCATCATGTCGCCATCCCGTGCCACCGTTCTCCTTGCCCTGCTGCTGCCGGCGCTTGCGCTGGCGCAGCCGGACGCCGCATCCGGCCGTGAAGCGTACGCGAAGCTGCCTGTCTGCCGCCTCGGCGCGGATGGCCGCAGCCTGGAGATCGAACCGTGCCGCACGGCACCCGCGCAGCGCCCCATGCCGCGCCGGCCTGTACCGCAGCAGGACTACCGCGACACGCACATCGGCATTCCCGACACCACGCCCGCAGTGACGCCCGCAGTACCACCCGACACCCGGCCCGTGCTGCCATCGGCCACGCTCGAGCCGCGTGCGCCGTATCCGGCGGCGCCCGTTGCGCCGGTGCCGCCGGCCGTCAATCCTTCTCCCCGTTCTCCGTACACAAGTCCGGCGCCGGGCACGTACGCCACGCCCACGCCGACACGGCCGTCGCCCACCACCTGCGTGGGCGGCACCTGCCGCGACGCCGCCGGCAACACGTTCCAGGGCGGCGGCACCGGGGTGACCCGATCGCCGACGGGGCGGCATTGCACGACCACGGGAGGCTTTGTCCGCTGCATGTGAGTCCGCTACAATGCCGTCAATTGACGCTTACGTAAACGTAAAACAAGGAGACGGCATGCAGATTCAGGACAACGTATTCATCATCACCGGGGGCGCTTCCGGGCTGGGCGCGGCCACGGCGCGCACGCTGGCGGCGGCGGGCGGCAAGGTCGTGCTGGCCGACTTGCAGGCGGCGGCGGGCGAGGCGCTCGCCGCAGAGCTGGGTGGCAAGTTCGTGCGCTGCGACGTCACGCAGGAGGCCGATGGGCTCGCCGTCGTGGCCGCCGCAGGAGAACTGGGCCCGCTGCGCGGCATCGTCAATTGCGCGGGCGTGGCGCCGGCTGCGAAAACGGTCGGCAAGGAAGGTCCGCACCCGCTGGATGCGTTCACGCGCACGATCGGCATCAACCTCATCGGCACGTTCAACATGTGCCGGCTGGCCGCCGATGCGATGGGCCGGCTGGAGCCGCTCGAGCATGGCGAGCGGGGCGTGATCGTCAACACGGCCTCCGTGGCCGCGTTCGACGGGCAGATGGGCCAGGCCGCGTATGCCGCCTCGAAAGCGGGCGTGGCCGGCATGACGCTGCCGATGGCGCGCGACCTCTCCAGGAACGGGATCCGCGTGATGACGATCGCGCCGGGCATCTTCGAGACGCCGATGCTGCTGGGGATGCCCGACGAGGTGCAGCAGGCGCTCGGCAAGATGGTGCCGTTCCCGCCGCGGCTGGGCAAGCCGGCCGAGTATGCGCACCTGGCCAAGGCGATCATCGAGAACGTGATGCTGAACGGCGAGACGATCCGCCTCGATGGCGCGATACGGATGCAGCCCAAATAAGGTAGCATTCAGCCACCAGCACAAGCCCCATGGTTGCGTTGCATTCGTCTCGCCGTACTTGACTACTGTCTTCGACGATGCGCCTTGCCCTGAGGCCCGTACTGGCGGCTTCACTACCATTCATCAAGAACGCGCGCACGGTCGCGCGTTTTGCATTTCAGGGAGAACAGATGACCCGACTTTATTCATGGCCACCGAGGATGTCACTTGCCGCGCTGATGCTGTGCGCTGCGACCACGGCGCTGGCGCAGGAGGCGGTGAAAGAACCGGCCGCCTTGCAGCGCGCTCCCGAAATCGCCACCGGCTATGCCGAGAAGCAGGGCGCCGTGGCGCAGCACTACATGGTGGCGGCGGCAAATCCGCTGGCGACCGAGGCCGGGTACCGGATGCTGAAGGCGGGCGGCAGCGCGATCGACGCGGCGATCGCCACGCAGATGGTGCTGACCCTGGTGGAACCGCAATCGTCCGGCATCGGTGGCGGCGCGTTCCTGATGCTGTACGACGGCAAGAAAGTACATGCCTACGACGGCCGTGAAACGGCGCCGCGGGCCGCCACCGAGCGGCTGTTCCTCGACAAGGACGGCAAGCCGGTGTCGCGCGAGGAAGGCATCGTCGGCGGCCGCTCCACCGGCGCGCCGGGCGTGGTGCGGATGCTGGCGATGGTCCATGCGAAGCACGGCAAGCTGCCGTGGGCGAAGCTGTTCGAACCGGCCATCGAGCTGGCCGACAGGGGCTTCGCGGTGAGCCCGCGGCTGAATGCGCTGCTGCGATACGACCGCAAGCGGCTGCCGCGCGATCCCGTCGCCGCGGCCTACTTCTATGACAGGGAGGGCGAACCGCGCCCGGTGGGCTACCTGCTGAAGAACCCCGAGCTGGCCAGCGCGCTGCGCGAGATCGCGCGCGGCGGCGCCGATGCCTTCTACACGGGCCGCATCGCCCGCGACATCGCCGCGAAGGTGGCGAACCATCCGACCAATCCGGGCCTGCTGACGGCACGCGACATTGCCGACTACCGGCCGAAGGAGCGCGATCCGGTGTGCACCGACTACCGCAAGTGGAAGGTGTGCGGGGCGCCGCCGCCATCGTCCGGCGGCATCGCCATCGCGCAGATGCTGGGCATCCTCGAGAACACCGCGATCGCCGCGCACCCGCCGCTGGCCGGCGGCCTCGATGCCGAAGCGATCCACCTGTTTTCCGAAGCGGGCCGGCTGGCCTACGCGGACCGCAACCGCTACGTGGCCGACACCGATTTCGTTCCATTGCCCGGCAAGGGTATCGCCTCCATGCTCGACAAGGGTTACCTGGCGCAGCGCGCGGCGCTGATCGGCGCGCAGTCGATGGGCAGCGCGCAGGCCGGCACGCCGCAGGGGATGCAGGTGGCCTGGGGCACGGACACGGCGCTGGACCGCCCGTCCACGTCGCACCTGGTGGCGGTGGACAAGTATGGCAACGGCTTGTCGATGACGACGTCCGTGGAGGACGCGTTCGGCTCGCGCCAGATGGTCGATGGCTTCATGCTGAACAACCAGTTGACCGATTTCTCGTTCGACGCGGCCGATGAAAACGGTCCGATCGCCAACCGCGTGCAGCCGGGCAAGCGGCCGCGCAGCGCCATGTCGCCCACGCTGGTATTCGAGCGCAAGCCGGACGGTGAACCCGGCAAGCTGGTGCTGGCGACGGGATCGCCGGGCGGTTCGTCGATCATCAACTACGTGATGAAGGTGCTGGTCGGCACGCTGGACTGGAACCTCGACGTGCAACAGGCGATCAGCCTGCCCAACTTCGGCAGCCGCAACGGGCCGACCGAGCTGGAAGCGGGCCGCGTGGGCGCCGACGTGATCGCCCGGCTGAAGGCCAGGGGCCATGACGTGCGCGAGTTCGAGCAGAACTCGGGATTGCAGGGCATCGGACGGGTTCGGCGTGATGGCCGGGAACTGTGGTTCGGCGGCGCCGATCCGCGGCGCGAGGGGATCGTGCGCGGCGACTGAATCGCGTTGCAGCCCGTTCAAAGGCGCCTTCCGCCGTGTTACCCTTAGTAAATGGGAATGAAAAAAAAGACCGGCCTGATCCTGACCGGCGGCGGCGCGCGGGGCGCCTACCAGGTCGGGGTACTGCAGGCGATCGCGGAGATCTTGTGGGATGAAGGCTGGGCGCCGGCGCGCAGTCCGTTCCAGATCATCTGCGGCACCTCGGCCGGCGCCATCAATGCCACGGCGCTGGCCTGCCGGGCCGACAATTTCGGCGAAAGCGTGGCCAAGCTGATGGATGTGTGGTCGCACATCACCGTCGAGCAGGTGTACCGCGCCGATTCCCTGGGCGTGCTGCGCTCCGGCGCACGCTGGCTGTCATTGCTGTCGTTCGGCTGGCTGTTGCGCAAATGGCGCGCGGCGCCGCCGGCTTCGCTGCTGGACAACACACCGCTCGTCAGCCTGCTGCACCGCATGCTGGACCTGCCGCGCCTCGATGGCGTGCTGCAGGAAGGGCTGCTGCACGCGGTGGCCGTCACGGCGTCGTCGTACACCGGCGGCCAGCACATCACGTTCTACCAGACCGCTGTCGAGATCGCGCCGTGGATGCGCATGCAGCGGGTGGCGCTGCAGGACCAGATCGGCGTCGAGCACCTGCTGGCGTCGTCGGCGATCCCGTTCATCTTCCCGGCCACGCCGCTGTACGTGGATGGCCAGCGGGAGTATTGCGGCGACGGCTCGATGCGCCAGCTGGCGCCGATCTCGCCGGCCATCCACCTGGGCGCGGCGAAGGTGCTGGTGGTCGGTGCCGGGCGCCTGACCGAAAAGACGCGCAACGGCGTGGCCAACGCGCGCTATCCCAGCCTGGCGCAGATCGCCGGCCATGCGCTGTCGTCGATCTTCCTCGATGGCCTGGCGATGGATATCGAACGGCTGAACCGCATCAACAACACCTTGTCGATGCTGCCCGCCGACCTGCTGGACAAGACCCCGCTGCGACCTGTCGAGCTGCTCGTGATCGCGCCCTCCGAGCGGCTCGACGACATCGCGGCACGCCACGTGGGCAGCCTGCCGGCACCGATCCGCGCCATGCTGGCCGGGATCGGCGCGACCGAGGCGCGCGGTGCGGCGCTGGCATCCTACCTGCTGTTCGAGTCCAGCTATACCAATGAGCTGATCCGCCTGGGCCAGCGCGATACCCATGCCCGCCGCGCCGACGTGCTGGCATTCTTCGGCACCTGAGGCAGGCGATGAAACGAAGCATGCGCCACCTGCCGTTGTTCCTCCTGCCTTGCCTTTTATCCTGCCTCCTGTTCCTGTGCGAACTGGCGGCCGCCGCGCCGCCCCGCACGCTGCGCTTCGAACAGTTGAGCGTGCAGGATGGCCTGCCGCAGGAATCGGTGCTGGCGATCGCCCAGGACCGCCAGGGCTTCATCTGGTTCGGCACGCAGGGCGGCCTGGCACGCTACGACGGTTACCGCACCGTGATCTACCAGCATGGGCCGACCGACCCGCACAGCCTGTCGCAGAACTGGGTGCGCGTGCTGCACGTCGACCAGGCCGGCCGCCTGTGGGTCGGCACCGACAATGGCCTGGACCTGTTCGACCCGCTGACGCAGCGCTTCACGCATTTCCGGCCGGTGGAGCCGGAGCAGCGCGGCAACGGCAACCGGCACGTGCGCGCCATCGTCGACGACGGCGCGGGCGGCCTGTGGATCGGCACCGCCGACGGCTTGCAGCACCTCGACCCGGCGACGGGGCGTTTCACGATCCGCCACCATGTGCCGGACGATCCGCGCAGCCTGGCGCACGACCAGATCAATGCGCTGGCGCGCGATGCCGCCGGCCGCCTGTGGATCGGCACGCCGGCCGGCGTCGACCTGCTGGCGCCGGGCGCCACCGGCATGGCGCATTTCATCGTGAACGGGCCGGGCGGGGGCGGCGCGGTGGCCGTGCAGTCGTTGCTGGCCGACCGCGACGGCACGCTGTGGGTCGGCACGCATGCCGGCCTGGATCACTGGCGGCTGACGGGTCAGCCGGCCGCGCTGCGGCGCGAACGGCTGCCCGACAGCGCGGGGCTGCCGGCGGGCACCGTGATGAACCTCTACCAGGATCCCGATGGCACCGTCTGGGTCGGCATGCGCAACGACGGGCTGTACCTGTGGCAGCCGGACGCGAAGCGCTTTACCGGCTATCGCCATGAACTGGGCGACCCGCACAGCCTGGCGGACGACTATGTGTCGGCGCTGTTCCGCGACCGCGTGGGCACGTTCTGGGTGGGCACGTGGTTCAACGGCGTGAGCCGGGTCGACCTGTCCAGCGGCGGCTTCGCCCGGCTGGTGAAGAACCCCGACCAGCCCGGCACGTTGAGCGACAACCGGATCCGCGCCATCGTCGACGGCGACGGCGGCAAGCTGTGGGTGGGCAACGACCATGGCCTCAGCCTGTATGACCCGGCCAGCGGCACGGCGCGGCTGTACCGCCTGCCGGACGTGGGCAACGGCAGCAGCGACGCGAACGTGACCGGGCTGTGGCGCACGCCCGGCGGCACGCTGTGGGTCGGCAGCCGGGCCGGCGTGCGCACGTTCGATCCGCACGAAAAACGTTTCGGCCCGCTGCTGCTCTCGCGCGGCAATCCGGAACTGGACACCGTGCGCTACATCTATGGCGACCGCGCCGGCATGGTCTGGGTGTCCAGCAAGGCGGGCCTGTACCGGATCGACCCGGCCGGCGGCACCATGCGCGCGTTCCGCCACGATCCCGCCGATCCCGCGAGCCTGGCCGACGACATCGTGCGCCCCGTGCTGGAAGACAGCCGCGGCAACCTGTGGGTGGGCACCTTCAACGGCCTTGGCTTGCTGGACCGCCGCAGCGGGCGGTTCCGGCACTTCCAGCACGACCCGCACGATCCCGCCAGCCTGTCGCACAACGAGGTGCATTACCTGCACGAGGATGCCCAGGGCACGCTGTGGGTCGGCACCGCGTCGGGCCTGAACCGCATGCGGCGCGATGCCAGGGGCATTTCGTTCCAGCGCTACACGCGGCGCGATGGCCTGGCCGACGACGCCATCGCGGCGATGCTGCCGGACCGCCAGGGCAAGCTATGG
This sequence comes from Pseudoduganella sp. jia 12, assembly GCF_055502675.1. NCBI lineage: Bacteria > Pseudomonadati > Pseudomonadota > Betaproteobacteria > Burkholderiales > Oxalobacteraceae > Pseudoduganella > Pseudoduganella sp. jia 12. The sequence continues at coordinate 616,203 of NZ_JBUXKP010000002.1, forward strand.
CTGTCGACCAACAGCGGCCTGTCCAGCCTCGATCCGGCCACCGGCCGGGTGCGCAACTATTCGGGTGCCGACGGCACGATCGAAGGCGCGTACTTCGACGGTTCCGCGTTTGCCGCGCCGGACGGCACGCTGTATTTCGGCGGCTTCAACGGGATTACCGCATTCGACCCGGCGGCCGTGCGCCCGAACGGCATGGCCCCGCGGGTGGCGATCACCGACTTCCAGATCTTCAACCGCACGGTACGCCCCGGGGCCGCGCGGCCGGATGGCGCCGTGACCCTGCGGCGCGCGATCGAGGCCACCCGGGCGCTGACGCTGGGCCACGAGGACTCCGTGTTTTCGCTCGAATTCGCGGCGCTGCACTACGCCTGGCCGCAGAACAACCGCTTCGCCTACCAGCTCGAAGGCTTCGACCGCGACTGGGTGAGCACCGATGCCGGCAAGCGCTTCGCCACCTACACGAACCTCGACCCGGGCAGCTATGTGTTCCGCGTCAAGGCGGCCAACAAGGACGGCGTGTGGGGCGAGCCGACCGAACTGGCGATCACGATCCTGCCCCCGGTATGGAAGACATGGTGGTTCCGCACGCTGGCGCTGCTGGTGCTGCTGGGCGGTGGCTTCGGGCTGTACCACGCGCGCATGCGCGTGCTGCAGGGCCAGCGCCTGCGGCTGGAGCAGCAGGTGAGCCTGCGCACGGCCGAGGTGGAAATGAAGAACCGCCTGCTGATCGAGCAGAAGCACGAGCTCGAGCAGCGCGACGAACGGCTCCGCCAAGCGGTACAGCGCGCCGAGGACGCGACGCGGCAGAAATCGGAATTCCTGGCCAACATGAGCCATGAAATGCGCACGCCGCTGGCCGGCGTGATCGGCATGCTGGGCTTCGCGCTGCGCGACCGCTCGCTGCAGCCGGTCACCCGCGAGCAGATCGAACGCGGCCAGGCCAATGCGCAATCGCTGCTGTCGATCATCAACGACCTGCTCGACTTTTCCAAGATCGAGGCCGGCAAGCTGACGCTCGAGAAGATCGACTTCGCGCTGGCGGCCACGGTGGAAAACGTGGCCAGCCTGTTCGAGGAACAGTCGGCGGCGCAGGGCGTGGAATTTCGCATCGACTACGGGCGCGACCTGCCGCACTTCGTCGTCGGCGATCCGACCCGGCTGCGGCAGGTGCTCGTCAACCTGGTCGGCAATGCGTTCAAGTTCACGCAGCGTGGCCATGTCACGCTGCGCGTGGCGCGCGCCGGCGATACTGCGGGCGGCAATGCTGCAGGCAGCAAGGCAGCGGGTTGCACGCTGATCCGCTTCACGGTCGAGGATACCGGCATCGGCATCCCGCCCGCCGAGCTGCCGCGCCTGTTCGAGAAGTTCGAGCAGGCCGACGCCACCACGACGCGGCGCTACGGCGGCACCGGGCTCGGGCTGGCCATCTGCCGCCAGCTGGTGGACCTGATGGGCGGCGAGATCGGCGCGCACAGCACGCCCGGCAGCGGCAGCGTGTTTTCCGTCACGCTGCCGCTGTGCGACGGCGTGGCGCCGCCCCTGGTGCCGCAGGTGGCGCGCGCGCCGCACACGCACCGCCTGAAGGTGCTCTGCGCGGAAGACTTCCCGACCAACCAGATCATCATCCGCATGATGCTGGAAGACATGGGGCATGGCGTGGACATCGTCGGCAACGGCGCGCTGGCGGTGGCGGCCTGCGCGCAGACGCGTTACGACCTGATCCTGATGGACGGCCGCATGCCCGAGCTGGACGGGCCGACGGCCACGCGGGCGATCCGCGCCGGCGGGCCGCAGGGCGCGCCCGTGTGCGACCGCGACCTGATGATCGTGGCGCTGACGGCCAACGCCAGCGAGGAGGACCGCAGCCGCTACCTGGCCGCCGGCATGGATGACTTCCTCACCAAGCCGATCGACGAAGGCGCGCTGCACCTGCAGCTGGCACGCGCCATCGAGCGCCAGCTGGCGCGCGGGGTGGTGCTCGACCCGCTGCCGGACCTGGTGTCGGCGCGCACGGGCGCCAACCGGCCCAGCGTGGCGGAGCTGGACGCGATGTTCGGCATCGATGCCGGCCAGCCGCTGGCCGGCCCGTCGTCCGCGGACGCGGCCGGCGTGCTGCGCCTGCGGCTGCGCGACGCCTTCCTGGCCGACCTGCCCGGCAAGCTGGATGAGCTGGACGCGGCGCTGGCCGCCGCCGATGCCGATGCGGCCGGCCGGCTGTTCCACGGCCTGAAGGGCAGTGCCGCGTACCTGCAGGAGGTGGAGCTGCAGGCGCTGTGCGCCGAACTCGAGCGCGCCGCCGACCGTGCGCTGTGGCCGGCGATCCGGCTCAAGCTGCCGCGCCTGCATGCGCTGCTGGGGCGGATGCTGACGCCCGGCTGAACGGCGATTCCCGCGCACGCCGGCAGTGGTTATAATCGCGACGCGCCGGCGCGGGGCGGGCGGAGGATAGAAAAGATGAAAGTTCTGGTAGTCGACGACGACGTCGTGTCGCGAATGATGCTGATGCACCTGATCGACAGCAGCGGCCACTACGAGATCGTCGAGGCCGAGGATGGCGCCGATGCCTGGGAGCAGCTCGCTGCCGGCTTGCGGCCAGCCGCGTGCTTCTGCGACCTGCGCATGCCGCGCCTGTCGGGCATGGAGCTGCTGCAGAAGGTGCGCGGCGAGGCCGGGCTGGCCACGATGCCGTTCGTGCTGGTTTCCTCCGCCAACGACCGCGAGACGGTGGAACGTGCCACCCTGGCCGGTGCCACCGGCTACATCGTCAAGCCCTTCGAGCCGGCGCAGGTACGCGCCCAGCTCGATGCGCTGGCGACGCCGCTGCAAGCCGAGGAGCCCGCCGTCACGCTGGCGCGGCTGGGCATCGATGCCGCGCGCCTGGGCGCCTACCTGGCCGGACTCGAGGCGCAGTTGCTGGCTGCCGAGGCCGAGCTGGAAGCACTGCTCCTGCGTGGCGAGCGTGACGAGGCCGCAACGCGGCTGGAGCGCCTGCGTGGCGGCTGTACCACGCTTGGCCTGTTCGGGGCCGCCGGCACGCTGGCCGCGCTGCCCGCCACCACGGCCGCGCTGGTGCCGTTGCTTGCCACGGTGCGCGACGCGGTGCGCCGCCAGGCACGGCGGCTGAGCGCTTGAAGGCAGCGCGGGCCTGTTCGCCGCTTGTCCCCCGGATCGTTCAAGCTTGCAGCCAATGGCCAGTCCGACCATCCACCACATGGTGAACATGGATCCCTCCACGCAAGGCGCCGCCAGCGCGCACGCCGATCCGTTCGCGCGGGCCCACCTGCCTCCCCCCGGGCTCTGGCCCGACCTGCTGTTCGAACTGCCCGAACTGCATTACCCGCCCCGCATCAACTGCGTAGCCGAGCTGCTGGACCGCCACGTGGCGGCCGGTGCCGGGGCACGTACCGCGCTGTGCGGCGCGGATGAATGCTGGACTTACGCCCAGCTGCAGGAACGCGTCGACCGTATCGCCCACGTGCTGTGCGGCCCGCTCGGGCTGGTGCCGGGCAACCGCGTGCTGCTGCGGGGCACCAATACACCGCTGATGGCCGCCGCCATCCTTGCCGTGCTGAAGGCCGGCCTGGTCGCCGTGCCGACGATGCCATTGCTGCGCACGCGCGAGCTGGCGGCGATCGCCGCCAAGGCGCAGGTGGACGCGGTGCTGTGCGCCGGCGCGCTGCGCGCCGACCTCGATGCGGTGCCCGGGCTGCCGGCGACGCTGTATTTTGGCACCGATGGTTTCGGCACCGACGAGGGGGACAGCCTGGAAGCGCTGATGGCGCGGCAGCCGGCGGCGTTCCCGGCATGCGACACCGCGGCGGACGACGTCTGCCTGATCAGCTTCACATCCGGTACCACCGGCGTGCCGAAAGGAACGATGCACTTCCACCGCGACGTGCTGGCGATCTGCGACTGCTTCCCGCGCCACACGCTGCGCACCCAACCGTCGGACGTGTTCATCGGCACGCCGCCACTCGCGTTCACGTTCGGCCTGGGCGGTCTGCTGCTGTTCCCGCTGCGCGTGGGCGCCTGCTCGGTATTGCTGGAAAAGCTCTCACCCGAAACGCTGCTCGCGGCGATCGCCCGGCATCGCGCCACCGTGTGCTTCACGGCACCCACCGCGTACCGGCAGATGGCCGCGCTGGCACCGGACCATGATCTGTCGAGCCTGCGCGAAACCGTGTCGGCGGGCGAAACCCTGCCGGTCGCCACCCGCGAGGCCTGGCAGCGGGCGACGGGGCTTGCCATGATCGACGGCATCGGCTCGACGGAGATGCTGCACATCTTTATCGCCGCCGCGGGGGCCGACGTGCGGCCGGGTGCCACGGGCAGGCCGGTGCCGGGTTACCGCGCCTGCGTGCTCGATGCGCAGGGCAGGCCGGTAGGGCCGGGCGTGGTGGGCCGGCTGGCCGTCAAGGGCCCGACCGGCTGCCGCTACCTCGACGATGCGCGGCAACACGACTACGTGTGCAATGGCTGGAACCTCACGGGCGACGCCTACGAGACGGATGCCGACGGCTATTTCTACTACCGCGCGCGCACCGACGACATGATCGTCTCGAGCGGTTACAACATCGCCGGCCCGGAAGTGGAAGATGCGCTGCTGCGCCACCCGGCCGTGGCCGAATGCGGCGTCGTCGGCTGCCCCGATCCGGAGCGCGGGCAGCTCGTCGAGGCGCACGTGGTGCTGCGGCCGGGATACGACGCCACGCCGGGGCTGGCGGCCGAGCTGCAGGCATTCGCCAAGGACGAGATCGCGCCTTACAAGTACCCGCGCCGGGTGGTGTTCGCCACCTCGCTGCCGCGCACCGAGACTGGCAAGCTGCAGCGCTTCCGGCTGCGCCAGCCATGAACGTGCTGTGCATCGGCGGCGGCCCGGCCGGCCTGTACAGCGCGCTGCTGCTGAAGAAGGCCGATCCGGCCCGCCATGTCGTCGTCGTCGAGCGCAACCGGCCGCACGACACGTTCGGCTGGGGTGTCGTGTTCTCCGACCAGGCGCTGGACAACCTGCTGGCGGCGGACGAGCCGAGCGCGCGGGAGATCGTCGCATCCTTCAACCACTGGGACGACATCGACGTGTACTTCAAGGGCACGCGGGTGCGTTCCGGCGGCCATGGGTTCGCCGGCATCGGCCGCAAGCGGCTGCTGGACATCCTGCAGCGGCGCTGCGCGGCGCTGGGCGTGACGCTGGTGTTCGATGCGGAGGTCACGGACGAGCGGGAGCTGGCGGTGCGCCATGGTGCCGGCCTGGTGATCGCCGCCGATGGCGTGGGCAGCCGCGTGCGCGCGCGCCATGCGGACACCTTCGCGCCACGGGCCGGCTCGCAGGCCGGCATGCAGGCGGGACCGCGGCAGTGTCGTTACGTATGGCTGGGCACCACGCAACGGTTCGATGCGTTCACGTTCGACTTCCGCGAGACGGCACACGGCTGGTTCCAGGCGCACATCTACCAGTTCGACGCCGAGACGTCGACATTCATCGTAGAGGCGCCGGAAACCGTGTGGCGCGCCGCCGGCCTGGAAACCATGACGCAGCGGGAGTCGATCGCGTTCTGCGAGCGGCTGTTCGCGGATCGCCTGCAAGGGCATCCGCTGATGTCGAACGCGGCGCATTTGCGCGGGTCGGCCCTCTGGCAGCGCTTTCCCCGCGTCGCGTGCGAGCGGTGGGTGCACTGGGATGACGCCCGGTCTCCGTCCGTGCCGGTTGTACTGGTGGGCGACGCCGCGCATTCGGCCCACTTTTCCATCGGTTCGGGCACGCGGCTGGCGCTGGAGGATGCGATCGCGCTGGCGCGCAATATCGGCAAGCATGACAAGCTGCAGGCCGCGCTGGATGCTTACGAAGCGGAGCGTTCGGTCGAGGTATCGAAACTGCAGAGCGCGGCCCGCAATTCGATGGAATGGTTCGAGAACGTGGCGCGCTATGCCGCGCTGGACGCGCCGCAGTTCGCCTATTCGATGCTGGCGCGCAGCCAGCGGCTGTCGCATGAAAGCCTGCGGCTGCGCGACCATGGTTACGTGGCGGACTATGAGCGCTGGTTCGCACGGCGCGCGTTCGGGCAGGCCGGCCTGGTGCCGCCTGGCGATTGCGCGATCCCGCCGATGTTCACGCCGCTCCGCGTGCGCGACCTGGTGCTGAAGAACCGCATCGTGGTGTCGCCGATGGCGCAGTACAGCGCCGTCGACGGCACGGTCGGCGACTGGCACCTGCTGCACCTGGGCGCCCGCGCCGTGGGCGGGGCAGCGCTGGTAATGGCGGAGATGACCTGCGTGTCCGCCGATGCGCGGATCACGCCGGCATGCCCCGGCCTGTACGCGCCGGAACATACGCTGGCATGGCGCCGCATCGTCGATGCCGTGCATGCGACAAGCGATGCGAAGATCGGCATCCAGCTCGGCCACGCGGGCGCCAAGGGTTCCACGCGCCCGATGTGGGACGGCATCGACCAGCCGCTGGAACAGGGCAACTGGCCGCTGGTGTCGGCGTCGCCGCAGCAATACCTGCCGGGCGTGTCGCAGGTGGCACGCGAAGCCACGCCGGCCGACATGGACCGTATCGAAGCCGACTTCGTGCGCGCCACGCACGCGGCCGGCGAGGCGGGTTTCGACTGGCTCGAACTGCATTGCGCGCACGGCTACCTGCTGTCGTCGTTCATCTCGCCGCTGACGAACCGGCGCACCGACGCGCATGGCGGCAGCCTGGAGAACCGCTGCCGCTTTCCGTTGCGCGTGTTCGCTGCCATGCGGGCCGCGTGGCCGGCGCACAAGCCGATGAGCGTGCGTATTTCCGCGCATGACTGGGTGGCGGGCGGCATCACGCCGGATGACGCGGTGCAGATCGGCCGGCTGTTCAAGGCGGCCGGCGCGGACATGATCGACTGCTCCTCCGGCCAGGTCAGCAAGGCGGAGCGGCCCGTGTTCGGCCGCATGTACCAGGCGCCGTTCGCCGACCGCGTGCGCAACGAGGCCGGTATCGCGACGATCGCGGTGGGGGCGATCGCCGAGGCCGATCATGCCAACGGCATCATCGCCGCCGGGCGCGCCGACCTGTGCGCGGTGGGCCGGCCGCACCTGGCCAACCCGGCATGGACGCTGGCGGAAGCGGCGCGCATCGGCTATCGCGCGCAGCCGTGGCCGAAGCAGTATCTGGCCGGCAAGGCGCAACTCGAACGCAACCTGGCACGGGGTTGAAACCAAGTTGAAACCGAGTTGAAACCGGGCTGAAACCAAACCGACGAACCTGACAGCGCGGGCCATGCCGCCCGCGGGGAGCACACATGAAATACCTGCAGGGGCAGCCGCATGCGCTGCCCGGTCACCGCGAAATACTGGCCGGCTATGCGGCACGGCACTTCCTCTTCGCGGTGGAAGAGGGCGTGGCCACGGTCACGCTGAACCGGCCGGAACGCAAGAATCCGCTCACGTTCGATTCGTATGCCGAACTGCGCGACCTGTTCCGCGCGCTGGCCCATGCCGACGACGTGAAGGCCGTGGTGATCGCCGGCGCCGGCGACGACTTTTGCTCGGGCGGCGACGTGCACGAGATCATCGGCCCGCTGACGCAGCTCGACATGCCGGGCCTGCTGGCCTTCACGCGCATGACGGGCGATGTGGTGAAGGCCATGCGCGCGTGCCCGCAGCCGGTCATCGCGGCGGTCGACGGCATCTGCGCCGGCGCCGGTGCGATGCTGGCGCTGGCGTCCGATGTCCGCCATGGCACGCAGCGCAGCAAGACGGCGTTCCTGTTCACGCGCGTTGGGCTGGCGGGCTGCGACATGGGGGCATGCGCGCTGCTGCCGCGCGTGATCGGCCAGGGGCGTGCGGCCGAGCTGCTGTTCACGGGGCGGTCGATGTCCGGCGCGGAAGGCGAGCGGTGGGGCTTCTTCAATACGCTGCATGAGCCCGATGCATTGCTGCCGGCCGCGCAGGCGCTGGCGCGCAGCCTGGCGCATGGCCCCACGTTCGCCCATGGCATGACGAAGAAAATGCTGCAGCAGGAATGGAACATGGGTGTCGACGAGGCGATCGAGGCGGAAGCGCAGGCGCAGGCCATCTGCATGGCCACCAACGACTTCCATCGGGCCTACCACGCGTTCGTGGCAAAACAGAAGCCGGCCTTCGAAGGAGATTGACGTGGCGGACAAGGCATATCTCGACTGGCCGTTCCTGGAAGCGCGGCACCGCTCACTGGAGGGCGAACTGGATGCATGGGCGAGCACGCACCTGGGCGAAGGCCACGGTGCGGACGTGGACGCCGCCTGCCGCGCACTGGTGCGGCAACTGGGCGAGGCGGGCTGGCTGCGACATGCGGTGGGCGGCGTGCAGTATGGCGGCAACGCCGACGCGCTCGACACGCGCGCGCTGTGCCTGATCCGTGAAACGCTGGCGCGCCACGATGGCCTGGCCGACTTCGCGTTCGCGATGCAGGGGCTCGGCTCCGGTGCCATCAGCCTGTTCGGCAACGCCGCGCAGAAGCAGGCTTATCTGCCGCGGGTGGCGCGGGGCGAGGCGATCGCGGCGTTCGCGCTGTCCGAGCCGCAGGCCGGGTCCGACGTGGCCGCCATGGCCTGCGCGGCGGTGCGCGACGGCGACCATTACGTGCTCGATGGCGAGAAGACGTGGATCTCGAACGGCGGCATCGCCGATTTCTATACCGTGTTCGCCCGTACCGGCGAGGCGCCCGGCGCGCGCGGCATCAGCGCGTTCATCGTCGATGCCGCGCGCGCCGGGCTGTCGGTCGCCGAGCGCATCGACGTGATCGCGCCGCACCCGCTGGCCCGGCTGCGGTTCGACGGCTGCCGGATTCCGGCGGATTGCCTGGTCGGCGCGGCGGGGCAGGGCTTCAAGGTGGCGATGGCCGCGCTGGACGTGTTCCGCACGTCGGTCGCCGCCGCCGCGCTGGGTTTCGCGCGGCGCGCGCTCGACGAGGCGCTGGCGCGCGCCACGTCGCGCACGATGTTCGGCCAGGTGCTCGCCGACTTCCAGCTGACGCAGGCGAAGCTGGCGCAGATGGCCACCGGCGCCGATGCCGCGGCATTGCTGACCTACCGCGCCGCGTGGCTGCGCGATACGGGCGCGAAGGTGACAAAGGAGGCGGCGATGGCCAAGATGACGGCGACCGAAACGGCGCAACAGGTCATCGATGCCGCCGTGCAGATGTTCGGCGGCCAGGGCGTCGTGAGCGGCGAGACGGTGGAGCGGCTGTACCGGGAGATCCGCGCATTGCGCATCTACGAAGGGGCGACCGAGGTGCAGCAACTGATCATCGCGCGCGAATTGCTGCGCGCGGTACCGGGCAAGGCGTGACGATGGAAATCCTGCAACCGCCGGGCTGGCCCCGGCCCAAGGGCTACTCGAACGGTATCGCCGCCAGCGGGCGGATGGTGTTCGTCAGCGGCATGGTGGGCTGGAATGCCGAGGGCGAATTCGAGAGCGACGATTTCGTGGCGCAGACCCGCCAGGCGCTGGCCAATATCGTGCAGGTGCTGGCCGAGGCGGGAGCACGGCCAGAGCACATTGTGCGCATGACGTGGTATGTGGTCGACCGGGATGAGTACCTGGCCGCGCAGCGCGCCATCGGTGTTGCCTACCGCGAGGTGATCGGAGGCCACTATCCCGCCATGTCGGCCGTGGCGGTGGCGGCGCTGATGGAAGCGCGTGCCAAAGTGGAGATCGAGGCCACCGCAGTCCTCGTCGCGAGCGATAGCAAGATGCCGTAGATGCTCTTCTGCATCGCGATCGCCGCGCGGTAGTACTGTCGGGCTGGTCAGGGTTTCAAGGTCACCTTGTAGATCTGTGTTTCCGTATTGTTGGGAATACTGTCCTTGTCGCCCGCCGCATCGCTGTTCGCCATCCACAAATTGCCGTCATTTGTTGGCTCCACCGTGCGCAGCCGGTCATAGGTACCGACAAAGAATTGCCGGACATTGACCAAGTTCTCGCCGCTGATATCGCTGCGGTACAAGCGCTTGCCCGCCAGGCACGCGATGTACAGGGAATTGCGCACGATGGCAATGCCGCTGCATGATCCTTCGGTATTGCGATACGTATATTTGGGCGAAATATAGCCTGTCGTTCCGCAGCCGGTTCCCGAGCGGGAGATGACGCCTTCGCACTTTGGCCAGCCGTAGTTGCCGCCCTTGACGATCAGGTTGGTTTCATCCTGCGTGTCGCCAAATTCCTGCAACCACAAACGGCCTTGCGAATCGAATGCCAACCCTTGCGGGTTTCGGTGTCCATAGCTCCAGACATAATTTCCGAACGGGTTATCGGGTGGGGGCGTTCCGTTGGTGTTGAGCCGCAGGACTTTTCCCGAGAGGTGCCGCGTGTCTTGCGCATAAGCGCCATTCTGGGCGTCGCCGGTAGTGGCATACAATTTGCCATCCGGGCCGAACCGGAGGCGCCCGCCGTTATGGAACTTGTTGCGGCCGATCCCTTTCAATAAAACCTCGAGCGATGCCGTGTCCAGCGCGCCGTTTCGATACCTCACGCGCACAATACGGTTGTCGGTCGGGCTGGTGTGATAGATGTACAACCAGGGGTCCCTGTCCGGGAATCCGGGCGGTATGGCCAGCCCGAGCAGGCCGCCTTCGCCATCGGTACCCTGGACGTTCGGAACGGTTCCCAGGCTTCTCTTGACACCGGTCGCCGGGTTCAACGCGATGATGTCGTGTGCGTCGCGACGGGTGTAGAACACCGTGCCGTCGGGCAGGGCGGCCAGGCCCCATGGAATATCCGTGTCATCCGCCACCTTCACCGTCGAGCAGATCACGTCGGTGCAGGCATTGCCCGAGGTCAGGGACAAAGCCGCGCTGCGCGCCGAAACGTTGCCCTGCGCATCCCGCGCGGTAAGCGTGTACTGATATGTCGTGTTGGCAGCCAACCCGGTGTCGGTGTACCCGAGCGTGCTGGACGTGCCGACCGCGATGTTGTTGCGGTAGATGTCGTAGGCGGCCACGGCGACATTGTCGGTCGAGGCGGTCCAGTTCAGCGTGGCCGTGGTACCGGCGACTTCGCCCCGCAATCCCGTTGGAACGGATGGTGGCTGGGTGTCCGCCTGGCATTGCGGCACCTTGACAGGCAGCGATGTGCTGGCCTGCGACACGTTGCCGGCTGCGTCGCGGGCATTGACATACACGCCCCAATTCGCGCCTGGCACTAATACGAGCTGGGTGGTGAGCGTGCTGGAATTGACCGTACCAAGGGCTTGCCCGTCTCGATAGATATCGTAGAAGGCAACGCCGACATTGTCGGTTGATGCTTCCCATGCGAGGGTAGCCGACCGGCAGGTCAGGGCGTCGATCGTCAGGCCGCTCGGCGGTGTCGGAGCCTGCACGTCGGGCGGTGGAGGCGTGGTTTCATCTGTGTACCATTGCTGGTGGGGAGTGCCCTCGCAATGCCAGGTATCGATGTAAGTAAGATTGGCGGTTCCTGCACCTTTCACGGTCAGGCATAGCCCGGAAGCCGGATTGATGATCGTCTTGTCTGATCGCAGCGTCCATTTTTGATTGGCACCACCATGGCATTGATATGACTGGACAATCGCTCGCGGCTGCATGCTTCCGCCGCGGATATCAAGGCAGCGGGCGCCGGCGAAAGTTCTCAATTCTCCCTCGGCAGTAAATTCCCATTGCTGATTGGGGCCGCCGTGGCAATCGAAGATGATCGCGGGGGTACGGGGCTCCTGGCTGCCTCTCGCAATGTCCAGGCAACGTTCTGAATCGACGCTGATGAGCGTTGAAGGGTCGGCCGCATACGCTGGCGCTGATCCGGATACCCCGACGGAGACAGCTGCGAGCAGCACCGCAAGGCTGCTGGCATAAAAACGCGCAGGACGCCGTTCGAGCTGTTTCGAACTGATCGACGCAAGCCGCGCCGAGAGCTGGTTCGAGCCGTGCAAGACGTGCCTCATATCATTCTCTCCTGAGTGCGGATCGACGTCTGGCAACGTTAGCACAGGAACTGGAATCGAGACGGTGGCAAGGGAGCCAGAAGGCAATTCTGTGAAATCAACAGTCTATGCAGACAGTACTATGTACTTCACGTTAGCGGCGTCCGGTATGGCTGCCGGCTGGCACGTGCTTGTCGCGAGCTGGGAATTGCCTTGCGTGCATTTCCGTGTTCAGGGCTGGGCTTGCCACGAATTATCGGCAGCCATTCTCCGGCCATGGACGCGGTGATGGTCATGGCACTGATGGAACTGCGCGAAGTCGAGATCGAGGTAACCGGGATCGGGCCCGAGCCTTATGAGCCCCTGATGTCCGGGGCGGCTGCACAGGGGCAGTGCACCCTGATACAGATTCCAGGCAAGGCGATGTTTGCCAGCCCGGCAGAAAGCAGCGTGATTGCGCCAGTCTTGCGAATGGCGCGATCCTGAAACGGCAATAGCCCGGCAGCGATTGCTTTAGTTTCTCGAGATGAAGCGGGACTGGCTGGCTGGCGCATACAGTGCGCAGTTTTTTCCGCTGGTCAACGTCGTCTTGAGGGTCAGTGCATCGATCGCCGCCTTGTCGTTGCAGACGAGTAAGGTTGCATCGTCCTTCACGTCAGCAATGTTCTTGACAATGGTGGTCGGAATACCCGCAATCGTCAGCGCATTCGCATAGAAGAGCGTTGGCGCGACATAGAACGGGAAACCTGGAGCGACTGGATATCCCGGATGCAATACGACGAGTGATTTGATCTGCTCGCCGGTGCCGTGCAGAGAACGCAATGCAAGGCTATGCTGGTCATACGATCTCGCTTCCTTTTTTGCGATCGATTTATTCGTTAACACGGCATTCAAACCGATCACCGAGATCGCGGCGGCGACACCGAGCATCACCATCGAAACCCGGCTGCCGCGCGGGGCCCTCTCGCCAAGTGCTTTGATGAGTTCGCCTGCTCCGAGCGCGCAGATGATCGCATAAAGTGGAACCAGTGGCATTGCATACCATGCGAGCTTCGTACCTGCAGACGAAATTACGCAAAGATAGAACAGCGAGCAGGTCGTCAGGAAGGCAACCAGCCGCTTCAGCGCAGTCGAACCCTTGAACAACATGTATCCAGCGAGAATAAAGCTCGGTATGAGCCACGGAAAATATTTTACCCGCATCAAGTACCACAGCGGGCCGCCATGGTGCCCTTCCAGCGCGTTGGAATATCGGCCCCCCAGATCATTTTCCTGGACGGCAGCAAAATAACCCGGATCAATCTCGTTCCTGTACCAATAATAAATAACACACGAAGCAACCGCCAGGACGCATGCAATATAAAAATATGGATCACGCAGGAGCGTGCCCGCTTTCTTCCCGAACAGTGCGAAGATGAATAATGCGGGCAGGAATATCAGGCCCTGGATGGTCTTGGTATAAAAGGAAAGAACGATGGCGACTGTCGTCAGCATCAGATACATTCTCCTGCTTCGGTCATTTCCTTCCAAGAAGAGAAATGCGGCAAGAACGTAGGCAGTGGTAAATAGCGTCAGCAGCGCATCATAGTTGCCGCTACGTGCACCATGAACGAGAACATAACCAGGCGATGCAAGGATGATGATCACCGCCAGGAATGCCAGCACCGGACGACGGAGATGGCTGGCGATAAACCAGAATACGAGCATGACGGTGCCTATCGATGCAAGCACGGAAGGCAGGCGAACGCTGAATTCATTGATGCCAAACACCTGCATGCAAATGGCCATTAGCCAGATCAAGAGTGGTGGCTTCGTGTTCCAGTGATCCGGTAGCCATTCATAGGTGGTAATGAGCGACAGGCCATTTTTCGACATTTCCAGCGCATTGTTTGCAAGCCTGGCTTCGTCCCAGACTTCGAGCGGCGCATCGGTCAGGCGATAAAAAAAGACGATTGCGGAAACGATGAGCGCAGACAGGAAGAGCAAGAAATACTGGCTATTGAAGCCCTCACCGACATTGCTGGAAACATCCAGACCGCGGCCCGAACCCGAGGATAAATTGGCTTCGGAGCCATGGGGGGAGGCATCGCTGCTGTTGTACTTCACGAAGACAACCGCCTTCGATCCCATGTAAAACATGAAGGTATAGAAAGGCATTGCCAGCATATGGCAAAGATAGGGGTTCAGCCCAAGGCTGAGGAACATTTTCAGTACGAGAAGATTCACCAGGTACGCAAAACCACATACGAGGACGAAGCGCAACGCTGTCTGAAGCGTGTTCCCTTTATGAGAAAACGTCCAGAATTTGTTCAGCAAAAAACTGCAGAGCATTCCGATGGCATAACCGCATGCATTAGCCGCCACATCGCTGAGGCCCAACCAAGCCTTTGTCGCGAAAATAACAGCCATCGTAATAGCTGTATTGAGCATCCCGACGGTAAGGAATTTGCCAAGCGTGAATGTAAACAGCTTGCTGAGGGAAGGGGCGGCGATGTTCATCGGTTTTGAAAACTGATCTATTGACATGGATTTCGGTATTCCCAGGCGGTAGCGGTTTCCGCTACAACAGCGAGCGACATGCCGTTCATCCTGATTAATAAGGCGGAAATCCGGATAGATGTCGTCGACCTGTGCGAGCCTTCACTTTCATCAAGCGCCAGTGATCTCGCTCTGGAACGTCTTCGACGATCCCGATGTTGGCACACGGCTTGCGTGGAGGGCAGAGGTTACCGTGCTCTCGATAAAATAGCGTGGACGTGATTTTGTCTCGCCGTAGATCTTTCCAAGATATTCACCGATCACACCCAGGCACAATAGCTGAATCCCGCCAAGAAGCGTCAGCGGGAATACTGTCGATGCCCAGCCCGGAACTGCATTCTTGGTGAAAAGAGCTATCCAGATTACCCATGCCCCGACGAGCAAGGAGCATCCGAACACGACGAATCCCAGCATGGTAATCATCTGGAGAGGAACCGTTGAAAACGATGTAATCGCTTCGCCCGCCAGCTTGAGCATTTTTTTCAGAGGGTATTTTGTCTCGCCGGCAAATCGTTCTTTCCTGACATACTCGACGGTCGCTGCCTTGAATCCAATCAGGGGAATGATGCCGCGCAGATAAAGATTGACCTCGGTGTACTCCCGCAATGCGTCAAGCACCTTGCGGCTCATCAACCTGAAGTCGGCATGATTGTGGATGAGATCAACGCCAAACCAGGCTAACAGTTTGTAGAAATATTCCGCACTGTTTCGCTTGAATACCGAATCACTGGATCGATCGTTGCGAACGCCATAGACGACTTCATTACCTTGAAGGTATTTATCGATCATTGTCTCGATAACGTTGATGTCGTCCTGCAGGTCGGCATCGATCGTAATGACCATGTCCGCAGTGGTCCACATCAGCCCGGCAAGCACTGCATTCTGGTGCCCGCGATTCCGGGAAAGCTTGATTCCTGCCACATGCGTTCTTTTTGCCGCCTCTTCTTCTATCAGAAGCCATGTTTTGTCCCTGCTTCCGTCGTCGACAAACACGATCTGGCTCGCAGGAGCTATTTTCCCAGCTTCGATAAGCCGTACCAGCAGGTTCTCAAACTGGCGGCATGATTCAGCCAGCACAGCCTCTTCGTTATAGCAAGGTACAACGATCTGCAGCGTATGCAATGAATCCCTCGTACGGACAAAATTTTCGCTGACATCCAGATCTTGCATTGATTTACCTTAGACTTATTTTAAGCGAGCATGGCGTTCGTTGAATACGAACATGTGAACTCGCGGGGTGACGTGAAGCGGACAGCTATTGAAGTGTTCGCTAATAGGAAACCAAATCATGCTCAAAAAGCTCGAAAAAGCTGTTGCATACTGCAGTTTCGGTTGCAATGCTCATCACGGCTTCACCCGTTCCTTTACGGGAACAAGCGCCGACAGGCAATCTTGGTTACCTGGATTCGAGCTGTTCAACAATCCGTACAGATAGCAACTCAAGCACAATTTATCTTCACGATCGCAACTTTACCATGATTTTCCAAAATTGCAAGTTTCTGCGGAGGTTTTGCGCTCGAAATTTGGTTCTAATACGCAACTATAGTTGCAATATTGACATAATTTTCACTCAGCATCTCGCTTGGTGAAATGCGCGGAAACTGGTGTCGAAACGGCGTGAGTCCGAGCGTCGTGACACGTTGACTATCCCATCCTTGCATCATTGATTTCGCAAAAGCCCTGCTATCTGACGACCCGACACAGGCCTTGCTCGGAGAGTAACGGCGTTGGTCAACGCGACACATGCTAGATGTGCATGTGCGCTGGGTGCGCCGCTTCTCAACAGGAGGCGCGGCCCGTATTTTAACGGGTTCCCTTGCCGTCAGGGCAGAAAGTCGGCCCAATCCCAACAAGGTTTCTACCCTGGAGCGGTAACCCGGTACGAGGAGCATCTTCCAGTTGTATTGCTGTGATGCAACTTCGCGCGCCTGTTCTGGCCGATGAGACGGCAACTGCGTGAACTGCGACACCTGCGCAGCAGAAGTTTGCCTGAGAGTGCCATGCCGGGTGTGCTGTAGCGCCGGGCGGTAACTTCCGGATCCGAAGATACGCCTTGTGTTCGATCATGACATTGAAATAAAATCAAGGACTTCCAAGTGTATGGCAGTTGGCCATTGTCCTGATCGCAAGCGAGATCGGCAGTTTTCGTTTGTTGCATTCCCCGAAGCGAGCACGAAATCATTCTTGCGTGTCGTCATAGCGAGCCATTCGGATGCAAAGAAATTGCACAGCCAGCTATTCCATTATTTGATCAATCCCCAACGTTCCTGCCATTCCGTTGGGCGATACGGTAAGTACCTTTTTCATTCCTTAATTGCTATAACATGACTGTCGAAAAAAGCGAGCCCGGAACCAGTGGTTCCCCAAAAACCAGGAATTCCTTCAAGGAAAAAGGATTCTGGGCGTTAAACTGGCTTCGTTTTATCCTTGCATTGTATATAGTGCTTTACCATACCCTGAAGGATTATTATGGTTCGATCAGGGATACATGGTTCCATGCGTCATTGGGGCTGGGGAACATGGCAACCAGCGTTTTCTTTGTGTTGTCCGGCTTTTTGTTGACTTATGCCTATGTCATCGTCAAGAACGGGCATCAAGTTGACAGAAAAAAATTCTGGCTCGCACGTTTTTCCACCTTATATCCATTGCACATTGCTACCTTGCTGCTGGCAGTCGTGCCGCTGGCCCACGCGGTACTGACGCGAGGCGCGATCAGTGTGCCTGTCGAGCTGGATGGTCCCGCGGTCCGTGCGCTGGGATCTGGTGAACTGATTGGCGGCTTCTTCATCAATGCCGCATTGCTGAATGCATGGAATCCGCTGTACCTGCTTTTCAATGGGCCATCCTGGTCGCTGTCGGCCCTGGCGTTCTTTTATCTGGTATTTCCTTTTGCCGCGCTGAAAATCTATGGGATGAAGAGCCCGATGCTGGCGCTTTTCCTGCTGGGTGTTGTCTTCTTCCTGCCGGGCGCCATCGCCGATCTGCTGCACCTGACGGACGTGGTGACTGATGGGGTATTGCATCGGAATCCGATCATCCGGTTACCGTTGTTCATCGCGGGCATGGTTCTCTGTGTGCTGTTCTCGCGTTCCAAAACAGTGGGCTCTCCTGCCCAAGTCATGATTTCGCTGGCAATAACGCTGGCAACCTTGATCATCGCGACCACCCTGCAATTCCAGGACAAGCATCTGCACGTGATCAAAAACGGCCTGTACTATCCAGCAAGCCTGGCGATCATTTGGCTATGCGTGTGCACCAAGCGCAATCCTGGCAAGGCGGTCACTTATTGGGGGGCTCGACTGGGCGCCGCGTCATTGCCCATGTTCCTTCTCCATGCGCCGCTGTTCCCGCTTTTCCGCGCTATGGAAAAGTTCGTCAGGGCTTTGATTCAAAGTCCGGACTGGAGTCTCTCGGCAATCATGGCCACCGGCCGCACGATCGACCAGTCGGTCGAGTACTATGCCTTGTACCTGGTCGCACTGACGGTGCTCTGCGTGCTCGTGCAAGAGCGTTTTGTCATTCCGCTGCAGCTCAGGATCAGGGCCTACCTGGACAATCGCAAGGCGTCGCTGCGGGCGTCGATGGAACCCTCGGTCGGGACGCCACCGCTTCACTGATACCGATCGAGCAGAGGACAGGGGCTGGCAGGCAAGCCGCATGAGAACAGGCGGAAGGCAGCAGCAAGGAGGAAAAGGTGGGTGGACCGCTTGAAAGGGTGGTCCCCCCGACTGGAATCGAACCAGTATCCCACGCTTAGGAGGCATGTGCACTATCCATTGTGCTACGGGGAGGACGCGAAACGAGCGCAATTATAGCCGACTGCAACGCAAATGTTAGTAATCGCTGCTTGCTGTCGGTACAATGCCCGCTTCACGCATTGGAATCCAGTCATGGCAGTCATCTCCCTCACTTCCGCGCAACTGGCATTCGGCCACCACGCGCTTCTCGATCACGCAGAATTTTCCCTTGAATCCGGCGAGCGCGTCGGTCTCATCGGACGCAACGGTACTGGCAAGTCGTCATTGCTGAAGATTATCGCCGGCCGGCAGAAACTCGACGACGGCCTGCTGGTCATGCAGCAGGGGCTGCGGATCACGTATGTGGAGCAGGAGCCACAGTTCGAGGAGGACATGTCTGTATTCGATGCGGTGGCGCAGGGCCTGGGCGATCTGCCTGCGCTGCTGAAGGAATACGAAGTGCTGATCGGCCAGTTCGGCCAGGGCGACGACGATGCGCTCATGGCCAGGATGCAGGAAGTGCAGGCGCGCCTCGACGCTGCCGACGGCTGGGGCATCAACAACAAGGTCGAGCAGACGCTGGATCGGCTGAGCCTGGGGCCTGATTCGTTGATGGGCACGCTGTCCGGCGGCATGCAGAAACGCGTGGCTCTGGCGCGGGCACTTGTCGCCAATCCCGACGTGCTGCTGCTCGACGAGCCGACCAATCACCTTGATTTCACGTCCATCCAGTGGCTGGAAGGCCTGTTGCGCGACTTCCGTGGCAGCGTGATGTTTATCACGCACGACCGTGCCTTCCTGGATAACGTGGCCACTCGCATCCTCGAACTGGACCGCGGCATCCTGACGTCTTATCCCGGCAACTTCAGTACCTATCAGGCCCGGAAGGCCGAGCAGCTGGCGGTCGAGGCCACGGAAAACGCCAAGTTCGACAAGGTGCTCGCACAGGAAGAGGTATGGATACGCAAGGGCGTGGAAGCACGCCGGACCCGCAATGAAGGCCGCGTGCGCCGCCTGGAAAGGTTGCGGGAGCAGCGTTCGGTGCGACGCGACCAGCAAGGCCAGGTAAGGCTGGAGGTCGCGGTCGGCGAGCGTTCCGGCAAGATCGTTGCTGAATTGCTGGATATCGACAAGCGGTATGGCGACAAGGTGATCGTTGACGGCTTTTCCACCACGATCCTGCGTGGTGACAAGATCGGCCTGATCGGCCCGAACGGGGCAGGCAAGTCGACGCTGCTGAAATTGATCCTGGGCGAAGAGACTCCGGACAGCGGCAGCGTAAAGCTGGGCACGCGCATGCAGGTTGCGTATTTCGACCAGATGCGTACCCAGCTCAATGAGGATGCGACGCTTGCCGATACCATTTCGCCGGGCAGCGAATGGGTAGAGGTCAACGGCCAGCGCAAGCACGTGATGAGTTACCTGAGCGATTTCCTGTTTGCGCCGGAGCGGGCGCGGTCACCGGTGCGGACGCTGTCGGGCGGCGAGCGCAACCGCTTGCTGCTCGCACGGTTGTTTGCCAAGCCGGCTAACGTGCTGGTGCTCGATGAGCCAACCAATGACCTCGACATCGATACGCTCGAACTGCTGGAAGAGCTGCTGGAAGATTACGCCGGAACGGTCTTTCTCGTCAGTCACGACCGCATGTTCCTCGATAATGTGGTCACGCAGGTAATCGTTGCCGAAGGTGCGGGCCAATGGCGCGAATATGTTGGTGGCTACAGCGACTGGGAGCGCGTGCGCTCCACGGCTCCAGCCGTCCAACCTGGCAAGACCGAGCAGCGGCAACAGAAAAGTGACGTAACGCCTGCCGCCGCACCGGCGGCGAAATCCAGGAAGCTGAGTTTCAAGGAGCAACGCGAACTGGACAGCCTGCCTGGCCGTATTGCCAGCCTGGAGGAAGAGCAGGGGACATTGGGCAAAAAACTTGCCGATCCGGAATTTTATCGCCAGACGCCAGCCGAAGCGCGGGTGTTGCACGAGCGCGCCGAAGCGATCGAGACTGAACTGATGGCAGCCCTGGAACGCTGGCAGGAGCTGGAGGAGCGTTCCACTGGTTGAGCGTTGACTGTTACTTCAACGCACGAAATTTGCATGGCGATCAGCAGTTTGTTGTAAAATCCACAAATATGGCCCTTCCCGGGCGGCGATTTTCCAGCATAAGGTGCATTCGATGAATTCCCAGAAGGAGACTTCTAAAGAGAGTAGGGGCGCCTTGGATGCGACAGGAACGCAACGCAGCGATGGCTTCTTCAGCAAGGATTCCCTGCCCAGGATCGTTCCTTTCGGTATCTACATGGCATTCATCGTGGTGGCAGACCTGTTGTCGCGTGCCGGATGGGAAAGCGCCGAACTGCTGTGGTTATATCCTGTCAAAGTGATTGCCGTCGTCGTGGCGCTCTATGCTTACCGCTCGCACTATACCGAGCTGGTCTGGCAGCCTGGCGCCGCACGGCATTGGATCGAAGCCATCGCTGTCGGTGTGATTGTCCTCGTTCTGTGGGTTAACCTCGATTTTCCATGGATGCAGATCGGCACCAGCGAAGGGTATGCGCCGGTGAATGCCGACGGCCGGATCGACTGGCTGTTGGTTGCATGCCGCATTGCGGGCGCGGCACTGGTCGTGCCCGTGATGGAAGAGTTATTCTGGCGTTCATTCCTTATGCGCTGGCTCGAGCGCGGCGCATTCCTGACGGTCAAGCCTGGCACTGTTCGGCTTTTTGCCTTTGCTGGCACGGCAGTGCTGTTCGGGTTCGAACATACCCTCTGGTTTGCGGGCATCGTGGCTGGGGTGGCATACGGCGCGCTGTACATGCGCAGCGGCAATTTGTTATCACCGATCCTGGCGCACGCAGTGACCAATGGCTTGCTCGGCGTCTGGATTTTGGTGACGGGAAATTGGGCTTACTGGTAATATTGTATTTTGAGTAATAATTTGATGGTCCTTGTACCGATGCCCACACTATTTCGCTTGCTGCCGATCGCATGCGCCGCGCTCATGCTCGGCAATGGCGCACACGCGCAGATCAGCCAGACATTCCATCCGTTCGTGGCGGTTGGTTATACCTATGATGATAACTTGCTGCGGTTGCCCGAGGACGCTGTTGGCTTTGAGCAGCGTTCCGACCGCATGACGCAGGCGCGGGCGGGCTTCCAGCTCGACCGTCCCATCGGGCGGCAGCGGCTGACCGGTTCGGCCACCGTTACGCGCGTGACGTTCGACCATTTCGACCAGCTCGATTACAACGGCAAGGATTTCAATGCCGAGCTTGCTTGGCGCGTAGGCAATTATTTCGATGGCACACTCGGGGCCAGTTACGAGCAAACGCTGACGCCTTTTGCCGATTACCATTCGGACCAGCGCAATCTGCGCACGCAGCGTCGTGAATACGTCAGCGGTGGATGGCGCCTCCATCCGCGCTGGCGGGTGCGGTCGGGTTACGACCGATATCGCTATAGCTACGAGCTTTCCGCGCAGCGTTTCAATGACCGCGAACAGACGGTGGCCGAGTTGGGCATGGACTACCTCGCACCCAGCGGTAGTCGCGTCGGTCTGGTGGCACGGCAGTTGAAAGGTATTTATCCGAACCCGCGATTCAACAATTCCGGCATCCTGCTGCAGGACGACTATACCCAGGACGAATTGAAGGCAAACATTTCCTGGCTTTTCAGTGGTGTAACACAGTTACAAGTACTTGCCGGGTATGCGCGCCGCGATCACGATGTGCTCACGACTCGCGACAGCAGCGGCCTCAACGGCCGGGTTTCCGCGACATGGACGCCAACGGGCAAGCTGAAGTTCAATGCCTCGGCATGGCGGGAATTTGCCGCCGTGGAAAGCAGCGTGGTGAATAACAGCCTGAACAAAGGGGTAAG
This sequence comes from Pseudoduganella sp. jia 12, assembly GCF_055502675.1. Lineage (NCBI taxonomy): Bacteria > Pseudomonadati > Pseudomonadota > Betaproteobacteria > Burkholderiales > Oxalobacteraceae > Pseudoduganella > Pseudoduganella sp. jia 12. The sequence goes on from NZ_JBUXKP010000002.1 coordinate 638,244, forward strand.
CGTGGGGGCAACATGGAGCATCTCGGCCAAGGTGCAGGCAAACGCGTCGGTGCGTCGGGAAACACGCGATTTCGAACGTTTGACCAGCTCTGCCAATACCAACGACCTTTCCGACCGTAGCCGCGGCACGTCTGTCGGCCTGAGCTATGCCCCGTTGCGGGCGGTGCAGTTGAGCTTGACCGGGTTTGCCGACCGGCGCACAGGGAACCGGGTAATCGGTACTTCGGATTACAAAGCAAAAGGGGTTGCGGTCAACGCGACCCTGCAGTTCTGATCTTAGCGGTAGCAGCAATGACCATCAACGACATTCCACTGATTGCCTTTTTCCAGCGCGTGCTGGACCCCTTGATCATCATGGGAACGCTGTACGGCGCCTCCATGTTCTTCGGCGAACCGTTTACGGGTTACTCGCTGGTATTGATGATCCTGGCATTTTTCATTTCCTCGGCGGTATATCAGTATGTGGACCCGTATCGCGCATGGCGCAGCGGCCGGATGCTCGCCTTCGTGCGCGACACTTTTGCAGGGTGGGTCGTCACAGCACTCATCCTGGCTGCCTTGGGATCGGTGAGTGGCCTGTCCTACCATTACGACGAGAAGGTGATGCTGGTCTGGTTCATCGCTACGCCATTCATCATTCTGGTCAGTCACCTGGCGGTACGCAAGGTCGGTCTCATCCCTGGACGGCCCGATGAGATCCGTTCGGTGCTGATCGTGGGCGCCAACGACGTGGGCATCAAATTCGCCCGGACGATCGATCGGTATCCCAACATGTTCATGCAGGTAAAGGGTTTCTTCGACGACCGTGCGGCGGACCGCCGTCCGGAGGAGTTGCAGCATCAGATCCTTGGCAAGATGTGCGACGTGGCTGCGTATGTGCGCAAGAACAACATCAAGATGATCTTTGTCAGTCAGCCGATTTCAGCACAGCCCCGCATCCGGCGTTTGCTTGACGACCTGCAAGACACGACCGCGTCGGTTTACTTTCTCCCGGATATCTATGTGTTCGACCTGATGCAGGCACGCTTCGATAATGTGGGCGGCATGCCGGTCATCGCAATCTGCGAGACGCCTTTCACGGGCTTCAACAGCTTCATCAAGCGGGTTAGCGACATCGTACTGGCCACCGTGATCCAGGTCATGCTGTTGCCGGTGATGCTCGTCATTGCGCTGGCTGTGAAACTCAGTTCGCCCGGCCCGGTCATTTTCCGCCAGCGCCGGTATGGTCTCTACGGTGAAGAAATCCTGGTCTACAAATTCCGCTCGATGACGGTTGTCGAAGATGGGGCAGCGGTCGTCCAGGCACGCAAGAACGACATGCGATTGACGAAGGTGGGAGCCTTCCTGCGCAAGACCTCGCTTGACGAACTCCCACAATTCCTTAATGTGATACAGGGGCGGATGAGCATCGTGGGGCCTCGTCCACACGCTGTTGCTCACAATGAGCAATACCGCAAGCTGATCAAGGGATACATGCTGAGGCACAAGGCAAAGCCGGGGATTACCGGCTGGGCCCAGGTCAATGGCTTCCGGGGCGAGACAGAGACGCTGGACAAGATGGAAGCGCGGATTCGCTATGACCTGGATTATTTGCGCAACTGGTCTTTCTGGCTCGATCTCTGGATCATTGTCAAAACAGTCAAGGTCGTATTTGCGCGACAGAATGCGTACTGATGCATTGCTGCTAAGCCAGCCCTAAGAGTCGGAAACTTGCATATTGTAAAATTACTACCATAAGTGCGCGAGTGCCAGTCTATAGTGGCGGATTTTGTTGCTGTAGAGGTTTTATTGTGATAACTTTTGCAAATGTTTCGTGATGGTGATCATGCTGTCGCCATTGCGGTGTCCAAAAAGTATTTAGGAGTAAATTTGAAACATTTCGAACTCGAGCGCTCGTGCGCCACCCTGCGGTCTATCTCGTTTCGGCTGCTCCCGGTTGCAGGCATCGTGGCTGCTGCCATTGCCCTGAGCGCCTGCGGCGACAAGGCGGAAAAGAAACCTGGACAGGCGCTAGCCAGTGTCAATGGCGAGGAAATCACGGTCCTTCAGCTGAATGACGAACTTGGCCGGGTCAACCCGCAGGTGGCCAGCCAGGAAGCAGGGCGAAAGCAATTGCTCGAAGCCCTCATCGACCGTCAGCTGCTCGTGGCGGAAGCAACGAAAGAAAAGCTCGATCGCGATCCCAAGGTTGTACAATCCATGGAGCGTGCCAAGCAGACCCTGCTTGCCCAAGCCTATCTGCAGCGCCGTATCGGCCAGCCGGCCAAACCTGAGCGCGCGGAAATCGAAGCGTATTTCAACCAGAATCCGCAGTTTTTCGCTGAACGCAAGCAATTCGACCTGCGCCAACTGGTATTGCCGTCTAATGCAGTGACGGATGAACTCAAGAAAGTCATCGACGGTGCCAAGTCGCTGGAAGAAGTGGCTGCCTGGCTCACCGACCACCAGGTGAAGTTCGCGCGAGCACAACTGTCCCGTTCAAGCACCGACCTGCCACCTCAATTGTCGAGCAAGCTGTTGAGCATGAGGCCGGGTCAACTGTTCATCATCCGCGAAGGCGACAGGAGCCTCCTGATGACGATCGCCGAAATCAAGGATGCTCCGCTGACGTACGAGGCTGCCGCTCCGCAAATTGCCCAGTTCTTGACGAATCGTAAGAACAAGGAAGCGGCCGATGCCGAGATCAAGCGCTTGCGTGCCGGCGCCAAGGTCGAGTACCTGAATGCCGAAGCCGGTGGTCCAGCCAAGCCAGCGGAAGGTGCAACGAACAAAGCCGCTCCCGGAGCCGCCGCTACTGCAAGTCCTGGCAGCGCGCCCAGCGCCACCGAAGGCGCGCACGACCGCGGTGTCGCCGGGTTGAAATAATCAAAGTTTATTATTGACGAGTGAACCTCATGAAACGCTTACTTTTGTCGCTGTATCTCGCGTGCCTGTCCTTGTTCGCGCTGCCTTTCGCATCGGCTGCCGAGTTGACGCTCGGCGCCGGTGATATCGTCAAGATCTCGGTATATAACAATCCGGATCTTGGTCTCGAAACGCGTATCGCGGACTCGGGGAATATCACGTTTCCATTGATCGGCCAAGTGCAGATCGGTGGACTGACGGTGCCGTTTGCCGAACGCAAGATCGCGGATGCGCTCGACAAGGGCGGCTTCATCAAGCGCGCCCAGGTCAACATCATTGTCACATCGATTCTGAGCCAGCAGGTGTCGGTACTCGGCCAAGTGAACCGCCCTGGCCGCTATCCCCTGGATGCACGGCGCAGCTTGTTGGACGTACTGGCCGTCGCAGGTGGTTTCGGCCCCGAGGCTGGCGATACGCTGAGCCTGATCCGCAATCGCGATGGCAATGTTTCCAAACAGGTCATCGACGTCGTCGAAATGGTTCGCAAGGGTGATCTCAACAAGGACATCGAGCTGGCCGCCAACGACGTCATCTATGTAGAACGTTCGCCTCGCTTCTATGTCTATGGTGAAGTGCAGCGCCCGGGAAGCTTCCGCCTCGAGCGCTCGATGACCGTGCTGCAAGCACTGGCGGTTGGCGGTGGCCTGACCCCGCGCGGTACCGAACGAGGCATGATGATCAAGCGGCGTGACGCAAATGGCGCCCTGCAGATGATCGATGCCAAGAAGGATGAGCTTCTGCAAAACGATGACATCCTGTACATCAAGGAGAGCTGGTTCTGAACCGCTGTCGTCAATAAAGAAATGAAAGTTCGAACATGAATCTCCACCTCTTACTGCAGATCCTGCGGGCGCGCAAGCGAGTCCTGATCGGCACCTTCCTGCTGACCGTGATCGCCACGGTGATCGTCAGCGTGATGCTGCCGAAAACATACACTGCCACCAGTTCGGTCGTGATGAACTACAAGGGGGTCGATCCACTGACCGGCCTGGCCCTGCCCGGGCAACTGATGCCTGGTTACATGGCAACGCAGCTCGATATCATCAGCAGTAAGAACGTGGCGTTGCGCGTCGTGGACCGACTGCGCCTGGCAGAGAGCCCGGCCGTCAATGCGCAATTCATGGCTGCCACCGAAGGCCGGGGCACCGTGCGTGACTGGCTCGCCGGCTTGCTGATGAAAAAGCTCGAAGTTGCGCCATCGCGCGAAAGCAGCGTGGTCAACATCAGCTTCAATGGTTCGGATCCGGAGTTCGCGGCAACGGTAGCCAATGCGTACGCGCAGGAATACCAGAATGTGACGGTCCAGCTGAAAGTGGATCCGATGAAACGCGCATCCAGCTTCTTCGACGCGCAGATGAAAACGCTGCGTGATAACGTCGAGGCTGCGCAAAGCCGGCTGTCGAAATATCAGCAGGATCACGATATCGTCAGCGTCGATAACAGGCTCGACGTTGAAACGAACCGCCTGAACGAACTGTCCGCGCAACTGGTGGGTGCGCAGAGTCAACTGATGGAAGCGCAGTCGCGTCGCCAGATGGCGAACTCGGGCGGTGCCACGGCACCGGACGTTGCATCCAATCCGCTGATCCAGAACCTGAAGCTGAATCTGAATGCTGCCGAAGGACGTCTTGCCGAGGCCGAGCAGCGCCTGGGCCGCAATCACCCGCAATACCAGAGCCTGAAGGCCGAGGTGGACAAGCTGCAGCGTGAACTGAGCCGCCAGGTCAACCTGACGTCGCAAAGCGTCGGTAACAATGCGAGCGTTCTGCAACAGCGCGAGGTATCCCTGCGCACGGCCCTGGCCGAGCAGCGTACCAAGGTACTGGAGATGAACCGTGCCCGCGACGAACTGAACGTGCTCGCCAAGGACGTGGAGACTGCCCAGCGGGCGTTTGACACGGCTGCCCAGCGGTTCTCGCAAACGCGTATCGAGTCGCATGCTGAACAATCCGATGTGATAGTGCTGAATCCGGCAACCGCGCCATTGGAACCTTCGAGCCCGCGGATCATGCTGAATACGCTGCTGGCGGTCCTGTTGGGAACAATGCTGGGTGTTGGCTTTGCAATCCTGCTGGAACTGCTCGATCGCCGCGTGCGCATGAACAGCGACTTGGACAGCCTTGGCATTCCATTGCTCGGCACGGTTGACTGGCGTCCCGCCAAACGTGCCCGCGCTGGAGTGCTGGGCAAACTGATGCCGCGCCGTCTGAGCCTGAATTAAGAGATGACTATCATGACTTTGCCAATCCATTCCATTCCGCCATCGGCGAAAGCGTCGACAGCTTCCAACATCGGCCGCGTCTTGCTGGACATGGGGAAAATCACACCGGAAAACGCCGAAGCGGTATTGCGCCTTCAGAAAGAGAAGGGCATCAGGTTCGGCGAAGCCGCCGTGCATCTCGGGCTTATTACTGAAAGTGACATCCAGCAGGTGCTGGCGCGTCAGTTCGATTATCCGTACCTGCATGCGAGCGACAAGCGCTTTTCTTCGAAGCTCGTCGCGGCGTACGAGCCATTCTCGCCGCAAGTCGAAGCGCTGCGTTCCGTGCGCAGCCAACTGATGTTGCGCTGGTTTGCCCAAGGGCAGAAATCGCTGACCGTGCTGGCATTGGAGCCGGGTGACGATGGCGCCAATCTGGCTTCGAACCTCTCCGTGGTGTTCTCCCAGTTGGGGGAGCGCACGCTGCTGGTGGATGCGAACCTGCGCGCACCGCGACAACAGGGAATCTTCAATCTCAACCAGCGCAGCGGCTTTTCCGACGTACTGGCTGGCCGCGCCGAGCTCGATACCATCATGCCGGTCGATGCGTTCGTCTCGCTGTCATTGTTGTCCGCGGGTACTCTGCCGCCCAATCCGCAGGAGCTGCTGGGCCGTGACACGTTCCAGCACAACCGCGAGGCGCTGGAACGCATGTTCGATATTGTGCTGTACGATGCGCCGCCGCTGGTGGAAAGCACCGATGGCCTGGCGCTTGCTGCCCGTACCGGTGGTGTTCTACTCGTGCTGCGCCGTAATACGACACGGTACGAGGACGTTGCCGTGGCGGCCGACCGTATTGGCCAGGTGGGTGCTGCGCTGGTCGGAACTGTCATGGTAGACAACTGATGGCTACCCAACCCTTACCTTGGACCGTTTCGCCGGCGGATTCATTCCGCGCGGCGCTGCCATCCTGGTGGCCGATCCTGTTAGGGATGGCTGCTCTCTTCGCCCCGACCCTGTACACGCTGTTTACGGGCATCTGGACGACCGAGGAGCAAGCGCACGGCCCCATCATTCTGGTGCTGTCCTTGTGGCTGAGTTTCCGCCTGTGGCCTACTGTCCAGGCGCTGCCGGTCTATACAGACAAAAGCGTCGTCGGGTGGCTGCTTACCATCGTTGCCTTGCTGCTCTATACGCTGGGCCGTTCGCAGTCCATCATGGCGTTCGAGATACTTGCCTGTATTCTGCTGCTGATGGGCGTGCTGCTGATCAAGCGCGGCCCCGCGGCCCTGCGGGTATTGTGGTTCCCGTTCTTCTTCATGATGTTCATGATTCCGTTACCAGGCCCATTGGTCAGCATGCTGACCATGCCCATGAAGATGGCGGTGTCCCACGTCACGGAACACATTCTTTACTTCGCCGGGCTGCCCATCGCACGTAGTGGCGTGATCCTGCAGGTAGGGCAGTACCAGTTGCTGGTCGCGGATGCGTGCGCAGGCCTGCAAACCCTGCTCACGCTGGAGTCCCTGGGTCTGTTCTACCTGAACGTGGTGCGCCACCCGTCGGCTTTCCGCAACCTGGCACTGGCCATCCTCATCATCCCGATCTCGTTCACGGCGAACGTGATTCGCGTTACCGTGCTGTGCCTGATCACGTATTTCATGGGCGATGCGGCAGGGCAGGGCTTCCTGCATGGTTTCGCCGGAATGGTCCTGTTTGTTACTGCGCTCGTGCTCACCATCGGGGCTGATTCGATGCTGCAATGGTACGTACGCCGCAAGGAAGGCGTGTCTCCCATCGCCGACGTAAGGAAAACCGCATGACCCGCACTCTTTTGACCAGCCTGGTGCTTGGCGCGTTGATGCTCTCCGCCGCAGCGACGACACGTGTCGTCACGCCGACGGCAAAGATGGCCGACAACAATGTCAAGTTCAGCCTCGAGCAGATGATCCCCACCCGCTTCGGCGAGTGGGCAGTCGACGAGAGCATTGTGCCGTTGAAGCTCGACCCCGAAACGGAAGCAAAGCTCAACAAGCTGTATAACCAGACCGTTTCCCGTACCTATGTGAACCACAGCGGTGAGCGCATCATGCTGTCGATCGCCTACGGCGGCGACCAGAGCGAGGGGCTGGGTGTCCACAAGCCAGAGGTGTGCTACGTGGCGCAGGGGTTCGACGTGCGCTCCAATAAATCCGGCGAGCTGGCGACTCAATACGGAGCATTGCCGGTTCGTCGCCTGATGGCGGTCGCTGGCGAGCGGCACGAACCGATTACCTACTGGCTTACGATCGGCAACAAGATATCACTGTCGGGGCTGGATTCGCGCCTCACCCAACTGCGCTATGGCCTGGGCGGCGTGATTCCCGACGGTATGTTGGTCCGCGTGTCGACGATCGATCGTGAGGCTGCACATTCATATCAAGTCCAAGATCAGTTTGTCAAAGATCTGCTTGGAGCGGTTGGCCCCGACGCGCGGAATCGGCTGATCGGCGTGTTCTAAGAGACTAGAGTTTCATGAAGCTTTCCCTTGCATTTGCGCGCGGATCGGCACCGCGAAAGCCGGCTGCCGTTCCCAGGCGCGGTTCGATGGCCCTGGGGATCATGCTGTTCCTCGGCATTTCCGCCATTGCCTTGCTGCTCGGCGCCGTCATCGGCCTCGGATCATCGTTCCTGGTCATGGTGCTCGCAGGCGCGGTGTTTGGCATTATGGGTTTCCTGTTGCTGGATTCCTATCGAATGCTCATCATCGTGTTCCTGCTGACCTTCATCGTGCAGGGGTCTGTTGCGTCGTTCCTCGGTAATCGCCAGGCGGCATGGGTCGTGATCGGCCTGGCCGTCCTGTTCGTCCTTCGGGCTGTTCTCGACCGGCAGTTTGCAAAGAGCCGCGAGAAACCCGGCATCACGGGTACGGTGGATACTGCGGCACTGGCGGCATTGTCGGTGTATGCCATGATTTTCGTGGCCAGCACGATCTACAATCGCCCCGGCCCGGCGCAACTCATCGTCGCTATCAAGAGCGCTTGGCCGATGATCGGCATCCTGCTCGCACTGGTGTGGTTCCGCTGGTCCATGGAACGCCAGATGCGGTTGTGGCAGATACTGGTAGGTGTCGCATTCCTGCAGTTGCCGGTCGTGCTGTACCAGCATTTTGTCGTGGCCAAGAAACGTCTTGCAACGTCACACGATGCGGTGGTGGGAACCTTCGGCGGCAGTATGGGTGGCGGCGGAAACAGTGCGCTGCTCGTGTTATTCATGATCGGTATCGTGAGCTACGCCCTGGCCCGATGGGACAGGGGCCTGATAACGACGAAGCGCATGATCCTGATCGGCATCGTCAGCATCGTTGTCATCCTCTTGGGTGAAGTCAAGGCGGCGTTCGTCTGGATGCCTATCGCCTTCTGCTTTGTACTGCGCCGTCGAATGATGAGCAACCTGTTTTCGTTCATAGGTTACCTGGCTGTGATCGCGGTGCTGGCTGGCGCTATCTGGACTACGTACAGCGCCCTGTACTGGAGCAAGGATATCAAGAACCAGAGCACCGTTTCCGGCGCGCTCGAGGCCAGTGGTGGCTACTTCTTCGATCCCAACGAGATCAATTACGAAAATGGCGAAGTGGGGCGTGCGGCCGCGGTGGCGATCTGGGTCGAGGACAAGGCATCGACGGTTGGTACCCGGCTGCTTGGCTACGGGCCTGGCGCGGTCAAATCCGGACCAGGGCTTGGCGCCGGCAAACTTTCTGCACGTTTTGCCCCGCTGCACGTCGACCCCACGGCAGTGGCAATGCTCCTTTGGGACCTGGGTGTTATCGGTACGGTGTCCTATATAACCATGTTCGGGTTTGTGTTGCTTGCTGGTTGGAAATACTTGCGCAGGAATGATGGTTCGCCGGAACAGATGTCCATGGTCGAGGCGGCGCAAGCCATCCTAGTCCTGATGACATCGTTGCTCATCTATAACCGCACACTGATGGACGATCCCGCGACCCAGCTGCTGTTCGTATTCGTCGCCGGTACGATCCTGCAGGCAGTGCGTTTCTCCGGTCAATCCAGTGCACCAAAAGTCCATCCCGCCGTCGCGCGGGCCTGGACGGCACCAGTGGCATGACGGATAGTCCTTACCAAGCTTCAAGACTGGTACTTCAGGCAAAACTCTTTACCGCAGCGAAATCGCTAGGAGCAGTTGTTGCGCTGGGCTACCAGTTTCTGTTGGTCCGCCACCTCAGTGTCCCGGACTACGTTTCGTTCACGATCCTGACCGCTGCCAACGGCATCCTCGTCTTCGCCACGATGTTCGGCATGGACCGGCTGGTCTATCGCTACATCCCGCCGCTACGCGAATCTGGCCGGTGGCGCGAGATGTCTTTGCTGCTCGGTTCGCTGCTGTTGCTGAGACAACTGGCAATTACGGCGCTGTTGATCATACTGGGGTGGCTGACGCTGGAATTGCTACCCGCGCAGATCGCGAATGAGGTGCGACGGCTGCCGTGGCACTATGTCTGGTACGCGGTCGCGGTGGGATTCAGCGATTCGCTTTCCACGTTCTGCAATAGCCTGGGTCGCCAGGGCCGCCAGGCCATGTTCTTGCTGGTCATGACGACACTGCGCTTTGCACTCAGCGCGATAGCGATCTGGTACTACGGTGTACTCGACGCAGCGATGATCGGCACCATCCTCGTCGGCACCGAATTCCTGCTTGTCGCGGCACTTGCCGTGCTGCTGCTGGCCGAAATCAGGTCACTGGCACGCAACGGGGCTTCCGGGCCGTTGCGTTTCAACATCGCCTGGCGCAGCATGATCATGGAAAGCCTCAGCACCCAGATGACGTATATGCTGACGTTGCCATTCCGGGGTGGCGTCATGAAACTGATCGTCGGGGCCGTGGCCACGCCCGTCGTGACAGCCTCGTTCGGATTTTTCCAGACCATTGCCGACCGTGCATATCAGTTCATGCCCGCGTTCATGATGAAAGGAATTGTCGAGCCTGCTCTTGCCAACGATTACGCGCGTACCGAAGATCTTTACAGGGTACGCCTGACTGCTTCGTTGCTGATCAGGCTGAACGTGGTGATTCTCATGCTTGCGCTGGCCGTGCTGATCGGCTGTGGCGGCCCCCTGATTGATTTCGCCACCCGTAACCGTTATGGGAGCGAGGTCGGCATCGCCTCGCTGTTGTTGTTGCAAATGGCTGCATTGACGATTGGCGAGGCGCTTTGGATCGCGCTCAATCCGGTCGGCCGGATCATTCACCACAACAAGGTATGGTTCTGGACTTCGATACTTGGCTATGGCTTGCTTGCACTCGCAGCCTTCTCGCGCAACCCGGGGCTTTTGATCGTCGCCAGTGCCTTGCCATATTTCATTGTGTATGCCTGGTTACGCTGGATGACTCGCGAGACCGTCTTGCAAGAAGGCATGGGATTGGGCTGGATATGGCAGTTGTGGCTTCCGGTGCTCGTCAGCGCGGGAGTGGGGCGTGCCGTTGTCTGGCTGATCGGTACAAATCCGGTCGGTGCCATCGTGGCTACGGTAGCGATCGTGGTTTGCTTTGTTGCAGTGTTGCGTACGCGTAATTTAGTCAGCGTTACCGAGGCTGCTGCCATCAATGCGATTTCGCCGCGCCTGGCAAAGCTTTTGAAGCTGGTCGGTGCAGGAAAAAAGTAATTCATATTTGAGAGGTAAGTTCAAATGCGCATCGCATACATGATCCTGGCGCACGATCAGCCCGAGTTGTTCGGGCGCCTGGCGCGCGCCATCCATGCCGACAATGTCTCGATTTATGCGCATATCGACGCAAAGTTCGACAGCGCCCCTTTTCGTGCCGCAGTTGCCAACATCCCGGTAGGATTTGTCGGCGACCCTGTCAAGGTGAACTGGGGCGGTTTTTCGCAAGTCGAATCAATGCTGAAGTTATTGACGTTTGCGGCAAGAAGCGGCCAGCATGATTATTTCATCTTTTTAAGCGGGAGAGATTATCCGTTGCGCCCGCATAACGAATTGCTGTCGTTGCTGGCTGAAAAGCCAACACGTAGCTATATGAATTTCTACCCTCTTTCCGAGGGGGCGGATTTCGTCTCGAAGGTACGTAATTATTGTTATTACGATATTTACGCGAAAATTCCGACACGGTTTCTGAAACGTGTTGCGAACCGTCTTGTAAAAGAAGTCAGCGCGCGGCTTCCAGATCGCCAATTTATTCCGAACATGCAGCCATATCGTGGGTCCACATCGTGGTGTATCACTCGCGAGATTGCTGAATATATTATCGGCTTCGTTGAAGATAATAATAACTCGAAGTATCTGGATTTCTTTCGTTCAGTCAGCTGCTGCGACGAGATATTTTTTCAGACCATCGTACTTAATTCCTCCCACGCTGCATCATTGAATCTTTATGAAATCGACGGTTCGCGACGCCCTGGCGAAATGAAGAACGAGAACAAGGCATCTCTCCATTACATCGACTGGAATCCCGAGCGGGAAGACCCTGCCATCCTTGATGAAGGCGACTATGAGCAGATGAGATCGTCCGCCAAGTACTTTGCCCGCAAGTTCGACGCAGTGCGCTCAGCCCGGGTGCTTGAGCAGATCGACTCATACCGACAACCACGTGATGAGGTTACTTATAGTAATGGCTGATGAATATAAGGCCATTGCCATTTAATACCGGTTTAATCGATGTGTCTTTAGTAAGTTCTTGTAAAATAAGTCTGGTTGAATTATTGATTACAATTCAAACATGCATGCTAAGTAAGACGATGTGAATTTGGCATTGATAGCGCCTGATCAGTTTGGTTGTCGTATGAGATGAGATTGTTTTTCAGATCGAGTGTTTTCCTGCGGCAATACTGTATAATGGGCGTGGTCGAATCTACCGCGGTGCTATCATGTACCGGAACGGTCAGTCTAACCTTCGTGTTTTGAGGCATTCATGAAATTAAGTCAATATACGCGTACTGTGCTGTTGATGTCACTTGCTGGGTGGGTGGGACATGCCCAAGCTGACTGGGCTCAGTCATCGTCGCCACTGGTAATTAAGCCTTTGCCGACTGATTATCAGACACAGCATCAGAATCCGCCGACTTTTTCGTGGGCGCGTCATTCAAGCAATCCTCCTTCATACGTCGTCGAGGTCCGGCAGGGAACCAGCGTCGTCGCGACATACACGTCGACACGCAACTGGTTCCTGCCAACCGCGCCACTGCCGGTTGGCCAGTATTCCTGGCGTGTGCGTCCATCGACCCGCGTCGAATGGTCGAGTGACCGCTTCTTCACTATCGCAACCCGCTCCACCCAGTTCCTCGTGCCTGAGAACGCGCGCTTGCGTGCAAAGGTCATTGCCAAGGCACGGCCGCGCGGCTTGTCCACTGCAATGCCCAAGTATGCCGCCTGGCCTGCCGACCTGATAGCTGAACGCGGCTCTGCAATCACTACTCTGCAGAAAGAGGTTGATTGGTATATCCCGAACCTGCCGCTGATCACCGATGCGAAATGGACGTTGAACACGGCCACCGTAGTCACCCCCGCACAGGCTGCTCAGCAGGCGGACGTCCGCAAGCAGCTCAACTCGCGCAAGCGGCAGCTCGAATCGGCGGCACTGCTGTATCACTTGGTTGGTACTCCGAAATACTTGACTGAAGCATTGCGTCGTGGCGATGAGCTGGCAGCAATGAATCCTTACGGCGCTACCAGTTATGCCCAGCAGGACCAAGCGCCGTTCGCGATCGCCTCGGCACTGAGCCGTGCTGCCGACACGCTGGGACCGGCACTGGACGCTTCGCGCCGTGCAAAATGGATGGCATCGATCCGTGCTTACGGAAATCAGATATACGATGACTTGGCACGGGACAATGCTCGTAACGACGAGTATCCTTTCGATTCCCACGGTATCAGCAATACGGCAGGATTGGCCGAGATCGCCGTGCTGGCGCTGGGTGATGTGGAAGAAGCGGAGAAATGGTTCGACTTCTCGCTGCGTTCCTATATCAGCTCACTGAGCCCATGGAGTGGCCCGGAGGGCGGCTTTGCAAATGGTACGGCCTATGCTGAATACGCGTTAGGCCTGTACTCGACGGTCTGGCAGCCGGTGCTCAACGCTACTGGCATCAACATCTATGAGAAGCCGTGGGCGTTCGGCTTCCTGCGGTTCTTCATGTTCTTTGTCCCGCCGGGTCAGAAAAGCCATGTGTTCGGGGATGGTCACGAAGTTGTGCCCTACCAGTCGACGATGAAGGGGTATGCAACAAACTTCGCCGATCCGGGCGCGGCATGGTATGCCAATTCGCTGGAAGGGCAGCATGACGCACTGACGTTGCTGAAGGCGCCCTATCCATTGCCATCCTCGACCGTATTGCCCGGTGCACCAGGTACACCGTCAGCCGTGTTCCCGAGTATCGGCTGGGCTGCTATGCACAGCAGCATGCGCGACATGAACCGCACGTCCGTGTACTTCAAGTCCAGCCCTTATGGTTCATACAATCACAGCCATGGTGACCAGAATACATTTGCTTTGTTCAAGGGCGGGGTTCCGTTGCTGGGTGAGGGGGGGCATTACGATTATTACGGCTCGCCACTGTGGAAGGGCTACTATCGCAGCACCAGGGCACACAACGGGATCACGTTCGACGGTGGCGTTGGCCAGCTCACGAATGTGGACAATGCCGCCCAGCTGAACAACAACGGCAAGCTGACGGCTTTCACTCAGACGGCGCAACTGGATTTTGTCGAAGGCGATGCGACAAAGGCTTATGGCGGCGCGCTGAGTTCGGCGGTCCGCAAGCTGTGGTACTTGCGCACGACGGATGCGGTCGTGATTTATGACAAGCTTCAATCGCCTACGTCGCGTACGTTCGAATGGAATTTCCATGCGTTCGCACCGGTCATCGAACAATCCTCGGGGGCCTTGCAAATTACCAATCAAGGGCAGACCGTCTGTGTCCGGCCGGTTAACGCCGGGTATCACATCGAACGTCCCACCGGCACTCCGCAGTTGGCAGGTCGCACCGAATATCACGTTTCGCTCACCAAGACCGGCAAATCCAGCGTCGCTGAGTTTATCGTCGTGCTCGATGTTGGATGCCGCAACCCTGCAATTACCCTCACTACAACGTCAAATGGGCGTGTCCTGAATGTTGGCACCCAATCACTGACGCTGCCCAAGAGCTGATTTTTCTTGGCAAGAGAAGGCCACTGCCCAGCAGTGGCCTTTTTGTTTTCTCCCTGACTTGCAATGCAGGACGTCATCGCACGGCGAAGTCGCGATCATGCCGTCAGCCGACCATGAGTTGCTGGTAGCGCTTCGCCAGTGATTCCGCAAGTATCCGATAGCTGCGGTGCTTTTCGATGAATGCACGGCCCAGGCCGGCGCGCACTCGAGCCGATGGCACGTCCAGCAGAACATCACGCATTGCACGGGCCATGTCGTCCGCCGAACTCTCTGTCAGCCAGCCAGCCGCACTCGCATTCAGGACGAAATGCTGGTCAGGGCTATCGTTTCCCACGGCGGGCAATCCTAGCGCGAGATACTCGAGCAGCTTGGTCGGCGAACTTACATCGAACAGCTTATTGCGGGGAATATAGGATATTGACACGTCAGCGCCGACCAGCAGCGATTGCGCTTCTGCTGCCGGAAGCCACCCCGTAATCGCAATGGCATCCTCCAGGCCGCAGGACTTTGCGTAGGCGCGCCACTCGTCGTGGTCACCCGGGGTTGGGGAGCTGCCAATCAGCAACAGTTGGGCTGAAGGTACGTCTTTGCGCAGCGCCACCAGCGCGTCGATGACGATGTTGATTTCCCGGGAACGGTCGAGTGTGCCGAGGTATGCAACGACAGGGATCCCCTCCCATCCGGGCAGGCGCCTTGGCGTGATGGCATCGGGACGCAGCAATTCGGTATCGATGCCCATCGGCACGGCCGACAGGCGTTCCGATGGGATGCCATGAGCAACCATGTGGGCTTTCATCGCTTCGCTCTGCACGAATACATGGTCGGCATGACGCAGCACTACCTTGTAGAACATGAACTTCTCGACCAGGCCCTTGCACAGCGTGAGCAGGTAATGAAGCCGGAAGCCCTTGGCAAGTTCGGCCTTGCTGCGTTCGATCCGGCCGTCGCACATGAGGAAAGAGGCCCAGTATGCAAATGGAATGCCGCGCAGTCGCGCGATCAGCATGATGGCAAAGCCGATACTGACCATGTCACGCACTTGTATGACATCGACGTCCTCGCGCCGAACTTGCCATGCCCGACGCAGGCACAGTGCCATGAAGTCGCTTTCCTGCCGTAGTCGTCCGCCCCTGCGCGGTGGCTGGGTCACCGACGCAAAATCATGCGGCGAAGCCTCATTTGCATTGCCAGCCTTGCCTACCAGATCGCAACGGACGCCGAACCGGGGCAGATACTTGCCGAACAGGGTGGACACGTCAGCGCGGTAGGAAGGAAGGGGTTCGGGAACAAATTGCAATACCCGTGCGTGCTTGGAGTTTATACTCATCGGCTTTGTGTTTGGTGCTGCCAGACCTTGGCAGAGTTGCTAGAGCGTTGATTATATGACAAAATCCGGGAGTCTTGAAGTGATCCCGTTGAAATTGCAGTTGACATTTTGTTATGAAAAAAGTAGCCTTTGCGCTGAATCGGCCATCCGGCCGGAGATTTTGCTTTTGGATTGTAGATGATTAAAATTTTTCGGCTTGCCGCCTGGATGCATCGTTGCGGCATCCCGGTGCTGCCTCGCCTGCTGTATGGTCTGAACCGAATTTTCTTTGCCGTTGTCCTCCCGCCAGGCGCAACCGTTGGGGCCCGGGTCCGCTTCGCCTATAGTGGTCTTGGGACCATTGTCCATGCCCGTGCAAAAATCGGGAACGATGTCAAGATTGCCCAGAATGTCACCATTGGCGGACGGGCAGGCCATCACGACGTCCCTGTCATCGAAGACGGTGTCGAAATCGGCGCTGGCGCTTGCGTGCTGGGCCCCGTCGTCGTTGGGCGCAATGCCCGTATCGGCGCCAACGCCGTGGTCCTGCGCAGCGTGCCTGCTGGCGCGGTCGCGGTCGGCGTGCCTGCCGTGGTCAAGGAGAAATCATGAGTGGCCACGCAAACGCACAGCCTTTTTACCTGCCCTCCCTGGATGGGATCCGCGCAGCCGCCGCCCTGACCGTGTTCCTGAGCCATGCCGGCGCCGGCCGCTATATTCCCGGCGCTTTCGGCGTGACTGTGTTCTTCTTCCTGAGCGGCTACCTGATTACGACATTGATGCGACGTGAGCTCGCGGAAACCGGACGGCTCGATTTTCGCTCGTTCTATCTGCGTCGGGCTTACCGGATACTGCCGCCACTGTACCTGGTACTAGCGGTTATCTTCGTGATCACCGACGCGATGCAGTTTCCCGGATATACCAGTGTCGGCGGCGTTATGTCGCTGCTGCTGCAATACAGTAACTATTTTTTGATCGGCCACAATGGCGCGGAACTGCTGGCAACGACGGGCACTTATTGGTCTCTTGCCGTAGAAGAGCATTTCTATCTCTTGTTCCCGCTGCTTTTCGTCTGGATATCCCGGCGCGGGTCGGGCAACCGTACAGCAGCTATCTTTCTGCTGATTTGCGGCATCGTATTGGCCTGGCGGTGCGTGCTGATCTTCTTCCTGAACGCGCCTAGTGATCGCACCTACCTGGCAACCGATACCCGCTTTGACAGTATTCTCTTCGGCTGCATCATGGGTGTCTGGATGAATCCGGCCATGGACCGCGATCCGTTTTCGTCGAAAGCCGGCAAGCTGCTTTTCCTGGGTGGCGGACTGCTGCTGCTGGCCATGAGTTTCCTGGTACGTGACGACGGTTTCCGGGACACGCTGCGCTACACGATGCAAGGCGTTGGCCTGTTCCCGCTGTTCTGGCTCGCCGTCCGCCATCCCGAGTGGCCGGTTTTCCGCCTGCTCAATACGGCGCCGGCGCGCTTTCTCGGTGCCATTTCCTACACGTTCTACCTCAGCCACCTTCTGTGGATATCCGTATCACGTCGCACACTGCCCGGGCAGCCCGAAATTTTGCGGGGCACGATTGCCATCATATTGACCATCGCGTTTTCCTACCTCGTGTATCGCGCAGTCGAGATTCCTTTCGCTCGCATGCGCAAGCGTCTCCATGGTGGCTCCGTTTCTAAAACCACCCCTATTGTCGAGAAAGAACAGGCATGAAAAAAATCGTCATGGTAGGCACTCGCTTCGACACCATGGGCGGCATTTCGTCGGTCGTGAATGTTTACCGCGCTGCCGGATTGTTTGACGCATATGACATCCGATATATCGCAACCCATTGCGATGGCGGCAAGTTTGCAAAGCTGCGCATTTCGCTGCAAGCGCTGGCGACATTCATCTGGCTCGCGGTCACCTCGCAGATGAGTCTGGTACATATCCATGTGTCTTCCCGCGCCAGTTTCTGGCGCAAGCTGCCATTCTTTGTGCTTGCGCACTTGACTGGGCGTAAGACGATTGTTCACCTGCACAGCGGCGCCTTCCATCACTTCTACGATCAGTGTTCTGATCGCGGCAAGGCTGCGATTCGTTACGTCTTTGATAATGCTTCTCGCGTCATCGTGTTGTCCGACACCTGGAAGGCATGGGCGCAGACCATCAGTAGCAACCGGAATATCGTCGCGATCTATAACCCTGTCCAGGTGCCGGCCGAAGCACGCGTGCTGCGCCAGGCAGCCCCGACGGTTCTGATGCTGGGCAGGATCGGCAAACCGAAAGGCAGCTACGACCTGCTCGATGCGACCGTGCCACTGGCCGCCGCCGTGCCGGCACTTCAGGTTCGGCTGGGAGGCGATGGCGACCTCGAGCAGGCTGCCGACCGCGCAGCCAAGCTTGGCATTTCAAAACATGTGAACCTGTTGGGCTGGGTCGTTGGCGATGCCAAGAACCGCGAACTGGCCACGGCACGTGTCTATGCTTTGCCGTCGTATAACGAGGGTTTGCCGATGAGCGTACTCGAAGCGATGGCGGCTGGCCTGCCTGTCGTGACCACCCCGGTCGGCGGAATTCCCGAGGCGGTGACGGATGGCGTGGAAGGTTTCCTGGTCCAGCCTGGCGATACCGAGGCATTGCGCGCCCGGCTCGACGTGCTGTTGCAGGACGATGCGTTGGCGGAACGCATGGGGCAAGCGGCCCGCCGCAAGATCCAGACGACGTTTTCCGTCGAGGCGATCCTGCCGAGGATCGAGGCCATCTATGCCGAACTCGGGATCGCACGCGCCGTGCCGGCCCTGCAGGTTAGACAGTTTTCGGAGAAGTAATGAGTTCATTGTCGTGGAAAATGCGCCGGGTTAGCCTGATGAGCCCGGCTGAAGTGCTGTGGCGGGTGCAACAAATAGCGCAAAAAAAAGCCAGTAAATTCGGCCTGGGCCTGGTTTCCGCGCCGCGCATGACGTCGCTGCAGAAAACCGGTGCCGCTTTTGTTTGCGACACAACGGAGGGGCTCGATGTCACCGCGCTGCGCGCGGCGGCGAACGCGATCCTGGCGGGACGGTGGAATGTATTCGCGATGCGCGGGCTGAACCTGGGTTTCCCCCCGCAGTGGAACCGCGATCCGAAGACCGGTACGGTGGCACCGATGAAGCTAGGCAAGTCGATCGACTATCGCCGCGAATCCGTCGTCGGGGACATTAAATACCTGTGGGAGCCCAGCCGCCACCTGGAGCTGGTCACTCTGGCGCTGGCATGGCGTGCCACCGGCGACCAGCGTTATGCCGCGGGGGCACGTGTGTTGCTCGAATCGTGGTTCGACCAGTGCCCGTACCCGCTCGGTGTGCACTGGACCAGCTCGCTTGAACTGGCCGTCCGGCTGGTGAATTGGGCATTTGCCTGGCAATTGCTGGGTGGTACCGACAGTGCATTGTTCAAGGGCGAGGAGGGCACTCGCTTCCAGCGCCGCTGGCTCGATAACATCTACCAGCATTGCCACTTCATTCGCGGCTATTTCTCGCATCATTCGTCCGCCAATAATCACCTGTTCGGCGAATATATGGGCCTGTTCGTGGCGAGCGTGCAGTGGCCATGTTGGCCCGAAAGCTCGCGCTGGGAAGCGCTGGCGCGCCGTGGTCTCGAAGCCGAGGCGCTGAAGCAGAATACGGCAGACGGTGTCAACAAGGAACAGGCCATCTATTACCAGCACGAAGTCATGGACATGATGTTGCTGTGCCATCACATCGGTGCCGCGAATGGCGCAGGCTTCTCGGCGGCGTATCTGGAACGTCTCGAAAAGCTGGCCGAATTCGTTGCCGCACTCATGGACGTGTCGGGAAATGTGCCGATGACGGGCGATGCCGATGACGCGCAGATGGTGCGGCTGTCCTATGAGGATGGATGGAGCCCCTACCGCTCGCTGCTGGCCAGTTGCGCGCTGCTGTTCAATCGTGGCGATTTGAAGAGCAAGGCCGGCCACCTCGATGACAAGAACCGCTGGCTGTTCGGTGCTGCCGGCGTGGCGCGCTGGAATGCGCTCGCCAATGCGCCCGAGCAGCCCGTCCTGGCATTCCCGGAAGGTGGCTACTATTTGCTGGGGAAAAACTTCGGTGCGACCGATGAAGTTCGCATCGTGATCGACTGTGCTCCACTCGGCTATCTGTCGATCGCCGCGCATGGCCACGCGGATGCACTGGCATTCACCCTGTCGGCCGGCGGCGACGAGTTGCTGATCGATCCGGGCACCTATGCCTATCACACGCAGAAAATCTGGCGGGATTACTTCCGCAGTACGGCCGCCCACAACACGGTACAGGTGGATGGGCAGGATCAATCTGAAATCGGCGGCAACTTCATGTGGCTGCGCAAGGCCAATGCCAAGGCATTGGTCCATTCGCCATCAGGGCCGGAGCAGGTATTCGAGGGCGAGCAAGACGGTTATCGCCGTCTGGCGGATCCTGTATTGCACCGCCGCAAACTACAATTTGATGCAAATTGTAACGCTCTTGTTGTAAAAGATATATTAGAATGCCGGGGCGAACACGATATCGCCTTGCACTGGCACTTCGCAGAAAGCTGCCAGGTGGAGACAGAGGGCGCGGATGTCGTTGTGAACAGCCAGCATAGCGGACTGCGCATGCAGTGCTTGTTCGGTGACATGGCCGAGCCAGAATTGTTGCGCTGCAGCGAGGCGCCGATCGGTGGCTGGATATCGCGTCGCTTCGATGAAAAAGCGGCGATCACGACCGCCGTCTGGCGGGGCAGAATCCGCGGCACGACCACCATTGAAACCCGGATCACGCTTAGCGTCGCAAGCGATATCGCAAGCAGTAACTCAAACATTTAAGGAGCAGTATCTTGAAAATCAGCATCTTTGGCCTGGGCTACGTGGGGGCGGTTTCTGCCGGCTGTCTGGCAACCGACGGACACCAAGTGATCGGCGTCGATCCGAACCAGACGAAAGTCGACCTGATCAACAAAGGCACCACGCCGATCATCGAGAAAGACATTGGCGAAATGATCGCCAAGACCGTCAAGGATGGCCAGTTGCGTGCCACGACCGACGTACGCGATGCTGTGCTGAACAGTGAGATGTCGCTGATCTGCGTGGGCACGCCTTCGCAGCTGAACGGCAACCTGGATCTGTCGCACGTGCGCAAGGTTTGCGAACAGATCGGTTCGGCGATCAGGGACAAGGAAGGCTTCCACGTGGTCGTCGCACGCAGCACCATGCTGCCGGGCTCGATGACTTCCGTCGTGATCCCCTCGCTGGAACAGGCTTCCGGCAAGAAGGCGGGTGTTGACTTCGGCGTCTGCAACAACCCGGAATTCCTGCGTGAAGGCACGGCTGTCTACGATTACTACCATCCGCCCAAGACGGTCATCGGCGAGTCGGATGAACGCGCTGGCGCGATGCTCGTCAAGTTGTACGAAAACATGGATGCGCCGCTGGTGCGTACCGATGTCGCTACGGCTGAAATGGTCAAGTACACGGACAATACGTGGCACGCCGTGAAGGTTGCGTTTGCCAATGAAATCGGCAACATCTGCAAGGCAGTCGGTATCGACGGCCATAAGGTGATGGAGATCTTCTGCCAGGACACCAAGCTGAACCTGTCGCCTTACTACATGAAGCCGGGCTTTGCTTTCGGCGGCTCGTGCCTGCCGAAAGATGTGCGCGCGCTGACCTACAAGGCCCGTTCGCTGGACCTGGAACTGCCGCTGCTCGATTCGATCCTGCCATCGAACCGCAAGCAGGTGGAGAAGGGTGTCAAGATGATCGTCGACAAGGGCACGCGCAAGATCGGCATCCTTGGTTTCTCGTTCAAGGCCGGCACCGACGACTTGCGCGAATCGCCGCTCGTCGACGTGATCGAGACGCTGCTGGGCAAAGGCTACGAGCTGAAGCTGTACGACAAGAACGTCAATCTGGCTGCCCTGACCGGCGCCAACCAGGACTACATCCTGAACCACATCCCGCACATTTCAAAGCTGATGGTGAATTCGATGGAAGAAGTGCTGGCATTCGCCGACACGGTGGTGATCGGTAACGGTGCCACCGAGTTCAAGCAGGTGCCAGGCATGCTGAAAGATGGCCAGACGATCGTCGACCTCGTGCGCATCAGCAAGGAGCAGAGCGGAGGCCAGTACGATGGGATTTGCTGGTAAGGGCAAACAGCGTCGCGTCCTGATCCTGGTCGAAAACCTGCCATCGCCTTTCGACCGGCGTGTATGGCAGGAAGCGACCACGCTGCATGCGAACGGGTACGAGGTATCGATTATTTGTCCAACGGGCAAAGGTTACGAGGGCCGGTACGAGGAGGTCGATGGCATCCACATCTACCGCTACAAGCTGCCTCTGGAAGCGGAGGGCGCGAAGGGCTATGCGATCGAGTATTCGGCCGCACTGTTCCATACCTTCCGCCTGGCATGGAAGGTGCTGTTCCAGCGCGGTTTCGACGTGATCCACGCATGCAATCCACCCGACCTGCTGTTCCTGATCGGTGGTTTCTTCAAGCTCACCATGGGCAAGAAGTTCCTGTTCGATCACCATGACATCAACCCGGAACTGTATGAAGCAAAGTTCGGGCGCCGTGACTTCTTCTACAAATTGATGGTGCTGTTCGAGCGCTGGTCGTTCAAGACGTCCGACGTGTCGATTGCCACCAACGAATCGTACAAGCGCATCGCGATCGAGCGTGGCGGCATGGATCCGGATCGCTGCTATGTCGTGCGCAGCGGCCCGAAACTGGACCGCCTGCGCGTGCTGCCGCCTGTCGAAGCGCTGAAGAAGGGCAAGCGCTACCTGGTCGGCTACGTCGGCGTGATGGGCGCGCAGGAAGGCATCGACCTGCTGCTCGAAGCCGCACGCCATCTGATCGTCGACCTGGGCCGCAGGGATGTGCATTTCGGCCTCGTCGGAGGCGGTACGTCACTCGACCAGATGAAGGCGCTGGCCGCGAAGATGGGGATCGCCGACTACGTGACGTTCACCGGCCGGGTGCCCGACCAGGACCTGCTGGAAATGCTGAACACGGCGGACGTATGCGTGAATCCGGACGTGGCGAACGACATGAACGACAAGTCCACGATGAACAAGATCATGGAGTACATGGCACTTGGCAAGCCGATCGTGCAGTTCGACCTGGTCGAAGGCAAGGTGTCGGCGCAGGAAGCATCGCTGTATGCGAACAAGAACGATCCGGTTGACATGGCAAGGAAGATCGCCGAACTGCTGGATGACCCCGAGCGCCGCGCGCGCATGGGGGAATATGGCCGCCACCGCGTGGTCAATGAATTGGAATGGCAATATGAAGCGCCCAAGCTGCTGGCGGCGTATGAGCGGCTGTATTCGGCCAATGCTCCGCTGCCCGGCGCGGTTCCCCCCTCATACAAAGGAAGCTGAATGAACATTCTCGTTACCGGCGGCATGGGCTACATCGGGTCGCATACCGTCGTCGAACTGGTGAAAGCCGGCCATGAAGTCGTCGTGGTCGACAACCTGGCCAATGCCGATCGTGCCGTACAGGAGCGCGTGCAGCGCATCACCGGCAAGCCTTTTGAATTCATCGAAGCGGATATCCGCGACCGCGCTGCGCTCGAACGCGCGTTCGCGACCCGGCAGTTCGATTCGGTGATCCACTTCGCGGGTCTGAAGGCGGTCGGCGAATCGGTCGCGCAACCC
Source organism: Pseudoduganella sp. jia 12 (assembly GCF_055502675.1). Taxonomy (NCBI): domain Bacteria; kingdom Pseudomonadati; phylum Pseudomonadota; class Betaproteobacteria; order Burkholderiales; family Oxalobacteraceae; genus Pseudoduganella; species Pseudoduganella sp. jia 12. Next base: position 661,484 of record NZ_JBUXKP010000002.1, read on the forward strand.
TTGCGCTACTACGACAACAACGTTTCCGGCAGCGTCGCGCTGCTGGAAACGATGGCAAAGTTCAATGTCAAGTCGATCGTGTTCAGCTCGTCGGCCACCGTGTATGGCGACCCGGCCACGGTGCCGATCACCGAGGACTTCCCGCTGTCGGCAACCAATCCCTATGGCCGCAGCAAGCTGATGATCGAGGAAATCCTGCGCGACCTGCACAAGTCGGACGACAGCTGGCGCATCGCCCTGCTGCGCTACTTCAACCCGGTGGGCGCACATGAGAGCGGCCTGATCGGCGAAGAGCCGAGCGGCATCCCGAACAACCTGATGCCTTACGTGGCGCAGGTGGCGCATGGCAAGCGTGAATCGCTGGCCGTGTTTGGCGGCGATTATCCGACGCCGGACGGCACCGGCGTGCGCGATTATATCCACGTGGTCGACCTGGCGATCGGGCACGTCAAGACCCTCGACAAGCTGGCGACAGGTTCGGGCGTATATACCTACAATCTGGGGACCGGCCGCGGCAACAGCGTGCTCGAAATGGTACGCGCGTTTGAAGCTGCAAGCGGCCGGCAGGTTCCATACAAGATCGTCGATCGACGACCAGGAGATATTGCCGCCTGCTACGCAGATACGGCGAAGGCCGAGCGCGAGCTTGGCTGGAAAGCACAGTTCGACATTGCCCGCATGTGTGATGACACGTGGCGCTGGCAATCTTCATCGAAATAATTTTCCAGGGGGCTTCACATGAAAGCAATGATCCTCGCGGCCGGCAAAGGCACGCGCGTGCGGCCGTTGACGTACGAATTACCGAAACCGATGATTCCGATCCTCGGCAAGCCTGTGATGGCATATCTGGTCGAACACCTGGCCCGCTATGGCATCACGGAAATCATGGTCAACGTTAGCTATCTGCACGAAAAGATCGAAGAGTATTTCGGCGAAGGCCACCAGTTCGGCGTGCAGATCGGTTACTCGTTCGAGGGATATACCAACGACGATGGCGAAGTGGTGCCGGAGCCGCTTGGTTCCGCCGGCGGCATCAAGAAAATCCAGGAATTCGGCGGGTTCTTCGATGAAACCACGATCGTCCTGTGCGGCGATGCGCTGATCGACCTTGACCTGAAATCGGCACTGTTCGAGCACCGCCGCAAAGGTGCACTGGCGACCGTCATCACGCGGGAAGTCCCATGGGACAAGGTGTCGAGCTACGGCGTCGTCGTCAGCGACGAGGATGGCCGCATCCGCGAATTCCAGGAAAAACCGGATCCGGCGCATGCGAAATCGAATTGCGCCAGTACCGGCATCTACATCTTCGAACCGGAAGTGATCGACCTGATCCCGACGGACCGCGCCTTCGATATCGGTTCCGAGCTGTTCCCGCTGCTGGCCGAGAAGGGGCTGCCGTTCTACAACCAGACGCGCAAGTTCAACTGGATCGATATCGGCAGCGTGAAGGATTACTGGGAAGTGCTGCAAGGTGTGTTGCTGGGCGAAGTCGCCAACATGGCGGTACCCGGTATCCAGGTCGATGAAGGCCTGTGGGTCGGCTTGAACACGAACATCGACTGGAGCGACGGTACGAAGATCGAAGGGCCCGTGTACATCGGCTCGGGCGTGAAGGTCGATGCCGGTGCTCACATCGTCGGCCCGACGTGGATCGGCCACGGCAGTCATATCTGCTCCGGCGCAAAGGTCGTTCGCAGTGTGCTGTTTGAATATACGCGCGTGTTACCGGATGTTACGCTCGACGAATTGATTGTCTTTAAAGACTATAGTGTCGACCGCGCTGGCGAAATGAAGCACGTTTCGCAATATGAATCCGATGAGTGGGCCAACGCACGCGACCGCCGCGCCGCCCGCCGCCGGGAAAACGAACCAGACCTACCTCATTTAGAACAGAAAAAAGCATGAAAATTTATCCCGTCATCCTGTCCGGTGGCGCCGGCACCCGCCTGTGGCCATTATCGCGTGCGGCGCTGCCGAAACAGTTGCTGCCGGTGGTTGCCGACAAGACGATGCTGCAGGACACGGCGCTGCGCCTGAACGGTCGCGCTGAACTGATGCAACCGTTGATCGTGTGCGGCAACGAGCACCGGTTCCTGGTTGCTGAGCAATTGCGTGAAATCAACGTCAAGCCGCTCGGCATCCTGCTGGAGCCTGAAGGCCGTAATACGGCACCGGCCGTGGCAGCGGCAGCGCATTACCTGAAGGCGATCGATGACCAGGCAGTCATGCTGGTACTGCCTGCGGATCATGTGATCAGCGACACCGAGGCGTTCTACGCAGCGATCGTGCGCGCCGCCACGCTGGTCGAGCATGGTGCATTGGCCACGTTCGGTATCGTACCCACGGCACCGGAGACGGGATACGGCTACATCAAGAGCGGCGAACCATTGCCGGTGGGCGACAACTGCTTCAAGGTCGACCGCTTCGTCGAGAAGCCCGACAGCGCCACGGCGGAAGAATTCGTCAAGGCGGGTAATTATTTCTGGAACAGCGGCATGTTCCTGTTCCGTGCCGACGGCTACCTGAAGGAACTGCAGCAGTTCCAGCCCGGGATTGCCAACGCGACGGCCGAAGCGGTATCGAAAGGCTATCGCGATCTCGACTTCTGCCGCCTGGACGAGGAAGCATTCGCAGCCAGCCCGTCCGACTCGATCGACTACGCGGTGATGGAGCATACGCGTCACGCCGTCGTCGTGCCGGCATCGATCGGATGGAATGACGTCGGCTCCTGGTCCGCGCTGTGGGAAGTGCAGCAGCAGGACGAGAACGGTAACGTTTGCCGTGGCGACGTTTACCTGGATGGCGTGAAAAATTCGCTGGTGCGCGCGGAAAGCCGCTGCGTGGCCGTGATCGGCCTCGACGACGTGGTGGTCGTTGAAACCAACGACGCCGTGCTGGTCGCGCACAAGTCCCAGGTACAGCGCGTCAAGCAGGTGGTCGATCACCTGAAATGCCAGGACCGCACCGAGCACCTGCACCACACAAAGGTCTACCGTCCTTGGGGATGCTACGAAGGCATCGACATCGGCGAACGCTTCCAGGTCAAGCGCATCACGGTCAATCCGGGCGGCAAGCTGTCGCTGCAGATGCACCACCACCGCGCCGAACACTGGATCGTTGTTTCCGGCACGGCCAAGGTGACGTGCGGCGACAAGGTGGAACTGTTGACGGAGAACGAATCGACCTATATTCCGATCGGCATGAACCACCGTTTGGAAAATCCGGGCAAGCTGCCGCTGCACCTCATCGAGGTACAGTCTGGAAGCTACCTGGGCGAGGATGATATCGTCAGGTTCGAGGACGTCTACCAGCGTACCTGAGTGAGAAAGCGTCGGGCTGCTGCGAGGGCGAACTGCTCGCGCAGGTACGCCCGCGAGCCGGCACTGCAGTTTGCCGCCGTGCCCCGGCCCACGCGTTATAATCAAAACGGAAGCTGCGGCTTCCGTTTTTTCATTTCCATGTCTATCTGGAGCCAAGCCATCGTGCGACTTGCCCTTGCCTTGCCGGTTTTGCTGGCCGCACCTGCCGCCATGGCCGCACCCGCGCTCGGTCCTGCCCAATTGGCCATCGTCATCAATGACGAGGAACCCAACAGCGTGGCGTTAGGCGAGTATTACCGCACCGCGCGTGGCATACCCGAAGCGAATGTCGTCCACGTGCGTATTCCGGGAAAACCGCGCAGGCTAAGCGCGGAACAATTCGCCAGCCTCAAGGCGGAAATCGACAGCCGCCTGAAACCGGATGTGCAGGCAGTGCTGATGGTATGGACGGCGCCCTATGCAGTCGAATGCAACGGCATCACGGCCGCCTATACGCTCGGGTTCGATGCCGAACAGTGCGCCAAGACCTGCGCGCCCGGCAAGCCGAGTCCCTACTTCAACGCGTCTGCGCTGCCGGGCGCGGTCCAACAGGGCATGCGGCTGGCGATGCTGATGCCGACCGAGTCGGTAGAAGAGGGCAGGGCCCTGATCGACCGCGGCAAGGCGAGCGGCTTTCGCGTTCCCAACGCGGGCGCTTACTATCTCGTCACCAGCGAGCAGGCACGCAATAGCCGCGCACCTTTCTTTCCCAAGGCGGGAGCGATCCCCCAGCGCAAGCTGACGATCCACACGCTGCGCGACGATTCACTGGAAAACAAGAGCGATATCATGTTCTACCAGACTGGCAAGGCCCGCGTGGACAAGCTCGATACACTGCAGTTCCTGCCGGGCGCGCTGGCCGATCATCTCACGTCCGTGGGTGGCGATCTGCTCGGCAATGCCCAGATGAGCAGTCTTCGCTGGTTGCAGGCAGGTGCCACGGCTAGCTACGGCACCGTGACCGAACCATGCAACTTCTGGCAGAAATTCCCGAACCCCACCGTGCTCCTTCGGCAGTACCTCGGTGGCAGCACGGCGATCGAGGCATACTGGCGCAGCGTAGCCTGGCCTGCACAAGGCGTCTTTATCGGCGAGCCTCTGGCCTCCCCTTACCGTCGCTGACTGGCCTCCCGGCCATACGCGGTTTCTGTTCCCTGCGTGCGATACCAGCCGTTCCAGGGCATCGGCGCACTGTCATGAAGGAGTCATATCGTTTAGATAATATGCATTTTTGCAATATTCGATTCACTCTTTCAATATGCAGGAATAACATGACACCACACGCTCCGATCCCGGGCCGCAAGACCGTACTGGCGGCGGCCCTGGCTGCTGCCCTGGCCGCGTCGCTTGCCGCACCGGCCTTTGCCGCTTCCGACATCGTCATCAGCCAAGTCTATGGCGGCGGCGGCAACAGCGGCGCCACGCTGAAGTCCGATTTCATCGAACTGTTCAACCGGAGCGATGCGGCGGTCACATTGACAGACTGGAGTGTGCAATACGCCAGCGCCGGCGGCGGCAGCTGGCAGGTGACGCGGCTGCCCGTGGTCACGATCGAACCCGGCAGGTACCACCTGGTCCAGCAAGCCACCGGCAGCGGCGGTACCGTTGCCCTCGACCCCGATACGACCGGCACGATCCCGATGAGCGGCAGCAGCGGTAAAGTGGCGCTGGTCAGCGCCACCACCGCGCTGGCCGGGGCCACGCCGAGCGGCGGCGCGCTGGTCGACCTGGTAGGCTGGGGCAATGCCGGCCATTTCGAGGGAACAGCGCCCGCCGGCGGCACGGGCAATGCCACCGCCGTGCTGCGCAACGAAGCAGGCTGTACCGACACTGACAACAACGGCGCGGACTTCACCGTGGCCGCGCCGACGCCGCGCAACGCCGCTGCGCCGGCCCACTCGTGCAATGTGCCAGTCGACAAGCCGATCGTGCTGCAGTGCCCGGCCAGCCTCGGCATCGCCCACGGCTATGCCGGCACCACGCAACTGCGAGCCAGCGATGCCGACAGTATCGTCAACGCCGCGTCGATCACGTCCGCCGCGGTACCGGGCATCACGCTGGCTTTCGACGCCGCAAACGCCGAAGGCAGCAGCGCGGCCGGCCGCCTCGACGTGGCCGCCAACGTGCCGCTGGGCGATTACCCGGTCACGATCCGCTTCGCCAATGACGACGCGCAGGATGCCAGTTGCACGGTCAACGTTGCGGTGCGCACGCTGGCAGCCGTCACGCACACGATCCCGCAGATCCAGGGCAGCGGCGCTACCAGCCCGCATGCGAACAGCGTGCAGACCACTGAAGGTATCGTCACCGCGAAGGTCGATGGCGGCTTCTTCTTGCAGGATGCGAGCGGCGACGGCGATCCGGCCACGTCCGACGGGCTGTATGTCTACAATGCCGCGGCCGCAGAAGGCGTGGCCGTCGGCCAGCGCGTGCGCATCACCGGCAAGATCACCGAATACACGCCGAACGGCGCCAACCGCTCCTATACGGAAATGACCGATGTGACGTTTGCACCGGTCCTGTCGTCGGGCCACAGCGTGGCGCCGACCAATATCGCACTGCCGAACGCCCGCCTGGACCAGGTGGAAGGCATGCTGGTGCGCTTCACGAGCCCGCTGACGATCTCGCAGACCGAGTACGTGGGGGCCCGCGGCGAACTGTCGCTGTCTTCCGGCCGCCTGGAAATCCCGACCAACCGCTTTGCACCACGCAGCGCCGAAGCGACCGCGCTGGCGGCGGCCAATGCGGCCAACCTGATCGTGCTGGATGACGGCCTCTTCACCACGCCGGCGACGATTCCCTACATCGGCGAAGGCCGCACCGTGCGCGCGGGCGACCTGGTGCATGACCTGACCGGTGTCGTCGACTACGGCGCACTGGGCGGGGGCGGCGCAGGCTTCAAGCTGCAGCCGACCGTGGCCCCGGCCATCACCCGCGACAACCCGCGCAACGGCGCCCCGGGCCTGGCGGCCGGGAACGTGAAGGTGGCCAGCGCCAACGTGCTGAACTTCTTCACGACGTTCACCGACGGCGCGACGGCCACGGGCCAGACCAACCAGGGCTGCACGGTGGGTTCCTCGACCTCGCGCGGCAACTGCCGCGGTGCCGACAACCTGGCCGAATACGTGCGCCAGCGCGACAAGATCGTCAACCAGCTGAAGAGCGTTGATGCCGACGTAGTCGGCCTGATGGAAATCCAGAACAACGGCGACACGGCCGTCGGCCTGCTGGTGGACAGCCTGAACGCCGCCTACGGTTCGCCGGTGTACGCGGTGGTGCCGAAGCCGGCCGCCACGGGCACGGATGCGATCCGCGTGGCGATGATCTACAAACCGGCAGCAGTCACGCTGGTCGGCGGTGCGCTGGCCGATGCGAACAGCGTCAACAACCGCCCGCCGATGGCGCAAACGTTCCGCGCCACGAACGGCGGAAAATTCTCGGTCGTCGTCAATCACCTGAAGTCGAAGGGCAGCTGCCCGGGGGGCTCGGGTGCCGAGGCGGATAACGGCGATGGCCAGAGCTGCTGGAACGCGACCCGCGTTGCCCAGGCGCAGCAACTGGTGGGCACGTTCGTGCCCCAGGTGCAGGCCGCCGCCGGCGACAACGACGTGCTGCTGATCGGCGACTTCAATGCCTACGGCATGGAAGACCCGATCGCCGCCATCACGGCAAAGGGCTACGTGAACCAGCTCGAACGCTTCGTGCGCCCGGTGGAGCTGCCGTACTCCTACGTATTCGGCCACCAGGCCGGTTACCTGGATCACGCACTGGCCAGTGCTTCGCTGAGCCCGCAGGTTGTCGGCGCCGCTGAATGGCATGCGAACGCCGACGAGCCGCAAGTCATCGACTACAACACCGACGGCAAGCCGCAGGACCTGTACGACGCGCAGCCGTATCGCGCTTCCGACCACGATCCGGTCGTCATCAGCCTGGCGCTGCAAGCGGCGTACAGCGACGTCACGGCCAGCGTGCAGGTCAATGCCACGGGCCTGGGCTTCAACCGCGTCACGCAACTGTTCACCGGCTCGATCACGCTGGTCAACCGGTCGTCCGCCGCGCTGGCTGGTCCATTGGCCCTGCAACTCGATGGCTTGCCGGCGGGGGTCACGGTCGTCAACGCGGCCGGCACGCACGACGGTGCGCCATACCTGCGCGTCGAAGGCGGCCTGGCGCCGGGAGCATCGGTCACGCTGCCGCTCACGCTGCGCAACCCGGCCAAGGTGAATGCCACCTACACGGCCAAGATCTACAGCGGTAACTTCTAAGGAAAACCCATGCTTGCGAATATTCTGAAATTACGTACCGTCGCGACCGCGCTGGCCCTGGCCTTCGGCAGCAGTGCGGCTCTGGCCGATACCACGTTCGCCGTCAGCATCGATACCACGATGTTCGGTGCTGCCGGCTGGCTCGACTTCCAGTACAACCCGGCCAATCCGGGCGTGTCGCCCGCAACCACCGTGACGCTGAGCGGTTTCCAGGGGTTCGATGCGGATGCGGCAGTGGACGCCACGAGCCAGGTGTCGGGCTCGCTGGCGTCCGGCTACGTGATCGGCAACGGCGAAACCTTCAACAGCCTGTTCCATGCCGTGGGTTACGGCCAGGTACTGAGCTTTAACGTCACCTTCGCGGGTGACAATGTGGACCTGTCCGGCGGCGCATATGGGTCGGTGTTCGGGGTATGGGCCTACGACACCGATGTCACGGCGACGCTGGGAGCGTCATCCGCCACTGACGGCAGGCTGGTCGACATCGCGTGGGCACCTGCCACCACGCCGGGTGGCAGCGGGTCGTTCGATGCTGCGAGCTACTCGGATGTCGCAGCGATCTCCGCGGTGCCCGAGCCATCGTCGTGGCTGATGCTTGCCATCGGCAGCATGCTCGTCACCGGTGCCGCAGCCCGCCGGCGTCGCCCCAGCGCTGCCTGATCCGCAGGTCGGTCCTGGGCCGACCTGGTTTCCCGCCGAGGTCCTTGCGCCCGGCGGGATTCATCGCTTGCCCGGCAGGAATCACACCTGCGTCCGTCGGCTATGCCACATCCAAGCAATCAGTGCCAGATACTTGCCGATTTGCTAAAATAACAAATCCGAAGCAGGAGAGCGCTGAATGAAAACTGTCTATCTCGTGGCCGGTGCACGGCCTAACTTCATGAAGATCGCGCCGATCGTGCGTGCCATGGAGGGCCACTCCCGGTTGGCCTACCGGATCATCCACACGGGCCAGCATTACGACCGCGAGATGAACGATGTGTTCTTCGAAGAACTGGGCATTCCCGCGCCGGATGTGTTCATGGGCGCAGGTGGCGGCAGCCATGCCGACCAGACTGCCAAGATCATGCTGGGTTTCGAGAAGCTGTGCCTGGAGCAGCGGCCCGACGCGGTGCTGGTGGTGGGCGACGTGAACTCCACGCTGGCTTGCTCGATCGTCGCGAAAAAACTCAACATTCCCGTGGCGCATGTGGAAGCCGGCCTGCGCAGCGGCGACATGACGATGCCCGAGGAAATCAACCGCCTGGTCACCGACAGTATCAGCGACTGGTTCTTTGCAACCGAGCCAAGCGCCGTGGAACATTTGCGGCGCGAGGGCAAGGCTGAATCAAGTGTGCATTATGTCGGCCACGTCATGGTCGACAACGTGCTGTACCAGGCCGGCAAGCTGGTGGAGGGTGGCTTTGAACCCCAGCCATTGAAGCGTGAGTTCGCTGGCCGGCGCTATGGCGTTGTTACGCTGCACCGGCCGAGCAATGTCGACGATGCGGCGATGCTGGGGCGGATCGGATCGGCACTGACGGAGATCGCCAGCGAAGTGCCGCTGATCTTCCCCGTTCATCCCCGTACCCGAGGGAACCTGGAGCGGTTCGGTATCGACCTTGGGCCGAATGTGACCCTCGTGGGACCGCAGGCCTACATGGCGTTCCTCGACCTGTGGAAAGACGCTGCGGTCGTGCTGACCGATAGTGGCGGCCTGCAGGAGGAAACCACCGCCCTGGGTGTACCATGCCTGACGATCCGCGAAAATACCGAACGTCCCGTGACTGTCGAAGAAGGCACCAATTCGCTGGTCGGCACTGATCCGGTGCGTATTGTCGACGAGGCGCGCAAGGTATTGCGCGGCGAAGGCAAGCAAGGCCGGCGGCCCCATTTATGGGATGGGCAGGCTGCGCATCGCATCGTGGCCGTGCTGGACCAGTTTTTGGTCTGAACGACCCTGGCCTTTCTCAGGCGGCATTCGCCTGCCCGTGGCGCCCCGCCACGAGCCTTCAACCAGGGATCCGCGCAGAGTCAGCGCGAAACAAGAAGTGATATGCAACCGCGACGGTGCGGCAGCCTGCGAACGTGCGTGGGATACGCTGCCGGCTCGTGTGAGCGATGGCGCGAACATCGTCGAATCACTTCCGCTGTCAAAGGCAGCGCCGAAACATTCGTGCGTTGCACCGCAGGGAAGTTTATGGACCAGTCAGGCTGCCTTCCACCGAAGGCAGCCTGACTGGTCATATCCGTTTCATCCGCCGGTGAGCCCGGCAATCAGTTCCATACCGATTCCCCGTGTGCGCGCCAGTTCATCGGCTCTACCGAAGTACCGGCTTTCCGGCTTCTTCAGGTGCCACTGACCTGCGCGCGAACGGGAACGTTCGCTGTCCCGGCCTCGCCCCCCGTATTGCCCCGGTCGGAATAGCGGTTGCGGATGGCTTTTTGCACGCGCGTTACAAAGCGCTCCTGGACCATCACGCAGACAATCACGAGAAGTACCAGATACAGCGGATAGAACAGGAGGGACTGTTCTGCTTGTCGCGCCATGGCGAGCACCTGGGTAAAGCCGCCAGGGCTTGCCGACCACACCTGGAATACCTGCTCGGCCTTGCGAAACAGGGCGAACAGCGGAATGTGCAGCAGGAACAGCGGTAAGGATGCCGCACCCAATCGGTCACCCCAATAGCGCAGCCGTTCGTGGCGCGTCGGTTTCATGCATGCGCATAGCCAGATGAGTGCAAGGCTGGCTGGGAAATACAAGCCATTTCGCATGATGTGCAGATGCTGGTTCTGGTGAGTCATGATGATGCCGATCGCGATCGTGGCGATGACCAGAGTCCATGACACGATCCAATGTCCTGACCTGCTGGCAGCCGGACTGCGTGCGAACCTTACGCACAACACCATACCCGCCACGAATAACGGCAGGCGGATCAGGGGATTCCTGTGCAACAGTCCATCGGTGAAGACATCCGTTCGATGGAGAAGATCGGCAATTGCCCCAGGCAGGACAAACGCCACGCCAAGCAGCACGATCGCCATCCTGGTCGATTTCAATCGATAGACCTTCAACGCAAGAGCAGGAAACAGTACGTAGTAAAAACCCAGCGCGGACAGGGACCATGACGGTCCGTTGAAGACCATATAAAACGGATTCCATGCATTCAGCAAAGTAAAGCACATTACCAGGGCAAGTGCGACTTCCCACTGCGCGAGCACGCGGGTCATCTCGCCCACTGTATCGATACTGACAGTAATCCCATTACGTGCGAACAGCGTGACCGCGACAGGACCGATTGCCAGCAGCAGTCCGGCGATGTGCAAGGGATAAAGCGTGGAGAACCGGGCGAGCAGAAAATTCCGCTTGTTGATTTTACGGCCATCTTTCGTCACGACATACGCATATGTGAGAAGAAATCCGGACAGGACGAAGAAGACACTGGTCGCCATATTGCCCAAGCCAAGTACGTCCGCGGTCCAGCTGTTCTCGATCGATGGGTAATAGATCCGCAGAGTGTGGAAGAGGACCAGATAGACTGCCAGGATAAAGCGCAGCCAGTTCAGCGCCCAGAATCCTTTTTGTTTGGCCGTAACGGCGGCGTATTCAGGCTCAGCGGCCCCCGATTCCAGATTATTTGTTTTCATTTCACTCTTGCTTCAAATGGGTGGCTCGATAATGATGCGACTAAGCTACGGCTATGGAATGCCTGCATTACGAGTAGGGCCAGTGCCGTTCGAAACAGGTTGTCGATTGCATGCGGCGACTGATCAAGTCGCCAATCAGGCGGTTGATGGATTGGAAAGTAAAGTTGCAATATTTTTACAAGATCGTCTTGACTTTTGCGATGACAAACCTTGCCGGGCATATTTCGCCAAGCATGCCGTGAACACAGCATCTCAGCGTGCAGACAGAATCGGGTCTCGGCGATGCCTGGAGCTGAATTCATTTCCGATCGATATCGATGCACTCATGCCTGGACAAGAGGTAATTTGATGCGGTATCGAAGCAACAGCGGACACTTCCATGTCGTTGGCAAACTGGAAATTCACCTTGACCGAAGTTGTTATTTTAACCTTATCCAGTATCGAATGTACAGCTTCGGGCCTTATTGCATGGCGTGATAGTGTGTATTGTCGTACCGACATGTCTGGCCTTCAGGCGTGCCAGCATCGGCCTGGAGCCAGGCTCGCGGGTTCATACGTACAGGTTGCCGTGCCGGACACCACGCCTTGCCTGGTCTTGCAGGGCGTGGCCGGGGGGGCATGGTACTGTGCTGGAGACAGCCGGCGCTGGTCACCTGGCCAAAGCGGGCTGGCCACCTGGCGCGCCGGCCTGCATCCGCGTTGTGCGCAAGCCTCCTGGATCGCAGGCTGGCGACCATAAAATCCATCTGCAATCCCGGTGAAGCCTGGCGGAGTACACACCGCGCATAGGCAGTGGCATGGCGCGTGAAACGAACATGCCATTAGGTCGAGCCCGGTATCTCCTGTCAATGATTGGCGGCCTCAGGACGAGGGGGCAAGCAGTCGCAGCCAAGTACCAATAATAAATTGTCTAAACCGTAAATGACGTGGTAGCCTTCACCGTCCACTCGGCAATCGGAGGTTGTTTCGGATGTACCCAGCGAAGTCCAAGTCGCAAATCATGAACCGCCATGCACGCGCAAGCGCGCGCGGTTTCACCCTGCTCGAACTGCTGGTGGTGATCGTCATCATCGGCCTGCTCGCAGCCTATGTCGGCCCCAAGTATTTCTCGCAGCTGGGCAAGTCGGAAGTCACGGTCGCGAAGGCGCAGATCGAAGCTTTTGAAAAGTCCCTCGATACCTATCGCCTCGATGTCGGCCGCTATCCGACCACGGAAGAAGGCCTGGGCGCGTTGCTGGCGGCTCCGGCCACGGCGGGCGCCAAGTGGAACGGTCCGTACCTGAAGAAAGGCGTGCCGCCCGACCCATGGGGCCATCCGTACCAGTACAAGGCGCCTGGCACGCGCGGCGACTACGAGATCACCTCCCTCGGCAAGGACGGCCAGCCGGGCGGTACCGCCGACAACGCCGACATCATTTCGCAGTAACCCGTTCCAGGCAGCGATCCCATGCAGTTCGACGTCCGCACCTTGTCGCCGGAAATGGTGATCGGCCACCTCGTGGTCGACGGCCGCGACGAGGCCGACGCGCGGCGCCAGGTCGAGGCGCGAGGCCTGTTCGTCAGTGCCATCCACCCGGTGCGCGGCGCACTGCGCGCCAGCCGCGTCAAGGCTCTCTCGCTGGTGCTGTTCAGCCAGGAATTGCTGGCGCTGCTCAGGGCCGGCCTTGGCATCGTCGAGGCCCTCGAAGCACTGCTGGAAAAGGAAGCCAGCCCGGCCACGCGTGGCGTGCTCGAGCGCCTGCTGGGCGGCCTGCGCGAAGGCCAGCGCTTTTCCACCGTGCTGGCCGAGCAGCCGCAATTGTTCCCGCCGCTGTACGTGGGCATCGTGCGTGCCGCCGAAGGCACCAGTGACCTGCCGCGCTCGCTCGAACGCTATATCGACTATCAACAGCGCATCGACATCGTGCGCGCCAAGATCGTCTCGGCCGCCATCTATCCCTCCATCCTGTTGCTGGTGGGCGGTGGCGTGTCGATGTTCCTGATTGGCTACGTGGTGCCGCGTTTCGCGGAGGTGTACCAGGGCGCAGGCCGTAACCTGCCGTGGCTGTCGCAGGTGATGCTGTCCTGGGGCCAGTTCGCGGGCGCCCACACCGGTGCGCTGCTGGCCGGCTTCGTGCTCGTGCTGGCCGCAGTCATCGTGAGCGTACGCCGGCTGATGGCAGGCGGCGGCCTGGTGCGCCTGCTGGCCAGGCTGCCAGCCATTGGCGAACGGGTCAAGATCTATGAGCTGTCGCGGCTGTACCTGACGCTCGGCATGCTCAACGAAGGCGGCATCACGATCGTGCAGGCGATCGACACGGTGCAAGGCATGGTGTCGGCCAACGTGAAAAGCGGCCTGCAGCTGGCGAAAGGCGCCGTCGAGTCGGGCTTGCCGCTGTCCACCGCGTTCGAGGCCAACGGGCTCACCACGCCGATTTCGCTGCGCATGCTGCGGGTGGGCGAACGCACCGGCGACCTGGGGCCGATGCTGACGCAGTCGGCCGCCTTCTACGACGGAGAAATCACCCGCTGGATCGACCGTTTCACGCGCACCTTCGAACCGCTGCTGATGGCCGGCATCGGTTTGATCGTGGGTGCCATCGTGGTACTGCTGTACATGCCCATTTTTGACCTTGCCGGAGAAATGTCGTGAACAATCCGGCCCTACAGAGCGCGATCGCCTCGCTCGATCATGCGCTGCTGGCGCGGGCGCGTGCCGCCCAGGCCGTGTCCAAGCGCATGCTGGTGGAAGAACTGGAAACCCTGACCGGCATGGAGCCGCGCCTGGTGGTGCGCGCGCTGGCGTTGCCGTTCGGCCTTGCCGTGCTGGAAACGGTGGAGATGCTGGCATTCTCGCCGGCGTTCGACCTGCTGCCGCTGTCGCAGGCGATGGCAAGGAAATGCGTGCTGCTGCGCACGCACGAAGGCGTGGTGATCGGCGTGATCGCCGATCCATTCGATATCGACCTGCAAACCTGGCTGTCCGCGCAGGCGCGGGCCACGCCGCACGCGCCGCTGCAGGTGCGTCTCGCACTGCAGTCCGACATCGCCGCCTACCTGTCGAAACAGGAAGAGGGTGCGCGTGCCACCGATTCCCTGCTGCCCGGTACCGAGAATGGCCGGCGCGATGGCAAGACCGCGGCCGTGCTGTCGTTTGCCTCGGTCTCCGAGGCCGCCAGCCCGGCGGTGCGGCTGGTGAACTCCACGCTGTACGATGCGTTGAAGGCCGGCGCTTCCGACATCCACCTGGAAAGCACGGCGGGCGGCCTGGCCGTGAAGTACCGGGTAGACGGCGTGCTCGACCATGCAACGGCCGTGGGCGGCATCGATGTCGCCGAGCAGATCATCTCGCGCCTGAAGGTGCTGGCCGAACTGGACATCGCCGAGCGGCGCGTGCCGCAGGACGGCAGCTTCCGCGTCGAATCCGCCGGGCGCGAGATCGACCTGCGCGTTTCCATCATGCCCAGCATCCACGGCGAGGATGCCGTCATCCGGGTGCTCGACAAGCGTGCGATGATCGAAGCATATGGTTCGCTGTCGCTGGAATCGCTGGGCTTCGATGCGCCGTCGCTGGCCACGCTGCGCACGCTGGCGCAGGAAGCCTATGGCATGCTGCTGGTCACGGGGCCAACCGGTTCCGGCAAGACGACCACGCTGTATGCGGCGCTGACCGAGATCCACAACGGCCGCGAAAAGATCATCACGATCGAAGACCCGGTCGAGTACCAGTTGCCCGGCATCCTGCAGATTCCCGTCAACGAGAAGAAGGGGCTGACGTTCGCCAAGGGCCTGCGCTCGATCCTGCGCCATGACCCGGACAAGATCATGGTCGGCGAGATCCGCGACCGCGAAACGGCGGAAATCGCCGTGCAGTCGGCACTCACGGGCCACCTGGTGCTGACGACCGTGCACGCCAATAACGTGTTCGACGTGTTCGGCCGCTTCACGCACATGGGCATCGATCCGTATGCGTTCGTATCGGCGCTGAACGGCATCTGGGCACAGCGGCTGGTGCGCATCAACTGCCCGCACTGCGCGGCCGACTACACGCCGGACGACGACGAGCTGGCCAGCGTCGGCCTGTCCCGCGCCGACGTGTTCGATTACCAGTTCAAGGCCGGCAAAGGCTGCGGCGACTGCCGCGGCACCGGCTACAAGGGCCGGCGTTCGATCGCCGAGATCCTCACGCTGAACGACGAGATACGCGAACTGATCGTCGAGAAGCGGCCGATCCGCCAGGTCAAGCAGGCCGCGTATGCGAATGGCACGCGCAGCCTGCGCCACGCGGCGCTCGAACTGGTCAAGCGCGGCGGCACCACGCTTGCCGAGATCAAGCGGGTGACCTTGCATGCGTAGGGCGATCGGACAGGTATTGCGCCTCGGCGTGGCGACGGAGGCCGTCAGCCTGCTGGCCGCCTCGCGCTGGCGTCACGACAAGGTGACGGTCCTGGCCGAGCAGCCGGTGCCGGGCCCCGGCAGCGAAGCGCTGGGCGGAGCATTGCGGGCGCTGCTCGCCGGGCAGGACGTGGCCGGCTGGCCGGTTACGGTGGTACTGGCGGACGAACTTTGCCGCTTGTGGCAGGTGGCACCGCCGCCTGGCGCGGCGCGGCTGGCCGACATGGAGGCCGCCGCTGCGCTGCGCTTCCATGCGCTGTATGGCGAAGGCCCCGCCGCCTGGCACGTCACGGCGGACTGGCATTCCACGGAACCGTTCTTCGCCGCCGCCGTGCCGCGCACGCTGCTGGCACTGGTCGACGCCGTGGCGCTGGAAAGCAGGCTGCACGTGGTGCAGGTGGTGCCGCATTTCGTCACCGCGTGGAACCGCTGGTGCCGCGCGATCCGTCCCGGTGCGTGGTTCGGCCAGCTGCACGACGGCCTGCTCACCGTGGCCGCCATCGAGGGCCGGCAGCTGCGCGCCGTGCGCGCACTGCAGGTGCCGCCGGGAGCCGACCATTACTGGCTGACGCAGATGGTGGGCCGCGAGGCCCTGCTGCTGGGCCTCGACGTGCCGGCGCAGCTGCAATTGTGCGGTGTGCTGCCCGCGGCGCTGGACACGCCGGCCGGTGCCGGGCACGTAACCGCCACGCGGCTCGATGTGGGGCAGGGCGACGACCTGTCCGCCGCCGGCCGCCTGGCCTTTTCCGGGAGCGCACCGTGAAACCCATGCAGATCGACTTTGCCCAGGCAACCTGGCGGCGCGCGCTGTACCGGCTGCATCCGGCGCTGCTGGCGGCCGGGCTGGCGGGCATCGCGCTGTGCGCCGGCGGCACCTGGTTCGCCACGCAGATGGCGGAGCAGCGCGCTGCGCGCGAACAGCAGGTCGAGCGGTTGCGGGCCAGCCAGGCCGCGCTGTCGAAGCGGCCGGCGCGCGTGGCCGAGGTGGCGATTCCGGAAGCGCAGGCCAGCGCCGTCAACGCGGCGATCCTGCGCCTGAACGTGCCGTGGCGCGCGCTCGAGGATGCGATCGGCAATGCCACGCCGGCCAATATCGCGCTCCTGGCGCTCGATCCCGATCCGAAGAAGCAGGTGCTGAAGATCACGGCCGAGGCGCGCAACAGCGACGACATGGTGGGCTATGTACAGGTGCTGAAGCAGCAGGATTTCTTTACCGGCGCGGCGCTGGTGCGCCATGAAATCGGCGAACAGGATCCGAACCATCCGATCCGCTTCCAGGTCGAAGTGCAGTGGAGGGCGCAATGAAGGAGGGCGCAATGAAGGAGATCCGGCTGGCGCCGCTCATGCTGGCGCTGCGCCTGTTCGTGATGCGCGCCGGCGGGGCGGCCTGCCTGGCGGTCGCGCTGCTGGTGGCCGGCCTGGCAACGTGGGCATGGCTGCTGCCGCAACGGGCCGCATTGCAGGAGGAATTGGCCCGCCCGCTCCCCACGGCCGGGGCCCTGGTCGAGGCACCCCTGCCGCCAACGGCCAATGAAAACCTCTCGCTGTTCTACGCGACCGTGGGCGAGAAGCGCCATGCCGAGCAACAGGTCAAGACACTGTTCGACCTGGCCGGCAAGTCGAACCTGGCACTCAACCAGGGCGAATACAAGTTCGCGTTCGACAAGGCCAGCGGCGTGACCACGTACCAGGTCGCGCTGCCCGTGAAGGGTACTTACCGCAACATCTGGCAGTTCGCGCTCGAGGCGCTGGCCGCGGTGCCATTCGCTTCGCTCGACGAAGTGAGCTTCCGGCGCGATACGATCGCCGATCCCGTCGTGGAGGCGCGGTTGCGCATCACGCTGTTCCTGAAGGAGGCGCCGTGAAGTCGCGGCACGTGTTGATGGGGGCGGCCCTGGCGATCGCGGCAGGCCTTGCGGTATTCGGCGACAACGCACCCGAGAACGACGTGGCCGAGCCGGTCGAGCGCGCGCAGGTGCCGGCTGCGCAGCAGGTCCGCGCGCCGCGCGCCGCGGCACGCGAGGCCACCTCGCCGCCGGCAAGTGGCACGATCCTCCGGCTGGTGCCGCGCGCGGAGCTGATCGGCGCGACGGGGGAGGGCGCGTTCAAGGGCGGCGACGGCGTGTTCGCCGGCCAGAACTTCAACCCGCCGCCACCGCCGCCCGAAGAGCCGCGTGGCCCGCCGCCGCCGCCGCCCGCGCCCACCGCGCCGCCGCTGCCGTTCACGGTACTGGGCAAGGGCGTGGCCGATGGCGCCTGGGAAGTCTACCTGGGTCGTCCCGACCGCACCTATATCGCACGGGTGGGCACCGTGATCGACGGCATGTACCGCGTCGACACGATCGTGCCGCCGACATTGACGGTGACCTACCTGCCCCTGAATCAGGTGCAACAGCTAAATATTGGAGTCATGGATTGAACAAGCACGCTCATGGAGGCTGGATACGTGGTGGCCGGGTGCGCCGGGTGCTGGCGCTGTCCGCGATGGCCCTGGCATTGGCGGGGTGCGCCGGGCAGATGGCCTATCGCGACGGTACCGCGCTCGTTGAAAAGGACCAAGTGGAAGCGGGCCTGCTGAAGCTGCAGGAAGCGATCGCGCAGGATCCCGGCAACGCGCAATACCGCGCGACGTACCTGCAGGCGCGCGACCGCGCGATCATGCGCTACATGGACCAGGCCGAGCGGCAGACGACCGAGGGCCAGCGCGAGCTGGCGCTGCAGAATATCCAGCGCGTGCTGGCGCTCAATCCGCAGAATGAACGGGCGCGCATGGCACTGCGTTCGTTCGACATGGCCGAACGCCATGACAGGCTGCTGGCCGATGCCGCCGCGCTGGTCGAGAAAAAGGAATTCGACGGCGCCATGGCCAAGCTCGAGGCGGTGCTGGCCGAGAAGCCGGACCAGCCGCGCGCGAAGGCGCTGCAACGCGAGATCGCCGACAAGAATCCGCCGAACGGCGGCGAAACCGCGCTCGCGAAGGCCTACAAGCAGCCGATCACGATCGAGTTCCGCGAAGCGCCGCTGAAACAGGTGTTCGACGTGATCTCGCGGCGTTCCGGGCTCAATTTCGTCTTCGACAAGGATGTGAAGGCCGATACACGCACCACCATCATGCTGAGGAACAGCACCGTCGAATCGGCCGTGTACTACCTGCTGATGACGAACCAGCTGGAACAGCAGGTGATGGATGCGAACACGATCCTCGTCTATCCGAATATCGCGGCCAAGCTGAAGGAATACCAGGAAACCGTCGTCAAGACCTTCTTCCTCGCCAACGCCGAAGCCAAGCTGGTTGCCAACACGCTCAAGACGATCCTGAAATCGCGCGACGTGGTGGCCGACGAAAAGCTGAACCTCGTGATCATGCGCGACAACGCCGATGCGATCCGGCTGGCGGAGAAGATCGTGGCGGTGCAGGACATGGCCGAGCCGGAGGTCATGCTCGAAGTGGAGATCCTCGAAGTCAAGCGCAGCAGCCTGCTCGAACTGGGCGTGGCATGGCCCACCACTGTATCGCTGACGCCGCTGATATCGAGCGGAGGCTCGACGCTCACGCTGAGCGATCTGGATAACCTGAACCGCCGCACGCTCGGCATCAGCGGCATCAGCGCTTCCGCCACGGCGAACCGCGAGGCTGCGGACTCGAACCTGCTGGCCAACCCGCGCATTCGCGTGCGCAACAAGGAAAAGGCCAAGATCCTGATCGGCGACAAGGTGCCCGTCATTACCACCACCGTGTCGCCCGGTACCGCCGGCTTCGCGCAGGAAAGCGTCAGCTATGTCGACGTGGGCCTTACATTGAACGCCGAACCCACGATCTACCTGAACAACGAGGTCGGAATCCGCATCTCGCTCGAGGTGTCGAACCTGGTGAGCTCGATCACCACGGCATCGGGTACCACGGCCTACCGGATCGGTACCCGCCAGGCTTCCACGATGCTGCAACTGAAGGATGGCGAAAACCAGGTGCTGGCCGGCCTGATCAACAACGAGGAACGCACGGGCGGCAACCGGGTGCCGGGCCTGGGCGACCTGCCGATCGTTGGCAGGCTGTTCGGCACGCAGTCGGACGATTCCCAGAAAACGGAAATCGTGCTGTCGATTACGCCGCGCCTGGTGCGCAACCTGCAGCGGCCGCCCGCCGAGGCCACCGAATTCTCCGCCGGCACGGAAGCCAACTTCCGCCGCAAGCCGGAATTGTCCGTGCGCACGCCGGTGATGCTGCCGCAGCGTGGCGCGCCCGTACCGGGCACGCCGGCAACCGGGGCGCCCGCGAACGGTGCGCCAGCGCCGCAAGGCACGCCACAGGAGTCGGGCACGCCAGCCGGCGTGCCGTTGTCGACGTCGCAGCCGGGCCCGGCATCGAGCGTGACGCAGCAGCCGGTACAGGTGTTGCCGGTCACGCCGCCGCCATCGACCACCGTGCCGCCACCGGCCACCACCGCGCCGTCCCCCGCGCAGAACCAGTGATGAACGGTCCGCTCCGCCGGCGGCACGGCTTCACGCTGATCGAGCTGCTCGTCACCGTGGCCATCCTCGGCCTGCTGGCGGCGCTCGTGATCCCCACGGCGCAGGTAACGGTGCAACGCCGCAACGAGGGCGAACTGCGCACGGCGCTGTACCAGATCCGCAAGGCGCTCGACGACTACAAGCAGGCTTACGATGACGGGCGGATCGAGAAGACCACCGGCGGCACCGGCTATCCGAAAAACCTGCAGATGCTGGCCGATGGCGTGCCGGATTTGCGCGATCCGAAGCGGGGCAAGATCTTTTTCCTGCGCCGCGTGCCGCGCGACCCGTTCTCGACCGACAGCGAGCAATCGGCTGCGCAGACCTGGGGCAAGCGCAGTTACGCCAGCGAGCCCGAGGAGCCGCGCGAAGGCGAGGACGTCTATGACGTGTATTCGACTTCCGACAGGGTGGGACTGAACGGCATTCCCTATCGAAAATGGTAAACAAATGGTCGTCAATGGCAGGCACATGGTAAACAAGCTGCCCAAGGGGTTCACGCTGATCGAATTGCTGGTGGTGCTGGGCATCGTGGCGCTGCTGCTGACACTGGCCGTGCCCCGCTATTTCCCCAGCGTCGACAAGACAAAGGAAACGATCCTCGCCGATAACCTGCGCACTACGCGCATGGTCATCGACCAGTTTTACGGAGACACGGGCCGCTATCCGGAATCGCTGGAACAACTGGTCGAGAAAAAATACCTGCGCGCGTTGCCGGTCGACCCCATCACGGAAACCGCCGACAGCTGGCAGCTGCTGCCGCCGGAAGACCCGGCGCAGGGCGGCATCGCCGACATCAAGAGCGGAGCACCGGGCAATGACCGCAGCGGCAAGCCATATTCGGAGTGGTGAACGGCCGCACGCGGCCGGCGGCTTCACCTATGTGGGGCTCATCATCCTGGTCGCCATCATCGGGCTGGTTGCCGCCACGACCGTGCGCGTCGGCGTCACGATGCAGCGCGCGCAGGCCGAGCGCGACCTGCTGCACATCGGCGAACAGTTCAGTAATGCGCTGAAGAGCTATGCCGCCGTCACCCCGGCCGGCCAGCCTCCGCAGCCGCCCACGTTGAAGGAATTGCTGAAGGATCCGCGTTTCCCCGGCACGCGCCGCCATCTGCGCAAGATCTTCGTCGATCCGCTGACCGGCAAGGCGGAATGGGGCATTCGCTACCTGGCCGACAATCGCGGCATCCTCGGCATCTACAGCCTCTCCACGGCCAGGCCGATCAAGATCAGCAATTTCCCGTCGCGATTCCAGGCGTTCAACGGCAAGCAAAAGATTTCGGAATGGGTCTTCACATTCGATGGCCAGGAACCGCTGCCGCCGGGGCAGGTCAAGCCAGGCCAGCCTGGCCAGCCTGCGCCTGGTCCGGGAGGCACGCCCACGCCCACGCCTGCACCGGCAGGCACGCCCACGCCTGCTCCGGTATCGGGTCGCCCTACGCCAGTCGTGGAAACGCCCCAGAAGCCAGCGGAGCCGGTTGATCCGGTGGATGCTCCTCCTGCCGAGCCACCTGCCGAACCGGCTGACCCTGCCGAACCCCCTGAATCCACCGAGCCAGAGCCGGCCGAGCCTGTATCGCCGGCTGAAGCTCCAACGGACACCCCAGACGAATCCCCGGCACGGCCGGACCAGGCGCCAGCCAAAACCGATTCGTAACGCCTCTACGCGCAACCATCCCGTGTTGTTGTAGGTCTGCACATGATTTTTCCTGATAACAATTAGTTACGAAAAGAAATGCACTGGGACGGAATCTCCTGTACAGTAGCCGAAGTTGCAATGAATGTTGCGAAAATAATACTTGCACTGAAAAATTTACAATTTCATTGTGTTATTTTTTAGTGCCATTATGTTATGATCTATTTCAGCAGTTCAGCAATGTACTGACCAGCGACGTACTACTACTACTCTCACAAGGATAATTTCATGAAACTCAAATTCGCCGTAGCATCCGTACTGGCTGTCGCTTCGATGAGCGCATTCGCAGATAACCAGACCGTCACGTTGAACGTTGGTGCCGATAACTTCTTCAACACCTCGAACGCTGTCAATGGCGCACTGTACGGCGGTCACGATGTGATCACGTTCAACGGCCTGGAAGCTGGCTTCTACAACATCCTGGTATCGATCAGCGGCCAGAACGTGACCTTCGGCGCCAATAGCAACCTGAACGGTACCACCGGTGAAATCTTCGGTAGCAAGGCTAAATTCTTCGAAGTGGAAGTGACCGACCAAGGCCCGTTCGTGCTGAACCTGTACGGCACCGCGTTGGCCGGCGCGAAGTACAGTGGCGAAGTCACCGTGACTTCCGCTGTACCGGAACCAACCACCTACGGCATGCTGCTGGGCGGCCTGGGCATCATGGGCTTCCTGGCCCGTCGCAAGTCCAAGCAGGCTTAATTCGGTTTCATGCATAAAAAAACCCGCTGCCTAGGCAGCGGGTTTTTTTCGTCCGATGAAGTTCAGGGCTACTTGCCCGTGCGCTTGAAATCGCGCACGCGGAATCCAAGGGCAAGCAAGGCGCCGAAATACACGGTACCGCAGGCGCCGATCACGAGGAACAGGGCACCGGCGCGCAGGAGGGGCGTCTCGCGCAGGCCCAGCCAGTCGAACTGCTGGCTGCCGAACCATGCGACCGCACCCATCAGCGTGACGGCGACGACGAGCTTCAGGAAAAACTTGCCCCAGCCGGGCAGTGGCCGGTAGATGTCGCGCTTGCGCAACCCGGTAAACAGCAGGGTCGCATTGACGCAGGCACCGAGGCCGATCGACAGCGCCAGGCCGGCCACCTCGAGAAACGGCACGAACACCAGGTTCATCAGCTGCGTGGCGATCAGTACGCCCACCGCGATCCTGACGGGCGTGCGGATATCCTGCTTGGCGTAGAACGCCGGCGCCAGGGTCTTGACGAGAATGATGCCGGTCAGTCCGACCGCATAGGCAATCAGCGGCCGGGCCGACATGCGCGCCGCTTCGTCACTGAAGTGGCCGTAGTGGAACAGCGTGGCGACCAGCGGCAGGGCCAGCATGGCGAGGCCGACGGCGGCCGGAATCGCCAGCAGCAGCGTCAGGCGCAGCCCCCAGTCCAGCAATGCGGAGTATTCCTGGGGGTCGCCGTCCACATTGGCCTTGGAAAGGCTGGGCAGCAGGATCGTGCCCAGGGCCACGCCCAGCAGGGCGGTCGGAAATTCCATCAGCCGGTCGGCATAGGTAAGCCAGGAAATGCTGCCTTCGCGCAGGTGCGAAGCAATGGCCGTGTTGATCATCAGGCTGATCTGGGCAGCGGCCACGGCGAATACGGCCGGCCCCATCTTTTTCAGCACGCGGCGCACGCCCGCATCGCCCAGCCCGGCGAGCGGATTGATGGACAGGCGGGGCAGCATGCCGATCTTGATCAGGGCCGGCACCTGGATTGCGACCTGGAGCAAGCCGCCCACGAACACGGCGATGGCCTGCGCATAAACAGGCTGTTCCAGGTGAGGCGCAAGGAACAACGCGCCCGAGATCATCGACAGGTTCAGCAGCACTGGCGTGAATGCGGGGATCTTGAACTGGCGCCACGTGTTCAGGATGCCGCCCGCCATCGCCACGAACGACATGCAGGCGATATAGGGGAACATCAGCCGGGTCATCCAGACGGCGGCATCGAATGCGCCGCCATCCTGCTTCAGTCCTCCCGCGATCACGGCCAGCAGGAGAGGGGCCCCAACGATGCCCGCGGCGCTGACGAGCAGCGTGGCCCACACCAGGCAGTTGGCGACATGGTCGGACAGGGTCTTGCTCGCTTCGAATCCTTCGCGGTCCTTGTATTCGGCAAGGATGGGCACGAAGGCCTGGGAAAACGCGCCTTCGGCAAACAGGCGGCGCAGCAGGTTGGGGATGCGGAAGGCCACGTTGAAGGCATCGGTATAGGCGCCGGCGCCGAAAGCCCGGGCGAACAGGCTTTCGCGCAGCAGGCCCGTAACGCGCGACAGCATGGTCATGCTGGAGACGGCAGCAAGGGTTCTGAGCAGGTTCATGGGCCGAGATTATAGCTGCCACTACGATGCAAGTCTTACAATCTTCTGAAGCCTGGCGTGTGTGGTTCTGGCAAGATTTCGGCAAGATTCCCACTTTTTGAATTGCTCCGGCATCAAAAGGTCGTTATAATTTAAGGCTGTACAGAATTCAGTGACGCAGACATCGATGTTGACCAGCTCTGCGTTGGCCTGCGTGGTCAGACTGAACGCACCGGTTTGGCAAACGCTGTTGTTTGCAAACGAACTTTGACAACGATTTAGGAAATTCCATGGCAAATACCGCACAAGCGCGCAAACGCGCTCGTCAAGCAGTCAAGCAAAACGCGCACAACTCGGCACAGCGTTCGACCCTGCGTACCGCGATCAAAGCTGTTCGCAAGGCTATCCAGGCCGGCGACAAGGCTGCCGCAACGCAGATCTTCCAGTCGTCCGTGTCGACCATCGACTCGATCGCCGACAAGAAAATCATCCACAAGAACAAGGCCGCTCGCCACAAGAGCCGCCTGGCAGCTGCCCTGAAGGCACTGGCCGCCTAAGTTCGCGTGCGGCGGCAATGGCCGCCAGACAGGTGCACACTTAAAACCCGCATGGCATTGCCATCGCGGGTTTTTCGCTTGCGCGGTGACGCCGTTCCACCGGCAATAATTAGAAATACTCAGCAATAATCAGCGCTTCGCTAGCGTTGCGGCGGCAGGTTACCGATCTTCATGCCCGGCTTGATGTGCTTTTGCTGGAACCAGCCGCGGTTCATTTCGAGCGCGTACTTCACCGGCACGCCTTTGGTCGAGCAGTGACTGTCCAGGGTTTGCGGTTGCATGTCGCGGATGTTGACGATCCTGCCCTCGGCATCGATGAAAGCGACCGACAGCGGCAGCAGCGTGTTCTTCATCCACATGCACTGGGTGGCCGGCGCATCGAACACAAACACCATCCCGGCGTTGACCGGCATCGATTCGCGGTGCATCAGCCCCTGTGCGCGCTGTGCGTCGGTTGCCGCCACCTCGGCCTTGATCAGGTGCATGCCAGCGGTCAGCGTGATGGTGCCGAAGCGCGCATCCTGGGCGGAGGCAGCGGCAGTAGCGCAAAGCAAAACAAGGGCAAGGGCAGTCTTCATCGGTCGGGCGGGAGTGGGTGGATAGCGAGCGGGCACGGGGCCCGCGGCATGCAATGACTGTCAGGAGTCAGCCAACGTGTGAACGCTTGTGTGTCTTCGCGTGGTGCTGGATGGGCCGCACATGTTTCTTGTGCTTGACGTGCTGGGGTTGCGCGGCATGGGCATGTGCATGGGTCTTGGTCGGCGCGGCGTGATGCACGGGAGCTGGTGTGGCGAAAGCGGCGGTGGCGAACAGCGTGACTGCCAGCGCGGCGAAAATTTTCGACATGATGGTTTTCCTTTGGCTAGTGGGAACATCCCACGGCGCAATGATATCCGGGCTGCCGGCATCGTTTGGCACGCCTAAGGGGTTCTTAAGCGTGCCTTCAGGCCCGCAATGCGGCAGGGTCGATCTCGATCCACTCGCCCGGCATCAGCGGATGCGTGGCGAGCGATACCGCGCCGATCGCGCTGCGCACGAGGCGCAGCGTGGGCAGGCCGACGGCGGCTGTCATGCGCCGCACTTGCCGGTTCTTTCCTTCCTGCAGAGTGATCGCCAGCCACGAGGTAGGCTTGTCCGCCCGCGCGCGGATCGGCGGGTTGCGCGGCCACAGCCACTCCGGCTCGGCAATGCGCACGGCGCGGCAGGGTTTCGTCACGAAATCGCCCAGGTCGAGCGGCGCCTGCAGCCGCGCCAGCGCGGCGGCATCGGCGATCCCGTCCACCTGCACCAGGTAGGTCTTGGGTTCCTTGCGGTCCGGGTGGGCGATCGCATGCTGCAGCTTGCCGTCGTCCGTGAGCAGCAACAATCCTTCGCTGTCGGCGTCGAGGCGCCCGGTCGGGTAAACGCCCGGCACGGGCACGCAGTCAGCCAGCGTCCGGCGCTCCGGTTGCGGGGAAAACTGGCACAATACTTCGAATGGCTTGTTAAGTAAGATCAGCATTGCGGGATTGTACCGACTAAAGGATGGCAGCCAGTAAAATACTGATGCATAATCGTCCGTTGTCTTTTATCTTATAGAAGACACGCGTGAAATACAGGTCATGGCGCCGCCAGCGTCGCTTCACTTCGGAGAACTCGATGTACCAACATATCAAAGTGCCGGTCGACGGCGAGAAGATTACCGTCAACGCGGATTATTCGCTGACTGTGCCAAGCCAGCCGATCATTCCGTTCATCGAGGGCGACGGTACCGGCGTCGACATCACGCCCGTGATGCTGAAGGTGGTCGATGCGGCCGTGGCCAAAGCCTACGGCGGCGAGCGGCGCATCAGCTGGATGGAAATCTATGCGGGCGAGAAATCCACCAATATTTACGGGCCCGATGTCTGGCTGCCCGAGGAAACGCTGGCGGCAGTCAGGGATTACGTGGTGTCGATCAAGGGACCGTTGACGACGCCGGTGGGCGGCGGCATCCGTTCGCTGAATGTGGCGTTGCGCCAGGAGCTGGACCTGTACGTCTGCCTGCGCCCCGTGCGCTGGTTCGCCGGCGTGCCGTCGCCCGTCAAGGAGCCGCACAAGACGGACATGGTCATCTTCCGCGAAAACTCGGAGGACATCTATGCCGGCATCGAATATGCCGAAGGCTCGGAAGGGGCGAAAAAGCTGATCAAATTCCTACAGGAGGAACTGGGCGTGCGCAAGATCCGCTTCCCGGAAACCTCCGGCCTCGGCATCAAGCCGGTGTCGCGGGAAGGCACCGAGCGGCTGATGCGCAAGGCGATCCAGTACGCGATCGACAATGACAAGTCCTCCGTCACGATCGTCCACAAGGGCAACATCATGAAGTACACCGAAGGTGGCTTCCGTGACTGGGCCTATGCGCTGGCCCAAAAGGAATTCGGTGGCGAGCTGATCGATGGCGGCCCGTGGTGCAAGGTGAAGAACCCGAAAACGGGCAAGGACATCATCGTCAAGGATTCGATTGCCGACGCCTTCCTGCAGCAGATCCTGCTGCGCCCGGCCGAATACAGCGTGATCGCCACGTTGAACCTGAACGGCGACTATATTTCCGACGCGCTGGCCGCCCAGGTAGGCGGCATCGGTATCGCGCCGGGCGCCAATATGTCCGATTCGGTGGCGATGTTCGAAGCCACGCACGGCACGGCACCCAAGTATGCCGGCAAGGATTACGTCAACCCGGGTTCACTGATCCTGTCCGCCGAGATGATGCTGCGCCATATGGGCTGGACCGAGGCGGCCGACCTGATTATTGCATCGA
Source organism: Pseudoduganella sp. jia 12 (assembly GCF_055502675.1). Classification (NCBI taxonomy): domain Bacteria; kingdom Pseudomonadati; phylum Pseudomonadota; class Betaproteobacteria; order Burkholderiales; family Oxalobacteraceae; genus Pseudoduganella; species Pseudoduganella sp. jia 12. The sequence goes on from NZ_JBUXKP010000002.1 coordinate 688,953, forward strand.
TGGAAAAAGCCATTACCAGCAAGCGCGTCACTTACGACTTCGCCCGGCTGATGGAAGGGGCCACGCAGGTATCGTGCTCCGGCTTTGGCGAAGTGATGATCGAGAACATGTAACGACGTTTTAGACAATTTCTCGAGGTTACATTTGCCTCGTTCTCATAGGAGAACGGGGCTTTTTTTTGTTTCAAATTGTTCCATGAGCTATCATTGCAACCCTCAGATAGTGAGGGTAAAGGTGAGGGTGATTGATTAGTTTCCCCTCAATCGACAATGAAAACGAGGGTAAGATGAGAGTCACTAACTATAAGCTGACGGCAACCGCTATCAACAATGCTAGGCCCAAGAGCAAGGTGCAGAAGATAAGTGACGGCGGGGGGTTATTTGTTGAGATTTCGACAACTGGCACGAAGACTTGGCGGTATCAGTACGGTTTCAATGGAAAGCGTACTGAGGTGACGATTGGACCTTACCCGGAAATCGGCGTTGCAACAGCCAGGGAGATGCATCGTGAATACCGCGCTTTGCTCGCTCAAGGCATTAGTCCTGCGCAGCACAAGCAAGAGGAAAAGCATACTAAGAAGTTCCGCGCTAGTGAAGTCGACGCGCCCGATATATTCCGCGTCTTCTCTGAGACATGGCTGATCGAAAAGATGGGAAAGAAATCTCCTACGTATCAGAAGCAGGTTCGATCATTTCTGACGCGCTTTGTTTGGCCGGAAATTGGTGAAAGACGCCTCGCTGACATCAAACCCAAGGATATACTTGAAATCATCGAGCAACGCCGCAATACTCCTGTGACTGCCGAAAAAGTTCGCATGACTATCCAGGCTATCTTTGATTATGCGATACAGAAGCTAATTGTTGAGGCGAATCCTGCATTGCCGTTCAGAGGCGTCATAGAGCTCCCGACAGTAGTTCATCATCGTCACTTGAACGAAAAAGAGCTTGGTCGCTTCTGGCGCTCTCTCAATATGCAGCGTGCACATTTCATCACCTTAGCTGCGGCGAAACTGTTGACATATAGCATGTGCAGGAAAGTCGAGGTTTTGAGGGCAAAATGGGTGGAATTCGATCTTGATGAGCGGCGGTGGGATATTCCTGCTGAGAGGATGAAATCTCGTCGCCCTCATCGAGTATTTCTATCGCGTCAGGCGGTTGAGTTGTTGCGGTTGCTCTACGCTGTCACCGGGAAGCAGGAATACGCATTCCATTCGGTTCAAAGTGTCCTCATTCCGCTTGCAGATGCAACCCTTAACCATTTATTCAAGCGCTTAGATTTCGGCGTCCCAGACTTTTCGCCGCATGGAACTCGCGGAACCGCCGCCACTTTACTGCGCGAACACGGGGTTAGCCGTGACGTCGTTGAGTTGCTTCTCGCGCACCAAGAAAAAAATCAAGTAACTGCATCCTATCAGCACCACGAGCTAGAGCCGCAGCGTCGTGATGCTCTGCAGTTTCTGGCTGATCGAATCGACGTGCTTGCTGCTGCAGCGAAATAAGATAAATTTGGCTGTAATAGCCGCGAAATTAATGTTCTCTAACGCCTATTTTACATCGAAGTGGCGGCTTGAGCCGCCTCCCCGGCATCATGCAGGCTTTCGTCAGTAACTACTCCATACAGGATATAAATAGTTATACATTCACTTTCTGGACCGGCAGCGCTCTGGGGGCTCCTCCGCCGTTGTAGCTTGAGTAAATAACCGTTTCGCCGACGGCTGGAATAGCTCCATAGACACATTCGTTATGGAAAAACACGTCTCCGTAAGGGGTGCCAATAAATCCAAACGCATTGTAGAGATACCTACTCACGACGCCTATGGACCGCGCCGACGAGGTGTAACATAAATTGCTGCATCGCGATACGATCTGATCCGCAGATGGTCGATCGGCAGGGTCCTTTTTCAAGCAAGAAAGCGCTATTTCAAGCAATTCAGCTGCTAAAGGTTTGAATTGAGCCTTGGCAGTAACGAACTGCGGAATATCAGCTACGTTCGCTGATATGATTTTGGGAACTGCTTTTAAGCCTTGGCCAAAGGGATGAATTCCGCAGATAAGATGAAACATCATTGCACCAACCGACCATATGTCAGCGGCGGACCCTACCGATGCAGGATCCTCTATGGCCTCTGGTGCCATATACGGCAATGCGCCTATTGCAGTTTGAGAGGTAGTCATGCTTTGCTCGCCTCCCTCAATTGCTTCCTTTAGCTCTTCTTCCGCCATTTTTGCGATGCCAAAGTCAGTAACCTTCAGCTCAGTTAACGAATAGCCTCCCACCACCATAATGTTGGTAGGCTTTAGATCCCGGTGAATAACTCCGGCATGGTGAGCAGCGGCTACCCCTTTTGCTAAATGGTGAAATACCTTTGCCGCCAAATAGGGGTCTAAGAACGCCGTATTTTGAAGTAACGCGGCCCTTAAGTCTTCTCCCTCAATCAGCTCTTCAATCAAATAACGATCATCAGCAGACCGAACATAATCAAGCGTTTTGGCTACGTTCGGATGATTAACCTTGGCGGCAACAACAGCACTACGGCGAAAGCGCTTTTGAGCCGAACGGTTTTTAGGTGTCTTTAATGCAACCATGCGCGAAGTTAACTGATCATGCGCTACATATACGAATTGCATCCCGCCTTCTGATAAATATTTCTGAATTTCATAGCGTCCGCCAATCAGATCGCCAGCTTTTAGTGGGCCGCTCACAGTACAATCTCCGGATGTGATAAGTCGAAAGTTATATATCTTCGCTGAGCTTGATACTCAGGTGCCCCTAAAGTAACCACGCATGCGCCAGGTAAAGCATAATTAACTGCGCACCGAGCATTATTTATATACACGTCTCCACTAACGCTATGCACGCGAAAATCGAAGCCGTTATAGCGAATCTCGACGCTTCCCATATTGGGCAATGTCAATGTCACAGCTCTGTTAGATGCATCCAAATATGATGCAGCCCCTTGAAAAACGATCAGCGCTTTATGACGGTCGAATAAAAGATGCTTCGCAAGAACTGACCTTACTTGCTGCATTCGTGGCCGCTTAGTCACATCATGATCGAGACATGCATGTAAGATATTGCGTACCTCGGCTTCCAACGGGAAGGGTAAAAATTCAAAATAGTTTTGAGTCGCGGCAAGTGGAGGCTGACGCTTCAAGTCTGCTGGTAAATCCTGCAATGCAAGATAAAGAGCGGTTGCCCCGAATGCATAAGTATCCACCGCAGCGGTGAATTGCGCACCTTGGGGATATAACTCTGGCGCAGCAAAACCGCGCGTGCCGACAAAAACTTGAGTTGCGGCTTCGGGGCCTTCGTCACGAGCTAACCCAAAGTCGAAAATCTTGACAACTCCTTCGCGATCGACTTTCATATTGTTCGGTTTAATGTCGCGATGAATGACATCTAATGTGTGTATGTCAGCAATTCCCGACGCAATCTGCCAAACCAACTTCAAGTAATCAGTAGTATTCTTTGGGGCTAAATTTGGATCAAAAAGATCGTTTCCATCTATGAATTCCTGCACTATTGCTAGATCATTTTCCTGCCATTTGAGTACGTCATATACCTGGACCACATGTTTTGAACGCATTTTTAACAAAGCCGTCAGCTCGTCACGTACACGGCGCCGATTAACGCTGCCTGGCATTATCTTTATGGCGACGGGACGTTCAAGTATCGTGTCTTGGCATGGCAATACTTCTGCCATCCCTCCAACAAGAGAGGCTCCAGTGACAAGATAGCGGTCTGCAATAATTGTCATAGCTATTAGATTTTAGTAGGAAATGTCATGGAAAGCTGAGGGACATCATCCTCAAGTTGTTCACGAGAATTCTTGCTGCGCTTCTTTGGCGAATTCTTTGGCTTGCGAATGGTCTTTGTAGGCGAGACTATCGGTTCAGGAGGAGAGTATTTCGCATTTTTTCTTGCTTCACCTACAGTATCAACGCGGGTTAGAATTTTCTTTTCACTGACCGGCATATAACGGCGACGTGACGACTGAGCGCTGGATTCGGCTCGGCTCTGGATGATCTGTAGCTCGCCAAATGCATCCCAAATCTCTAGACAAGGGTATGTAGGACGATACTCGTCATCCCAATTCGTCGAAAGAGATACCATTGCTACTGTAGCGTTATCAGGCCCACCACACCATTTCGCTAATTCTGCTAACCTCTTAACGCTTGTTCCAGGATCAGGAGAATTTTTTACAATCTGTGCAAGCCAATTTGATGCGGTTGATAAATAATGAATGCCGTCAGTTGTCAAAAGTATTGATTCGGCCTGGCTATATGCAAGCTCTTCGACATGAGGTTCCAACTCTGAACCCATGCCAATAAATTGGAGGAGCCTCGAATTCTGGTGCGCCGCTTCTCGGCCTAGCTGGCCTGCAATCGTATCGTCTTTAGAGATTTGAATTAGACTATTTCCAGATGAGCAGTAAACTCGACTATCCCCTACACTTGCCCAATGAGCATTAAAACCTGGGCGAATTACAAATGCCACTAGAGTTGAGCCACCGCTTCCTCGTGCGTGCTCGAAAACGGCCTTGTCGGCCTCATGCATGGCTTGCCTTATCCAATGGACGCCCTCATTGTCACCGCGCAATGCATGATCAGCTAACGTTGCAATGAATGCAGCAACCGCTATGGAGGCAGCCACCGCGCCATCCTTCATTCCACCGATACCATCTGCGACAACAATTGCCGCAAAGTCTCTCCCTTGGTTGTCGCGCCCACGAGCTATAATCGCACGATCCTGGTTGTCTACACGGACATTGCCTAGGTCGCTTGCGATAGCTGCTGCGAGCGGAACGACACGACGAACACCTCCCGTCGGTGTTCGCCGAAGCAGCCAATTCGACAACTGCGACTGCATCTGTAATTTTTCTGAAATCATAATCCTGCTCTTTCGGTAAGCTTTCATCTAGCTATATTAACCCAATCTAGGGGCCGGTCAGCCTACGTAGGGGCACTATACTACATTGCTCCGAAGAATGTATAGAAGGCAATAAATTCGTTGTGGTAATCCAGCGTCAACGGACGGTCGCAGACGGGTGACTGGTTGACTTCCCAGAAATCTGCTCTTCGATGCATTGCTTTATGAAGTCTATTTTGTCTTCGATTTCTAGGCGAGCGTTCGCATTTTGTACCGGGATGCTTGATAGATATCTGCTCCAGTAATGGTAGGCTTGCCTAAGCTTTTGTAAAATATGTTGATGAGGCGGCACCATAGTGCTACGTAAGCGTTGAAAATGCACTCCCACCATAACATACGGGCGCCGAATGCTACCTCCTGACACCTCCTTTTGGGCACTCCAAAGTGCGTGAGCTAGAGGCCGTCCAAAATACTTATCTAAGACCCCCATGGCAACTTCTTGCGCTTCAGAGTCAGAGACCTCAATTAGACTCCCTATATAAGCACGCGCGCCACCAAACATAAAACGATTAGCCAGCTCATGCCATGAGACGCAAGCATTATTGAAGACTATCGGAAAACTGTTTGCTCCGGCATTGGTTGGCGTAGCAAGCAGGTTCCCATCTGACATTGCGAGGGCTGCCGAGCCGATTATTCGATTAATTGGCTTGCGGAAGGCTGGTGTTCGTTCTCCTAGCCGCTTTGAATAGAAATCCCTCAATGCATTCCCTGCTATACTCATGCGCTCTTCTTTCGCTTCCCATGGAACACCATCAATCGAGACAAAGCGTTCGTACGCTTTAACCTCGTATTTGCCGTGACGCGGTTCAGGGTTCACCTGCATCGCTATGTCGAGAACAAGCGTTCGCTCCTTTCCAGTTGAATCTGAGAAAATGTGCGTCTCGCGATGACCTTTTATATCGCCACAATGAGTTGCGATGAAGAGTAAATCGTAAGGAACCAGATCAAGCATGTGGGACACGGATCTAATATTGGCCGCTTTGTTTCGGAAGGCCATTATGAGTGGTCCACGTTTGATAAGGGATGTGCCGGATCGAACGACCTCATGTGACTGCACCTGGCCTGGATCGATCATGCAGATTAGACGAAGAGGCCTGCCCTCATTGATTGATGCGGCAATTCCATGGATGATAGAGATTCCCAAATCGGGATATACAAATAAGTGTGTTGTTGGCAGATCCTGTAAAGCAAAACCCCAAGGCACGCCACTTGTAATGAAGGTGATGGACTGCACACCTTTAAGATTCAAATCCTTAAGGTGTTCAAGTAAATGCCGGGACAAGTTCTCAAGTTTTCTTGTGGTAGATCCATCCTGATCACTTGATGCGCTGTAGAATCGCTCGTTGACTTCTCGAGAAAATGCCTCAGTAAGGGAGGGGATTAACTGTAGGCCTGCGCGCATAGCAAACGCATAGTTGGCAGCGATCACTTGTGTTAGACGATTATCTTCCTCACACACTACTAAATGCGTTGCAGAGGAGGGGACATAGCGTACTGGTGATATTTCGTCGTCGAATTCGAGCTGAAGCTTCGCTCGTAGAGCGAGCAATAGACTTGGCCCAATGCATGCAGGATTCGCTTTGATTGGCTCCCCTTTCTTTAATCGGATCCCGGCGTGCGTCAAGGTTGCTTCGCAAAGTTCTTCTACAGGCTTAATAACTAACGAAGGAGTCCGGCTTTTAAAACTGTTAATAACAGCATCGGAGCAACCTGCTAAGATAACCTTATCTGCCTTAGTTGCGTTAATGGCATTGGTTCTACGAATCACTTCTGCATTCGCGTCACTGCGTGCCAGCCGCGGACTGTCCAGAAGAGCTAGGTAGGTGCCCTTCAATGAGAGAGCTACTGATAACTGAGCAGCCATCTCAGGATCATCGCAGACCAATACTGTTGAATTAAACGAAGGATTCTTCATATATATGGGCACAAGGACACAATTAACAGGGCGTTCACGTCATGGGGCGGGGTGTGTCGCTATGCTACCGTATGCCAGGCAGACAGGACTAATTTCCTCGATATCTCTACTTTGCACGAGGAGGTATTTTTTTACGAGGGATTTTTAGTGCTGTATGTCGTCTAAGGTCGAGAATGTAGTCATCGCTGTCGTCCAATCTAGGAGCACTAAGAAAAAAGATCATTGTTCGATTGTTCTCTACTAAGATTTCCACGCGTTCACCTTGCAAGTATGTTCGCTGCCGTAAGTTTTTCTCGGTAATTCGCGTAGGCTGTTTCTTTGGGAGTTTGCGTTTACCTCCCGATTCTTCCATGTAAAGAATTTTGGGAAGCGGCTTAACGTTTGACGTCCATACTGCCCACAATGGCAAATTCATTCGCACGGTCCGTATCTCGCCTCCCGTATAGCTTTGAAGATATCTATCTATCACTGGTGGACGAGCAATGACATAACGCCCGTCATCAGATGGTATCGGCGTGTTAAGCTTTCTCAGCTTCGTCTCAGCGGTAAAATGGCTAGCCTCAGTTGCAGAGCTAGAATGATACGTTTTGGCAATGAATTTCTCCGTATTTGCAAAAAATTCAGGCAACCACAATTTTTCGCGCTCTGTTCTTGATAGATTAGGGATTCGGCTAATTCGATATGCCAACGCCGCCAAGTCGGCTTGAAATCGACAAATTTCCGCTGCGACTTCGGGTGTGTTTCTGTGCAGTAAATATAGTTCTCGGGCATCTTTCTGCCGCCAGTTATCCCAAAGCATCTCTGTTCGCACCGCGTGTTGCTGGAAGAAATTTTCCCAATGAATGCGCGCCTGCTGAACGTCAGTCCGTAAGCGTACCAACTTTCGCTTGGCTCTTACCTCTTCCTTCTTCGCTTCTGCGGCCGCTGCATACTCACTATCTTCCATCACAGTGTTAAAAGTCCTTTAAAAACAGAAAGTTAAGTCGAAAAAGTTTATTGAAGAGATGAGCACCTCTAAGGGAATGTCGCGTAACACTATCTCCATTAACAAAAAAAATTCATGTAAAAACAAATAGTTACGAGTTTTTTTTGTGCGATGTTGAGGGTGGTGAAAAAAGCCGGTAAAGGATGTGGCAACGGTCCTGGTCCTGATTCGATAGGGACTGAGCATACGGCGAGCTGTGAACTGCAGCTCTGAACATCAATGTCATCGAGATACGAAATATGAACATCATACGCCCAGCAGAAGTCTTCGCGAAGGTTGGCCTATCCCGCACTACTGTATGGCGCTTAGAGCGCTTAGGGGACTTCCCAGTCCGCATCCAACTGTCCCTTAAAGCGGTTGGTTATGACGAAGCAGCGATAGATGAGTGGCTCTCGCGTAGGGGGCTAGCAAGCACTGGACGTGGTCAACAGTCGTAACTCTGCCGCAGCGCGACGCGTATACAAGATCACCTTTGTTCAGTTGTTGAACACACACTCTCCGTCCCAACTATGAAACACATCCACATCGTTCATATCGACAAGCTCAAGGTCATTGGGCCCTGCTTCCATCAGCCTATTGGTCAGACATGGTACAAGTTTGATGGTGAAGGCATCCTACGGCCTGTTGGCTCTTCCCGTGAAGCCGCATCACTCGGAGACCAGTACGGTTCAGTACAACTTCATTCCAGAGGCCTCCGCGCCGATGGAGGTGCAACGTTGCTGCAGATCGAATGTTGTCCCCCGCTGGTACTGCAACGGCATAACTGGACGGGGCATTCGTCGCTGCTCGACTACACTGTGGCGATCTTCGAACTTTTCACTGAACTCCTTGCGATCAATCTTCTACCAGAGGACCTTGCTAAGTGGCGTCGAGGCGCTGTTCAGTTGCTGGAAGTTCACCTGACAGCGAACTTCAGGTGTCCGCCAGGACAAGTGGAGCAAGTCATTGATGAGATAGACAACGCTAACCGCACTGGGAAGCACAGAGACGGGGTTGGAATCCTTTCGCTAGGGTGGACAGCTAAACGGCGCTCCAAGTATCACATGCTGTCGCTATATGACAAGCAGGCAGAGCTGGAGAAGAGGTTTGGCACGCACTCAGCAGGCAGCACGAGGGCCAAGCTATTGAAAGAGGCCAAGGACTCGTTGCGTGTGGAACTTAAGCTGTTCTCCCAGCTGCTTCGAAGGCAAGAACTGGACCGGGTGCACGCCTGGAACGGCCTGGATGTCGAATCGCTCTACTTTGCCTTGCTTGCGAAATACAACTGGGGAGGGGCGCTGCGCCCGCTCCTAACGGACGACGAACTGGCAATATTGACCATAAAGGAGAGCAATGTCTACCGCCTTTGGTTGAGCGGAGTGGATGTACGAGATCAGTTCGCGAGCCGGACGACGGTGGCAAAACACGTCTCTAGCATTAAGGGAAAGACTGGAATTGATATAGGTTCCCAGCGACGACCAATTGATCTCCCATCTGTTGAGATGTCTGGATTGTTCTCTAGGAGCAATGCTATTGCTGCGCCTGATTGGCTAGTGAACGAGTCGAAATTTTTCTGGAAACCGGATCAAAGGGCTATTTCCATCTCCTGAGCTTGGCGGTGTCTGGATTCCTCAGTCTCAAGGGGAGGCTGGCAAGAATCGTCCCAGGGACGTCAGCGCCCCTGGGACGCCTTACGGTTAGCCTGGTGAGCAAACGATGCGTAGCACCTTGTCCAGGCCTACCAGCCCGTCCACGAAGAGGTTGGAGCGTAATACCGCGTCTGGATAGCCGAAAGACGTTATCCACTCCTGGCGCACCGCTTCCAGACATTGTTTGTAGGCAATATTTTTGTTTCTAGTGCCCATAGCGTTCCAAAGCTGACCTTTCCATTTGCTGCTGCTATCTTCTTCCCACTTCAAGTACTGTCCCAAAGTCAGTTTGCGCACTGTACCCTTGGCCGGGCGCGCTTACCGTCCAGACTGCCCAAGCCCTGCCGCTGCAACGCTGTAATCCACTGTGACTGGCTCATTCTCGTGCGCCGCCTTCGCCTTGGCCGCGGCCTGCTGAGCCTTATACTTGCCAATGTTCTCCTGAGCTTCTCCCATCGTCAGATACACGTTGTACATGCCTCCAACCTGACTGCATTTCATCGCCAGATCAGTGTTGCTTAACGCATTTGCAAGTTGCGCTTGCCGCCTCTGGACGACCGAATCTGACGAGTCGTCCATGGATTTATGCCGATTGAGGCTGTTCAGGAACTCTTCCACGAGCGAGCGGTTGTCGAAGCTCGACACAATGCTATGGACGTCTTTACCGTCGTAGAAGCTCTCCGCGCGGAGCACGCCTTCAATGTTCGCTCTGCAATTTTCCACATAAAACGTTGCCGCTTGCCGCTCCACTTGAGCTGCCTGTTCTACCCCTGCGCCATAGCATGAAGCGGCGCTAGCCGAAATAACGGCAAAAAAAATTCTTCGCATACCAATGCATCCTTATTGTTGTCAATTTAGCACTTCACGAAGCGGCTTCTTAGGCCTGCGTTTAATTGCTCAAAGGCATTCATTTTGTAGAGTATACACTACAAATAATCGCAGTCTTTACACCGTCGTTGCCCGCACGTCAAAAAGGCATGATGCAAGGCATGACGTCAGCCGACCAATCCGACAAAAAGCGAAATAAAGTGTGTGCCGCTCTAGGGAAGAGCCTGAAGGCTATACGCATCAGCGCTGAGAAGTCGCAAGAGGTGCTTGCTTTCGAGGCGGAGGTAGACCGGACGTTCATATCGGCGATCGAAAGGGGGATCGCGAACCCATCATTGATGACCCTAGCCAGCTTGTGTTATGCGTTGGATGTAAACCTGTCCGACTTGTTCGCGTCTGTCCAGGTCAACTCGCGGCCGGAGGAGGCCGCGCGAGCTAACAAGGCTAAGCCAAGCCTCAAGCCGGCCAAGTCGCGGTTGCGTTGAAGGGCGTTAGGGGCAGGATCTACGGCGTTTTGAGACCCACACAACCTCGTTTAAGGCGACGTCCATCATCGCTCCCGCAGTCACATACTTTTGGAACCTCGAATCCTTCCCCGCCTGCTTGCCGGCAAGTTCGATCCGCGAGTTATAAGCGGAGAGGTTGGGTGCTTCCTCATTAGGATCTAGGCAAAGCAAGGCTGTCGGCTTTACGGCTCCACACCGTTTCTCCACCTCTATGCCTACAGCCAAGATCCAATGATCGAACCGTCGATTTCGGCTCTGCCAGCCTACAAGGGGTAGGCGTCCTTCCAGCACACCCTCCGTAACACTCGTCACCAAGGCGCCGTTCTCACCTACCTCCCAAGTAACGCCAAGATCGGCTCCAGTTGAGCCTATGATGTTTGCCAACTCTTCTGCGGTCGTTCCTTCGAAAAATCGAGGTACACTCGCATCCCATAGCGCCGCTACTGCTTTCGTGCGTCGCTTGCCGATTAGCTCAGCAGGGCGGCTGAGATGCCCTAGGAGGGTCAAACTCATCGCGGCGCAGTAGATGCCGCATGCGCCGTCCAATTGTCCCTGGCGCGCGTGAATACTGGCTCCGGTCGCAGTGCTAACGGCACCGCTTGAAATGCCGGGCAAGAGTCTTTGCACAATAGTTAATTTCTGCATTCTTCGCGCAAAAATGATGTAATAAATTAAATATTATCATAACAACAATATTGGTGCAAGGAAATTTTCCTGCAGAAGACACTAAACCCGCCGAGAACAGCGATACGTTTCGGCAAGTTGTGTCTAAAATGCGAAAAGGGAAGCAGTCAGAGGTTTTTGAGGGTTTTTGTGAGGGGCGTAGCGTTGTTGAGATAATGAAAGTTATTAAAAATCAATAAGTTGAGTTTTGTTTACATATATTGATCGAATATGTAACGGTCCGCCGGGCCGCTGCACACCCGCGCCAGGCGCGGGTGTTTTATCGGCGGCGATATGACGCCAGGGCTTGCCAAGGCGGCCATCAAAATTCCCGGGCAAAAAAAAACCCCGCCATGGCGGGGTTTTTTCGTCGAGGAAGCTGATCAGCTAGCCTGGATGTTGGAAGCTTGCTTGCCTTTAGGGCCTTGCGTGACTTCGAACTGCACCTTTTGACCTTCTTTCAGGGTCTTGAAGCCGTTCATGTTGATTGCGGAGAAGTGCGCGAACAGATCTTCGCCACCATCATCAGGGGTGATGAAGCCGAAACCTTTGGAGTCATTGAACCACTTAACGGTACCAGTTGCCATAATAAAAAGAACTTTCAAATATTAACGAATCACACGAGCTATAAAAGCAAGAAGCTTCCTGCCCCCTCCTCGACAACTCACTTCTTACCAACATGTACATTTCTGCACCAGTCGATATGTCATTGTTGGCGGAACAATTTTCTGTGTCAAGCGCTTTGTCAGGGCAATAGTAAGATTTTTGCAACAGGAGAAATCACGGAAGGACTTGATTTTGCGCTGTGGGCCGCCATCTGCGCACAGTTGGGAAAGCGCGTAAGATTGAGGACAAATGGAAACGCCCAGCTAAACGGGCGTTGCACGGACCACGAAAGCATTAGAATATAAGCGTATGGCAACCAAGCATGACACCGAGACCGTCCTGGAGCGGCAGACGCTGAAGCCGCCCCCCATGTACCAGGTGGCGTTGTTGAACGACGACTACACCCCGATGGAATTCGTGGTCGCGATCATCCAGGAATATTTCAACAAGGATCGGGAAACGGCTACGCAAATTATGCTGAGTGTGCACCGCTACGGTAAAGGCGTGTGCGGCGTGTTCTCAAAAGATATTGCATCAACCAAGGTGGAGTTCGTTTTAACGCATGCGCGCAAGGCAGGCCATCCCCTGCAGTGCGTGATGGAGGAAGTATGATTGCGCAGGAATTGGAAGTAAGTTTGCACATGGCGTTTGTCGAGGCTCGGCAGGCACGGCATGAATTCATCACGGTTGAGCATTTGTTGCTGGCGCTGCTGGACAATCCTTCGGCGGCCGAAGTGTTGCGTGCCTGCGCGGTCAATATCGAAGACCTGCGCAAGACGCTCACCAACTTCATCGGCGACAACACCCCCACCGTGCCAGGAACCGGCGAGGTCGACACGCAACCTACCCTCGGCTTCCAGCGCGTGATCCAGCGCGCCATCATGCACGTGCAGTCCGCTTCGAACGGCAAGAAGGAAGTCACGGGCGCGAATGTGCTGGTGGCCATCTTCGGCGAAAAGGACTCGCACGCTGTTTATTACCTGCACCAGCAGGGCGTGACGCGCCTGGACGTCGTCAACTTCATTTCGCATGGCGTACGCAAGGACCAGTCCGGCGAAGCGGCCAAGGCGTCCGAAGGCGTCGAGGAAGGCGCGCAGGTCGAGGGGCAGGCCAAGGAAAGCCCGCTCGACCAGTTTACCCAGAACCTCAACAAGTCCGCCGCGGAAGGCAAGATCGATCCGCTGATCGGCCGCGAAGAGGAAGTGGACCGCGTGATCCAGATCCTGTGCCGCCGCCGCAAGAACAACCCGCTGCTGGTGGGCGAGGCCGGCGTGGGCAAGACCGCGATCGCCGAGGGCCTCGCGTACCGCATCACGCAGGGCGAGGTGCCGGAAATCCTGTCGAACGCCGTCGTGTATTCGCTGGACATGGGCGCGCTGCTGGCCGGCACGAAATACCGTGGCGACTTCGAGCAGCGCCTGAAGGCCGTGCTGAAGCAGCTGAAGGATAATCCGAACGGCATCCTGTTCATCGACGAGATCCACACGATCATCGGCGCGGGGTCCGCATCGGGCGGCACGCTGGATGCATCGAACCTGCTGAAGCCCGCACTGGCGAATGGCCAGCTCAAATGCGTCGGCGCGACCACGTTCACGGAATTCCGTGGCGTGTTCGAGAAGGATCATGCGCTGTCGCGCCGGTTCCAGAAGGTGGACGTGAACGAGCCGACCGTCGAGCAGACCGTGCAGATCCTGCGCGGCCTGAAGTCGCGCTTCGAGGAGCACCATGGCGTGAAGTATTCGTCGTCGGCGCTGTCGACCGCGGCCGAACTGGCGGCCCGCTTCATCAACGACCGCCACCTGCCCGACAAGGCCATCGACGTGATCGACGAAGCCGGCGCCGCCCAGCGCATCCTGCCGAAGTCGAAGCAGAAGAAAACCATCGGCAAGACGGAGATCGAAGAGATCATCTCGAAGATCGCGCGGATCCCGCCGCAAACGGTCAACCAGGACGACCGCAGCAAGCTGCAGACGATCGACCGCGATCTGCGCAACACGGTGTTCGGGCAAGACCCGGCCATCGAGGCGCTGGCCTCGGCCATCAAGATGTCGCGTGCCGGCCTGGGCAAGCAGGACAAGCCCATCGGTTCCTTCCTGTTCTCCGGTCCGACCGGTGTCGGCAAGACCGAAGTGGCCAAGCAGCTGGCCTTCATCCTCGGCATCGAGCTGATCCGCTTCGACATGTCCGAGTACATGGAGCGCCATGCGGTGTCGCGCCTGATCGGTGCGCCGCCGGGCTATGTCGGTTTCGACCAGGGCGGCCTGCTGACCGAAGCGATCACGAAGAAGCCGCATGCCGTGCTGCTGCTCGACGAGATCGAAAAGGCGCATCCGGACATCTTCAACATCCTGCTGCAGGTGATGGACCATGGCACGCTGACGGACAACAACGGCCGCAAGGCCGACTTCCGCAACGTGATCATCATCATGACGACCAACGCGGGCGCGGAAGCGCTGCAGCGTGCGCCGATCGGTTTCACGAACACCAAGGAAACCGGCGACGAAATGGCCGACCTGAAGCGGATGTTCACGCCGGAATTCCGCAACCGGATCGATGCGATCATCAGCTTCCGCGCGCTGGACGAGGAAATCATCCTGCGCGTGGTGGACAAGTTCCTGATGCAGCTGGAAGAGCAGCTGCACGAGAAGAAAGTGGAAGCGATCTTCACGGAGCACCTGCGCAAGTTCCTGGCGAAGAAGGGCTTCGATCCGCTGATGGGCGCCCGGCCGATGTCCCGCCTGATCCAGGACATGATCCGCAAGGCGCTGGCCGACGAGCTGCTGTTCGGCCGCCTCGTCGCCGGCGGCAGGGTCACGGTGGACCTGGACGAGAAGGACCAGATCAAGCTGGACTTCCCGGAACCGGATGCGGCTCCGCTGCCGCCGCCGGAAACGGTCGAAGTGGAATAAACCTCTGCCGCAAAAAAAACCCGCTCGCGAGAGCGGGTTTTTTTACGCCGGTGTATTGATCCGGGGATTACATGCGCCGCCGCCGTGCGGCCACGCCGGCCACCGCCAGGCCCGCCAGCAGCATCGCATACGTTCCCGGTTCCGGCACGGCCGGCACGGTCGACAGCGTCAGCTCCAGGTAGGGCTCGGCGCGGATGCCGCCCAGGTAGATGCCCTGGTCACCGGCTTCGACCGGCACCGCGTTCAGGGTCTGGTTCGTGAAGCCGATCACGAAATACGATCCGCCCACCGCATTGATGTCAGCCAGCGCCGCGCCGTTCAGCGTGATGTCGACGACGCTGTCGTGCAGCGTGGCGGCGGCATACTGGGTGCCGCCGCCCAGGTCGGCAAATACGTCCGTGCCCGGATGGAACGTGTTCAGCAACGGCTGCAGGCCGCCATCGAAGTCGAACAGGCCGATCACGCTTGGCGGCGCGTCGCCGTACACGGACGGCGACAGCGACAACGTAGCCGATGCCCACGTCGTGCCGGCCGGGATGAAGAAGGCCGCCCAGCTGTTGAAGCGCAGGCCGGTGTCGTTGCCCGTGTAGGTATTGCCGAGCGGGGTGGCTTCGTTGCTGCCGCCATTGCTGTTGACCCAGCCCTGCAGCTGGGCGATTTCGGTCACGGAGTCGGCGCGGGCGGGCAGGGCGGCAGCGGCGGCCAGCAGGGCGGCGGCGGCAAGGCGGGCAAGCATGACAGGGGGCGTGCGCTTCATGGGCGATTCTCCTCGGGGTGGGTGGGTATGGGAATCATCGTAGAAGCCGCCCAGCAAGCCCATCAATGACATTTACACTTTTGCATGCCGTGCGTCGGCCTCTGCCAACGATGAACGGTTGTGCTAGGTACGCGCGCCCGCGCGCGCCTCAATGGCCGCGCCGCCGAACCATCCTTGCGGCGAAGGCGACCACCAGCGCCCCCGCGGCCAGCATGCCGGGGCGACCTGGTTCGGGAACCGGCGCCAGCGGCACGCCATCGAGCGCGATGGCATCGAAGGCCAGGCCGCTGTCGGCGGACTCGTCGTACCAGTTCACCACGCCGAATTCAAGGATGAACTGGCCTGCCACGCTGAAGGTGTACGTGGCGTCGATCCACCCGGTCTGTCCGCAGGGCTGCGCGTAGCACGATCCCGAATCCTCGCCCAGCGGGCTCCATGCGAGCGGGCCGCCGCCCATGCCTGCGAATGGCGGCATGATCCCGGCCTGCGCCGATGGCATGCCGAAGCCCGGCACGGCATCGCCCCCCGGCGATGTGCGGGCTGTCACGAGCACGTCCGCTGCGCTGCCCTGCGCGGTGAGGAGCCGAGCCCAGGCGTAGTCGGTGAAATCGCTGCCGTCCGTCGACACGTAGTTGAACGAAAAAGTCAGGACCTGTCCAACCTGGGCGCTGAAGATGTGCGAACGCAGGGTGCTGCCATCCGCCGAGTCGGCAGGCACGCTAACGCCCGGCAGCAGCACATCGGCATTGCCGTTCGCATTCGATACCCAGCCATAGCGGCTGCCGCCGGCTGGTGCCAGCTCGATCGCCCCGTCCGCAGCGGCGGTGCCGCAATTGCCTACGCATTCCCAGCCGGCCGGTAGCCCGCCATCGAATACCTGGGCGCGTGCCGCCCCGCTACCGGCGAGGAACATCGCGGCAAGCACGAACTTGCAAGAATTATCGCTGATCATGACGGACTCCCATGGTTTTGACGTGGATCAGGAGAGCAGCATTTTGCATGCCGTATCTTGCAAGCCATTGTTTTATCAGGCGACAGCGCCTGTCGAACACGACGAGCTGTAAGATGTTTCGACAGTGCCGTCATGGCGGCGATTTCCGCGGCGAAATCTGTGCCAGAATCTGCGCTGCCCTCTTTCGACACGTCCAATGCCATTCCCCCGAACGATTCTTGCCGCCGCCCTGTGCGCCATCGCTGCTTCCGTTGCCGCCAACCCCTACCTGCGCTACCCGGCCGTCCGCGGCGATGCCGTGGTGTTCACTGCCGAGGGCGACCTCTGGAAAACCAGGCTCGCCGGCGGGCCGGCACAGCGCCTGACCACGCATGCCGCCGCCGAAACGCATGCCGCCATTTCGCCGGACGGCCAATGGGTGGCGTTTGCCGGCAGCTATGAAGGCGCGCAGGATGCCTACGTGATGCCGCTTGCCGGCGGCTTGCCGAAACGGCTGACGTTCGAGAACGGCGGCGTCCTCGTGCTGGGTTGGACGGCGCAGGGCGAAGTCCTGGTCAGCACGTTCCGCTCGGTAGGGCCGGGTGCGCACCGCATCGTGGCGGCCGTCCAGCCGGCCACGCTGGAGCGCCGCGTGTTCCCCGTGGCGGATGCGAACGACGCCGTGCTCGACGATGCCGGCAAGACGCTGTACTTCACCCGGCTCGGCCTGGTCATGACCGGCGATAACGTGCGGCATTACCGTGGCGGCGCCCACGCCCAGCTGTGGCGTTTCGACCTCGATGGCGGCGCGGAAGCGCGGCGTGTCTTTCCGGACAGCAGCGGCAACGACAAGCGGCCGATGTGGTGGCAGGGCAGGCTCTACTTCACCAGCGATCGCGGCGGCACGGACAACCTGTGGTCGGCGCAAGCGGACGGCGGCGACGTGCGCCAGGTCACGTCGCACAAGGACTGGGATGTGCGCAACGCCGCACTGGGCGACGGCCGCATCGTCTACCAGCAGGGTGCCGACCTGCACCTGTTCGACCTGGCGCGCGGCGAGACACGGCAACTGCCGGTCAGCCTCGTTTCGGACTTCAACCAGCAGCGCACGCGCCTGATCCGTTCGCCGCTCGAAGCGCTGACGAACGTGCAGCTGGCCGCGAAGGAGGAGCGGGTCGTCCTGACCGCGCGCGGTCGCGTGACGATCGCCGGCACGGGCAGCCAGCGCCGCGTGGAAATCGCGATCCCGCAAGGCGCCAGGGCCCGCGACGCGGTGTTCTCGGCCGACGAGAAATGGATCTACGCGATCGTCGACACCACCGGCGAGAACGAGATCTGGCGCTTTGCCGCGGATGGCTCCGGGCACGGCGAGCAACTGACCCGCGACGGCAACAATCATCGCTGGGCGCTGTACCCGTCGCCCGATGGCAAATGGATCGCGCATACCGACAAGAAGGGCCGCTGCTGGCTGCTGGAACTGGCCACGCGCAAGCAGACGCTGGTCGACGACGCAGGCAAGGCCGGCATCGACCAGCACGACGACGTGGTGTGGTCGCCGGACAGCCGCAACATCGCGTTCGTGCGCAGCGCCAGCACCCAGTTGCGCGACCAGATCGGCCTGTACAACCTGGCATCGACCGAGCTGGCCTTCGTGACCAGCGACCGCTACACGTCGGCCGACCCGGCATTCTCGCCGGACGGCCAGTGGTTGTACTTCCTGTCGGCCCGCAATTTCAAGCTGTCCAACGGTTCGCCATGGGGCGACCGCAACATGGGGCCCGTGTTCGACAAGCGCGTGGGCATCTATGCGCTGGCGCTGCAGCCCGGCAACCGCTTCCCGTTCAAGCCGGACGACGAGCTGTCGAAGTCCGCCCCGCCGCCCGCCGAAACAGTGGAAGAAAAAGCGGCCGAGAAGGCTGTCGAGAAAGCCGTCGAGAACGCGGTCGACAAGCTGGCGCAGGCGAAGGACGGCAAGGCGGCGAAGGAGCCCGTGAAGCCCGTCAAGCCGGCATTGCCGGCGATCGTCTTCAAGGGACTGTCGCAACGCCTGTTCGAAGTGCCGCTCGCCGCCGGTAACTACCGCCGGCTGGCGGTGGACGACAAGCGCCTGTACTTCCTCGATGCCGATGGCGCCGACAACAAGCCGGCGCTGAAGACGCTGGCCATTGCGCGCACCGAACCCAAGCCCGATACCTTCGCGCCGAACGTGCGCGAATTCGACCTGGCGCCGGACCGCAAGCACGTGTACTACCGCACGCTGTCGCCGGCCGGCGCGGGCGAGATGATCATCGTCGATGCCGGCGCCAAACAGCCGGCGGATATCAGCAAGGCGCGCGTCCGCGTCGAGGACTGGAGCATCGTCTCGAACCCCGTGCAGGAGTGGAAGCAGATGTTCAACGACGCATGGCGCATGCACCGCGATTTCCTGTACGACGTGAAGATGCGCGGCGTGAACTGGATGGCGGTGCGCGACAAGTACGCGCCGCTGGTCGAGCGCGTGACCGACCGCGCGGAACTGAACGACATCCTCGGCATGATGGTGGCCGAAGTGGGCGCACTGCACTCGCAGGTGCAGCCCGGCGATATCCGCAAGGCCGCGCCGGAGGGCACGCCGTCCGGCCTGGGCGCCGTGTTCACGCGCGTGGAGAATGGCTACCGGGTCGACCGCGTGTACCGCACCGAGGACGAGCTGCCGGCCGGTCGCGCGCCGCTGGCGCAGCCGGACGTCGACGTGAAGGAGGGCGACGTCATCACGGCCGTCAACGGCAAGAGCGTGCTGGAAGCGCGCAACATCGCCGACCTGCTGCTGAACCAGGCCGGCCGCCAGGTGCTGCTGAACATACAGCCGAAGGGCGACGCAAAGGCGGGCAAGGCGCGCGCCGCCATCGCCGTGCCGGTGCCGGCCGCGAAGGAAGACGCGCTGCAGTACAGCGACTGGGAGCAGGGCCGCGCCCGCCAGGTGGCCGAGGTGTCGGCGGGCCGCATCGGTTACCTGCACCTGCGGGCGATGGGGCAGGACGACATCGCCGCGTTCGCGCGGGATTTCTATGCGAACGTCGACCGCGACGGCCTGGTCATCGACGTGCGCCGCAACCGTGGCGGCAACATCGACAGCTGGATCATCGAGAAGCTGCTGCGCAAGGCATGGGCGTTCTGGACCAACCCGAGCGGGCAGGCGTCGCCGAACATGCAGAACACGTTCCGCGGCCACCTCGTGGTGCTGGTCGACGAACTGACTTACTCGGATGGCGAAACCTTTGCCGCCGGCGTCAAGGCACTCGGCCTCGGCCCGATCGTGGGCAAGCGTACGGCGGGCGCCGGCGTCTGGCTCAGCGACCGCAACCGGCTGGCCGACAACGGCATGGTGCGCGTGGCCGAGCTGGGCCAGTTCGACAGCGACAAGGGGCAATGGCTGATCGAGGGCGTGGGCGTGATTCCCGACGTGGAAGTGGACAACCTGCCGCATGCCACGTTCACGGGCCGCGACCGCCAGCTGGAAGTGGCGATCGAGATGCTGCAGAAGAAGGTCAGGGAAGCGCCCGTGAAGCCGTACAGCCCGCAGGCGATTCCCGCGCTGAATTACTGACGCTCGCCGGGCCTACAGGCCGAGGCCGCGCATCTGCGCGGCCCGCCGCCGCGACACTTCCACGCTCATCCCGCCCGGCAGCAGCAGGTCCAGTCCGCCGGCCTCGTTGGCCGTCATTCGTTCGACGAACGCCAGGTTGACGATGTGCCGGCGGCTGGCGCGCAGGAAGCGTTCCGGGTCCAGCCGTTCTTCCAGCTGGGTGAGGGAGCGCAGCATCAGCGGCCGCGCGTCGTCGACATACACACGCGTGTAATTGCCTTCGGACTCGAACAGCCGGATGCTGTCGAGCGCCACGAACCAGCAGCGTTCGCCGTCGCGGATGAACAGCTTGCGGGGCGCCGCCGGCATGCCGGCCGGCGGCGGCGAATTCCCCATGGCGAGCCGCAGCGCGGCCCGCTGCAGGGCGCCTGCCAGCCGCGCCGCCTGGATCGGCTTCTGCAGGTAATCCAGCGCGTTCACTTCGAAGGCCTGCAGCGCATACTGGTCGAACGCGGTCGTGAAGATCACTTCCGGTGCCGTGTCGAGTGCCTGCAGCAGGTCGAAGCCGCTGGCGCCCGGCATCTGCACGTCGAGCAGCAACAGGTCCGGCTGCAAGGCCTGCACCTGCATGATCGCCTGCTCCGCATTGGCCGCTTCACCGACGATCTCGATGTCGGCATGCGCGGCCAGCAGCCGCCGCAGCTCGGCGCGGGCAAGGCGCTCGTCGTCGACGATCAGCACGCGCATGGGCGACGGCGTCACGCGGCCGCCGGCAGCTGCAGCGTGGCGCGCACCCAGCCATCGCGTTCGTCCAGTGCCAGGCTGGCACCCGTACCCACTGCCAGTTCAAGCCGCTTGCGCGCATTCGCCAGCCCCACCTGCGTGGAATGGCCGAGCCGGCGGATCGCACCGGCGTTGGCAACCTCGATCACCGTACCCGCCTCGGCGCGCCATGCGCGGATGCGGATGTCGCTGCCTGCCGCACTCAGTTCCACGCCATACTTCACGGCGTTCTCGACCAGCGTCTGCAGCGACATCGGCGGGATCATCACGTTCTCCAGTCCCGGTTCGATGTCGATGTTCACGCGCAGCCTTTCCTCGAAGCGGATCTTCTCGATCGCCAGGTAGGCAACCACCGTCTCCAGTTCCGCCGCCAGCGGCACCGTCGGGGCGTGGCCGGATTGCAGCGCGTAGCGCATCAGGCCGGACAACTGGTCGATCATCCGCGCCGCCGCTTCCGGCTCTTCGTAGATCAGCGCCCGCATGCTGTTCAGGCTGTTGAAGAAGAAGTGCGGGTTGACCTGGGCCTGCAAGGCGCGCAGCTCGACATCCTTGGCATGCAACGCCAGGCGCAGCGCTTCCGCCTCGAGCCGGTTGGCCCGGCGCAGCGACAACGCCATCACGTAGCACAGGTTCCATGCCATGAAAGTCACGGCCCACCATAGCAGGGCCATGGGCAACCAGGCGAGATTGTCGATTGGGCGCATCATCAGGTGAATGGCGATGGCCACGCTGGAGGTCATCGCGGGACCCAGCACGACTATCGAGCCGGCCAGCAGGCGCCAGTCGATACCGCGCGCGGCCCACCCGCGCGCCTTGATGAACCGATGCCACAGGTCCGACACGCACAGCGCGGACAGCAGCGTCCATGCCACGACCGGCGCCAGGTTCCTGCTGCCGGCGTACGTGGCTGCCTGCAGCACCGCCACCAGCAGCCAGCCGGACCCCTGGCAGAGCCAGTACCAGTTGAGGCGCGCAAGCAAGGGAAGGCGGGGCAAGTGCGGTGCGGTCGATGGCGAAGTCACGGCGGGCAGGCTCACTCCAGGAATCGGTCGATGCGATCATACATCCAGGCCGGGTCGTCGTACATGATGAAGTGGCGGGCGCTGTCGGCAATCTCCACCTTCACGCCGGGCAGCTTTCCATACTGCGCCTTGTACACCTGCTCGATCGCGTCGCGGGGCGCGAACTCCCTGTAGGCGACCCAGGTGCCCAGCACCAGCGTGGGCGCCTGGATGCGGGCCACGTCATCGCGCAGGTCCTCTGCGATCAATTCGGCCATGGCACCGGCTACCGCCTTGCGGTCGGAGCGCTGGCCCCAGCCGACGATGCGGTCGATGTCTTCCGGCCTGGTCGCCATTGTCATTACCGTGCGGCGCTGGCTGGCGCTGAAAGTTGCATCGTCTGCGGCCAGCATCCGGTCACGTGTCATGGCCGCCATCTGCTTGAGCTGGTCGGCAGTGACGTTCGGCACCTGTATCGCGCCCATTGCCGGCAGCGAATCGACGATCACGAGCTTGGCGATCATGTCCGGGTGCGCCGCGGCGAAACGCATCGCCACGAAGCCACCCAGGCTGTGGCCGATGATGACCGCTTTGCCAAGCTTGTTGGTGGCAATATACTCGGCAAGCTGGCGTTCGACCTGCGGCAGCAGCTCGCCGTCGATGGCCGGCTGGCCGGCGAAGCCCGCCAGTGTCAGCACATGGCACTGGCGCGGCCCGCACAGGTGTTTCGCCGTGCCTTGCCATACCTCGCCGGACGAGGCGAGGCCCGGGATCAGGATGATGGCCGGCCCGGTACCCGATACGTCGGTTTTGAAAGCTTTGGCAGCCTGGGCGGGCAGTGCGGCGAACAGGGAAGCGGAAAGCATTGCGGCAGCAGCCGCGGCAAACAGGTGACGTTTCATGGTGTTCCTCCTTGAAACGCATCGTCGCATCGCGTGCGCGCTGCCGGAACGGCGGCATGACGAACGGCGTAAAAGGAGGATGAATGGCGCCGATGACGGAAAGATGAAAAGCGGTTCAGCCGTTTGCTTCCTCGCGCAGGCGCCGCCACAGCGTGGTGCGGCTGATGCCGAGATAGGCCGCGGCCGCGTCGCGGCTGCCGTCGAAGCGGCGCAGCACATCGGCGGCGCGTTCCGCCGCCGGCAATGGCGCCGTGCCGTTGGCGCCGGCGGCCAGCTCGGGGCCCACGGCAAGCACGAAGGCCGGCGTCAGTGCCTGCAGCGGTTCCGCAGCCAGGAACAGCGCGAGCCGTTCGCACAGGTTGCGCAGCTCGCGCACGTTGCCGGGCCACGCATGCCGCGCCAGCAGCGGCGCGCACGCCTGCAGCTCGGCTTGCAGGTTGGGATGCGCACGCGCACCCAGCACGGCCAGCGCGTTGCGCAGCAACCATTCGGCCAGCGGCACGATGTCGTCCGTGCGCTCGCGCAGTGGCGGCAGCGCCAGCCGCAGTACCGCCAGGCGGTAGTACAGGTCGGCACGGAACCGGCCGTCGCGCACGCGCTGCGCCAGGTCGCAGTGCGTGGCGCTGACGATCCGCACGTCCACTGGCACCGGCCGCGTGCCCCCCACGCGCACCACCTCGCGTTCTTCCAGCACGCGCAGCAGGCGCGTTTGCAGCACCAGCGGCATTTCGCCGATCTCGTCGAGGAACAGCGTGCCGCCGCTGGCCGCTTCGAACAGGCCGGCACGGCCGCCACGCCGCGCCCCCGTGAACGCGCCTTCCTCATGCCCGAACAGTTCCGCTTCCAGCAGCGATTCGGCGATCGCCCCGCAGTTGACGGCGAGGAAAGGGCGGCGCAGTTCATCGACCCTGCCGTGCGGCGCGGCGCGGTGGATCGCCTGCGCGGCCAGTTCCTTGCCGCTGCCCGTCTCGCCCTCGATCAGCACCGTGGCGTTCGAGCGCGCATACAGCACCACCGCCTGGCGCACCCGTTCCATCGCCGGCGATTCGCCGCGCAGGTCGGCCAGGCCATGCCGGGCACGCAGCGTATCCTGCACGGCGCCGCCGCGGCCGCGGCGCCGTGCACCGCCCGTTTCCAGTTGCGCCAGCCGGGCAATCTCGAGCGCATCGTCGAACGCCTGCCGGATGGACGCCGACGAGTAAACGAATACCCCGGTCAGCCCTGCATCTTCGGCCAGGTCGGTGATCAGGCCCGCACCGACGATCGCTTCGATACCGGCCGCCTTCAGCTCCCGCACGTGGCCCAGCGCATCTTCCCTGGTGACATACGTGCGCTGCGCCACGTCGAAGCCGAACGTGGCGGCGAATTCGGCCAGCTCCGGCATCGGTTGCTGGTGGGTGATGACGGCGATCCGCGCCGACACACGGCGCGCGCGTGCCAGCGCACGCATCATGTCGCTGCCGCTGGCCTTGGCCACCACGAGCGGCACCGGCAAGCGGCCCTTCAGGTAAGCGGCGTTGGAACCGGCCGAGATCACCGCATCGCAGCGTTCCGTGGCCAACCTTTCGCGGATATGGCGCACCGCGTCGTCGAATCCGAGGTTGATCGGTTCAATGGTGGCCAGTGCATCGTATTCCGGCGTAATGTCGCGGAAGAGATCGGAAAGGCGCGACATCGAAACCGTCCAGATAATGGGCTTGTCCTGGTCGCCGGAAGAGAGGTAGGTCATGTTTCAATTATAGTTCAATGATGTTTCACGCGTTTCAAATGAAACGTCTTTGTGCAATGCGTACTTGTTCCAAGTCATTGATTCGACGTGCTTTCGGTCATCCGGAACCGCCTGGCACGCACCTTGCGATTCAGGTTGGCATCCATCACGCCATTTGAAAGGTCATCATGAGTGTTCAGTCCGCTGGAGCAGCATTCCGCCAGGCCGTCCGGGAAGAGTCGCCACTGCAGGTCGTCGGCGCGATCAATGCCAACCATGCGTTGCTGGCGAAACGGGCCGGTTTCCGCGCCATCTATCTTTCCGGCGGCGGGGTCGCGGCCGGTTCGCTGGGCTTGCCCGACCTCGGCATCTCGAGCCTGGACGACGTGCTGACCGACGTACGCCGCATCACCGACGTCTGCGACCTGCCGCTGCTGGTCGATATCGACACCGGCTTCGGCGCCTCGGCCTTCAACGTGGCCCGTACCGTGAAGTCGATGATCAAGTTCGGCGCCGCCGCCGTACACATCGAGGACCAGGTGGGCGCCAAGCGCTGCGGCCACCGGCCGGGCAAGGAGATCGTCAGCCAGGGTGAAATGGTGGACCGCGTGAAGGCCGCCGTCGATGCCCGCACCGACGACGACTTCGTCATCATGGCGCGCACCGATGCGCTGGCCGTCGAAGGCTTCGACGCCGCCATCGAACGTGCGGTGGCCTGCGTGGAAGCCGGCGCCGACATGATCTTTGCCGAAGCACTGACGGAACTGTCGATGTACAAGCGCTTCGCCGACGCCGTCAAGGTGCCGGTGCTGGCCAACATCACCGAATATGGTTCCACGCCGCTGTTCACGCTGGAGCAGTTGAAGAGTGTCGACGTGGACATCGTGCTGTACCCGCTCTCCGCGTTCCGCGCCGCGAACCGCGCCGCCGAGAACGTGTACGGCGCCATCCGTCGCGACGGTACGCAGCAGAACGTGCTGGACACGATGCAGACGCGCGAGGAACTCTACGACAGCATCGGCTACCACGTATTCGAACAGAAGCTCGACGCATTGTTTGCAGCCCAGAATGCGGCACAGAAAAAATAAAGGAGACCAGCAATGACCGAAACGACTTTCAAGCCAAAAAAATCCGTCGCACTGTCCGGCGTCACCGCCGGCAATACGGCACTGTGCTCCGTCGGCAAGACGGGCAACGACCTGCATTACCGCGGCTACGACATCCTGGACGTTGCCGATACCTGCGAATTCGAGGAAATCGCCTACCTGCTGGTGCACGGCAAGCTGCCCACCGCCGGTGAACTGAAGGGCTATAAAGCCAAGCTGAAATCGCTGCGCGGACTGCCGCAGGCCGTCAAGCTGGCGCTGGAAGCGCTGCCGGCGGGCGCCCATCCGATGGACGTGATGCGCACGGGCGCCTCCGTGCTCGGCTGCGTGCTGCCGGAGAAGGAAGACCACAACCTGGCGGGTGCGCGCGACATCGCCGACCGCCTGATGGCCTCGTTCGGCTCGATCCTGCTGTACTGGTACCACTACAGCCATGCCGGCCGCCGCATCGACGTGGAAACCGACGACGATTCCATCGGCGGCCACTTCCTGCACCTGCTGCATGGCGAAAAGCCGTCGGATTCCTGGGTGAAGGCGATGCACACGTCGCTGATCCTGTATGCCGAGCAT
This sequence comes from Pseudoduganella sp. jia 12, assembly GCF_055502675.1. Classification (NCBI taxonomy): domain Bacteria; kingdom Pseudomonadati; phylum Pseudomonadota; class Betaproteobacteria; order Burkholderiales; family Oxalobacteraceae; genus Pseudoduganella; species Pseudoduganella sp. jia 12. The sequence continues at coordinate 715,245 of NZ_JBUXKP010000002.1, forward strand.
GAATTCAACGCGTCCACGTTCACGGCGCGCGTGGTTGCCGGTACCGGGTCGGACATCTACTCGGCCATCACCGGCGCGATCGGCGCGCTGCGCGGGCCGAAGCATGGCGGCGCCAACGAGGTGGCGCTCGATATCCAGAAACGCTACGAGAATGCCGACGAAGCGGAAAGCGACATCCGCGCGCGCGTGGGCAACAAGGAAGTAGTGATCGGCTTCGGCCACCCCGTCTACACGGTATCGGACCCGCGCAACAAGGTGATCAAGGAAGTGGCGCGCGAGCTGTCCAGGGAAGCCGGTTCGATGAAGATGTTCGATATCGCCGAGCGCCTCGAGTCGGTGATGTGGGAAGTGAAGAACATGTTCCCGAACCTGGACTGGTTCTCGGCGGTGTCGTATCACATGATGGGCGTGCCGACGGCGATGTTCACGCCGCTGTTCGTGATCTCCCGCACCTCCGGCTGGGCCGCCCACATCATCGAGCAGCGCATCGACAACAAGATCATCCGCCCGAGCGCGAACTACGTGGGGCCTGAAGACCTGTCGTTCGTGCCCATCTCGGATCGCAAGTAAGGAAACAAAGTGACTACGCCAATGAACACCGCGTACCGGAAGAATCTTCCCGGTACGACCCTGGATTACTTCGATGCGCGTGCCGCCGTCGAATCGATCGAAGCGGGGGCTTATGACAAGCTGCCCTACACGTCGCGCGTGCTGGCCGAGAACCTGTGCCGCCGCTGCGACGCCACGCAGCTGACCGCGTCCCTGCAGCAGCTCGTGTACCGCAGGCGCGACCTGGACTTTCCGTGGTTTCCCGCACGCGTCGTGTGCCACGACATCCTGGGCCAGACCGCGCTGGTCGACCTGGCCGGGCTGCGCGACGCCATCGCGGAGCAGGGCGGCGATCCGGCGCTCGTCAATCCCGTGGTGCCCACGCAGCTGGTGGTGGACCATTCGCTGGCGGTCGAATGCGGCGGCTTCGATCCCGATGCCTTTGCCAAGAACCGCGCCATCGAGGATCGCCGCAACGAAGACCGGTTTCATTTCATCGAATGGACCAAGCGGGCATTTCGCAACGTCGACGTGATCCCGCCGGGGAACGGCATCCTGCACCAGATCAACCTGGAGCGCATGTCGCCGGTGGTGCAGGTGCAAGATGGCGTCGCGTATCCGGACACGCTGGTCGGCACGGATTCGCACACGCCGATGGTCGATGCGCTGGGCGTCATCGCGGTCGGCGTCGGCGGGCTGGAAGCGGAAACGGTGATGCTGGGCCGCGCATCGTGGATGCGCCTGCCGGACATCGTCGGCGTCGAGCTGACGGGGCGGCCACGGCCGGGCATTACCGCCACCGACATCGTGCTGGCGCTGACCGAATTCCTGCGCAAGGAAAAAGTGGTGTCGGCCTGGCTCGAGTTCCATGGCGAGGGCACGGCCGCGTTGACGCTGGGCGACCGCGCCACCATCGCCAACATGGCGCCGGAATTCGGTGCCACCGCCGCGATGTTCTCGATCGACGAGCAAACGATCAAGTACCTGCGCCTCACCGGCCGCGAGGATGACCAGGTGGCGCTGGTCGAACTGTATGCGCGGCACGCGGGCCTGTGGGCCGACAGCCTCGTGAACGCCCGATACGAACGCGTGCTGCACTTCGACCTGGGCACGGTGGTGCGCAACATCGCCGGCCCGTCGAACCCCCACAAACGCGTGCCGACGTCCGAACTGGCCGCCCGCGGCATCGCCGGCGTCGTCGAGAACGAGCCGGGCCGCATGCCGGATGGCGCGGTGATCATCGCCGCGATCACCAGCTGCACCAACACGAACAATCCGCGCAACATGATCGCCGCCGGCCTGCTGGCCCGGAACGCCAACCGATACGGCCTGCTCCGCAAGCCCTGGGTCAAGAGCTCGCTGGCGCCGGGATCGAAGGCCGTCACGCTGTACCTGGAAGAAGCCGGGCTGCTGCCCGAGCTGGAACAGCTGGGCTTCGGCGTCGTTGCCTATGCCTGCACGTCGTGCAATGGGATGTCCGGCGCGCTCGACCCGGTCATCCAGCAGGAGATCGTCGAACGCGACCTGTATGCGACGGCGGTCCTGTCCGGCAACCGCAACTTCGACGGCCGCATCCACCCTTACGCGAAGCAGGCCTTCCTGGCTTCGCCGCCGCTGGTGGTGGCCTACGCGATTGCCGGCACGATCCGCTTCGACATCGAAAAGGATGTGCTGGGCCATGATGCGCAGGGCAGGGCAATCACGTTGCAGGACCTGTGGCCAAGTGACGAAGAGATCGACGCGATCGTGGCGGCCAGCGTGAAGCCGGAGCACTTCCGCAAGGTCTACATTCCCATGTTCGAACGGCAGGAAGCGGCGGGCGGCAGCGTCAGCCCGCTGTACGACTGGCGGCCGCAAAGCACGTACATCCGCCGCCCGCCGTACTGGGAAGGGGCGCTGGCCGGCGAACGCACGCTGACCGGCATGCGGCCGCTGGCTGTCCTGGGCGACAACATCACGACGGACCACCTGTCGCCGTCGAACGCGATCATGCTGGACAGCGCGGCCGGCGAATACCTGGCAAAGATGGGCTTGCCGGAAGAGGACTTCAATTCGTATGCGACGCACCGCGGCGACCACCTGACCGCGCAGCGCGCCACGTTCGCCAATCCTACCCTCAGGAACGAGATGGCCGTGGTCGAAGGCCAGGTGAAAGCGGGTTCGCTGGCGCGCATCGAGCCGGAAGGCACGGTCACGCGCATGTGGGAAGCGATCGAGACCTACATGGAACGCCGGCAGCCGCTGATCGTGATCGCCGGTGCCGACTACGGGCAAGGCTCGTCGCGCGACTGGGCCGCGAAAGGCGTGCGGCTGGCGGGCGTGGAAGCGATCGTGGCCGAAGGCTTCGAGCGCATCCATCGCACCAACCTGGTGGGCATGGGCGTGCTGCCGCTCGAATTCACGGGCGGCATCACCCGGCTCACGCTGGGCATCGACGGCACCGAAACGTTCGACGTGGTGGGCGAGCCCAGGCCGCTCGCCACGCTGACGCTGGTCATCCACCGCACGAAGGGGGAAAAGGCGGGCGAAAGCGTCACGGTACCGGTGCTGTGCCGGCTCGACACGGCCGAGGAGGTGGCGATCTACGAGGCGGGCGGCGTGCTGCAGCGCTTCGCGCAGGATTTCCTGGCGTCGACCAGCGTGTCCGTCGACAGCGAGGCAGCATGATGGCGCATCCACCGCAAACGAGGATTGCCGCGACCTACATGCGCGGCGGCACCAGCAAGGGCATATTCTTCAAGGTGGAAGACTTGCCGGAGGCGGCGCGCGTGCCGGGGCCGGCGCGCGATGCGCTGCTGCTGCGCGTGATCGGCAGCCCCGACCCGTACGGCAAGCAGATCGACGGCATGGGCGGCGCCACGTCGAGCACCAGCAAGACGGTGCTGCTGTCGAAAAGCACGCGACCCGGGCACGACGTCGATTACCTGTTCGGCCAGGTGTCCATCGACAAGCCGTTCGTCGACTGGAGCGGCAATTGCGGCAACCTGTCGGCCGCCGTCGGCCCGTTCGCCATCGCCAACGGCATGGTCGACCCTGCCCGCGTGCCGCGCAACGGCCTGGCCGTGGTGCGCATCTGGCAAGCCAATATCGGCAAGACGATCATCGCGCATGTGCCGGTCACCGATGGCGCGGTGCAGGAGACCGGGGGCTTCGAGCTCGACGGGGTGACATTCCCGGCTGCCGAAGTGCAGCTGGAATTCATGGACCCGGCGGCCGACGAGGAGGGCGGCGGCGGCGCGATGTTCCCGACCGGCCGGGTGGTCGACGATCTCGACGTGCCCGGTGTTGGCCTGCTGCGGGCGACGATGATCAATGCCGGCATCCCCACGATCTTTGTCGACGCGGCCAGCATCGGCTACACGGGCAGCGAGCTGCAGGAAGCCATCAATGGCGACGCGAAGGCGCTGGCGATGTTCGAGGCGATCCGCGCCCACGGCGCGGTGCGCATGGGCCTTGTCGCGCATGTGGACGAGGCGGCAAGGCGGCAGCACACGCCGAAGGTGGCATTCGTCGCGCCACCGGCCAGCTACGTCGCATCGTCGGGCAAGACCGTGCATGCCGAAGAGATCGACCTGCTGGTGCGCGCGCTGTCGATGGGCAAGCTGCACCACGCGATGATGGGCACCGCTGCCGTGGCGATCGGCACGGCCGCCGCGATCCCTGGCACGCTCGTCAACCTCGCCGCCGGCGGCGGCGTGCGCATGGCGGTACGGTTCGGCCATCCATCCGGCACGCTGCGCGTGGGCGCCGAGGCGGCCGAAGCGAACGGCCAGTGGCACGTGACAAAGGCGGTCATGAGCCGCAGTGCGCGCGTGTTGATGGAAGGGCATGTGCGCGTTCCACTTCAACAATAACGGCGGCTTTTGCCGTTAAGGCAATCGCGGTCGCCATCTGTTGTATCGAAGCCCGGCACCACCGGGCTTCTTGCATTGTGCATGGCTATTGCGGGACGGCTGGTTTATGATTTGAAGCCGAGTTGCTGTAAGGCAGCTATTCTTGCGTGTGAATGCCATGAACGATGTCCCCGCCATTGCCGACCCCGTTACCGACGCACTACAGCTGATCGGCATGCCCGCCTGCGCCTGCGACGGCAGCGGCATCGTGGTGGCGTCCAATGCGGAATTCGATGCGCTGCTGGCGCGCGATCCGCGTGGAGCGGCCATGGCGGACCTGATCGCACGGCATTTACGCGACGACAGCAGTGCGGCACTCGACGCGGCGCTGGCTGGTGGCGATACCGCCACGTGGGACAGCTGCGTGATCGCCGCCGCGGGCCGGTACGTGGCCGTGCAGGTCACCGCCAAACCGTTTCCCGCCGCGCTGGGGCGACGCGGCGCCACCATCGTGTTCCACGACATCGGCGCCGTCCAGCGCGACCAGCAGGCGCTGCGCAAGGCATTGCTGGAGCAGCGCGCGATCCTGGAGAACGCCGCGGTCGGCATCATCTTCAGCAAGCACGACCATATCCAGGAATGCAATATGCGAGCCGCCGAAATGTTCGGCTATGCCCGCCACGAGATGGAAGGCAGGCAGAGCCTGATGCTGTACCCGGACGTGCAGCAGTTCGACGCGATGCGCGCACAATGGATGCCTGTCCTGCAGGAGGGGCGGTCGGTCACGCTGGACACGCCGATGAAGCGGGGCGACGGCTCGCTGTTCTGGTGCCGCGCGCATGGCCGCGCGGTCGACCCTTCCGACAGGCAGGCGGGCATGGTGTGGATCGTCGAGGATATCAGCGAACAGCGCGCCGCCAGCGAAGCCACCCGCAAGATCCTGCTGGAACAGAACGCGATCCTCGACAACGCATCGGTTGGCATCCTGTTCACGAAGAACCAGCGCATGTTGCGCTGCAATCCGCGCATTGCCGCGATGTTCGGGTACGCGCCGGACGAGATGATCGGCATGCATGCGGGGGCGGTGTTCCCGTCCGAGCAGGTGTACCGCGAGTTCGGCGCCGAGGCCGGGCCCGTGCTTGCCCATGGCAGGCCGTTCGAAAAGAATCAATTTCGCTTCCAGCGCAAGGATGGTTCGCTGTTCTGGTGCCGCGTGCGGGCCAAGGCCGTGGACCAGGAACACAACGACGGCGGCACGATCTGGATCCTGGAAGACGTGACGCTATCGCGGCAGAACCAGATGGAGATCGAGGCATTGATGAACAATGCGTCGATCAGCATTCTGTTCACGCGCGAACGCACCATCACGCGCCACAATCGCGGCTTCGCCGAGATGTTCCGCTATGACAGCGACGAGGCGATCGGCATGGCATGCGAGGCGCTCTATCCCGCGCCGGCCGCGTACGAGGCGCTCAGCGCGCAGGCCGGTCCGCTGCTGGCCGCCGCCCGGCCCTTCCAGACCGAGATCGAACTGCGCCGCAAGGATGGCAGCACGTTCTGGGCCCAGCTGATCGCCTACGTGGTGAATCCGAATGCGCCGGAACAGGGCACGATCTGGATCGCCGAGGACCGCACCGAGCACAAGGCCGCCGAGGAATCGCTGCGCCAGGCCGCGGATTCGGTACGCCGTGCCCGCGACGAACTGGAGATCCGCGTGCTGGAGCGCACCGCCGAACTGGCTGGCGCGAACACGATGCTGCAGGGCGAGATCGTCGAGCGCCGGCAGGCCGAGGCCAGGGTGCACCACATGGCGTACCACGACAGCCTGACCGGCTTGCCGAACCGCGCACTGCTGGCCGACCGCGTGGAACGCGCCGTGCTCAATGCGCAGCGCACCGGGCGCTCGCTGGCCGTGATGTTCCTCGACCTGGACCGGTTCAAGACGATCAACGATTCGCTGGGCCACCTGACCGGCGACGCCCTGCTGAAGGAAGTGGCGGGCCGGCTATGCCGGGCGGTGCGCGCCAGCGATACGGTGGCGCGGCTGGGAGGCGACGAATTCGTGGTGCTCGCGCCGCATATCCGCGACAGCGAGGAAGCGGCCAACGTGGCCGAAAAGATCATCGACGCGCTGGCGCTGCCGTTCCCCCTCGACGGCCATACGCTGCATATCACGCCGTCGATCGGCATCTGCATCTGCCCGGACGACGGGCAGGACGTGGAAACGTTGATGCGCCATGCCGACGCGGCGATGTACCACGCCAAGGCGTCCGGCCGCAACAATTACCAGTTCTTCACGCAGAAGATGAATTCGGCCGCGACGTTCTTCGAGCTCGAGAGCAGCCTGCGCAGCGCTCTGGCGCAGGAGCAGTTCGAACTGCATTTCCAGCCGATCATCGACATCGGCTCGCGCCGCCTGCATTCGCTGGAAGTGCTGCTGCGCTGGCGCCGCCCGGGCAGCGGGCTGGTGGGGCCCGACAAGTTCATTCCCATCCTGGAGGAAAATGGCCTGATCGTGCCGGTCGGCGAATGGGTCATCCGCCGTGCGTGCGAGCAGAGCATGGAATGGAAGCGGCAGGGCCTGCAGCCGGTGCCGCTCGCCGTCAACCTGTCGCCACGCCAGTTCATGCACAAGGGCCTGGTGCCGGCGATCCGCCGCATCCTCGATGAAACGGGCATCGACCCGGCGTTGCTGGAATTCGAGATCACGGAAACGGCGCTGATGCAGCACGGCGAGCAGACCCTCGACATCCTCGGCCAGATCAATGCGATGGGCATCCGCCTGTCGATCGACGACTTCGGTACCGGCTACTCCAGCCTGGCCTACCTGAAGCGCTTCCCGGTGAAGAAGATCAAGATCGACCGCGCATTCATCAAGGATCTCGAAAAGAGCGCCGAGGACAGGGCGATCGTGGCGGCGATCATCGCCTTGTCGGACAGCCTGCAGCTGTCGGTGGTCGCGGAAGGCGTCGAAACGGAAGGGCATTATGCGCTGCTGCAGCAGCAGGGCTGCCAGTTTGCCCAGGGCTACCTGTTCTCGCAGCCGGTGCCGCGCACGAATGCGGGCAACCTGCTGGAACGCCTGGACTGAGGTTCAGTCCAGTGTGGCGATCACCGGCGTGTGATCGGAGGGCTGTTTCCATTTGCGCGGCGCGCGGTCGATCGTGCAGCCGGTGCAGCGCGCCGCCAGCGGCGCCGACAGCAGGATGTGGTCGATCCTCAGGCCCTGGTTCTTCTGGAAGCGCAGCATCCGGTAATCCCACCAGCTGTATGCCTTTTCCGGTTGCGTGAAAAGCCGGTAGGCATCGGCCAGGCCCACATCGAGCAATGCCTGGAACGCCGCACGTTCCCGCGGCGATACATGGACTTCGCCTTCCCATGCGGCGGGATCGTGCACGTCGCGGTCTTCCGGCGCCACGTTGTAGTCGCCCAGCACGGCAAGGTCGGGATTACGCGCCAGTTCCTCGGCCAGCCAGTCGCGCAACGCCGCCATCCAGCCCAGCTTGTAGGCATATTTGTCGGAATCGACGGCCTGGCCATTCGGCACGTAGGCGCAAACGACGCGCATGCCGCCGATGGTCGCCGCGAGGATACGCTGCTGCTCGTCCGGATACAGCGGATTGTTGCGGACGATATCGGTCATCGGCAGGCGCGACAGGATGGCCACGCCGTTATAAGTCTTTTGTCCGGAAAACTCCACTGCATAGCCCGCCGCCTCGATTGCGGCGATCGGGAATTTTTCATCGGTAAGCTTTGTTTCCTGTATACAGATTATGTCGACCGGATTTTCTGCCAGCCATTGCAACAGATGAGGCAAACGGACATTCAGGGAATTGACGTTCCACGTGGCGAGTTGCATAGTATTCCTTGCGGTGATTCATTTTGGGCGGCATATTACCGCAATGAGTACTCCACGAGTTGCAAAAACCTAATACAATGTACGGAAGTTCAATTGCGCTGCGTCAGCAATTGAAGACAATAAGACTACTCTCAGACGCAACTTCGATGCAAAATGCGACCATTTTAAAAATTATTGCTGTTTTTGCTTCACAGTTATCAAAATAGTACTAAAATTCGCTTAGCGAAGCCGTAGAAGGGCAATATACTGCAGTTTGTTCATCAACGAACGGCTTCTGCCCGGCTTGGTCAGACAAGCTTTTTTGGCGCTTTGACACTGCAAATTGCTGCATCTTTAGTGTTGTCTTGCGTCAATGAATGGTACTATCGAGAAACTTTGGTTAAAACGTGCAAAGCATTTGTAAAGGAAGAAAATGCGATCTGCATTCGAAACATGGGCTCAGAAGGACGGGCACATCGTCCGTCGCCGCGAAGACAAGCCAGAAGAATATCTGGTGTATGAAACGCAGCGCCGCTGGCTGATCTGGCAAGCAGCGCTGGAACACGGCAAGACTCCCGGCGGTCGCAAGGCGGCCAAGGAATCTGTCGACAAGGGCAGCGCCCGCACCGCAACCGCCACTGCAACCCGTCCGCAAGTGATTGCTTCGGATGAAGCCGAGGTGCGCAACCAGGTGCTGAACGAAGTGCTGGATGCTTTCTCGGCACTGAAAAGCAAGGACAACACGGCAATGGACGACATCATGCATGTCATCCAGGGGCTGAAGCAGAAGCAGCAGGCCGGCAAGAGCGGCGACTGACTGCGCGATGCCAACCCGGCAGACCACGTTGACCGGCAGGGTGCGCAAGCACTGTGCCGGAACGGTCCCGGCCGGGCCAGATCAGCCGTTTTCATGGCAACCTCCATGGTTGCCATCGCACGCGCGCCTGCGCATGGTGCTGGCGTCGGCGCCAGCAGCATTGGCTGGCAGGTTACTGCCCGGTGCCACGCTTGTCGCGGCACTGGCGGGCTGTGCCACGCTGACCGAATCGACCGAACAGTATGTGATGGTGCAAACCGTGCTCGACCACCAACAGGTGGCCGGGATCGGCTGCGTGTTGAGCAATGACACGGGTCGGTGGTTCGTCACGTCGCCCGGCCGCGTCCGCATCCGGAAAAGCACGCAGCCGCTGGCCGTCGATTGCCGGCTCAACGACGTGTATGTCTACGACCAGATCAGCCCCAAGCAGAATAGCTCGCGCTGGGGCAATATCCTGCTCACGGCCGGCACTGGCCAGTTCGTCGACCGCCAGACCGGCGCCGGCTTCGACTATCCCGGCACCTTGACAGTGCTGCTCAAGCGTGTCGCCCCGCCACCCCCGCCGCCGCCCGCGCCACCGCCGAAACCGGAGCCGAAACCGGACCCCAAGCCACCCGCGCCACCGCCGCAACCTCCGCAGCCGCCTGGCGGATCGACTATTTACTGACGTCTGGACACGCGATGTCCACAGTGGCGAGGCATGTCCGGCAGCGACGTCGCTCGATGACGTGCGGCGAGGGCCTGGCACGCATGTGCCAGTTGAAACAAGAACGCCGCCAGGGTCGACCCGGGCGGCGTTCATGGTGCAGTGCAGGTTATCGGGCTCGCTGTTGCTTCAAGCCCGGCTGTGGCTTCAGACCCTGTTGATCAGGAAATTCGTCAGCAGCGGCACCGGCCGGCCCGTCGCACCCTTGGCGGCACCGGATTTCCAGGCGGTGCCTGCGATGTCCACGTGGGCCCACGGATACTTGCGGGTGAAGTTCTCCAGGAAGGCGGCGGCGGTGCACGAAGCGCCGCCCGGCGAGCCGATGTTGGCCAGGTCGGCGAAGTTCGACTTCAGCTGGTCGTTGTACTGCTCGCCGATCGGCAGGCGCCACACGGTGTCGCCCGTGGCACGGCCGGCCGCGGCGATTTCCTCGGCCAGCGCATTGTGTTCGTCGTCGTCGCGCGTGAACAGGCCGCTGTGGTGGTGGCCCAGGGCCACGATGCAGGCACCGGTCAGCGTGGCCACGTCGATCACGGCGGCCGGGTTGAAGCGCTCGGCATAGGTCAGCGCATCGCACAGGATCAGGCGGCCTTCGGCGTCCGTGTTCAGCACTTCGATCGTCAGGCCGTTCATCGACGTGACGATGTCGCCCGGCTTCGTGGCGCGGCCGGAAGGCATGTTCTCGCAGGCCGGCACGATGCCGATCACGTTCAGCTTCAGGTTCATCTCGCCGATCGCGCGGAACGTGCCCAGCACCGAAGCGGCGCCACCCATGTCGTATTTCATCTCGTCCATGCCGGGGCCCGGCTTGATCGAGATGCCGCCCGTGTCGAACGTGATGCCCTTGCCGACCAGCACCACCGGCGCATCCTTGGGCTTGCCGCCCATGTGCTTCATGACGATGAACTTCGGCGGCTGCTCGCTGCCGTTCGTCACGGACAGGAAGCTGCCCATCTTCAGTGCCTCGAGCTGCTTGCGCTCCAGGACCTCCACGTTGAACTTGTATTCCTTGCCCAGGCTCTTCGCCGTCTCGGCCAGGTAGGTCGGCGTGCAGACGTTGGCCGACAGGTTGGCCAGGTCTTTCGTCAGCTGCATGCCGTTCGCCACGGCGATCGCCTGCGCCAGCGCCAGCTTGGTACCTGCGCTGTTCGGCAGGGCCAGTGCGATCTTCTTCACGCCGGCGGGAGCCGGGTCCTTCTTCGACTTCTGCGTGTCGGTGCGATAGATGCTGTCGCGCGCGGCAACCACCACGGCGCGGATCGCCCAGTTCACGTCGCGCTCTTTCAGTTCGGCCAGCGGCAGTGCGATAATGGCGTCCGCCGCGCCCAGCGTGGCAAACACCTTCAGCGCGGCCTGCACGCCGCTCGTGAAGGCTTTTTCGGTCACGCCGTCCGCATTGCCCAGGCCAACCAGCAGCACGCGCTCGGCCGTCACGCCGGCCAGGCCGCGCAGCAGCAGCGTGGAGCCGGGCTTGCCGGTGATGTCGCCGGACTTCAGCGCCTGGGTGATGTGCCCGGCGGTGTCGAGTGCCTGGGCGGCCTGCGAAAGCTTCCTGTTTTCGAATACGCCCACTGCGACACAGCCGGTCTTGGCCGACGCGATGGTGTTCTTGGTGTCGAATGCTTTTATGCTAAAGTCCATTTTTGTTCTCCGTAGGTGCGCGTTTGTTTGTCCGTTCGTCTCGTGGACGAACGCCAAGGCGCGGTAGCTTAACCCAGTTACGTGATCCGGCGGCATGAGCCGGCTGCATCAGCCGCACATTGGCTGCCCGAACGAGCCGCCGAATGAGCCGGTCACATAACCTCACTTATCGAATTATAAGCTTCGAATGATTTTTCAACGCGCCCTCAGGCGTGAGCTGCTCAGCTCCGCCGGGGCTACCTTCACGGTGCTGTTCACCATCATCCTCACGTGGACCCTGATCAGGATCCTCGGCCAGGCCGCCGGCGGCAAGGTCGCATCGTCCGACGTCATCGCGCTGATCGCGTTCACGTCGCTGAACTACCTGCCACTGATCCTGGCGCTGACGAGCTTCATCGCCGTGCTGCTGGTGGTCACGCGTACCTACCGCGATTCCGAAATGGTGGTGTGGTTCGCTTCCGGCCAGAGCCTCACGGCGTGGATCCGGCCCGTGCTCACATTCGGTGCCCCGATCATCGTCGTCACCGCGGTGCTGGCGTTCTACGCCGGCCCGTGGGCCAAGCAGCAGTATGCGGAATACGTGGAGCGCTTCGCCAAGCGCGAAGACCTGCAGAAGGTTTCGCCCGGCCAGTTCAAGGAATCGGGCTCCACCAACCGCATCTTCTTCGTCGAAGGCACCTCCGGCGAAACGTCGTCGGTGCAGAACGTCTTCGTCAACCAGATCGATGCGCGCGGCACCTCGGTCATCGTGGCCAAGGAAGGCGTGATCGAGACGGGCGATAACGGCCAGCGCTATCTGGTGCTGAAGAATGGCCGCCGCTACCAGGGCGAGCCTGGCCAGGCCGACTTCCAGACGATGGAATTCGACAGCTACAAGATGCGCGTGGCGCAGCAGGCTACCAAGCTCGAAACGATCCAGAAGATGAATGCGGTGCCGACGACGACGCTGGTCAAGATCCCGACCAACCAGGCCCGGGCCGAACTGTTGTGGCGCATATCCGCGCCGATCACCTGCCTGGTGCTGATGCTGCTCGCGATTCCGCTCGGCTTCGTCAATCCCCGTGCCGGCAGTTCGACGAACCTGATCATCGCGATCCTGATCTTCTTCACGTATTACAACCTGACCGAATTGTTCAGGAAGGGCGTCGAGCAGGGCAGGTTCACCTTCATGATGGGCTGGTGGCCACTGCACGTGGCGGCGCTGCTGACGGTGGTGATGCTGTTCCTGTGGCGCCTGAACGTGAACAGCCGCTGGCATCCACGGGCATTGCTCTCGGCACGCAAGCGCGGCAAGGGGGCGCCATGAGTGTCCTGCAACGCTACTTCGCCGTCTCCATCACGAAGGCCGTCGTGATGGTGCTGCTGGCATTCCTGGGCCTCACCGCCTTCATGGACCTGACCAACGAACTGTCGTCCGTGGGCCGCAATGGCTACTCACTGAAGGATGCGCTGCTGTATGTGATGGTGATGATCCCGCAGCACGTGTACGAAGTGATGCCGGTCGCCGCCCTGATCGGCACGATCTACACGATGGCGCAGTTCGCATCGTCGTCCGAGTTCACGATCATGCGCGCCGCCGGCATGTCGACGCGCATGGCGGGCTGGATGCTGTTCAAGACCGGCATCCTCTTCGTCGTCATCACCTTCATCTTCGGCGAGCTGATTGCCCCGCGCACGGCGCTGATGGCCGAGCGCCTGCACCTGACGGGCCGCGGCACCACGGTGTCGTCGGAATTTCGTTCCGGCCTGTGGACGAAGGACATCGTCAAGAGCGAAGGCCTGACCGGCACCGTGCAGGGGTCGCGCTTCTTCAACGTGCGCCAGGTCCGCCCGGACAGCAGCCTGGTGGACGTGAAGCTCTATGAATTCGACAACAGTTATCGGCTGCGCACGCTGACGGTGGCGAAAAGCGGCACCTACCAGGGCAACAACGTGTGGCGCCTGCAGGACGTGACGGAAAACCACTTCACGAATCCCGCATTGCTGAAGGGCGAAGCCACGTCGCAAAACAATTTCGCGCAGGAGACCAGCGCGATCGAAACCAGAAAGCATGCGAGCAAGGATCTCGTTTCCGAGATCACGCCGAAGATCCTTTCCGTGGCCGCTTCCGATCCGGAGCGTATGTCTGCCAATGAACTGGCCGTGTACACCCGGCACCTGCAGGAAAACCGCCAGCAGACGGAGCGCTTCAAGATCGCGTTCTGGAAAAAACTGATCGATCCGCTGGCGATCTTCGTGCTGATGGCGCTGGCGCTGCCGTTCGGCTACCTGCACACGCGCAGCGGTGGCGTGAGCCTGAAGATCTTCATGGGCATCATGATCGGTGTGAGCTTCCTGCTCGTGAACACGCTGTTCTCGCATGTGGGCGCGTTGTCCACGCTGCCGGCGTACGTGGTCGCGGTGATGCCGAGCCTGATCTTCCTGGCCCTCGCTGTGGGGGCACTTTACTGGGTGGAACGACACTAGATATGACAAAACGCGCATTGATCCTGTTTGCCCACGGCGCCCGAGCCGCCAGCTGGGCTGCGCCATTCGAGCGGCTGCGCGACCTGGTGGCCGCGCGCCAGCCCGATGCCGATGTGTCGCTGGCCTTCCTGGAGCTGATGTCGCCGCGCTTGCCCGAACGGGCCACTGAACTGGTGGCGCAAGGCATCACCGACCTGACCGTGGTGCCGGTATTCCTGGGGCAGGGAGGCCACGTGCTGCGTGACCTGCCGGTGATGATCGAGCAGTTGCGCACCGAGCATCCGCAACTGGCGGTAAGCGTCGCCGAGGCAGCTGGCGAGAATCCCGCCGTGTTGCAGGCGATTGCCGACTACTGTGTCGGCGCGCTGGCCGATGACCGTTGATATCGGCCCTTTTGCGATTGCCCAGACGGTCGTCGCCAAGGGCGACATTGACGCAAACGTCGCGCGCCACGTCGCGCTCGCGCAAGCCGCGGCGGACGATGGCGCGCGCCTCGTGCTGTTCCCCGAACTGTCGTTGACGGGCTACGAGCCGGCGTTGGCCGCAACGCTTGCACTGGCTGCCGGCGATGCGCAATTGGCGCCGCTGCGCGAAGCAGCCGTGCGGCATGGCATCGTGCTCGTTACCGGGGCACCGTTGACGACGGCCGGCCTGCCGCGCATTGCCGCGCTGTCCTTCCTGCCGGATGGCACCGTGAAGGTGTACACGAAGCAGCACCTGCATCCGGGCGAGGACGCGGCCTTTGAGGCAGGCGATGGCGGCACGGGCTTGCAACTGGATGGCGCACACGTGGCGCTGGCCGTCTGCGCCGAGATCGCGCATGCGGGACACCCGGCCGCGGCGGCGCGTGGCGGCGCGCATCTGTATGCGGCCAGTGTGCTGGTATCGGAAAACGGGTATGAACACGATGCCGGCCTGCTGCGCGGTCATGCCAGGGAACACCGGATGCCGGTGGCGATGGCGAACCATGGCGGCCCGACCGGCGGCTGGCAATGCGCCGGGCGCAGCGCCTTGTGGGATGAGAACGGGAATATCGTGATCGCCGCGGCCGGCGCCGGCGAATGCCTGCTGCTGGCGCGGCGCCATCGCGGCGAGTGGCATGCAAGGGCCATCGACCTGGCCCGTTGACATGATTGCCGTGGGCCGGCGGCGACGCCCGGTGCATGGCAGCGAGGTGGCCGAGCGCGACTGGCTCGATCAGCTGATCAGCTCCTTCGGGCGTGCCGCACCCGCTTCATCAATGCTCGGTCACATTGGCCCGGGCATGCGCCACCATGGCCTTGATCGTCGCACCCGGCGTTTCGAATTCGCGCTCGACCGCATCGCGCAGCGCATCGGATTTCAACTCGTCCAGCGCCGCCCGCGACACCTGTTCGGCGAGCATGTCTTCATCCTGGCGCCGCAGCACTTCGACCACGAGGCGCACTTCCTTCGCGTAGTTCAGCACGAACGACAGCAGGGCGGGGGCGGACGACGTGCCGCCTGTCTTCACCAGTTCTTCCGTGTATGCGTTCAGGTTGGCGGCCAGCGCCTGCACGCGCGCGGCCGGGTCGCCCAGGTAACGCCGCGCCAGCATGAAATCCTCGGCGGCCACGAGGGCCGGCAGCGCGAAATCGGCACACTGCGCCGCCAGTTCGGGCGACTGGATATCGAGGCGCACGAACAGGTCCTGCGTGGCCCGCTCTTCGCCCAGTGCGCTGTTGATGGCGACGATGTCGCGGAACAGGTCGCGCGATTCGCCGCCGGTCAGCATGCGGGCCGTATCGCGGTCGCGCAGGCCCTGTAGCGCGCGGCGCGCCAGCGGAAACTGCTCGGCAAGGTAGATCCAGTCGCGCAGCGCGAAGGACAGGCGCACGCCGGCCAGGCCCGGCTCGACGGCCAGCGCATTCTCGTGGAACCACAGGTGGTCGCGCAGCGCGTCCTCGTACCGGCCCTCCAGCCGCGCTGCGCGCGCCCGCTCCAGTACGTCGTGTGCCTGTCCCATGCTGCCTCCCGATCTGTGCAAAAGGCGGTATTCTAGCAGTGCGGTGCGCAGCCCAGTACAAGCGGCATGCAAGCCGCTTGCAAGCCGAACTTGCGCTAGACGCGCTTCTTGCTCTTGAGCCAGAGCGGCAGCAGCCACCAGACCGAGCTGACGATGATGCCGATCGCGGCGGCCACGCCCAGGCCGATCCGGTGGCCGAATACTTCGGAGACCACGAGATTGGTGCCCAGAACGAGGGCGATGCCGAGGGCGACCGAGCCGGCCACGATCTGCCGCGTCGCATACCGCTTGAAGCGTTCGCGGTTCATCAACGGCCGCATCACGCGATGTTGCACGGCAGGGCCCGACAGCAGGATCAGGCTCGAGAGCGCAAAGAACAGCGTGGCGAGGAACACGTATTTTTCCGACTGAACGATATTCCGGAACCCGCCGTTGAACGGCAGGATGATCAGGAAGGCGGCCAGCGTTTGCGCACCGGGCAACACGATGCGCATCTCGCTCAGCATATCGGAAAAGTCGCCGTCTTCGGGCAGGTCGGCGTCGTCGGGGACATCGCCCTTGTTGGGTTGTTTGGGGTCGACTTTCATATCATGGGCTTTTTCCCATTATAAGGAGAACCCCGCGGGCAGGGCGCCCGCTACCCAGCCGTAATGTGAAAGCAGCGCGATCGCGCAGTGCGGTAGCGGTATCAGCGTGACTGCAGCGGCCGGGCTTCCATGGCCTCGCCCACCATGACCAGCACGGGGCCGTGCGGCGAGCCGAGGCCGTGCGCCAGCTTGTCCAGCGTAATGCGCTCGATGCGCTGGTCGGGGCGGCTCACGTTTTCCAGCACCAGCACCGGCGTATCGGGCCGGCGGCCCTGCTGCAGCAGGCGCTGGGCGGTGGCGATGGCTTCGCGGCCGCCCATGTACTGCACCAGCGTGTCGGTGGACGGAATGCCGGACAGGTCGTCCTGGTCCGGCGCCGTGCTCGACGTGAAGAAGGCCACGCTGCGGGCCACGCCCCGTTTCGTCAATGGTTGCTTGGCCGCCGCCGCTGCGGCGACGGCCGTGGTAATGCCGGGCACCACTTCGACCTCGATGCCTTCCGCTTCCAGCGCCGTCAATTCCTCGTCGGCGCGGCCGAACAGCATCGGGTCGCCACCCTTCAGGCGCACCACGCGTGCATACTTGCGTGCGCTCTCGATCAGTTGCTGGTTGATGAATTCCTGTGCCGCCGAACGCTGGCCGGCGCGCTTGCCGACCGACACCAGGTCGGCCTGCGGGCACAGCGCCAGCATTTCCGGGGTAACCAGCGCGTCGTACAGCACCACTTCGGCTTCGGCCAGCAGCCGGGCACCGCGCACCGTGATCAGGTCCGCGGCGCCGGGACCGGCGCCCACCAAATAAACTTTTCCGACTGCTGGCAAACCGGACTCCCGTGCTGGCTGGTGAAGGTGAGGATCTTTTATAGGCTGCTTGCTCGCCGTGGCGCGCGAATCAAGGCTGATCCTGAAGCCGGATCATGCCCGCCGCCACGGTCTGGTGCGTGACTTCATCGATCAGGATGAAGGCGCCCGTCGCGCGGATGTCGGCATAGGCATCGGCGGCCAGCGGCTGCTGCACGGTCAGGCCGATACGGGCCACGTCGTTCAGCTTCAGCGCCTCGGCATCGTGACGCTGCTGCGTGTTGATGTCAAGGATCGAGTCGATCTTTGTGATCTTCGCGGCGGTCTGCTTGGTACCGTGCTTGAGCCAGTACTTGCGGCGCAGGTCCAGTGGCTCTTCGGACAGCCAGCACACGTCGGCGTTCACCTGCTTGAGCAGCGTGGCCGGCTGGTCGGCGGATGCCAGCACGTCGCCGCGCGACACATCCACGTATTCGTTCAGCACGATCGTCACCGACTGGCCGGCGGTGGCCGTTTCCAGCGCGCCGTCGAACGTCACGATCTCCCTCACCGTGGCGGTATGGCCGGAAGGCTGCACCACCAGCTTGTCGCCGACGGACACCTTGCCGGCTTCGATGCGGCCCATGTAGCCGCGGAAGTCGTTGGCTTCGTGGCCATTGTGGCGGGCTACCAGCTGCACCGGGAAGCGGAACGGCGACGCGTGCGATTCGTCGTACACGGACAGCGATTCGAGCAGCTCGATCAGGGTCGGGCCTCCGTACCAGGCCATGCTGGCGCTCTTCTCGACCACGTTGTCGCCGGTGAGCGCCGACAGCGGGATCGCCGTGATGTCCTTCAGGCCCAGCGTCTGTGCGAATTCGGCGTAGGCCTTGACGATGCGGTCGTACACTTCCTGGTCGTAGTTCACCAGGTCCATCTTGTTGACGGCCACCACCACGTGCTCGATCTGCAGCAGGTGCGCGATCGTCGAGTGGCGCTTGGTCTGAATCAGCAAATCCACGCCGCCATCTTCGCGCAGCTTCACTTTCGATACGTCGACCAGGATGATGACGGCATCGGCGGTCGAGGCGCCCGTCACCATGTTGCGGGTGTACTGCTCGTGGCCCGGCGTGTCGGCGATGATGAACTTGCGCTTCGGCGTGGCGAAATAACGGTAGGCCACGTCGATCGTGATGCCCTGTTCGCGCTCCGCTTCCAGGCCGTCCGTCAGCAGCGACAGGTCGATCGTGTCGCCCACGGTGCGCTTGTGCTTGGCGCGCGAAACGGCGGCCAGCTGGTCGGCGAAGATGCCCTTGCTGTCGAACAGCAGGCGGCCGATCAGGGTGCTCTTGCCATCGTCGACGGAACCGGCGGTGATGAAGCGCAGCAGGGACGATGCAGCGTCCGGCGATTGGCTAATTTGTTCTTTGGTCATGGCGTTCATCAGAAGTATCCGGCTTTCTTGCGTTTTTCCATCGAGGCTTCGGAGGTCTGGTCGTCCATCCGCGTCGCGCCCCGTTCAGTGACCTGCGTGACGGCCGTCTCGGCGATGATCGCATCGACATCGGCCGCATCGGACGACACGGGGCAGGTGCACGAGATGTCGCCCACGGTGCGGAAGCGCACCACCTGCGTTTCCACCGTTTCGCCTTCGCGCGGCGGCGTGATGTCCGTCAGCGGCACCAGCAGGCCGTTGCGTGGAATGACCTGGCGTTCGTGCGCGAAGTAGATCGATGGCAGGGTCAGCTTTTCGCGGGCGATGTACTGCCACACGTCCAGCTCCGTCCAGTTCGAGATCGGGAACACGCGCATGTTCTCGCCCGGGTGCACGCGGGTGTTATACAGGTCCCACAGTTCCGGGCGCTGCGCCTTCGGATCCCACTGGCCGAATTCGTCGCGGAACGAGAAGATGCGTTCCTTGGCACGGGCCTTTTCCTCGTCGCGGCGAGCGCCGCCGATGCAGGCGTCGAAGCCGTGTTCGGCGATCGTTTCCAGCAGCGTGACGGCTTGCGCGGCATTGCGCGAATCCGTTGCCGGGTTACGCAGGCGCACGGTGCCTTTGCGGATCGATTCTTCGACGGAGCCCACGATCAGGCGTTCGCCCAGTTCGGCCACGCGGCGGTCGCGGAACTCGATTACTTCCGGGAAGTTGTGGCCGGTATCCACGTGCACCAGCGGGAACGGGAATTTACCCGGGCGGAAAGCCTTTTCGGCCAGGCGCAGCAGGACAACCGAATCTTTGCCGCCGGAGAACAGCAGCGCGGGATTGGCGCATTCCGCGGCCACTTCGCGCAGGATGTGGATCGCTTCCGATTCGAGGGCGTCCAGGTGACGCGAGTTCACGTCCTCCAGCCCGGTGATCTGATTTTCTGCCAGTGCGTTCATTTGTTTTCTCTTGTTGTGGCCAGCGTATGTTTATGCCGCCACGGATTTGATTCGAATGAGCTTGCCGTCGACGACGTGCAGCCCGCATTCCTTCGATTCGGGGTTTTCCCACCACCAGCGGCCCGCACGGACATCCTCGCCCGGCTGGACCGCGCGGGTGCACGGTTCGCAGCCGATCGACGGGAAACCCTGGTCGTGCAGCGCATTGGTCGGCACGTCGTTGGCGCGCAGGTATTCCCACACGTCTTCCTCGGACCAGTCGGCCAGCGGATTGAACTTGTCCATCAGGTGGCCGGGATCGTCCTCGTGCACCTGCAGCGAGCCCCGGGTGTTCGACTGCGCGCGGCGCTGGCCCGTGATCCAGGCCTTGTTGCCGGCCAGCGCCCGGCCGAGCGGCTCGACCTTGCGGATGCGGCAGCATTCCTTGCGCATGTCCACGCTGTCATAGAAAGCATTCAGGCCGTTCTGCGCCACGTACTGTTCCACCGCTTCCGGCTGCGGGCGGTACAGCGCGATGTCGTAGCCGTAGTGGTCCTTCACGCGGTCCAGCATTGCCAGCGTTTCCTTGTGCAGGCGGCCCGTTTCCAGCGAGAAGATGCCGATCGGCAGCTTCGCTTTCAAAATCAGGTCCGTCAGCACCATGTCCTCGGCGGCGAGGCTGGATGCGAACACGGCTGGCGTGTACTCGCGTGCGATCAGTTCCAGGGTCTGCCTGGTGGACGCGACGAGAGAATCGAGCTTGCTCATGTGGTTTCCTTTGACCGGCTCAGATGCCCGCGCCGACGTCGTTGTGCTCGCGTGCGCCGGCCGTGCGGGGATGGCGGCGGAACAGCGGCAACTTGTCGTCCACCGAGGCCTGGTAGGTTTCGGAAAACACGGTCAGGCCTTTCAGCGCATCCTCGATGCTGCGGTCCGGGCGCGGCGCATACGCATCGAAGCCGGTGCGCTTCATCTGGAACAGCTGGTCGCGCAGCACGTCGCCGATCGCGCGCAGCTCGCCGGTATAGCCGAGGCGCATGCGCAGGTTGTAGGCGATCGAGTAGCCGCGGCCATCGGTGAACTTCGGGAAGTTCACGGCGATCACGCTGAACTTGTCCAGCTCGCCCTTCAGTTCCTCGGGGCGTTCGTCGGACTGCAGCCACACGCCGATGTCAGGGCGGGCGGCCAGCGTTTCCTTCTGCGCCTGCCACACCGTCAAAGGCACGATGACCTTGCCGGCGGCCACTTCCACGGTGGCCGGCTCCTGGCCTTCTTCGAGGCGCAGTACGGTCCAGTCGTCCGTGACGATCTCTTGACCCTTGATGATTTTTTGATCAGGCATATTCGTCTTCTCCTACCAGGCGGCCCGGTTCGTTGATGGGCGTTGCATAAACATGTTCCTTGAACGGGGCGATGCCCAGGCGCTGCACGGTGTCGACGAATTTCTCGTCCGGCGTGCGTTCGCGCAGGTAAACCTGCAGCAGGCGGTCGATCACTTCCGGCATCTGGTGCGCGGAGAACGACGGGCCGATGATCTTGCCGATCGCGGTCGCGTTGCCCTGCGCACCGCCGATCGACACCTGATACCATTCGCTGCCATCCTTGTCGACGCCCAGCACGCCGATATTGCCCACGTGGTGGTGGCCGCAGGCGTTGATGCAGCCGCTGATGTTCAGTTCGATGTCGCCGATGTCGTGCAGGAAATCGAGGTGGTCGAAGCGTTCCGCGATGGCGGCCGAGATCGGGATCGATTTCGCGTTGGCCAGCGAGCAGAAGTCGCCGCCCGGGCAGCAGATGATGTCCGTCAGCAGGCCGATGTTCGGCGTGGCCAGGCCATGCGCCTTGATTTCCTTCCACAGGTCGAACAGCTGCGATTGCTTCACGTCCGCCAGCACGATGTTCTGCTCGTGCGTCACGCGCAGTTCGCCGAAGCTGTAGCGGTCGGCCAGGTCGGCCATGAAGTCCATCTGTTCCGCGGTGGCGTCGCCCGGCGGCACGCCGGTTTTCTTCAGCGACAGGATCACGGCGGCATAGCCAGCCTGCTTGTGCGGCTTGACGTTGCGGTTCAGCCAGTTGGCAAAGGCTTTATTGTCTTCGTGGCCGGCACGCGGATCGATCGCTTCCAGCTGCTCGTAGGGGTGCGGCTGGAAGTAGGCGATCACGCGCTCCATTTCTTCGAGCGTCAGCGTTTCCTCGGTGCCTTTCAGGTCAGTCCATTCCTCTTCGACCTGGCGCGTGAATTCCTCGGCGCCGATCGCCTTCAGCAGGATCTTGATGCGCGCCTTGTACTTGTTGTCGCGGCGGCCGTACTGGTTATACACGCGCATGATCGCTTCCGTGTACGTCAGCAGGTGTTCGCGCGGCAGGAACTCGCGGATCGTGGTGCCGATGATCGGGGTGCGGCCCATGCCGCCGCCGACCATCACCTTGAAGCCGATCTCGCCGGCTTCGTTCTTCACCACGGTCAGGCCGATGTCGTGGATCGCGATCGCGGCGCGGTCTTCCACGGCACCATTGATCGCCACCTTGAACTTGCGGGGCAGGGCGATGAACTCGGGGTGGAACGTGGACCACTGGCGCAGCACTTCTGCATACGGGCGCGGATCGATGATCTCGTCGGCGGCCACGCCGGCGAATTCGTCCGAGGTCACGTTGCGGATGCAGTTGCCCGACGTCTGGATCGCGTGCATCTCGACGGAGGCGAGGTCGGCCAGGATATCCGGGGTCTGTTCCAGCTCGATCCAGTTGAACTGGATGTTCTGGCGCGTGGTGAAGTGGCCATAGCCGCGGTCGTACTTGCGGGCGATATGGGCAAACATGCGCATCTGCGCGGACGACAGCAGGCCGTAGGGCACGGCGATCCGCAGCATGTACGCATGACGCTGCATGTACAGGCCGTTCTGCAGGCGCAGCGGCAGGAATTCTTCTTCGGCCAGCTCACCGGACAGCCGGCGCTGCACCTGGTCGCGGTACTGCGCGATGCGTTCTCGCACGATGAGATGGTCGTATTGATCGTATTGGTACATAGCGTTCCTATAATCGCAAAGCATGGAGCTTACCGGCGGGCTCGCCGACGGGCTCTCCCGACAGGTTGTCCCCAAGATAGGCGTTATCGTAATAAACTCACGCTTTATTCCAAACTACTTAGTCTTTATTTGCTTATATGCGTAGGGGGTATAAGCTTCAGCGTAAAATAGCGGACTTACCGCCGGGAACTACATGAATCTTCATCAACTTCGCTTCGTACGGGAAGCCGTCCGCCAGAACTACAACCTGACCGATGCCGCCAAGGCGCTGTTTACGTCGCAGCCCGGCGTTTCCAAGGCCATCATCGAGCTCGAAGAAGAGTTGGGCGTGGATATCTTCACCCGCCACGGCAAACGGATTCGCGGGTTGACCGAACCCGGCCGCCTGGTGCTGCAGTCGGTCGAGCTGATCATGCAGGAAATCGACAGCCTGAAGCGGATCGGCAAGGAATATGCGGCACAGGACAGTGGCAGCTTCACGATCGCCACCACGCACACGCAGGCCCGCTACACGCTGCCGAAGGTGGTGCAGGCATTCATGCTGAAGTTCCCCAAGGTGCGCCTGTCTTTATTGCAGGGAAATCCTCGCCAGATCGCCGAGATGGTGCAACGGGACCAGGCCGACCTGGCGATCGCCACCGAATCGATTGCCGGCGTGGATGGCCTGATCACGTTGCCTTGCTATCAATGGGAGCACGTGCTCGTGGTGCCGCCCGAGCATCCGTTGCTCAAGGGTAAATCCGTCACGCTGGAAGACATTGCCTCGTATCCGGTCATCACCTACGATGGCGCATTTGCCGGCCGCAGCAAGATCGACCATGCATTCTCGCTGCGCGGCCTGAAGCCGGACGTGCTGCTCGAAGCGATCGATGCCGACGTCATCAAGACCTACGTGGAACTTGGCATGGGGATCGGCATCATTGCCGGCATGGCCTTCGACGCCGAGCGGGATCGCAGCCTGCGCGCCATCTCGGTCGGTCACCTGTTCGGCATGAACGTGTCGCGGGTGGCGGTGAAGCAGGGCGCTTACTTGCGCTCCTATATTTATACGTTCATCGAATTATTGGCCCCCACGCTGAACCGCAAACTCGTCGAGCAGGCGATGCGGGGCGAGCACGAAAACTACGAATTATGAATCAAGTCACACTGAAACAGTTTTACGCGCTGAACGCGGCCGCCATCGAAGATGCCTACGACAAGCCGGAGCGGCAGGCCGACCTGGCTGCGATGCGCGGCAAGGTAGCCGAGCTGCTGCGCGGGCACAAGGTACTCGAACTGGCTTGCGGCACCGGCTACTGGACACGCGTGATCGCGCCGGCCGCTGCCTCGGTGCATGCGACGGACGTCAACGAGGAAGTGCTGGCCCTGGCGCGCTCGCGCCAGCAGGCGGACAACGTGACATTCGCGCAGGCCGATGCCTGGGACCTGCCGCTGTCGCCAGGCCAGTACACGGCCGTGTTCGCCGGTTTCTGGTGGTCGCACGTGAAGCGGGAAGAGCAGGAGCGTTTCCTCGCGCAGCTGCGTGCAAAGCTGGGCAAGGACGTGCTGCTGGTGCTGCTCGATAGCGTCTATGTCGATGGTAGCAGCACGGTCATCGCACGCACCGATCTGGAAGGAAACACTTACCAGTTCCGCCTCCTGGCATCCGGCGAGCGGCTGGAAGTCATCAAGAACTTCCCGACCGACAGCTTCCTGCGCAAGAAACTGGCGACGGCCACGAAGGACATCCGTATCCACCGGCTGGCGCATTACTGGCTGCTGACAGCCCGGCTGAAATAAAGGCAATGCCTGTTTCGTTTTGGTAACAAGTTGGCGATGTCATATTGTTGAAGTATTTGGAAGGCATCATACGCCGCGTCAGATCCACAGCGGTCTCACAGCCGACCAACTTCAACAAGAGAACATCAAAGTGAAAAAACTTACCCTGGCCGCACTTATCGCCGGCAGCTTCGCCGCCACCGCATCCGCCCAGTCCAACGTGACCATCTACGGTATCGTCGATGCAGGTATCGTTCGCGAGACCGGTGGTGCGAATGGCGATGTCACCAAGGTGACGAGCGGTATTGGCAGCCAGTCGCGCATTGGCTTCCGCGGTACCGAAGACCTGGGCAACGGTCTGTCGGCGATCTTCACGCTGGAATCGGGCTACAAGCTGGACGATGGCACGGTCGACAGCTCGGGCACGCTGTTCAATCGCCAGGCCTTCGTGGGCCTGTCCAGCAAGACGCTGGGTACGCTGACGCTGGGCCGTCAGTACAACCCGCTGTATAACGCACTGTCGAAAGTCGCCGATCCGTTCGGCGCAGGCTATGCCGGCAGCGCCAAGAACCTGTTCCCGGCCGGTGGCGTGAACACCCGCGTGTCGAACGCAATCGTGTACACGACGCCGAAATGGTCCGGCTTCTCGATCGAAGGCATGTACGCGCTGGGCGAGCAGTCCGGCGACAGCGAAGCAGGCCGTCTGTTCTCGATCGGCTTCAACTACTCGCAAGGTCCGCTGAACGCCAGCCTGGTGTACAACAACCGCAATAACGACGTGGCCGCCTCGGGTACCACGCCGGCCGCCGACCGTGAAAACGGCAAGAACACGCTGCTGGCCGTGAACTATGACTTCAAGGTCGTCAAGGTATTCGCCGCCTTCGAGCGCGACAAGGGCCTGAACAGCTCGCCGATCCCGGTCGCCAATGCCTTCGGCTACGCCGTGGCGCCGCGCGCTTCGCTCGAAGCGGACGATGCGCTGCTGGGCGTGCAGGTGCCGGTCGGTTCCGGCCGGATCATGGCTTCGTGGATGAACAAGAACGACAAGACCGCCAACAACCAGGATGCGCGCCAGTGGGCCGTTGGCTACTCGCACGACCTGTCGAAGCGCACCAGCGCCTACGTTGCTTACGCGAAGATCGACAACAAGAACGGCGCAGGCTATACCGTGGGTAACAACAACGAGGCAGGCAGCGGCGACACCGGCTTCAACCTGGGTATCCGTCACACTTTCTGACGTCCTGATCCTTGGAGTACGGCAAGACGCCCGGTACGAACCGGGCGTTTTTTTTGTGGCGAGCGATCCGGGAGAAAGCCGCGGGCGTTCCGGCACGCGGGTAAATCATCGGCAGGCTTGTGCACCGGCTTCCTCCGGCATGGGGAGATGGATCGCAATCCTGGTGCCGCGATGGCTGCCGGTGATCGAGATATCGCCGCGGATCGCCCACACGCGTTCGTGCATGCCGAGCAGGCCGAATGACGACGGTTTTTCCATGTCCGTCTGGGCAATGCCACGGCCGTCGTCCTCGATGATCAGGAATAGCGTGTTGCACTGCCGACGCAAGGCGATGCGCACGTGGCCGGCCTGCGCATGCCGCGCGATATTCGTGAGCGACTCCTGCACGATACGGAAGATCGCGGTGCTGTAGCGGTCGTTCAGCATCAGTTCGTCTTCACGGGCGACGAGTTCGCAGGCCACACCTTGGCGTTCCTCGAATTCGTGCCGCAGCGATTGCAGCGCGAAATACAAGCCACCTTCATCGAGCGCATGCGGGCGCAGGTTGCTGGCGATGCGCCGGAGCGACGTGATCGCCGACAGCAGCCGCCCGTCCATGCCGGCGAGCAGGTCACGCGTCGCCTGGTCGCTGACCGGTCGCTGCATCAGCAAGCTCATGTCCACGCGCAGCGTGGCCAGCAACTGGCCCAGGTCGTCGTGCAGCTCGCGCGCGATATGGGTGCGTTCCTCTTCCCGGATATTCTCCAGCGCATAGTCGGTGGCGCGGCGCCCGGCCATCCGGGCGCGTGCGTCGGCCATCCGGGCGCGTGCGTCGGCCTCGCGCTGCGCGGCGAACGTGGCAGGCCTCGCATCGAGCCGCCAGGCAAGACGCACGGCGATAAGCAGCGCCGCCATCAGCAATGGTCGTGACATGGACATCTGATCTCCCTTCGGCTGAAAGCGGGCAGCCGCTTGAAAACCCTAATACAGCCGGGTTCGGGACGATTGATGTAGCGCAGTTGCGCAGATGAAATTACATTTGCTTGAACAGGTGCAGGAAGCTGCGGCTTACTTCCAGCTTCTCGGGCCGTCCCTTGATCATTACCAGGTGGCGGCCGCGGATATCGCGCGTCACGCCTTCGATCGCGTTCACATTCACCAGGGTGGCGCGGTGGATTTGCCAGAACAGCGCAGGGTCCAGTTCATCGGCCAGGTCGCGCACGGGTTTGCGGATCAGGGCTTCGAACTTGTCGGTCTGCACGCAGGTGTATTTTTCGTCGGAACGGAAAAACAGGATTTCCTCGACGGGAATCATGCGCAAATCCTGGCCGATACTGGCTTGTATCCACTGCAGGAACTTGGGTTTTGGCGCGGTGATTTTTTCGGCAAGCTGCGACAGCATCGCTGTCACGCTGGCGTTGACGTCCCCAGCCGGCTTGTTCAGCCGGTCTCTCAGGCGGTCGGCCGTGATTTTCAGCCGCTCCGGCTCGGGCGGCTTGAGCACGTAATCGACGGCGCCGCGCTCGAACGCTTCCACCGCGTAGGCATCGTAGGCGGTCACGAATACGACATGGCTCTTGTTGCCGATGGCGGCGGCTGCTTCCATGCCTGTCTTGCCAGGCATCCGGATGTCGAGGAAGGTGAAGTCAGGCTTCAGTTCGTCGACGAGTTCGATTGCTTCGTCGCCGTTCTTCGCCTCGCCCACGATCTCCAGATCCGGCCACACCTGGCCAAGGCGCATGCGCAGCTGGTCGCGCATCAAACGTTCATCGTCGGCTAAAATCGCGGTAGGCATGATTCGCAGGAGTGAGGGCAGGGGTGTCAATTATTCAATGAATCGGTGCCCCATGCAATGCCTTCATTGATCCAGCTTTATTGAGCCGCACCTTTGCGGGCCACATCCGACAACTGGTAGGGCACTTCGATTGTCGCGATCACGCCGCTCGGCCGGTTCGGCTCGATGCGCAGCTGGCCCGCATCGCCGTGCAACAGTTTGAGCCGCTCGCGAATCGTCATCAAGCCCAGGCCCGTGCCGTCGCTGGGCTTGGCGCCGAAACCGAGCCCGTCGTCGGCGACGATCACGCGCAGCTTGCTGTGCGCCACGTCGGCCCGCACCTTCAGCGTGCCGCCCTCCGCCTTGCCTTCGAGACCATGCTTGATGGCGTTTTCCACCATCGATTGCAGCATCATTGGCGGGAACGCCGCACTGCGCAAGCCGTCGGGAATGTCGAAGTCGATCGTCAGGCGTTCTTCCATGCGCATCTTCAACAACGCCAGGTAAGCCAGCACCATGTCCGCCTCGCGGCCGAGATTGGTAATCAGCGTGTTGTCGCGCATCTGGGGCAGTACCGCACGCAGATATTTGATCAGGCTGCGTTGCATGGCCGAGGCGCGCGGCGGATCGGTCTCGATCAGGTGTTCGACAGAGGCCAGCGTGTTGAACAGGAAGTGCGGCTCGACCTGCGCCTGCATCATCTGCATCTTGGCCTCGGAGAGCTGGCGCTGCATGGCAGCGCGCTCGGCGGCCGCATTGGCGCTCTGGGTTTCCGCTTCGGCACGCCTTTTCCCACCCATCAGCGCTTTCATGCCGAACAAGGTGAGTACCAGCAGGAAGACAAAGCTCTGGAACCACGTCGATGCCTGTTCGTGATAGCGCGATACTTTTTCCTCGGCCGCGTTGTCGACGGCTTCTTCGAGCGCATTGGACAGTTCCTCGCCGATCTGTGGCGGCAACTCGATGTGGACCTCCTCGCCGGGAAGATTGGTGACGACGGGCGCGGTCCTGGTTTTGCCCATGGGCGCAGCCGGTGCGGCGGGTGCCGCAGGCGCTGCCGGAGCCGCTGGCGCCACGGGAGGGGCATCCGGTACATCTGGCGCATCCGGCGCATCGGGTGGTGCGGGCGCATCCGGCAATTCGCTGGCATCGGGAGGCCCCACTGGCTCGGCAGGCGCCGGATTGCGCAACTTGCCGCCGCGTGGATTGAAGTGAATGCCGCTGTCATCGATGACGATGCTGGTAGCGCTGCCGTCACTGGGGCGCTTGTGTGAACGGATGGCTACGTCTTCATCCATATTCGGCGAAAACAGTTCATCCTGAAGGATCGAGGCGGCGATCAGTGCCAGCGCGGCAAACAGGAAAAACTTCCACCAGGATAATTGCGTGACCCAGGTCGCGGTCTGGTCGAAGCCTTTGTGCAGCGAGGCCAGTACGGTCTTCACGGTTTCTTGTGTTTTTGGCGTGGGGAACATCGACG
Source organism: Pseudoduganella sp. jia 12 (assembly GCF_055502675.1). Lineage (NCBI taxonomy): Bacteria > Pseudomonadati > Pseudomonadota > Betaproteobacteria > Burkholderiales > Oxalobacteraceae > Pseudoduganella > Pseudoduganella sp. jia 12. Next base: position 744,063 of record NZ_JBUXKP010000002.1, read on the forward strand.
GCCTTCGTTCTCTATATATATGGGAGCAAGTGTAGATAACGTTACGCAAAACTGTCCACCAGGGCGAGAGGCGTGCGACAGGCTGCGCAATCGCGGGCCTGGAATGAAAAAGGGCTGGATGGTCGGAGGTGCAAGAAAGTACTTGCGCGGCAGCAGCGGGATTGCTATAGTTCTGTCCCTCGCAGCAACGCGCTGACACGAAAGTGAAGCAAGCAAGTTGAAGCGAGGCAAAAAAGAAGCTTGATGAATCGCACGAAATACCCGATAATCTCGCTTCTCTGCTGCTGACAAACACAACGATTTGTCAACAAAGCGGCAAGGCCTTCAAGGGCAGAATTCTTTAACAATCAACAGTCGATAAGTGTGGGCGTTTGATGCGATGTGCCTCCGGATTTCGGTCCGGAATGCTCAAAATATAGCAGCAAACGCTTACACAAGTAATAACGTAATCATCTTCGGATGATTCGTCAGTTATTTGAGTGAGTGACCATGTCGGAAACGACATAAAACAGAGATTAAACTGAAGAGTTTGATCCTGGCTCAGATTGAACGCTGGCGGCATGCTTTACACATGCAAGTCGAACGGTAACAGGGAGCTTGCTCCGCTGACGAGTGGCGAACGGGTGAGTAAT